>NZ_JAKKCL010000007.1:0-225493 GCF_021728175.1 Vibrio sp. A1-1
CTCACTGCTTTATAAGTTGCTGGGTGCCATCAGGTGCCTTTGTGAAGGCTTGAGCTTAGTGCGGTGAAAGTTGCACGCTGGGTTCTTAGAGGGACGACACTTGGTAACAGGTGTCGTCTACTCGACAAAAACGTTACAAACCATACAGACACGCCACTGATATAAGTGTTCTAGTCCTTTTCTATTAAATTATTAATAACTAAGTATATTGTAAAGAGAGTTGTGGTCAGTTAGCACGAGCAGTAGGCTTGTGCTAGCCAGGGCGCCTGACATTGGGAGAGCACTAAACATAAACCTTGGATTCTGCTACCGTAAAGCCCATATTTAATTTGAGAGAGATGGATAATGAACGACAGTTGGGCTAACTTCTTTCCGTACTTTGCTGGAGCTTTTAAGCTTATTGTACTAGGTATTGGAGCCTACTTAGCTATTAAATGGCATTTTGATGAAGAGCGAAGAGTAAGGGAGGCCGAAGGCGTGGTATTCGATAAACCAAGCTTCAAGAAAAAGTTCGCAATGATGCTAACCTTCCCATTCCTTCTAGGTCTTCTAGTCCTTCTCGTTATTTATGCAACTAACTGGTTTCTCTACTGACGGAATTTATTGATACGATCAATGTTTAAGCTCTCAACGGGTTTGGAGCAAAAAAGAGTCAGCCTAACGGTCTGGCTCTTTTGATGAAAACACATGGTATCGTGGAATAACTAGGGAAGCTGTGGCAGGTTACACTCACTTACTCCTTAGGCAGGTGAGCAGTTTCCTTCGCAAGCTTTTGCATCGCCTCGGCAAACGTTGTTGTCCCGCCTTTAGCTTTAACCTGTATTACCTTATACCCCATTTTTTCCAACGCTTGGCGCTCTGCCAAAACAGCTTTGTCATCTTGCTGGCTACCTTGAGCTGGCTGATGAATGTAACATCCCTCTAATTTACCATCTTCGACCAATTGGTGGTGTTTCAGTGCATCGATATCAAAATTCATAATAAGTCTTTTCATTAAAAGTGGGAGTTTCTGTGGCTAGTTACATACGCTTCAAAGGCTTCACGACACTATCTAAGCCTTCAATTTTGAGCGCTAAACACAGCTTGAGCAAATCCCCTAGTTCGCCGCTTGGCCAGCCCTTTTTATCGAACCACAGTAAGTATTCTTCAGGTAGGTCGATTAACACTCGCCCTGCATATTTCCCAAATGGCATTTGCATTCTAGCGAGTTTAATGAGGTTTTCTTTTTCTAACATAAGTGACAAAGATTTTAGGTAACTCGTCCAAGAATATCACTGCCGTCCTCTCCTCACCAGCAAATCGCACTCACGTTTATTTTGGCGGCTTTGACTCGCTTTGTGCTAGAGTACGCGGCATAAAAAATGAGAACGAGAAAGCAATGAAGTCACCTTGTCGAGCAGCATGTAAAAATAACGCCGGAATATGCTCTGGTTGTCACCGAACGATGGATGAAATCATCCAATGGAAAGACAAAACCGATCTCCAACGAGATACGATTATCGAACAAATCGCAGGGGAAGATTCAACGCACAATTGTCCTGAGTGCGGGACTCAAGCCCATTGTGATATCGCCGCAGGCAAAGAAACCTGTTGGTGCTTTACTATTGAAACCCGTGATTTACCCAAGCCAAGCGCCAACCAGCTGTGTTTGTGCCGAAAATGTCTAGAAAAAAAGCCAGTCGCATAATACGACTGGCTTACTGTTCTGCGTTTTCTGACTGGTGTTTATTTAGCGGTTAAAGCGGGTGCTTCAAACTTAATACCATCCCACCCTGTTACCATAAAATTACGAATATTCTGGTGATCGCTATTCTCTGGATGCTGCAATACATCTTCACGATAAAAACGGCCAAAGCAGGCTAGCGTCGCTTCTTTGTCTAGGTTATTTAGCAAGCCGAAAGCGAAGATCTTACACGAACCGTTGTTCTCACCCGCGTTGTTTTGCGTCTCACCATTAACAAAAGCGGTTGGCTCAAACGTATAGTTTTCTTCGATCACCGCCATCGTTGCTTCAAATTCGACCTGCTCTGGTGAAGCTGCCAACAAATCTAAAAACGATTTTAATTCCATTATTCCTCTATCCCTACTTCATCATTTTGATGACACATTAGTTTCATAAAAAGCCAATATAAGAGTCATCAATCATACATATATTCAGAGCCTTACCAAATCACACGTCATTCAGCGTTCCATCATTCCAATTGCGGAAATGGACAGAAGCATAAACCCCATGCTGATTGACAACGTATCGGATTGATAAGGAGATATCATGATCACCCCTTTAAAGGCAATCGGTGCACTCGCATTGTCATCACTTGCCATCGCGTGTTCATCACAACCCGAAGATACCGTGGCTTCATTCGCTACACAATGCAAACCTACCACTGCGCCCGTTGCTGGGGAAACTTCAATTCAAGGGTTAACGTTTATCGGGACATCCGTTGCTGATGCCCCATTCGACACATCGGCAGCTGAAATCGTCAGTTATGACGCCTGTACGGATAAGCTCTATGTGATCAATGCTGAAGCAAAACGTGTCGATGTACTTTCTATGGATGACAACGGCGTACCAACGCAAACCGCATTCATTGATCTCAACAGCGCTGGCGAAGCAGCTGGCGTTGAAATTGGCGCTGCAAACAGTGTCGCTGTATTCAATGGTTTGGTCGCGGTTGCGATTGAAAACAGTAATAAACAAGCGAATGGTATTGTTGGTTTGTACCGCTCCGACGATTTGTCATTAGTCACGACGTTCCCAACAGGCGCATTGCCAGACATGGTGGGCTTCTCGAAAGATGGCCGATACATCGCAACCGCTAATGAGGGCGAACCAAACAGCGATTACAGCGTCGATCCTGAAGGTAGCGTCACTTTGATCGATCTGAACCTTGGCGTTACTCAAGCAGAAGTGACACAAATTGGCTTTAATGAGTTTGATGGTTCACGAAAAGCAGAGCTCCCAATGAATGTGCGTATTTCGGGGCCAAACGCCACTATCGCTCAAGATCTAGAGCCTGAATACCTCACTTTTGCAGATAACGGTAAAATCTATGTCGCGCTACAAGAAAATAACGCCATGGCAATCGTCAATCCAGTGAGCAAATCGGTAGAAAAAATTGTTGGCTTAGGTGAGAAGTCTTGGTCGGACGCTAAACTCGATGCATCTAACAAAGACAAAATTATTGGAAACTTGAAAAGCTACCCACAACTGGTTGGCTTATTTATGCCTGACACCATCGACAGCTACTCAGTGAATGGGAGTACTTACATCGTATCCGCAAATGAAGGCGACGGGCGTGAGTACGGATTCAAAACCACTCAAGAACTGTGCGACAAAGCTGGCTTTATGTGGGATGAAGACGATTACCTTGGTACAGATGAATACACATCTGAGCAAGGGAGCTGTTTAAGCCATATTGATGAAGTGCGCGGTAAGAAGCTGAAAGTAGCAGCAGAACACCCATTGGCAGAGGCACTAAAAGACAACAAACAACTCGCGCGTTTAAAAGTGATTAAGCCGGCACAAACGCTTTCTGCACAAGATAAGGTTCAAGCATTTGGCGCACGTTCATTCTCGATTTGGGATGAAAACGGCAAGTTGGTGTTCGATAGTGGTGACGATTTCGCGACCATCGCGCTGCTGAATGAAGGTAAAAACTTCAACAGTACCAACGATAACAATCACAGTGGCGATGACCGAAGTGATGATAAAGGCATTGAGCCAGAGGCGATTGAAGTAGCACAAATTAACGGTCGCCATTACGTGTTCATCGGCTTAGAGCGCCAAGGCGGTATTATGATTTATGACATTACCGATCCGAAACAAGTGCAGTTCCTACATTACGTAAACCGTCGTGATTACAATCAGCCAGTGTGTACACAAGTGGAAGATGGAGAATGCACCAACGACACATACAATCCAAAAGCAGGCGATTTAGGCCCAGAATCCATTAATTACTTTATCCGTAATGGTAGTCATTTTATCGCCGTTGGTAATGAGGTATCGGGCACGACTTCCGTCTTCCGAATCAATCTATAAAGCAATGTAAAAGTCATACAGAAACACAACGCCCGGCATAAAGCCGGGCGTTTTTTGTGTGAGGTAATGTCCTACTCTGCCGATGCTAGTGCGTCACACTTTGATGCGCAGATAAAATCGTTTTTATGCAGACCTTTGATCGAGTGACTCCACCACGTTACGGTGACCTTACCCCACTCCAACAAAATAGAAGGATGGTGGAACTCATCTTCTGCCAGTTCCGCGATTTTGTTACTGAAAGCCCATGCTTGTTTGAAGTTCTTAAATTTATACACCTTTTCTAGTTGAGGTATGTCTTCTCTTTCAATGATCTGCCAATCAGACAATTGCAGCAACAGAGATTGTTGTTCTTCTTTGCTTAGTGCAATAGCATCGATACTACAAGCTTCGCATTTTTGTTCATTCAACATGAGCAGGTTCCTTTGGTTCAAAAAGTGGAGGAAGCAGTCCAGCTTCAATCGCTAGATCAGCTTGTTTCAATAAATTTAACTGACTGATTTTAAAGAGCTGAGAAAAGTCATCAATCACGTAGTACTTCGGTTGCATGATGTCGATACGATAAGGCGTTCTCAACACAGTTTGTAATTCAAATGGGTCGCGAATTGCTACATCACTCTCTAATGCGTAGAGGGTTTCGCCAGGAGATGAGAGAATACCACCACCGTAAATTTTGGTTTTGTCCCCTTCTTTCACCAAGCCAAACTCTACGGTAAACCAGTAGAGACGAGCGAGATAGGCTCTTTGTTTTGGTGTAGCGGCTTGCCCTAGTTGACCATAATGTTCGGTAAATGCAGCAAAATCTGGGTTGGTTAACATCGCACAATGACCAAATATTTCATGGAAGAAATCCGGCTCCTGTAAGTAATCGAACTCATCTCTTGTACGCAAGAATGTGGCGACTGGAAAGCGCTTATTACCGAGTAGATTAAAAAATCGGTCGAAATCAATAAGCGCGGGAACGGGCTCCACTTGCCAACCTGTTGTCTCCATCAAGACACGATTAATTTCTGGCAATTGAGGAACGCGGTCTTGAGGTAAATCAAGCAGCGTTAAACCGTGTAAGTAAGCCTTACAAGCTCTGTTTTGGATCACACCCATTTGTCGTGTTACCAAATCTCGCCAAATGGCGTCTTCTTCACGGCTCCATTCAACCCTGCCTTCCTGGTTTACGGGTTTAGAACGATACTGAGTCATGGCACATCTCCATTAACAAATCCTTTACATTAAGCCTATCTGCAGTCTTAAGAGCTTCCAATCCCCACACGATTTTCTCAGTATCAACCCGATGTAACATATTGTTTACAACACGTCGTAACTGCATGATTTTTATGACACGATATAATATCTAGCTTGTTTGACTTTATCGTGTATTCCTCTCAAACTAAAATCTGTTACCACTTTGTTATAGAGGGACCTATGCGCGAGAGCAGCAAAGTATGGCAACCGAGCGAAAGTCGTATCGAAGAAGCCAACATCACACAGTTTATTGAACACATTAATCGACAAGGAAATACCATTGAAAACTTCGCCGATCTGCATCAATGGTCGCTCGATCATGTGGAAAAATTTTGGCAAGAAGTCTGGTTATTCTGCGACGTCATTGGTACTCAAGGAGAGACCGTAAAGGAGCAAGCAGAAAGTCGCTGGCAGCAACCCGTCGAAAATAGAGACATAAAATGGTTCCCAAGCGCACAAATTAACTACGCCGAAAACTTGCTAACCTACGCGTGTCACCAACCCGATGATCTCGCGATTTGGTTTGAAAATGAACGTGAAGAAAAGCAAACCTACACATGGAAACAACTGTGTGAAGAAGTTTCGAGTGTCCAGCAATGGTTGAAAGAATGTGGAATCAAGCAAGGTGATGTCGTCGCTGGCTATTTGCCTCACTTACCTCAAACGGTGATAGCCATGTTAGCAACCACCAGTTTAGGGGCAACCTGGACTTCTACCTCACCTGATTTTGGCGTTGAAAGCGTTTTAGAGCGCTTTGGTCAAGTGAAACCTAAAATCCTGTTTACTTGTGATGGCTATACATTCAATGGCAAAACTTTCGATATGTCTGAGAAAAACCAGCATATTGCGGATCATCTTGATGGTCTTAAACAGGTTTGCCAAATTAGCTACCTTAAACCACACATTTTTGAATGCGACGTCTGCACTCAAGATTGGCAAAACGTCCTGAATCAATACACACCCGAAGCGCTAACTTTTACTCGTGTTAATTTTAACGATCCGCTATTTGTGCTCTATTCTTCAGGCACGACAGGCAAACCGAAATGCATCGTTCATTCCGTCGGTGGAACAGTGCTTAACCATTTAAAAGAGCACCAACTGCATTGCGACATTCAACCTAACGACAGAGTGTTTTATTACACGACCTGCGGTTGGATGATGTGGAACTGGCACGTTTCTTCACTCGCGAGCGGCGCATGTTTAGTAATTTTTGATGGTAGCCCTGTTTATCCCGCTCATAACGTGCTTTGGGACCTCGCTGAACAAGCCGAAGTGACGCTGTTTGGAACTTCGGCGAAATACCTAGAGGCATTGGAAAAAGTTTCTTTTTCTCCGCCGAAAAATGATGCATTTCCAAGTCTGAAAACCATTTGTTCAACGGGCTCGGTTCTGTATCCAGAACAGTTTGATTATGTCTATCAGCACATTAAAGAAGATGTACACCTCGCCTCTATTTCAGGCGGGACAGACATTTGTGGCTGCTTTGTGTTAGGCAACCCTATTTCTCCCGTTTATCGAGGAGAGTGCCAATCAGCAGGGTTAGGGGTCGATGTCAGAGTCTTTAACCCGCAAGGTAATAGCGTAATCGGAGAGCGCGGTGAGTTGGTTTGTGCCAATTCATTGCCCAACTTTCCTGCTGGCTTTTGGAACGACACCGGGGAAAGATATCATCGTGCTTATTGGGATAAGTTCGACAATATTTGGCACCACGGCGACGATGTTGAACAGACCAGCGTTGGTGGATACGTGTTTTATGGTCGAAGTGATACCACGTTGAATCCCGGTGGCGTAAGAATCGGCACGGCCGAAATCTATCAGCAAGTGAACAGTATAGACGGTATTCTAGATTCCATCGCAGTAGGAAAAGAAGTCGATCGCAACGAACAAATATGGCTGTTTGTCCAATTAATGAAAGGGATAGAGCTCAACGACGAGATGATCGCCTCCATCAAAGCACAGCTAAAGTCTGCATGTTCTCCAAGGCATGTACCTAGTGCGATTTACGCAATAAGCGATATTCCTAAGACCCGTTCGGGAAAACTGGTTGAGTTAGCCGTTAAGCAAGTCGTTAACAACCGGAGCGTAGAAAATTTAGGTGCAATAGCCAATCCTGAAGTGTTGGAGGAGATACGCAGGATAGTCGCCCCAAAATAACTTCAGAACACTTGGTTGTTAGGGAACCACTTTGCTTACACACGCAGCGACAGGTTGAAGAACAAGTGAGATTAACTTGGGTACATACCCTCAACCGATAAGAAAAAAGCGAGCTAGGTAGCTCGCTTTTATCATGTGGTGTTCTTTATTCAGTCTTAACGGCGACCAAGCCCCATTAATACCGACATCGTTTTACCGTCAGATGTAATGTCAAAAACGTGTTGTGATTCCACTTCAGTAAAACCTGCATCTTTCAAAGCACGTTTAGACTTCGCAAGGGTAAAACCGTCTTGTTCAGATTCTGCAATCCAATCAAAATGAACAAAGTAACCGCCGTGGTTAAGTAAAGAATGCGAGATTTTTAATGACGCGTCTAAGTCTTCCACAAACGCTAAAACTGACGATGCAACTACTAGGTCAAACTGTCCACGAAACGCTGGATGCTGAGCGACCAAGCCGCGAGACAATGCATCTACGACAGGTTCTACATTGGCAAGCTCTTTTTTATCGAGTTCTTCAATCATGGCTTCCGATGCGTCTAATGCTACGATGTCTTTAACCATCGGTGACAATCGTTGACTTAACTGCCCTGTTCCGCATCCAAAATCTAGTACTTTAATGCCATCAAGCTGAGTTAGCTGTTGTAACTGCTCAAACACCGACTGCGCAAATTGCTCTGTTGCTGGATTTGATTCCCAGTTTTTTGCTAAGCCGTCCCAATCTTGTGCCATCGTGGCCTCCATGTTCACTTTTTGTAACCCACATAGATTACCGCAAAACCGTTAAAAGACCATAGACTTATCTGGCGGATTCGCGTTTTTTTCGATAATCTTTCACGGCTTTGGGAGCACATCTGCATAATACCCAAATTATTTGAATTCATTTATTGGTTGTGTCAAATCATGAACTTAACTCAAGTAGAAGCCTTCTGCACCATCGCTGAGTGTGGTTCTGTTTCTGAAGCAGCAAGGCAACTCGATTGTAATCGCACCAAACTCAGTATGTCGATTAAGGCTTTAGAGAAAGATCTCAACGTTGAGTTGTTTACCCGAACTGGCAACCAGCTTACCCTCTCTGAAGCTGGGAAAGCCATTTACAAAGATTGCGAACACCTACTTATCATCGCACAGCGGATAAGAAAAACCTGTGCTCAAATCTCGGAAGGTTTTAACGCGGAAGTTTGGGTAGCACGTGACGACTCCTTACCTGATGATCTCTGGCAAGAGCTTTCTCATACATTGAATAACCGCTTCCCTTCCACTACCTTCAACTTAATCCTGGCATCCAGTGGCGACTTGGCCAACTTAGTCAGTACCCACCAAGTGGATTTTGCCTTTGGTGTTGATTATGAGCGCGTCGACGATCCTCGTATCGTGTATAACCCGCTAGGCAAGATACGTATGATGTCAGTATGCAGTGCAGAACATCGCCTAAGTAAGATGCGCCGAGTCTCAGACGAAGATCTACGCAGTCAGATGCAAGCGTTGATGGTGTACCTAAATGAGAAAGATAACCCTGAACTGCAGCCTTTCTCGACTCGATACATTGGCTTTTCGAGTTTTGACTACATGCTCAACACCATCTTAGAAGAAGACGCTTGGGGTGTACTGCCAGAACCATTAATCCGCCATTACCTTCGCCAGCAAAAGCTCGCCGTTATCAAGCATACATACGGATTGACACAAGAAGACTACTGTATGTTTTCACCTAACGGTCAAACTGAGCACCCAGCAATGACATGGTTAGCGGATAAATTGAGCGAGTATTTATTTGACTTCTAAACATTTTATCAGTGAGCGCCAATTTTATTGGCACCAAGATCATACAGCAAGTCATTGTTTTATAAGAGTATAAATAAAAACGCAACTTTTTAGATTAGAACCTGCTCACTTAGTGGTTGCCTAAATTACCTTATGCGAGAAGAATAGTAAGGTATTAAAATTTAAAGGCATCTTTTATGTGTGACAGGACAAGCAAAAACGAAAACCGTATTCTAACCATTTCAGCCCTTTTAGCATCTGGGTTCGCTGCTGGTGGTATGGTACTTGGCTTGCTTGTAGGATCAATTGTCATCGTTTTTGACGGTGTTTACTCTTTGGTCAGCTTACTGTTAACTTTATTGTCACTGGCCGCTTCCTACTATATTAACAAGCCCTCAAAATCTGTATTCCCATTTGGAAAAGCGGTCTTAGAGCCAATAGTTATTGCAATAAAAGCGGCTGTTATTTTAGTGGTTGTAAGCTTTTCTCTTTACTCTGCAATTTCAGCATTGATGTCCGGAGGCCGTGAAGTCGATGCTTCTATTGCCACTCTATTCGGCATCGTAAACGTCATCGGTTGTGGTTACGCTTGGTGGTTTATGGCTAAACGCAGCCGTCGCTTCTCATCAGGCTTGATTGAAGCAGAGAAAAAACAGTGGCAGATGGATACGCTATTAAGTGTGGCAGTGACGGTAGGATTTGTTGCAGCTTGGGCTGTATCACTAACGCCATTCGCTGAATATGCGGTTTATGCCGATCCTATGATGATGGTGCTAATGGGCTTCTACTTTCTGAAAGTTCCTTTTGATATGTTGGTTGGTGCACTACGTGAGCTACTAATGATGACACCAAGCAAAGAGCTATGTCAGGTCGTTGGCAATGATGTACTAGAGATAGAAAAAACATCTGACCACCAGCTAAAGTTAGCAGGTATCACTAAAGTGGGCCAAGAACTTCGCATTAACATCGATTTGCACGTCGATGACGACACCATTGCATTGGATAAGTTGGAACAAACTCGTACTCAGTTAACAAAACGTCTGTCGAAGCACAGATTTAAACTGCAACTCCATTTAAACGTCGCAAACTGTTAGAACACGAAAGAAAAAACCAAGTATGTTTCTATCTCAAAAGCACCTAAATTGAATGTTCAGTCTTTACTAAAATGAAAAAACCGCCGATTACGACGGTTTTTTTATATCTGGATTAAACTATACCTTTGAAGTCTACTCGGCCAATTACGCGATTTACGTATTGGAAAATTTGGATTGGAGCCGAAGCTTGTTCTAGGTGGATTGGAATGTTGGCAGCTCGATAACTTACATCATTCTTAAAACCATACTTTTCAACTAACTCGTTATCGATAAGCCGATGAATGAGAGCCGTTGCAGAGTGAATATTTAACCCTGTTTTCTTGGAAATATCATCTGCATTGAGCCCAAAGTGCTTACCCTCGTATATCCGGCCACGAACCAATTCGTGATATAGAGCGATCGTCGTGTTCTTCAAAGTCTTTGTGTCTAATAAGCCAAGCATGTATAACCTTATCTAGTATTCGGATTAAGTTAGACCTTTGAAGTCTACTCGGGCAATTGCTCGTTTTACGTATTGTAAAATGCTGTTTGGAGAAGATGTTTCATCTAAATAAATCGGGACATTAACAGCTCGATAGCAAACCACATCCAAAAAATCATATTCTTCGACCAATCCGCTTGCGACAAGCCGATGAATGAGGCTGCGCGATGAGAACAAGTTGAGTCCTGTCTTTTCTGATATATCATCTGCGCTGAGTCCGTAATGCGTTCCCTCATGTATGCGTCCACGTACCAATTCTTGATATAGATTCGTCGCTATATTCTTTAAAGCTTTTCTTTTGAAGAAGCCAAACATATCCACCTCTTGCGTTGTTGCATCAAAACTTTAAGGACTGCGATTGTCCACACAATTGCATATCCAATCCTTGCAGTTCGTCACTATTTGCAATTGGTCGCAATAGAAAATAATGATCCTCGGGAATAGCAATTTTAGTTGCGTTTTAAGGGGAGTAAGTCGGTATTATTTTTTGATAATCTGGATTCAATGAGGTGAAAAAATCTTGAACTGAATCACTGTTTTAAAAGCCGAAATTGTGAAAAATCCCGCTCCGTCAGTTGGCCGTTGTAGGAATGCCACCCATCCGAAACAACGCTAACAATAATAAAAACTGACTCCCGCTTCTCGTAGGCAATACTGGCTGTATGAAATATTTTCAAAAAGTTTCACGGCATGAGCAAAAAGATAGCGGGAGTTAGCACCCCACCAGCAAAACCCACTGATTTCATTAAAGTAGTAGAGCTAATCGAAAAGTTAGATCCAATTAAGTATGGGTTTGATAACCGTGGTAATAGTTAGCAGTGTTAAACCACCAGAGCGGTGGATTTTTTGTGCCTAATTTTTTGCTAACCTAACATCATAAATCAGTTACACCTCAGAACGGCCGGAGCGTTTTCAGTTGCAGATGCGACTTCCCCTAAGACAGCTATCTCACCTTGGTAACTGATGCTTACTTTAGGAAAATGGCTGGATGCCCGTCTGATAACAACATGAAGGTTCAATCAGTCCAGCCGGGAGGCATCTATCAAAGCCTTCAAGAGCAGTAAGAGCATTAATCACTCAGATAATTTTGGTTTAACCTGCAGCTTCACGCTTCTCCTTGGTGACTACCCAACAAAGCAAAGAGCCCACCGTAACCATCACAACCCCCTGCCAAAAGCTCGGGCTCAACGTCACACCAAGGATAAGCGACGAAAACAGCGCAGAGAAAATCGGCGTGAAGTAAGACAAAGTCGCCAAAAAGACCATGTTTCCGCCAACAATCGCGATGTTCCACAAACCATAACCACCAGCCATCAGTGCCGCAGAAGCCAAAAGGTAGCCCATTGCTTCCCATGAAAAAGTCATCTCTGGCTCATCGGCAAACGCATATTTCACCCATAACGAAACAGCAGTAGCAATGAAAAACAACGTAATCGCGTTATGTTTGGATTGCTGCCTCTGGGTTAAATTACAATAAAAAGCCCATATAACTGCTCCTGCGAAAGCCATAAAGTAAACCAAAGGGTTACTACTGACATTGAACATAATCTGAGTAACGGATAAGCCATTTTCACCACTCACCGTCCACGCGACTCCGATAAACGCCAGCGCAACCGCTGGATAAAGCAGCCAGTTTGTTTTTTTGTTACTGCCTAAAACCGCAAACAAAACGGTGAGTGCTGGCCAAAGGTAATTGACAATCGACACCTCAATAGCCTGCGCACGCGAGTTGGAATATCCCAGAGATAAAGCGAGAAATATTTCATAACAAACGAACATCGCGCCACCAAGCACGAGATATTTTGGAGAAAAGTACGATAACTTCGGAATGCCAACTACGATAAGAAGGAAAATAGAACTGAGAGAGTACAACATGGCTGCCCCGCCCACGGGACCTAGGCTCTCGGTTACCAACCTGGCAATGCCAAGTAAGCAACTCCAAGAGAGGATCGCAATACAACCATAAAGTGTGAAACGAAATTGCACTGATTTCATGTGACCTACCACTCACGAATGCCAAAGGAAACATCAGCTTAACTCAAAAATGATCAGG
This sequence comes from Vibrio sp. A1-1, assembly GCF_021728175.1. Lineage (NCBI taxonomy): Bacteria > Pseudomonadati > Pseudomonadota > Gammaproteobacteria > Vibrionales > Vibrionaceae > Vibrio > Vibrio sp. A1-1. Next base: position 12,818 of record NZ_JAKKCL010000007.1, read on the forward strand.
TTCAACGTACTGTTTTATAAAAATCAGTATAAAAATCACTCCATTACGCAGTTGGAGTCGATATGAAACATTTTCTGCCCTCGAGTGTTATGCTTACACCTTTTGTTGTGCGCTACTATGATGAAGAAGACGACGATAGCGAAATCGCCGAAACTGATTCGAGCACTCAACATCTAAAAGAAACAGAGCAACAAACGGAAACCTCAGACTAAAGGAATTCTCAAATGAAAAAAGTCGCAGTTATCTTCAGTGGTTCAGGTGTTTACGATGGCACAGAACTACATGAAGCCGTATTAGCACTCCATGCCATTGAAAAAGAAGGTGCATCATGGCATTGCTTTGCTCCTAACATCGATCAATTACACGTGATTAATCATCTAACTGGCGAAGAGATGGACGAAACACGAAATGTGTTGGTGGAATCTGCACGCCTTGCACGTGGCAATATTGATGATGTTGCAAGATTGAATCCAGATGAGTTTGATGCCCTACTCTTACCTGGCGGTTTTGGTGCCGCTAAAAATCTCACTGACTTCGCAGTATCAGGGGCTGAGTGCTCGATTAATACACACGTAGCTCAAGCATGTCGCGCATTCGCTCATGCCAAAAAGCCAGCAGGTTATCTGTGTATTTCTCCTGTCATTATTCCGATGATTTATGAGCATGGCGTGAAAGGCACCGTAGGCAACGATGAAGCGATCTCGATAGCATTTAATCAAATGGGCGGTGAACACATCACTTGCTCTGTCGAGGATATCGTTTTTGATGAAACACACCTCGTTCTATCAACCCCAGCTTATATGTTGGCAGAGAATATCTCTCAAGCGGCATCAGGTATCGAAAAGTTAGTATCAAAGCTGATTGAAATTGCCTAATTATTGATAGATAACTTATACACCTACCTCCCATCCCCATTGATAGTTAAGTTATTAATGGGGATTTTTTATACTTTAGTCTAATTTAGAGGTATATCCGTATTAGATATCAATTTTTGCCAATCGATTGCGTCACTGGTTTCATATTTGTTCTACTTTATATCTGTGTTGCACCTATACGCTGTGCAACAAGATCACTGTCACAGTTTTTCTCTTGCAAATACCTCTAAATAGGTAAACTTGCTTCAGATCAACTTCAATCTGGAAACGAGTGTGCGACAGTAAATGGCAAATTAAGAAAGATTATTAAAAATAACGACGGAGCTATCCAATATGACAAGTGCATTTTTTATCCCTACGGTAAACCTAATGGGCGCTGGTTGTTTAAAAGACGCAGCAGACAGCATCCAATCTCAAGGCTTTAAAAAAGGTTTGATCGTTACGGATAAGATCCTTAACCAAATCGGTGTAGTCAAACAAGTTCAAGACCTTCTCACTGAACGCGACGTAGCAACCGTTGTGTACGATGGCACTCAACCAAACCCTACTATCACCAACGTTAATGATGGCTTAGCTTTACTAAAAGAAAACGAATGTGACTTCGTTATCTCACTCGGAGGCGGCTCACCGCACGATTGTGCAAAAGGTATCGCTTTAGTGGCGTCAAACGGCGGCAAGATCGGCGATTACGAAGGCGTTGACCAATCCGCAAAACCAATGCTGCCTCTCGTATCAATCAACACAACGGCTGGTACTGCTTCTGAAATGACGCGTTTCTGCATCATCACAGATGAAGAGCGCCACATTAAGATGGCGATTGTGGACAAACACACAACACCATTGATGTCAGTGAATGATCCTGAATTGATGCTTGCTAAACCTGCGTCTCTTACTGCCGCAACAGGTATGGATGCGCTAACACATGCGATTGAAGCTTACGTATCTATCGCTGCGACACCAATCACTGACGCGGTAGCAATCAAAGCAATTGAACTGATTCAAGCTCACCTTCGCACAGCAGTGAAAAACGGTGAAAACCTTGAAGCTCGAGAGCAAATGGCATACGCACAGTTCATGGCAGGTATGGCATTCAACAACGCATCTCTTGGTTACGTTCACGCAATGGCGCACCAACTAGGCGGCTTCTACGACCTACCACACGGTGTATGTAACGCAATTCTTCTACCTCACGTACAACGTTACAATGCGCAAGTATGTCCAGAGCGTTTACGTGACGTTGCTAAAGCAATGGGTATTGATATTGAAGGTATGTCAGCAGAGCAAGGTGCTGCGGCGGCCATTGATGCTATCGTTGAGCTTGCTAAAGATGTCGGCATCCCATCAGGCATTAAAGAGCTTGGTGCGAAGCTAGAAGATATCCCAACCTTAGCGGACAACGCGCTAAAAGACGCTTGTGGTTTCACTAACCCGAAACAAGCAACACACGAAGAGATCTCTAAGATCTTCGAAGAAGCGATGTAGGCTCGCTAAGTAAACAATTCTCTAGTCTTAATTCAATCCCCGATCTCGTATTGGGGATTTTTTATATTCGCATACCCTGCCAAACGTCCTCTTTTAGTGTTAGCTTTTAAGTATCTTGGATTCATATTGGAAGGAACCATGAGAACTATCACTGCGACCCTACTCGCTTGCCTAGCTTTTTCTATCGATGCTGCGGACTATCGTGCCAATGAGGTTGCCAATGGGTTTCAAATCCCATGGGGAATTGAATTTCTCGATAAGCAACAAATGATCGTGAATGAAAAAAACGGCACCGTTTCATTACTTAATATTGCGTCGGGAAAACAGCAAACCCTCTTCAAAGTACCGAATGTGAACACCAGTGGGCAAGCTGGTTTATTAGATGTAGCTCTAGTGCCGAATACCGCTCCACAAAATCCACAACTTTTCTTTACTTACAGCAAACGTACCGATAAAGGAAATACTGTGGCCTTAGCGACCGCACAATTGAAAAACAATCAACTTGTGGATTGGAAAGACGTCTTTGTCGCCGACGCCATCACGGACACCAGTCGTCATTACGGCAGCCGTATTGCGTTTGTCGATGACAAGGTTTACTTCTCAATTGGGGACCGTGGCGCACGTGATAATGGGCAAGACACTCAAACCCATGCAGGCACTATTCTTCGCCTCAACCTTGATGGCTCGGTACCACAAGATAATCCATTCAAGACTTCTGAGGCTCGCCCTGAAATATGGAGTTACGGGCACCGTAACCCACAAGGCATGTTTTACGACGAAGCAACGAAACAGCTGTGGTCGATTGAGCATGGCCCTCGTGGTGGTGATGAAATCAACCTGATTAGGAAAGGTGCAAACTACGGCTGGGCAAAAGTCTCTCAGGGTAAAGAGTATTGGGGACCGTTAGACGTTGGAGAAGCGAAAAGCTTACCGAATATGGAAGACCCAAAGTTGGTTTATATTCCGTCTATCGCGCCAAGCAATATGGTGGTGTATCGTGGTGATAAGTACCCAGAGTTGGATGGAAAAATCCTCGCCGGTGCCTTGAAGCTGGCGCACATCAACGTGGTTTCTATTGAGAATGGCAAGCTCACCGAATCAAAAAGATTGATGGAGAATCTTGGCGAGCGAGTCAGAGATATCACCATCAGTCCGGATGGCTATGTCTATTTTTCAACAGATACAGGCAAAATTTTCCGTCTTGAAGAGAAGTAATCAAACACCAACATTATTGAGACTATTTAATTTGTGACGTATCAGTGATTTATTTTCGTACAAGTAACACGTTTGAATCTAAAATTAACAATAACCTTTTGTTTTTAGAAAGATAGCTTGGTTTAAGTCGTACGAGGTCATCATGGTTCCTTTTCCATTAAAACTTGAAAGAGTCAAAGCCGTTATTTTCGACTTAGACAATACGCTCGTCAGCTCCGATATGAACTTCAAAGATCTTCGTCAGCAACTAGGCTGTCCACAAAACGAAGATTTATTGGATTTTGTTGATAAGCTTGACCATCCACATCAGAGAGAGCATGCCCATAATGTTATCTTTGATCATGAAATTTCTGATGCTGAGCAGTCATCTCCGATGCTGAGTTGCCACGAGCTTTTGGCATACTTACATCAGCATAAAGTTAAAACCGCGATAGTAACGCGCAACTGTTTGATCGCTACGCAGCGTAAGTTAGAACATAACCGAATCAATGTTGAACATGTCCTCACTCGTGAATGCTACCCAGCAAAACCTGATCCTTTATCACTCCAAGTCCTCGCCAAAGAGTGGCGATTAATGCCAGATGAAGTACTTTATGTCGGCGATTTCCTTTATGACCTACAAGCCGCATACAACGCCCAAATGCCATCCTGCTTGGTTCACCACAATACGACTGCACAATTCCACGACTCCGCCTCTCTTGCTGTAACAGAACTGACCGATTTACTCGAACATTTTCAGTCTTTTAAGCACATTCACGACTAACTAGGTACTTTCATAAACAAAAGGAGCACTCGCGTGCTCCTTTGACTTATTCCCGATTTATTTATGCGTCCCCAAGTGAGTGCTTGGGTGATGCGTCGCTTAGCCTTGTAGGTAAGCGTTAAGCATCCACATTAATTTTTCTTGCTCACGGATGTAGTCACCCATCAATGCCGCGGTACCTTCATCGCCTGCTTCACCCGCGTTTTGTAGAATCTCACGCTGTTTTAGAAGTAGAACGCTAAAGCTTTGGACCAGACCTTGTACACACTCCTCACCAGAAGTCGCGTTTTGATGTTCTTTAATTTCACTTGCTTCCAAGTAGTTGCTGAATGCGTGCGCTGGTGTATGACCCAAGGTTAGAATCCGCTCTGCAAGCTCATCGATTTTTGTTTGTAGATCCGTGTAGATCTCTTCAAATTTTACGTGCAGTTCGAAGAATTGCGCACCTTTGATGTTCCAGTGGTAACCGCGAGAGTTCATGTACAACACTTGGTAATGCGCTAGCAGTTGATTTAGCTGTTGAGCTAGTTGTGCTGATTGTTCGCTGTCTAGACCAATTAGGCTTACTTGTTTGTTCATAATCTTGCTCCTAGAAGGATGATACCAATCGTAGTAACGAACGATTCTCTTACCGGGATTGGTATAAAGTTTAAAAATTCTTTTGCAGTATTTGCTGCCGATGGAGTCATATTACGACTCCGGCTCGGTGAAGAAAATTTGGTTTTAGCTATGATTTAAATAGCTAAATCCAATGAGCAAGTAGACAAATATCGGCGTATCATCCAACAAAAAGCCCCAACCCTTTTTGTGTGAAAAAGATTGGGGCTTTTTTACTATTTGGTTAACAATCAAAAGTTGATGAAAAGATGCAAACCTTATCTACGCCATCTTGAAGGTCGCCATCTGTTGATTCAGCTCGGTAACTTGCTCTTTTACTTGCAATGATGTCTCTGATGCACGTTGGCTGTTATTCGAAACTTCGTCCACTGATTGTGTAATATCAGACATCAATCCAGTGATCGAATTGGTCGCATGCGATTGCTGCTCTGCCGCTGCCGCAAGTTCTGCCATTTGCTCATTCAAAGAACCGATTTGCTCAGTAGTAGCGAGCAAACGAGTTACCGCTTTTTCAATGTGCTCTGCGCCCTGCTCTGCAAGTGATTGGCTGTGTTCAATTTCCTCAACCACTGAATTAGTCGAACGTTGAATGGCATTGATGATGCCGTTGATTTCTGTCGTCGACTGAGTAGTGCGAGTCGCCAACATACGCACTTCGTCCGCCACAACCGCAAAGCCTCGCCCTTGATCACCCGCACGCGCTGCTTCTATTGCCGCATTCAATGCCAGTAAGTTGGTTTGCTCTGCCAAGCCTTCAATCACTTCAGTCACTCGACCAATGGCTTCGCTCTCTTTGCTTAACTGCGTCACTTGTGTACTCGCGGTTTCAATGCTGCCATGCAAGCTTTCCATGGTAACTTTGTTTTGCTCTAAAGCATCACGACCTTGTTCAATCTCGCCTTTTGAATCAGAAAGCTTCTGCACCGATTGATTGGCTTGATCTAAGGTGTTACGCGCGGCTAAAGCGATTTCATCCAATTGGCTTCCCATTTCAACAATGCTGGTCTGTTGCTGTTCCACATTCGATGAGGTGACTTGCGCCGATTCCAACAAAGCCCCCATACTGGTATCCACTTGGTGCGCTTTCTCACTCACCCCTGCCACAATGCTCGCTAACGATTGGTTCATGCGGTTAATCGAATCGGTAAGGTCTGCCAATTCATCTTTCCCAACAACAGTGAGCGGAGGTTGAGAAACGTCCCCTGAAGCGATCGTCTTTGCTCGTTCCGATAAGTTTTTCAATCGGCGACCAATGGTGTTGCCCATGTATTTTGAAATCGCTACTGCGGCAAACAAGACCAATGCCGCTGCAATCAACATAGTGGTGAGTACGTTCTTGATCGACTGATTGATACCCTGTCCGCTTTGATCAGCACGACTTTGTTGAGCCAATACGATCGTTTCTAAACTTTGGTCTAGGGCATCCGCTGCTGGCAACAGTTCGTTCGCCATCAGCAAGTTTGATTCGTTCCACTCTGGCGACTGACGCAATGCAATCACCTGCTCTGCTAAAGGAAAGTACAGTTGCTGCATTTCTTTAAACAGTGACCACAGTGATTGGTCGTTATCAGTAAGTCTGTCGAGTTTGCTGTCGATTTCCGCCACAGACTGATTGTGGTACTTAATCAAGTCATGGTATTTGTCTAGGTGATCTTGCTGCCCGTACAACAGGAAATCTCGCAAGGCGGACAGAGCATTGGCGAGCGAGGTATAGCTGTCGGCGTAAACTTTAAACAGACGTTTTCTGTCTCCACCAAATGGGTTTCCTGACTCTTCATTGATTAAGCTTTGAAGCTGATCAAGTGCCACTTCTGCAATGGGTGCCGCTTCGTTAATAAAGAGGTTATGCGCGGGTAAGTTCTCATCACTGTGACTGAGCTCAATCAACTTGTTTAGAGAGACTTTTACCGCGTCCCACTGGCTTTGAATCGCTTGAAAATCCTGTTCAGAGATCAAAGCCTGCAAAGTCGGAAGCGACTCGTCAGTAGACATCATGATATTACGCACGTCCTCACTCAAACGTGCGCTCGCCTCTTCATCGCCACCTAACAACATGTAGGCTCGAATAGAAGACAACGACGCTTGAACGGACTGTTGGATACCGCGACTGGTGTCTACGGTCGGTAAATCGGATTTAAGTAGCGAAGAGGCGTATTGCTCTACGGTGGTGACGTTGCGATACGTGAATACCGCTGATGCCATAAAAAGTACGGCTAGCAGCACAAAACTGAGCTGCAACTTCCCTGATATCGTAAGGTTCATCCATAAACTCCTGACAACGATGAGCCTTAAATATAACGATGTTTACAAAAATGTTAAATGCTTGTATCAAAAACAACTTCAGAACAAGGCATTATTTGTGATTGATTGCATTATTTAGGGATAGCAGCTAAATGAAAGGCGTCTCTAGTAACTATACCGGATATTAGCAAACACCAAAGTTGCAGGTGTTTCTCCAAATAAGCTGCCGTCCGTACCGTTAAAATGTTGAACTACAGTTAGCAGTTGCCAATTATTACTGAGCGAATAGCTGCTGGATAATCCAGCAAAGTAAGAGCCATCATCATAGTAACTAGCCGATAAGGTGACACGGTTGAGCGCCGTTAAGTCGAAGCTAGCATCGGCATAAACAGTATGCTCCGTGAAGCTCAAGGTTTTCGCAGAGAGAGGGAGGTTTAGGTAAGTTAATGCGCTGCTCGCTGGCTTTGGTTCAGAAATAAACAACCAAGCACCTCTCACCATCCAGTTACGCACACCACCAAAACTGTAGTCTGATTCCAAACTAGCGACTGTCGTATCCTCAGTAGGCTGACCTTGATGCTTTGTATCAATAGGATCAAACCAGCTTAACTCGCCTCGAAACCCGGCTTGATAGATATCAGTCGCGAACCCTGCTCCAAGAACATAGTCTTGCCGAGATCGACCCGCAATGATTTGATAGTCCCAACCAGAAACGTTGGAGAAATATCGTAGTGACGTGCTGTTTTCTTTAGACTGCTTTGACGGAGAGAAAACGAGATCTAACCCATCGGCAAACCCAAGTTTTTTACTCACCATGACAGCGTCGGTGCCCGCCCGCTCTTCGTAATCAAAGTCGTAAATAGAATAGGCGTTGTAGATGTCGTTTGGGTTCCAAATGGTGTTCATTGACCAATTGACCCGGAACCGCCCTAACCTTGCACTCCAATCTTGGTTACTCCAAGAGACGTAGAGTCGATCCAGTTGGGTATTGAGGATTACATTATCTTCTCGCCAGTTTTTGCTTAGATCAAAATACCCATTATCAAGCGCCACGAGTTCCGCATATTGAGGAATCTCAAGCGCATCCCCCCACAATGCTCTATTCCTGATACCAAGATTTATTCGCCATTCAGGAGAAAAGCGATATTCAACGTTAATCCGGTTATGGAGTAGATGGTCAAGGGTATTACTCTGCTCGTCAGGCATACTATAGGTCGCCATGTATTTCACATAGCCATTGATATCCCATGCTTTTTCAGGCTCCAAACCCGGTATGCTGGCATTAGTTTTAATGCAAATTACCGCAGGACTTAACGCAAAAAAAAGCCGCAATAACTTGGATAGTAAGCTTACGCCCTCTACTCTACCACGCATGGCTCTTCTCTATGGTGTTATCAATGTTGGCAAAATCTCGTGCCAAACGCCCGTCCTCAAATACTATGATTCGATGTGCGCGCTTAATAACTCTAGGATCATGGGTAGAAAAGATAAATGTCGTGCCTTCTTTTTCACTGAGTTGTTCCATGATATCAAGCAGCTCGGCTGTATTTTTTGCATCTAAGTTGGCGGTAGGCTCATCTGCCATTACAAACCTTGGTTTTGGTGCCAATGCTCTTGCAACCGCAACTCTCTGTTGTTGGCCTCCAGACATTTTACTCGGACGTTTATGCATCTGCTGTGATAATCCAACCTGTTGCAGTAGCGCGCTGGCGCGTTCACGACATTCCCTTTCTGTTTTCCCTTGCAATTGCATAACAAACTCGACGTTTTCAAGAGCTGTCAGTACGGGGAGCAGGCTATAATCTTGGAAGATAAAGCCAATGTTATCGCGCCGATAAGCGATCAACTCTTTTTCTGACATATCAGAGATTAAGCATCCATCAATTTCCACGCGTCCTGATGTAGGCGAATCGATCCCGCCCAACATGTTTAGTAGCGTCGTTTTCCCTGAACCAGAAGGTCCCATAATAGCGACAAACTCACCTTGCTTGATCTCCAAATCTACGTTCTGAACCGCATGTACCGGGAAGTCACTCTTTGGGTTGTACGTCTTGGATAAGCCTTCCAATTTAATCGTCATTACGTTTTCTCCGCCATGGCATCCGTAGGTCGATGTTTGAGAATTTGCCTTGCTGGATACAGAGCCGCAAATAAGCTCGCGACAAAAATAGCCACAATAATCAATTGATATTCATAAAACGACACTCTTGGATAAAGCAAGGTATCGACGCCATAAGCACCTAATCCATCAGCAAGTGCGCCAAGCGATAAGCCAGTAATACTCAGTATTTTCAGCATGACTGCGCTTCCTAATAACCCTAACGCGCAACCACTCAAACCAAGGAATAGCGTTTCCAAAATAATCAGTGTGCGAATTTTATGCTGCTGCATGCCAACCGCCATTAACACACCAAACTCTCTCGTTCTTTCAAAAACTGACATCAGCATGATGTTGATGATTCCGAGAGTCATGGCAAGTACGAAAACGACCAACATAATTTGGTTAGAGATATCCATTGAGCTCATCATTGTTGCGAGTAAAGGCTGTATGTCTTGCCATTTTCTCACGACCAATTGTTCACGGTTGGCTTGTGGCAATATTGATAACGTAAATGCCTCTGCACTTTCTAGCTGTTTAGTCTCGTTGGAGTTCAACAAAACGCCAATTTCATGCGCACCCGACAAGCCTGCGATTGTTTCGAGATCGACTTTACGGACGTAGACATTACCGTCATCAAACGTGGTGGATGGCGTTTTAAAAATACCTCGAACGCGAAAAGCTGCGCCAGATACATCACCCTTGATGTCAGATAATGTTAAAACCACTTTCGATCCAACACGCAGCTTCAACCGATTTGCGGTTTTTTGCGAAATAAGAATGGGGTTTCTTCCCACTTCGTTTAACCATTCTCCGTCTATCACATGGCTTTTAAGCGGTGTGATACTTTGCTCTTGTTCAATATTGATGCCATTGATCCGAACGCCTCTCGTACTACGCGCAGAAGCAATCATGCCATCAGCAAGAAATCGCGCCGATACCGCTTTAACATCTTGATGTGCAGCCAAAGCGGCCGTTATCGTTTGATAATTCGTTATTGTGTCACTAAGGTCAGGATTATTAAGGTAGGATTTCTGATGCACTTGTAGATGACTGGTTTGCCACGCAATCGCGTTTTTGATCATGCTGTCGACCAAACCGTTCATGAATCCAATCATGGCAACAACGCCCATTAAGCCGAACACCATCGCTCCCAGCATAATGGAAGTTCTGAGCTTATTCCGCCATAAATTACGCCACGCCAATTTAATCAACATGCGCGCCTCCTTTTAGCCCACTAGCAATGGGCAAGCGAAGAAGTCTAGCCATCGGATACATCAGACATAACGATAAAATAACGAGAACGACAAGAATTTGATCCATTAACAAATAAGGGTCTAGCGAAACAGGTACGATTGGTTCAAAGCCACTCTCCAGCATCACTTGTGCAGCATCGCCAGTAATCTCAATCGGATTGATATAGAAATACGCAAGCACAGGCGCGCTGATCAAGACACCGAGCACAAGACCAATAACGGAGATAAACATCGATTCAATGGCGACGAGCCCCATAAGCTTGCTGCGCAACATACCCGTCGCGAGCATCACCGCAAATTCACGCTGGCGCTCTAACGTCATCATCAAAATCGTGGCAAACAGGCCAAAACCAACAATGCCGTACAAGATATAGATCAAAAAGATCCCACCCGCTTTGTCCAAGGCTATCTGTTGAGAAAGTTCTGGCGACAGCTCCTGCCAGCTTTTTACTGCGACGCCATTCCCGTAGTGGCGCTTTAGTTGTTTAACAATGTCAGGCAACACGCGTAAACTTTGAGTGTTAAGGACCCATGCGGTGACTTGGTTATCAAGCGAATACAACGCTTGTGCGGTATCAAGAGGCATGTAGACCAACTGAGAATCTAACTGCTGCAAAGGAAAGTGCAAAATACCGGACACCTGATACAGTCCAGCCGCCGTTTGACCACGATAACCCGAACCATACAACACCAGTTCATCACCAACGTTCAAATAAAGGTAGTTTGCCAAACCCTCACCAACAAGCACCGAGTTTTGTCCAGATGCAATAAAGCGCCCTTGTACGATTTTGTCACTAATGCTGGAGTAGCTATCTTCAGCGTCAGGCTCAACGCCGAGCACCATCACGCCTTTGGATCGTTCGTCTTTGGCGGCAAGCGCAAATGACTCAATTCTCGGCAGAACGATGTCGATATCAGGATTATTTTTGGCAGATGCAATGAACGCAGGCGTTTGTGGAAGGACATCATCAATGCTAGAGGAGTCCCCAAAATCGGGATGTTGTAGCTGAATTAATCCCGTATAGAACTTCGCAGCGTTTTTAATATTTGAGGAGTAACTTCCTTCTTGGAACGCTCGAGTCAGTAAGGAGAGAAACAGAACAAGAGCTAACGCAGAAGCGGTTAACAATGTCCGCCGTTTTTGCCGCCATAGATTTCGCCATGCGAGCTTGATGAGCATCCGATCTCACCTCTTATCTAAACCAAAATCCACCCTAATCTCGCAGAGCCTTCATTTGCTGCTGGGAGAAAAAGTCATCATCGATATCAAAATCAAATTGCGCTTCGTGCGTAATCAAAACCGTTTTATTTCCTGGTTTATCTATCGGCTGCATCTCCATGCGAGTCGCAACGTCTCGCCCACCCAACGTTTGCACATCGTAAGTCGTCAAAACATTTACCAGTTCATCAAATTCATCGTAAAACTCGACTTTGCGCTGTAAAAAGCTCGTTTGAGAGATCCACAGTCTGACTTTGCTCCAAACCACTGGGGCGTCAGGCTTGGCAAGTGCATCAATTACCCAAACTTTGTCACCATCAAAGGTTTCACTTTGAAGCAGTTGATGTTGATAATCGACAACAATAGAAGATTGGTTAATTAAATCATCATTCGTGAAGTCTGATCCCATCCAAGACTGACTGAGCATGGATGGCGCAATTTTAATCACTCGCTCGATACTCGGCACCCAATTCCACATTTCTCTATGACGTTTTAACGAGGCGCTACCTTTATCTTTCGCCGGAGCAGTCACCAAGACCAAAGATAATTCCGTACCTTTCGTCCAACTCTTCATGGTCATTGAACGTGACCAGTCAGGGCGAACAATTTTCATGGTGGCTTCGCTATAACTGGATTTTCCGCGCATCGCTTGATCAGACTTTTGGACTATATCGAAAGCGCTCTCAGCGTAAGAAAAAGAAGAGAGAAGTACACAAGCGAGAACACAAAACGTTTTATACATACCTTCCCTTTGTACCGACACGACCTAGAATTTGAATCGAAACGGGTATAATAATTTTAAATTCAATTGAGTATAGCAAGTGAGGTTTTAGAAATAGCGATTGGTGACTCAAAAATGCTAAGGGACTTGACGAAGCTCAGGTTGAAACTGGCTGTCTGTTATGACTTGAAACACCGCGCGATTTTTACCTTCAGACTTACCTTGATACATCAGTTGATCAGCGTCTTGTAAATTCACGATATGAGTAAATTCAGGGTAGTATGCGCAGCCTAAGCTAATGCTCAAATGAATCGCTTGCCCACCAAGGATAATAGGTTGTTCGTACACGGCTTTGCAGAGCATTTGAGCAAAGTTGCGCGCTTCTCGCTCAGAGAGCGATGCCGTCACGAGTGCGAACTCTTCTCCGCCAATTCTCGCCAATGTCATACGTTCATCAGTCATTGATTTTGCTGTTTCAGCCACGGCCACTATCGCTCTATCTCCGACAAGATGACCGTATTGGTCATTAATTGATTTAAAATCATCAATATCAAATACCATTACCGTCAAGCTTCGCTGCAAGTGATTCAAGAGCGCCAATTGTTCAATCAAGTGTCTACGGTTGTAGAGTTTTGTTAGGGAATCCGTTAACGTCATCTCCAGCAATTGCTGGTTAGCAATCGTCAATTGTCTTGTGCGCAGCGCAACCATGCGTTTGAGTGCGAAGATATGATACAGCGTCGCGACCGTCATAACGAAAATCGCAATAGGTAGGAGATAAAGAGGATAGACCGTTTTCACCACACTCCACCGATTGAGGATCCTTTCTCGATCTGTATCGATAACTTTTTCAAACGCTCGAGAGACATCCAAAATGGAAGCAGAACTATGCAACCCTGCTGCAATCCGAAGGTCTTTACTATATAAATTTATTACAGGAACAAACATGCCTGCTCCCGGCATAGTTGCCATATAAAAGTTAGCTACTTGAAGGTCCGCGACGAAATACAGCACCTTCTTATCGACAGCGGCCTGTATCATCGTGTCGTTATTAATGTACTCTGCAATAGGCGCATTAGGATAATTCGTCTTAATAAACTCAGACTCGTAACTTCCTTTAACGACACCAATTGGCAACGTCATTTCACCAGCTAAAACACTTTTGACATCAATCGAAAGCACGTCTTGATTGACATATAATTTAGTTTGAATGGGCATGATAACTGCGCCAAAATCCAAGTAATCGGCTCTTTCCGATGAGTAAACCAATCCCGCGTGAAAGTCAGCACGCCCCTCTTTTACGGCCTGTAAAGAAGCCTCCCAATCAAGAAGCAGAAACTGAACATCAATTTGGTTGTCCGCCGCATACGCTTTCCAGAAGTCGATCAAAATGCCTTTGGGTTCACCGTCTGGGCTAAGGTAAGAGAATGGCTTCCAAGCTTTGGAGTTAGCAACTATTAAAGAATGAGACTCTGACTTGTGCGCATACGTCATCGGGCAAATAGACAGCCATAGTAGTAACAAAGAAGCACACGCTTTTGTACACTTGCAACCATAAGTACCATAACTCGTCGATGACATACCTACTTCTCACCAGTCTTTTTAAACCATAATCTCGGCTGTTTTGTCTGATCTAAAGATATAGCAGAGCGGTGTCGGACAGGAAGTGGCTCCTATTGATATGAATCTAACTTAGTAGGTTTTAGTACTTATTTGGTACTTTTCAGCGTCTAGTTTTAAGAAGAAAGCTAGCCAGTATAAGGTGAGATAAGAGTGATTTAACTAACACTAAACCATTGAATTTGAATAGGTTGATAAAAAGCAGCATCAATAAAAAAGCCCTATTCAAAATCCACATCGGGAGAACTTTGAATAGGGCTCTTTGCCTCTATGCTTCATTTTCCGACTGAAGCTGCCTTTACCTTTTTTCGCTTTTACGACTCGTGTTCTGAACAATTGACTGGTGACAACCGCTTTTAACGCATTGTCCTTGATTTCACCTCTGCCGAAATCGGTCTCGTGTTGTAACTCATTCGGCTGAGGACTGGTTTTAGGTTTTGCCATAAATCCTCCTTAATGGTCGAACCAGATTGGACAATAATTATATAAATAAGTCAAATTTATAGATTTAGTTGAATTTTATGCTGAAAAACTTCACATCACCGTCATTTATTTGAAATTTAATCAAAAACATGCTGGTTAAATAGTGACTAAATACAAATATTTGTCCATAAAGCACTAATATATGTTGACTCTTCGTGGAATTAACCTAGACTCAAACACGGCTAGAAAGAAAGTTCTTTGTTTTCACATTTCGTTGGATTACTTGTAACCCGTCGTCCTGTGGTACGCAATAGCAATTTATTTTTCCACGCTATAAGCGCCGTTGAGGCGAAAGATTACATTATTTAGATATTTAGGAAATAGACATGTCTAACACAGCTACTGGCACAGTTAAGTGGTTCAACGAAACTAAAGGCTTCGGTTTCATTCAACAAGAAAACGGTCCTGACGTATTTGCTCACTTCTCTGCAATCACTGGTGACGGCTTCCGTACTCTAGTTGAAGGCCAGAAAGTAGAATTTGTTATCTCTCAAGGTCAAAAAGGCCCTCAAGCAGAGCAAATCAAAGTACTTTAATTCTTAAAGAATTTGATACGATAGCCAGCTTCTAAAGCTGGCTATTTTTTTGTCTATAACTTATTTTTGCCAACAAAAACGATATAAATCCATGGCTCTTAAACCGACTATTTATAAATTTCGTATCGCCATTTCCGATATGAATAACGACTATTACGATTCTAAAAATCTAACTATCGCCCTTCACCCTTCAGAAAAACCTCAACGAATGCTGGCTCGTGTTTTAGCTTACTGCTTAAACGCTCAAAGTAATTTAGAGTTTACGAAAGGGCTTTCTACAACTGAAGAGCCTGATTTATGGCATGTTGGCGATGATCAAAGCATTACTCACTGGATTGAAATTGGCGAACCAGAACCAGAAAGAATCAAGAAAGCCTCTCGCCTAGCAAAACACGTAAAAGTCTACACTTATAACACTAAAGCGACGGTATGGTGGGATAAAATGTCAGGAAAGTTCTCAATGCTTCCCGTCAACGTAGAAAGCTTTGACTACGACGCTATCGACTTGATTTGTCAGCACCTTGACCGAGGCACTAGCCTTTCTGTTATGATTACCGGCAGCTCTATTTTTGTTGATATCAACGATCAACACGTCGAAGTAACGGTGAAGGAACTAAAAAGCCATGACGTCTCTTAGTGAACTGAGTCAAGAGATGGGATTCAAAGAAATTCCCTTCGTTAAAGAACATAAAGCGGCAAAGCGACGTTGGTTAAAAGAACAGTCACAACTGTTTACAAAAGTTTGTGAGAACAAACCCGCCACGGCGCCTACTCTTCACCTGCTTGGTCTTTTGACTAAGTCGCATATTGAAGCCAGCGCTAACTATGAGCAACATGCGCATTCTGCCCAGCAAATGCAGCAAGTGCTGACTGACTCCTTGGGTGATGAGCACGCGGATAAGTTCACTAACCAGTCCGCAGAAGACCTTATCTTGATAACCCACCTTTGGCTTTATACTCAAGGCTATTTGAATATGGACTTTAGCTTGGCGCACGATCATGCCGAGCAAACTCAGAATACATTGCAACACGAGCTTGTTGTAAAACGCATGGATGTTGATGCATTCAGAACCGAACTGATGCAAAGCTTTTATCTAGGTAGAGAAGCCAGTCCAGCTTCGACTAGCGGCTTTTGGGGCAAGTTAAAACGCTTATTTTCCGCATAAAATACATGGTTTTATCCATTTCAAACAACTGATAGACTTCACGCTCAATGCAACAAGCATCATGATTGCATTTTTAAAGGACAATTACCCAATGAACATCAAGGGATCATTATGAAGTTTATCCGTTGGATTTTAGGCAAGGTTATCTTATTGTTGAACGCCGTGTTCTCACCTCGTGGTATTAAACGCAGTGCAGAAGAACAACAACGTATTGATGAAAAAGCAAAACAATACGCACTTTACCAATTTGAAGCTTGCCCTTTTTGCGTAAAAGTCCGCCGTGCAATGAAGCGTCAATCGGTGAACATTGAGCTACGTGATGCAAAAAATAACCCGACTCATCGAGCTGAACTAGAGCAAGGTGGTGGACGAATTAAAGTCCCTTGCCTGCGTATCGAAAAAGATGGCGAAACACAGTGGCTATACGAGTCATCTGACATCGTCGCTTACGTTGAAAAAGAATTTGCCTAAGTTCCCCCTATGAACATTGGCGGATGTAAAAGAGGCACCATACAGGTGCCTCTTTTCTATTCAGTCTAGCTGCTCGTTGCTATGCCTAGCCTTTGGGTTCACTCTTCTTGCTCATTCCCAGACGGAAACGCCAGTAAACACATAAGGGCTCAGTGAAAACGACACGACGTAGTTTATCGACCAGCCACCGCCTTACTCATCAACGATCAGCGTTAGCTCTACGCGTCGATTACAAGCTTTGCCACTGGCTGTCGCATTGCTGCACTGCGGTACATACTCGCCAAAACCTCTAGAAAACACGCGTTGACGAGGAATACTCGTCGCCAGCAGTTGCTTTTCCACTTCACGAGCTCGCTTTTCTGACAACGTGTCATTAAAGCTGGCAGCTCCCGTGCTATCGGCATGGCCATCGATCACGACATCCACATCCGTTCTTCCTGCTAGATAGTGACCAATGTTTCGAATCCAGTCTTGAGATTGCGCTGATAACTGAGCAGAGCCAGTTTGAAAATGCACTTGCTCTTTCAAACGTATCATTAAGTGACCGCCACTGAGTGTCTCATGAGGAATATTGTGCCTGTTCAGAAACATTTCCAGAGAGGTCACATTTTGCGACTTTTTTACTGATGCCCTCTCAGTCTGATACGTACGAGGTGAAGAAGCCACACTGGAGGCGCTCGGATAGCCCCACTCAGGATGTCTCAGCTCGGTGTTTGTTCTAGGAGCTGTATCTAAAATGTTCCCGCCAGGAACCATGTCTTGATCAAGGCTACTGCACCCAGTCAGAATGCCGCAAACAATTAAAAACCACTGCTTCATACCATTACCAACGTAGAAAAACTCTTGTCCATTGTGTCGACAAAACACGCCAAATCTTTAGCGCTTTTATCCACCGATTGGTTTGTATATGCAGCGTTCATGCCACTGGAATCAATATCAAGTATCTCTCAAATAAAAAGCGATGCCAAAATACCTCCCTGCAGCCTACACATCAGGAAAAGTCTGTTACCAATCGTCTCACTTTATTGTTATTTAATGGTTTTAGTCACTATCGTTAACCGATAAACTAACGCAAATTTCTTACTTAGAGCATTATTATGTTAAAAACCATATCGAAAGGCTTTGCTGTGATTGCCGCCATGATGGCCTTGTCGGCATGCGATAGCGGCAACACTCAGCCTCAGCAAGGCAAACAATACGAAGTTTTGCCTGTATCTCTTCAAGAATATGATTTGGCGCCATTGACAGAAGCTTTTGCCCTAACTTGCGGCCACTGTCGCTCAATGGAAGAGTTTGTCCCTCAAATTGAATCATTGACCGAGCAAAGCGTTGAAAAAATGCATGTAACTTTCAATGAAAGTGCACAAGTAAGCGCCATCATCTTCTACACTGCAGTAATGCAACTAGAGTCGACACCTGACAAAGCATTTATGGCGGATCTTTTTGCTGCCGTACAAATGGGTCCTGATGCGACTGCTGAGGAACGTCAAATCGCCGTAGAGAAAGCCTTTGAGTCTCGCAACCTTATCAGCCCTTACCATTTAGATGAAGCACAGCAAAAAACGCTGTTTGAGTACATCACTAAGGCAGAAGCGATCACGACTCGCGGCCAAATTAACTCCGTTCCAGCCTTTATCGTTAATGGAAAATACCAAGTCATTACTAGTGGTCATGACAGCGTCGAAGCCATGGCAGAAACCATTAACTATTTGCTAAAACAACCTAAATAGACAAGGAGCTTACGTGTCTAAATTTTTGTTTCCTCTCATTATTTTCATTCTGGCGGGCTTTTTCATTTACCGTACTTGGACAAACCATAAAGTAGCGGATGAAAACTTTGCGAAAGGCCAAGCATTCTTGCTCGAGAATGCGAAGAAAGAAGGCGTCATTACAACAGAAAGTGGTCTTCAATATATTGTTCTTGAAAAAGGCGAAGGTGAGGTTCACCCAACCGCGACAAGCAAAGTCAAAGTGCACTACCACGGCACGTTGATTGATGGCACTGTGTTTGATAGCTCCGTTAATCGCGGTGAGCCAATTTCGTTTGGTCTTAACCAAGTCATTAAAGGCTGGCAAGAAGGCCTACAATACATGGTCGAAGGTGAAAAAATCCGCCTTTTCGTACCAAGCACGCTCGGTTATGGCAAAAGTGGCTCAGGCCCAATTCCACCAGCAAGTGTTTTGATCTTTGATGTTGAATTGTTAGAGATTCAATAACTCTAGAAACTTTGCATTAAAGCCCAACTATCAAAACCAAAAACGCCGCGAACCACGCGGCGTTTTCTGTTTAAAGAGAGGCTACAAACCAATATAGTGATCCGAAAGCAATGCAATGAACAACGCAAAAAGGTGATAGATAGAAAATTTAAACGTCTCCATCGCGGTATTGGGCTCTGGCGCGTATTTTAGCTTCCATGCATGGTACATAAAGCCAGCGTTAAGTAGTAACGAGGCAAAAAGATAAACTACGCCGACCATTCCAACCAACACCGGCAGCACACAAACCAACGTCAACAATACTGTATACAACAGAATGGAAGTTTTGGTGTACTCGATACCATGTGTCACTGGCAACATTGGAATATCCACCTTACGATAGTCCTCTACGCGATGAATTGCGAGTGCCCAAAAGTGTGGTGGCGTCCAGATAAAAATGATCATCACAAGCAGCCAAGCATTCGCATGCAACTGCCCTGTTACGGCAGTCCAACCGAGAAGAGGTGGCATCGCACCCGCAATACCTGCAATTACGATATTTTGCGGAGTAGCGCGTTTGAGGTACATGGTGTACACCATCGCATAGCCGAGTAAACTCATCAAAGTCAGCCATGCCGTCAGTGGGTTAACCAGCGCATACAAAAGAACAAATCCTATGACGCCTAAAGCCGTCGCAAAGGTTATCACCGATAACGGCTTAGCTTCACCCGATGGCAACGGACGTTTGTGTGTCCGAGACATTCTCGCATCAATGCGGCGGTCAATCAGGTGATTAAACGCTGCCGCGGAGCCTGCCATCAAACCAATGCCTGTTAGGCCAACCGCCGCCTGCAACCAAGGAAACTCAGTAACAGGCGCTAAACTCATCCCGACAACGGCCGTCACCAGCATTAATGCGACTACTTTAGGCTTCGTTAACTTCAAATAAACGGAACTTAGTCGCTTTCGATCATTTAACGACAGTGCGATTTCTTTACTCATAGCGAACTCCTTTCGCGGTGTAACTCCAAGCTTTTTTGCCCTGCCACAAATAAAACTGACTCACACAAACAAGACTCAACATAATGGCGGCACCCAAGTTATGTGCCACGGCGACATAAATAGGAAGTTGGAATACAACGTTGCTCACGCCCAACATAATTTGACACGCTAAAGTGAGTAGTAACCATCCTCCAATGCGCT
Organism: Vibrio sp. A1-1; assembly: GCF_021728175.1. Classification (NCBI taxonomy): domain Bacteria; kingdom Pseudomonadati; phylum Pseudomonadota; class Gammaproteobacteria; order Vibrionales; family Vibrionaceae; genus Vibrio; species Vibrio sp. A1-1. Next base: position 32,981 of record NZ_JAKKCL010000007.1, read on the forward strand.
GTGAATGATGGGAATCTTGCCTCATGAGCATAATGCTATAAGCCAATACGACAGTGGCGGTGACAATCGCACCGAGGCGATGCGTAACATGTATGGTCATTCTTGCGGGATACTCTAATACACCAAACTCGTAATTCTCGAATCCGGTTTGCCAGAAAGAAAACGCCTCTTTCCATGAGAGATGACTCATCCAATCTCCCTCACAAATCGGCAGTGAGGTGCACATGAGCGCGGCATAGTTTGACGAAGTCCACCCTCCTAGCAGCACCTGCATAAAAACAACCAGAAAAACCAATAATGAGAAGCCTCGCAGCGAGCTGGAAGATGGAGAGAAATAGAGATTATTTTGCGCTTTTAACTGGCAGTAAAAAATCGCCTGCAGAACCAGTAAAGTAAATCCACCAAGCAGATGAAGCATTACGATGACTGGCATTAATTTGAGCGTCACGGTCCACATCCCCAAAAGTGCTTGCCCGACCACCAGTACACTGAGCAGCATCGGAATAGTAGGATTCACGCGCTCAGACCTCATTGATATCACTGTCATGGCAAAAATGACCAAACCCAACGTTCCTGCAAAATAGCGATGAATCATTTCAAGCCATGCTTTCTCATGCTCGACAGCCCGTTCAGGGAAATTAAGATTGGCACGTATTACGTCTTCTTCTTGATGAGGCACACCAAGGTGCCCATAGCAGCCGGGCCAATCAGGGCAACCTAACCCTGCATCAGAAAGGCGAGTATACGCGCCTAACATGATCACCACGAAAGTTAGGAGCAAACTGAATTTAACCAACTGAATTAACTTCATATACGCCCCTTTCTAACCAACTCGTGACAATTTTAAGAGCTTGCGTAAATCCGCCAACATACCTTTGTTGAACGAGACTAAATCTTCATTCGGTTTTAGCGAGTAAGACATCACCAATTGCCCCAGAGGATCAACGATTAACATTTGTCCGGGTTTCACTTTGGCGGTAACCGATTGATTCATTTGCATTGTCGTCATCGATATATCTACGGTACCGGACAACTCTGTCTGCCAAAGCACCGGCACCACACGCTCTTGATATTTTCCTAAAGCGACATGGCTTTGCTGAAGCAGGTAAAGCTGCTGCCTGCATTGTTCTGTGCACTCATTAGGTAAAACATAAGCGAGTTGCCACCTGTACTCCTTGAGTGGGGACTCTTGACCAAGTAGCTCTAACGTTGTGTATGGTTCAACTAACACACCTCTATTGGTCACACCGCTTTGATACCACCCTTGGGTGAGAATGACCTTAGCGATGACGGCAGGAAGCGCAAACGTACACACCAACGCAATCAACATTAGCCGCCCTTTGGTTACTCTAGATGTCATGCTTCACCTCCATGTGACGCAACTTTCTTTGCCAACGAACAAAAACAATTAAGGTCAATAATAAGAAAACGCCCGCCATCGAAAACCACTGAATCGAATAACCGAAATGCTTGGCGCTGTTGAGCGGCAATGGGTTCCAAGGAAAGTCGTAAGGCCAATTTTTTAGATTGTCTGGCTGCAAGACTGCGGGCATAAGTTCAATATTAAGTAGCTGATTCAGTTGCACGATATTCAGGTTCTGCACACGAATGGCATCGCCAACTTCTGGCATTAATTCAGAGCTCAACGGGTTAGCAGATTTTCGGTACATACGTCCCGAGATAAAGGTCGACACTTCGAGTGTTGTGACGGTTGGTAATATTGAACGATCTGCTATTCCCTCCACAAAACCAAGCTCTAATAATGCATAGGTTCCTGATTCATCACTCATAGAGACAATCTGAAATGCTAAATAGCCCACATTGCCCTGATGCGTTTGGTTATCCAGTAAAATCACGGGAAACGCCTGAGGAACAACATTAGCTTCCACTTTTTTCCCGAGGATGCTGCCTTCTCTCCAATCGTTTTCTTCAAGAACTTCGCCTAATGTTTGGTACGCACTATCCGCTCGCGCAAGAATAGCTTGTTCCAAAGCCTGTTTCTCTTGCCCTCTTTCAAGCTGCCAAAAACCCAGTTTGACCAAAAGAGAAAACACAACCACAGTTAAACCAACTGCAACCCAAAACCGTTTCGATAGCCATAATTGTCTTGATAACAACAACGATGAAACCGGAGGTTCTATGTCCACCGTATTTCTATTCAAACTGACGCTTGTCCTTTTGCTGCTTTTCATTATCTTCAACCTCGCAAAAGCGCTTATCGAAATGGTTCGTGAAGACCCAGATAATCCCGAAAAAAGAGACAAACCTATGAGTCATTACTTAGGCCGTCGAGTCATGTTCTCCGCTTTAATTGTTATCCTTCTACTTATTGCGCTCAGTTCAGGCTGGCTAGCTCCGAATCCCCGTCCTTACTAATCGCCCAATGCACCTACAGCACGTACACAAACACAAACAGACATAACCAAACCACATCCACAAAGTGCCAATACCAACTACCTGCTTGGAAGGCAAAATGGTTCTTAGACGAAAAATGATCTTTAGCGATTCGGAGCAATAATACGATTAAGAAAATCGTCCCAAGACAAACGTGCAAACCGTGAAAACCCGTCAACATAAAAAAGGTGTTTCCGTAGATACCAGATTGCAACGTGAGCCCCATTTCTTGATAAGCATGAGCGTACTCGACCGCTTGGTAATATAGGAAAAAGCCCGCAAGCACGATGGTGATTTCCAACCAAACAATTAGTGCCGTTCTTTTGTCTTTTTCAAGGCTTATGTGCGCCATATGTAGCGTAATCGACGACAATAGCAGCAAAATAGTATTAGTAAGGGGAATGCCCTGCCACGGCATAGCTTGTGTTGTTTCTCCACCCGGAGTCAGTGTGAGTGGCCACATCGCTTCGAAGGTTGGCCACAAAACCTCGTTGGTCATGAAGTTGTTATCTGCCCCACCTAACCAAGGCACAGAAATCATCCTGGCGTAGAATAACGCACCAAAAAAGGCACCAAAAAACATCACTTCAGAGAAGATGAACCAGCTCATCCCTTGGCGAAAAGAACGAGTAATTTGCGAGCTGTACTTTCCACTCAGTGACTCAGTAATCACATTACTAAACCAGCCCGCCAACATGTAAAGCAAGAACAGAAAACCTACCGCTAGCACAATACTGCCAATGGTTCCCACAGCCCCTTCACTTTGTGTCCCCTGAACGGTCATTCCTGCACCAACGGCAACTAAAAATAGAGCAAACGCACCGATGATCGGCCAGCTACTTTGAGCGGGAACATAATATGTTCCTGGCTTGTTACTCATAATTTCTCTCCTTACTGACCAGCCTTGGTCTGTATCTCTCTCCTTGAGTGGCTAAGAACCTGTAGGAGGGGGAAGTTTATAGAGTGTGTAAGACAGCGTTAACGTGTGTATCGACTCCGGTAAGTCCGGTTCGATATAAAAAATCAACGGCATTTGAGCTTGTTGTTTGCCATCCAAAGGCTGTTGGTTAAAACAAAAGCACTCAATCTTATTGAAATAAGCGGCACCATTCCCGGGAGAAACAGAGGGAACGGCTTGCCCTACCAACTTCTGCCCGCTTTCATTAAATGCAAGGTATTCGGTTTGCACGACTTCACCGGGATGAACGTCCATCGAAATCACTTTGGGTTTAAACTCCCAAGGCATATCGGGGCTTACATGCGCCATAAACTCCACGCGAATGGTTCGGCTCATATCCGGTTGCATACCAGTTGGTTGAATGGCGGCCACTTCACTTGTTTTTCCATTGATACCCAGTGCGTCGCACATTACGTCATACAATGGGACAAGTGCGTAGCCAAACCCAAACATCAAAAGGGTCGCTAAAAGCAACTTCACTGTGAGCTTTTTGTTTGATGGATTCGGTTTCATCTCACTCACCCCGTTTGTTTCTAATCGACTTTAGGCGGCGTAGTAAACGTATGATGGGGCGCCGGGCTTGGCACCGTCCATTCTAAGCCCTCCGCACGTTCCCACGGTTTTGCAGCGGCCTTTTCACCGCCACGAATACACTTAATCACCACCCATAAAAAGATCAATTGTGACAACCCAAACGCAAATCCACCAATGGAGACGATTTGATTGACATCAGCAAACTGAATAGCGTAATCCGGGATACGTCTTGGCATACCCGCTAAACCTAGAAAGTGCATCGGGAAAAACAAAACATTAACTGAAATAATCGAGCACCAGAAATGCCACAAACTCAGCTTGTGGTCGTACATATTGCCTGTCCACTTAGGTAACCAATAGTACGCTGCCGCCATAATCGAGAATACGGCACCAGATACCAACACATAGTGGAAATGCGCAACCACGAAGTAAGTGTCATGATATTGGAAATCCGCCGGCACAATTGCCAGCATCAATCCCGAGAAACCGCCAATCGTAAAGAGCACAATAAAGGCAATGGCAAACAACATTGGCGTTTCAAATGTCAGAGCCCCACGCCACATGGTGGCGACCCAGTTAAAGACTTTCACCCCTGTTGGTACCGCAATCAGCATGGTGCAATACATAAAGAAAAGCTCTGCAAAAACTGGCATCCCCGTTGTAAACATGTGATGCGCCCACACAAGGAAAGACAACAACGCAATGCTGCACGTCGCGTAAACCATCGAATGATAACCAAACAGCTTCTTGCCACTGAAAGCAGGAAGGATGGCAGAAATGATGCCAAACGACGGTAAAATCATGATGTACACTTCTGGGTGACCAAAGAACCAAAAGATGTGTTGAAACATCACCGGATCGCCGCCACCAGCTGCATCAAAGAAGCTAGTCCCGAAATATTTGTCAGTAAGAACCATCGTCACCGCACCCGCTAATACCGGCATAACCGCGATCAATAAGAAAGCGGTGATTAACCAAGTCCAAACAAACATTGGTAACTTGAACCAAGTCATTCCCGGAGCTCGCATATTTACTATCGTCACGATAACGTTTATCGCGCCCATGATGGAGCTGATACCCATGATGTGAACAGAGAATACAAACAGCGCGGTGCTATCTGGGCCATAAGTCGTGGACAACGGAGCATAGAACGTCCAGCCAAAATCGGGGCCGCCGCCAGGTAAAAACAACGAGCTCAATAAAATAAGAAATGCAAAAGGTAGAATCCAAAAGCTCAAGTTGTTCATGCGAGGTAGCGCCATATCTGGAGCACCGATCATCATTGGAATCATCCAGTTAGCAAGGCCCGTAAATGCTGGCATCACAGCACCAAACACCATCACCAAACCGTGTACCGTAGTCATTTGATTAAAAAACTGTGGATCAACCAGCTGAAGTCCAGGCTGGAATAATTCGGCACGAATGACCATCGCCATCGCACCACCAGTCAGAAACATCGCAAAACTAAACCAAAGGTACAGGGTGCCAATATCTTTATGGTTTGTGGAATACAGCCAACGAGCAATACCTTGGGGAGCATGATGATCATGGCCATCATCAATCGCAATGGTACTGTTTGCACTGGCTTCCGCTGGAGCAGACTTCACTGCCTTTTCTATTGGCTTACTCATATTTCCTCCTTAGCACTGCCTTGTGCCTTAAAGGCATTCACATCGGATGCTTGCACCCTATCACCAGTGTCGTTGCCCCATGCGTTTCGCTGGTATGTGATGACCGCAGCAATTTCTTTGTCACTTAACTGGTTCGAAAAAGACTGCATTGCAGTGCCCGGACGGCCATTCACAATCACATCAATGTGCTCTGAAATTGGGCCTGTTGCGATAGGGCTGCCCTTAATCGCGGGAAATGCACCCGGAATCCCCTCACCATTAGCCTGATGGCACACAGCACAACGCGCCGTGTATATAGATTCGCCCTGCGACATCAACTCATCCATGGATAAGTCTTGAGAGAGCGCCTCTTGTGCCGCCGCTTTTTGAAGTGCGATTTCTTCCTTCTTACTCGCTAACCATTCATCAAACTTTTCTTCTTCCATCGCATGCACCACCACCGGCATGAACCCGTGTGCACGACCACATAGCTCCGCACATTGACCGCGATATACGCCTGGCTCATCAATTCTTGTCCATGCTTCATTAATAAAACCAGGGATGGTGTCTTTCTTGACAGCAAAATCCGGCACCCACCATGAGTGAATGACATCATCAGAAGTCATCAAAAAACGCACTTTGCGATTCACAGGCAACACCAAAGGGTTGTCTACTTCCAATAGATAATGCGCGCCTTTTGTCTCGATACCATCAATTTGCTTTTGGCTGGTGGCAAGCAAACTGAAGAACTCAACATCTTCACCAAAATAGCTGTAATGCCATTTCCATTGCGAGCCTGTGATCTTGACCGTGATATCTGATTGGCTTGTGTCTTCCATTGCGACTAAAGTTTTCGTTGCGGGAATCGCCATGGCGACAAGAATGATGATGGGTATAACCGTCCAAATAATTTCCACTTTTGTACTTTCGTGGAAATGTGCGGCAACTGCTCCTTTTGACTTGCGATGACGAAAGATGGAATAGAACATGACACCAAATACAATCAAAGCAATTACGCAGCAGATATAGAAAATCAGCATATGTAATTCATACACTTGCCCACTTATCGCTGTGACCCCTTTGGTCATGTTGTAGTCACTTTCCTTTGACCAACTGAAAGAGGAGAATGTGATTAAAATCACATTCAGTGATAAGGCTAGAGTAGTCGTTAATCTTTTCAAAAGATCTCTCCTCTGCTCAGCCGCTACGCTTGCGCGAGCTTCCTTGCGTCCCGATGCAAATATCGAACAACTTTACGAAAAATCACAAAAACTACGATTTCGACACGGTTTGTTATATTTATGTTAAAAGGCTAGTTATAGTTCCAAGGTTCTTCAAGAAATTAAATATGATTAAATTTTGTTCGGATAAGAAAAATTAATTCGGTTTATCGATTGCCCTCTTTGAAATGTAATTGAGAACCATTTACATTAATTTAAAAGAAAACATTGAGATACTTACAAAACGAAGTGTCCAAGAAAGTAGGCGCCCCCTACTAAGGAATGATTGATATGACAGCACTAATTACTCAATGGCTAGAACGAGACCCTGATCCTAAGACTCGCGAAGAGCTACAACACCTCGTCGATACAAATAATGAACAAGAGCTTACTGATCGCTTTGGATCACGCCTTGCCTTTGGTACAGCAGGGTTACGCGGCAAAGTGGGCGCAGGTCCAAACCGAATGAACCGTTTGGTGATCCAAGAGACAGCCACTGGCCTAGGAAACTATTTGCTAGAGCAAGTCAAAGATGCCGCAAGTCGTGGTGTCGTTATTGGCTACGACGGTCGTCCTGATTCGAAACAATTCGCGCATGATACCGCTTCCGTACTGACTGCCCTTGGTATCAAGGTTTATCTAACATACGATGTTGCAGCAACCCCAATTGTTGCATTTGGGGTCCGTACATTGAATGCTGCAGCCGCTGTTGTTGTTACCGCTAGCCACAATCCACCAGAGTACAATGGCTTTAAAGTATATTGGGAGAATGGCGCACAAATCATTCCTCCACACGACTCTGGAATCGCAGCGAAAATTGATGACGCAACAACGAAGCCATTACCTTTAATGTCTCTCGATGATGCAAAACAGCACGGTTTGTTAGTTTGGTTGGAAGACGACTACTACCAAACTTACCGTAAAACGATGAACGAAAACGCGCTGCTTACTCCTGACAACAACACCGATATTTCTATCGCTTACACTGCGATGCATGGCGTTGGGGCGAATATGGCGGAAACGCTCCTCGCAGACGCTGGCTTCAAAAAAGTGGCAAGTGTTAAGGAACAGCGCGAACCTGATGGCAGCTTCCCAACCGTCAACTTCCCAAACCCTGAAGAAGCCGGTGCAATGGATATGGTGATGGCATTAGGTAAGTCCGTAGATGCTGATATCGCTTGTGCTAACGATCCAGATGCCGACCGTTTTGCAGTGGCGGTCAAACGCCCAGATGGCGAATACCAAATGTTAACCGGCGACCAAGTGGGGTCACTGTTTGGCGATTACTTGCTAGAACAGCAACCTAACGCTCTGGTTGGCAACACCATCGTATCATCAAGAATGCTGAGTAGCATTGCCAAAGCGCATGGCGCCCAATACTACCAAACGTTAACAGGCTTCAAATGGCTCACTAACGTTGCCATGGAGCAAGAGACAGAAGCCAATCCATTCTTGTTTGCTTATGAAGAAGCGCTCGGTTATACCGTAGGTAACAAGGTGTGGGATAAAGATGGTTTATCTGCAATCGTCGCATTTGCCCAGCTAACAGGTAAACTTAAAGCTCAAGGCAAAACACTATGGGATAAACTGGAAGAACTGTACCGCGAGCACGGTTTCTACTTTAACGCGCAGCGCAGTATCGCTCTCGACCCAAACTCTCCACCAATCGGTGACAAACTCCGTGCAAACCCACCAACAGAGATTGCTGGTAAAAAAGTCGCAGTAACTGAAGATCTAAAAACATCAGTTCGCATGTTTGACGACGGCTCTGAAGAATCCATTGACTTACCAGCAAGTGACGTATTGATTTATCACCTAGAAGATCAGTCTCGTGTGATTGTTCGCCCTTCGGGTACTGAGCCAAAACTAAAATGTTACTACGAAGTCATCAACCTTTTCCCTGCGGATATGAGCTATGCACAAGCACAGCAAGCGGCAGAGGCGAAGATGAACGAACTTATCGACGCGCATCAGACAAGTTTGTAAGTCAAAGAGAAGCCGAGACATCTGATACGATAAGAGGCGCAAATTCGCGCCTCTTTTTTTGATTTTGACTAGAACAAGTCAAGCTAACCAGTGCTTTTCCCTAGCTTACAATTTCCTTTTGTAGAAAGTACTTGTGGATGCCCTCTGCAGGATAGCCTGAGTACTGCCCTACTTTTTCAAAACCTAATTTGAGGTAGAACTCAAGAGCTTGGAAGCTGTAGGTATCCAAATAAACATGGGTAACCCCGTGAGGCTTTACTTTTTCTTCTAGCATTGACATTAACTGGCTACCGAGACCAGATGTCCGACTTTCAGCATCTACCCACAAAAACTCAACAAACACCGTGTTTTTAAACATTTCGCCAGTCAGACCACCCATGGTCTTGCCATTCTCATCTTTAGCAAAACAGCCCACAGCATGCACTTCCCCTTCAGGCAAATGCATCCGGTTATAAGATCGAATACCTTGACGAACAGAATCAAGGTCTGTTTGATCTGGATTTAAACAAAATTCAAGCTTCATACATCCTCTCCTTAGGAAACACCAATATCCTAAAACAAAAAGCCAGCAATTGCTGGCTTTCTGATGGAATATGATAACTTTATAAGGCGAAACTGCTCAGCATCCACAACGCGAGAATAACGAACACTAAACCCATTAGTTTATGTTGATAAGTGCGGAATTTTTCGTTCTCGATCAGCCCCTTACCCAATGTGCCTGCCAGCGCAACAAGCAATAAATTGAATGATAAGCCAAGGACGTTTAACAATAACCCTAGTGCTAGCATCTGCTCACCAGAAGACGCTGTGATATTGCTTGAGACAAACTGCGGCAAAAACATCACAAAAAATACCAACGCTTTAGGGTTAAGCAAATTACTCATCAAAGCACGTTGATAATAAGTTGACGCCATTTTGTTTTGACCATCAAGCTCTGGAGCCGAAGATGCCTCAGCTCGTAAGCAGTCCCAGCCCATTTTTAGCAAGTATGCGCCACCTAATAGATGAAGGACTTTAAGGGCGATTGGGCTCATTGCAATCAGGGTAGATACTCCCATTGCAGCAAGCAAAGTAAGAATAACACCAGACGTCGCATTGCCTAAGCTAGCAAACAGACCGACCTTCTTACCGTAACTCATACTAGAGCTCGCGATAAGCAACATATCGGGCCCTGGTAACAGCAACAAAGCCACTACTGCGGTGAGATAAACAGGAAGTACAGATAAATCAATCATGATGGAACCGCTTTTTCTACAACAAAGCGGCGAATGTTATACCAACAAAATAACAACAGCCAGCCCAAAATCACCAAGATAATTCAGAAAATAAAAATCATAGTTTGCTAGGACGAAAAATAACAATCAATTCGCCTATTTATAAAAATCGAATAGCAATTTTGTACAAAAATAAGCACGATGGATCCGTTACACTTCTAAGATGATTTTCTTGAGCAGACCGGATAAAGATGAAAGAAAAGAATAAGGAAATCGCTACCTTCAAGATAGCTCAAGAGCTCGGCGGTTTAGAACTTCTCGATGCAAAGTATGAGAAGCAGAATTTTTCACGCCATAGCCACGAAGGTTACACTATTGGCGTCATCGAGAAGGGAGCACAGCAGTTCTTTCGAACAGGCGGAAATCATATCGCGCCACAGGACAGCATCATCCTTGTAAATGCAGATGAAGTACACAACGGGCATTCGGCCTCAGAAGGCGGTTGGGAATACAAAGCAATGTACCCCGTACCACAGCAGTTTCAGACCTTGGGGCAAGAGCTTGGTTCACCAAATGTAGCTCTGCCCTATTTTCCTCAACCTGTGGTTTACGATCCTGAGCTGGCTAGTCAGTTGCGATTGGTGTTTGAAACGCTAGAAAAATCAGACAACCGACTACTACGAGAAACTTTGATTTACGGCACGTTGATCAAACTAGCCAGCAAACACAGCACCCACCGGGCACCGCTCAAAGAATCAACCAGAGCTCAGCGACAAATACAGTTGGTCAAAGAGTTTTTGGAAGACTTCCCGCAAACGGACGTCTCGCTAGAAGAGCTCGCAAAACTGGCTGGGTTAAGCCCTTTTCATTTGCTAAGAGAGTTTCAAAAACAGTTTGGCTTCCCTCCCCATGCTTATCAAATTCAGCAACGTTTACGTATGGCGAAGAAGCTACTAAAAATGGGACAAAAAATTTCAGATGTGGCACAAGAATGTGGCTTCCATGATCAAAGCCATCTGCATCGACACTTTAAAAAAGCCATGGGCGTCACTCCCGGTCAATACGTCCGTCACAGCTAAAGCAGCAATATTGTACAAGGCGTTATGCGACTACCGAGCTATCTTGGTAGCCTGATTTAGGAATAACTAAGAAGAAACTATGGACCACACTTTGCCGTTACAAGAAGAATCAAAAGCCACGCTATTTTGGCAAGGCACACTTGCGATGATGCCACTGAGTATCGCGGTGTTGCCTTGGGGTTTGCTCGCAGGCTCATTCGCGATTGATACTGGGCTTCACCCTTTGGAAGGACAAGCACTATCCGCCATTCTGTTCGCAGGTTCCGCGCAGCTCGTCGCGATGGGGATGATTAAATCGGGGGCAGGCCTAGTAACCATGTTACTAACAACGTTTTTTATCACCTCTCGACACTTCCTCTACAGTGTATCGATGCGCAGTAAAATTGCACCACTTCCTCTTAAATGGCGGTTATCACTCGGATTCTTACTCACTGATGAGCTGTTTGCGATTGTAGGTCATCATTCCGATAAACAATTTAATCGCTGGTATGCGCTTGGGGCTGGTCTGAGTTTTTACCTGTTTTGGAATATCGCGACATTGACGGGCATTATTGCAGGAAGCCTGATCCCTGAACTGAACGAAATGGGATTGGAATTTGCTGTGGCCGCGACTTTTATCGCAATTGTAGTTCCGACTATTAAAAATATGGCGGTGCTCGCGAGTGTTGTCGTGGCATTAGTGAGCTCGGTCGCCCTAACCTATTACCAAGTGGAAGGAAGTTTGATGATTTCGAGCATTTTAGCCATGCTTACAGGCTACTTTGTGGAACAAGTACAGGAGAAACACTAATGATCATGTTGTCTATTTTACTGATGACGGGACTTGTTTTCACCAGCCGCTACTTGTTTTTAGAACCCAAGCTACCACTGCGATTAGGGACACGTACACAAAAAGTGCTCAACTACGCCAGCCCTGCGGTACTCACTGCGATCTGGGCGCCTATCGTTTTCATTCCCGATGGAGCACTCAGCGTGAATGTGCACAACCCATTTTTATTGGCTGCCTTGCTGGCTGCGTTAATCGCGTACTTTACTAAAAATGTTCTTTTAACGACGGTGATCAGCATGGTGGTATTTCTCGTTCTGCGAATTTGGCTTTAATTCGCCACCCACTCAATCTCCAACAGGGTGACATCACCACACTTTAATCGTCCAAGGAAGATGTCACCTTGATGCACCTCACCAACTCCTTTTGGTGTGCCGGTCATTACCACATCGCCATCTTGAAGTGTTGTGTAACTCGTTAATTCATCCAAAATGGTTAGCGGCGGATAGAGCATCTGGTTAACGTGACCTTTTTGTACACGAACGCAGTTAATCAAGAGCTCTAGGTTAAGATCATTAATATCAATGTTATCCAAAGAGACAAATCGACTAAACACTGCGGAGCCATCAAACGCTTTAGCACGCTCCCAGGGCAACCCTTGTTGTTTAAGTGAAGACTGCAAACCGCGCTTGGTCAGATCCAATCCCAAACCGACCGCTGAATAACGTCCATCTTTGATCAGAAAACAGATTTCAGCCTCGTAATGAAGAGGCTCTTGATGAAATGAACGCAGAGTCGTCGATACGGAAGTCGCGGGTTTATTAAATACCACCATTTGCTCAGGGATCGCATTATCAAGCTCATGAATATGTTCAACGTAATTTCGCCCAACACAAAGCACTTTACCCACTTCTACTTTCTTTTCTTCAACTTGAATAACGCTCATCGCTCTTCCCTGCAAAACAAAAACCTCATCATAATCTAACCTATTGACTTAACGACACTAAATCCCATCCTCTAGTGTGAAAAATAAGACATTCACCCCGTTTTGAGTTTTGTATCATCTAATTGAAACATCACGGTATTTACAAAACAAATAGACAAAAAAGCCAGCACGAGGCTGGCTTTAAATCAATAAGGGTGAATGATTGTTCTCGCTAAATCCTATTATAGGTAGTAACGAGCACCTATCGCCCATTTGTCATCAGTTTCACGACCATGGTCATCATTTAGGTCAAACTGGTAACCCGCGTAACCAACAAATTTAGGCGTGAAGTTGTACTCTGCCTGCAGTGCCATTTCCTCACGAGCGGTTTCTGTTTTAGAATTTTTGAACTCTTTACCTTCAACCATCTCGTAGTTAACGCTCAAGTTTAAGCTGTTCGCTAGAACGTATGCGATGATCGCTTCGTACGCATCACTTTCCGCCAAACGGTCGCCATTTACACTGAAGTTCATATTTTCATTTGAACCATATACCGCGGCAAGGAACAGACCTTGGCCGTAAGCGCCGTAAGATGCAGACACAACATGTGATTCTGCGGTGTGTTTACCTGTGTAAGCAGGGTGTTGGAAGTCACCACCGTTGTATGAGTAGCCAATTTTCGCGCCCATGATTGCGTAAGAAAGCGCAACTTGCATGCGGTCATCGTATTTAAGACCACCAGTGATAGTACCTGCGTCGTTACGCGTGTATTCATCATTTGCGCCTTGCCATCCAAGACCAACGTTAATCGCACCTGCTTCGCCTAAATCAAAGCCATTTCGATAAGACAGCATTTTATCCGCACGACCTGTGCCTAGGTTTCCGTGATCGTCGTAAATGAAGTCATTCGCAAACGCAATTGGCATATCCGCGATGCCTGCTACATCATAGTAAGGTGACCATTGCGTACCACCTACTGCACGACCGTAAACCTCATGTGTTAAACCTAAGTAACCTAGACGAGTTTTAAACGACTCTTCACCGCCATCTAAGTAGTTTAGAGCCCATTCACCACGTGCGTCTGCGGTGAAGCCATTGCCTAAATCTTGTGTCGCAGAGATATTGATACGAGGAGAGTTAGTACCAACATCCGTGTCACCTTGCTCTGAACCATTTAAGTTAACAGAAACGTGGCCGCCCATCGAAAATGTTGTGCCATCGTTATTATAAAGTTCCACTGCCACTGCTTGAGTGCCGAAAGTTGCTGCTGCGATTGCCGCTGCTAATAATTTTTTATTCATTTCTAAATCCATTACTTATTAGTTGGTTAGTCAGTTTTAGACCCAGCTCTGATTCACTTTCGTAAGACGAAATGATGAACACAGAAAGGAATACAAAGGCCCTCTGGGGCATCTTTTCCGCCAGAATGGATTTACCTTTGTGTAACAACTGCCGACACTTTATTTGATTAGTTCCTGATAACCGAGTGAAAAATTCTCAGCAAAAAACTAAAAAGCAAACGTTTACTTATCCGAAAAAAAATCCAGGCGTAAAAACCTTACAAAAAGAAATGCTTTAACGAGATAGTGCTCACAAATACTTGATGAACCCCAACTTTTAAAAATAACTTTCCCGTCAAAATGAAATATTTACTTACATTTTGGAACAAAAATAGGTTCAGGAACTTTTTGAAAAAAGCACGGTCTCCAATAGAAGGCAGAAAAACCTCAAAAAAGATAAAACCTTTCTTTTTATAAGAGATATAAGAAGGGGCACTTATTCTCGCCAGCAATAAAAGTGCAATCAAATCATAACTTAACAGAAATCTATCTTTCATTTTCAGCGTTTACCTTAACGTCATCAACACATCGGGCAAGAAAGCCCATCGATTACAACTAGGGTAATAAGAAAATGAAAAAGGCAGCACTAACTACTGCAATTCTTACAGCATTGGTATCAGCACCATCATTCGCAGCAACAGTATACAAAAACGACGGTACTGAATTAAAAGTTGGCGGCCGCGTTGAGTTCCGTGGTGACTTCATCGGTTCAGGTGGTGCTGAAGTTGAAGGCTCAATGGAAGATAAAAGCCGCGCTCGTCTTAATCTAAAAGGTAAAACGGACATCGGCAATGGCCTTTCTGCATTCGGTGTTTACGAAGCCGAGCAAAAAACGGGCAAGAGTGAATTCAAAAACCGCTACATGTATGCAGGTGTCGACTCTGATATCGGTGCCTTCTCTGTAGGTCGTCAAGACATGGCTGCAGTCATCATCTCTGACATGACGGATATCACTGAGTTCTCTGGTGTTCAGCAAGTTATCGATTCGTCTTCTGATAAGCAAGACAGCGTTTTCGCATACCGTGGTGCGTTTGATGCGCTACAACTGCAAGCAACCTACCAAGCAAACTCTAGCGATAACGAAGATAAATACGGCATCTCTGGAATGTACTCACTACCAATGGGCCTCGACTTTGGTCTTGCATATTCTGGTGGCGACGTAAATAAAGACAACTCTGAAGATCAAATTCTAGGTGGTATCGCCTACTCGATGGATAACCTATACCTAGCAGGTACTTATTCTCAAGGTTCCCTGACTGACGCTGAAGACTTTACGGCTTACGAGCTAGTCGCAAGCTACAAAGTAGCAAGCAAAGTGACACTTGCAGCTCTATACACAGCTCAAGAGAATGATCCAGACAACAGTTCAAAGTACGACACCGTTGAAGGTATCGAGCTTGTTGGTTACTACAAACTAAACAGTAACTTCCGTACTTACCTGTCTTACTACATCAACCAACTCGATGAAAAGAAGGATGTAGTAGATGGTAAAGTGAAAGTGGTTCAAGGTGAAGACACACTACGTCTAGGCGTACGTTACGATTTCTAATTCACTCTTGTCCTAAGAGCGAGTCCAATTGGCCAGCATGCTTGCTGGCCATTTTTTTGTGTAACCCAACATAACTCGATAAATTTTCACACTATCCAAACGTCGCTCAGCAATGAAAAACGAGCGTAGTGACTCCTGCCTCTGCCCTCTTTTAATGCGATTTGTCACTAAGTTAGTGCATTTCTCCTAATAGCCAACCGAACTAAAATAAAAAGACAATTAAAATCAAATAGATAAAAATTGGCACGCGTTCTGCAATATTATTTATGCAAATGCATGGCAGCGTTTGTGCTTCTCGTTCTTTGTACCTGTTATAACAGGCACGTCCTTTGAATTGGTAATGTCGCCTCCCTCTGGGAGGCATTTTTTTATTGGCGCGAAAAACAATAGGACGTATGATCCCGCCACCTCTATCAAACTGGAATTTTTCAATTGAATCATCATCCTGTTCAAGGTGCGTCCTGGATGCTAACAGCTGGCTTGGCATTCGCCATAGTGAACAGCTTCGCCCAAATTGCTTGCATCAACTTTGGTGTCTCTTCCACCACATTCGCATTATTCCAATACGCTATTGCCTTATTTGTCATTCTGCCCTATCTGCGTACACTTGGAATTAGACGCTCACTAAGAACCCAACACTTTGGTTGGCATGCCTTCCGTATTTTTCTCTCTGTTATCGGGATTCAGCTTTGGCTTTGGGCACTCGCTTATCCAGTTCCAATTTGGCAAGGCATTGCGCTGCTGATGACCTCTCCGTTATTTGCAACGGTTGGATCTGGCTTGTTACTCAAAGAGAAAGTAGGTACTGCACGCTGGTTAGCAACATTAACAGGGTTTGTTGGTGCTATGATCATTCTTGAGCCGTGGGCAGATTCATTTACATGGGCGACCCTGCTTCCTGTTGGCGCCGCATTTTTCTGGGCAGCGTATTCTCTGATGGTAAAGAAAATGTCGGTCAACGATCCGCCCTCAACCATGGTTGTCTATTTATTACTGCTGATAACGCCGTTTAATATCTTATTGGCAATACCGACATTTACGATGCCAAATACCTGGACGATATGGGGCGTACTTTTAGCCGCAGGTGCACTTACAGCACTCGCTCAATGGGCTATCGTTAAAGCATATGCAGTAGCAGACGCCTCGTTTGTGCAACCATTTGATCACGCAAAACTGCCTTTGAATGTCGTTGCTGGCTGGTTGGTGTTTGGCTGGGTACCACCTGGTCGTTTATGGCTAGGCGCCGCGATTATTATTGCCTCCATTGCGTTTATTACGCACTGGGAATCGAAAAAGACAAAGCTAGTTGAAAGAAAAGTCTAATTTCAAGGTTCTATATTTTCAGGAAAGGAAATGAGGAACACCATATGAGTCAACCAATCAAAATTACACTGTACCGCTGGGCTGGTAGTTGGGGTCCATTCAAAGTCAATATTCCTTGTGGTGAATGTACGTTAACTAAAGATATTTTGACGGATACTTTTAAAAACGAACTCGCTGATGTCCCCGTTGAACTGGAAGTAAAAGATTGGTTATCACATTGGTGGGAACCATTAAAAGCAGGGGCCTGGCATGCACCGATTCTTATTGTCGAAGGAAAAGTGGTCAGCCAAGGAGAAGCGCTAAACCGGGGCGTGCTTGTGCAATCAGTTATCGCTGAATGGGTCAAACGCGATGAGCTAAAAGGCAACATTGTTTATGGTAAAGCCACCTGCCCTTACTGTGTCAAAGCGAAACAACTACTTGACGATGCTGGTGTTCAATACGAGTATCATGACGTGGTTAAAGACAGCGCCGCTTTGTATCGCATGATCCCCGAAGTAAAAGCCATCATTGGAGAAAAAACGCCGGTAACAGTGCCGCAGATCTGGTTGGATGGAAAGTATGTTGGAGGCGCTGACGATTTAGAAAAGTGGTTAGCAGCAAAGGGGCTAGATAAAGTGCCTAATAATGTCGTGGAGATACCAAGCCAATCCGCTTAGCGTTTGATTCAAATGCCATCCGTCTTTGAGTAGTGGTTTACCAATGTTGTTCAATATGTAGGCTGCCACTAAAAACAAGACAGATAAAAGCAAAAAGCCCTGATTCTTCAATCAGGGCTTTTTAAATTATTTCGCCAGTTTTTTCATAACACGAGCAAAAACAGAAGCTTTTTTCTTCTTCGCTTTACCGTAAAGCGCTTTGTGCATCGCGTCTTTTGCAATCATCTGGCCAATATAAGCACCACCAAGTTCGTTACCCATGACCTTCTCCTGAATGTATTGACTTAACTATGTTGTAATTTTACACCACAATTAGATAAAAACAAGACTGGCGTCACATTTATTTTGTAATTAACTTTCAGGTTTGTTCTGATTACTTTTTCGAAACGGGCGCCTATCGCTTAGGTTGCTGGTATGTTTTACCCGCTGCGACGTACGTATCTTTCTGTTTGATTTCAAAGAATGTTTCAAAGAACCACGCAGCAAATTTGATCAAGTGATCGCCTTCATTCATGACGTGCTCCACGTATTCTTGCTCTTCTCCGGACTCGTCTTCTTGAGTGGTAATATGGTAAATACGTTTCTCGCCATCAACTTCTGCAAGACCAAACTGACCCGTTAGGGATTGTGCCGCTTGTGCAACTTCTTCTTCCTCACACGCCTTCAAGACTTCGAGTGCCTTTGGCATGCTTTCTTGCTGAGTAATTTCTTTTACCAGTGTTTCAAATTCGTTTTGTTGCATTCTTTCACCTAACGATTAGAGATCGGATAGTCATTTGGGCAGAAAGGTATCCCCAAGCTGAGAGGAGCATCAGGCATTGCCCTCTTCCTCTCAAACTGAGTCATTCAATATACACAATGATCCTGACTTAATTTAGCAGCGCATTTTAGAAAGCTGCCTCTTTCGTTGCAAGTATATTCAGGTGGAAGTTTCTGCTTGAATCGTCCCTTCTGGCACTTTACGAAATTGGCTTAGTACGAGAACAAAGCAAGAAAGTAACGCAATAAACAAATAAAACACCCCAAGCTGGTTTTGATTCGTGACCCAAGAATCTACCAAGTATCCGCCAAACAACCCGGCTAAACACATTTGAATTGATCCAGATAGCGCAGAAACCGCTCCGGCCTGTTGCTTATGTGGCGACAGCAACAAACTAATTGATACCGGAAACGACATGCCTTGGGCAAAACTTAAACACGTAAATGCCACTAGTAATGAAAATACACTGAAGGGTGTAACCAACAATATGAAGCCAGCAATAGCAACAATCGCGAAACTCATCAGCAAGATTTGCTGAGCTTTGTAACGAGCGTTGATCAAATTAAGCACCAAGCTGCCCGTCAGCAAACCAACTGACGGTATGATCATCAAAGAACCGTAATCTGCCGCCGTTAAGCCTAACTCTTGTTGCATTAAAAATGGATACAAGGAAAGCGTTACCAGAGCCGACAAATAACTAAGCCAGTTGTAGCTCGCACTACCAATCACTTGAGTATTCGTTAACAGGCGCAAATAATTTGCACTCACCTGGCCTACTTTAAATTTTCGCTTCGGGTAAGGCAGCGTTTCTGGCAGCACCAATAAACCAAGCGTAAAAATTGCCATTAAGTAAATCAGCACAAACACAAAGACAGCATGCCAGCTCAGGTGAAAAGCAATCCAACCACCAAACAGCGGAGCAATAATTGGCATCACAGATGCCGTGACTGAAATATAAGATAGCGCTTTGGTTAATTGCATACCGTCATAACTGTCACGCAATACGGAGCGACCAAGCACCGAGGCACTGCCCGCTCCCAAACCTTGAAGTAACCGCCCCGCTTCAAGAGCAATAATGTTGTCCGAAAAGGCGATACAAATAACCGTACCAACTAGGTACACACTTTGGCCCAGAATAAATACTGGTCGACGACCAATCGCATCAGACAATGGGCCATAAAAAAGCTGAGAGATACCGAAACCAACGAGAAATAGTGTGACGAGATTCTGAATCGAATGTTGCGGCAAATTCAAGTCATGACCAATCAATGGTAAAGAAGGAAGATAAATACTAACGCCAACTTGGCCTGTGGCAATGATCATCATCGCTAATAACAATGGTGTTTTACGCAAACGTTCCTCCTACTTTGTGACAGATTGATGGCAAACAGTGTATATTTGATACTCAAAGATGATAATCAGCTAAGTTGGAAAGGAATTAATTCCCAAGGAGACACAATGGACTGGATTCAAAGCGTGAAGAGTTATATTCGTGTGGTCGAAGAAGGTAGCTTTAATGCTGCAGCGCGGAAACTCAATACCACCAGCTCAGCTATCAGTAAACGAGTTCAATGGCTAGAAGATAAAATTGGCGTTCAGCTACTCAAACGCACGACCCGCTCTATTAGCCAAACCGAAGCTGGTGCGCTGTTTTATCAACGAGCAAAAAATCAGTTGGATTCATGGCAATCAGTATTAGATGAAACTCGCTCAGTCAATCAATCACCAGCGGGGTTATTGAAAATTGGCGCGACACTGGCGGTTGGTTCTAAGTTTTTGGTGCATTACCTAGATGATTTTCTTGAGAAATATCCAGACATTACGCTTCAATTAACGACAACGCTACCGGGCCAATTGCCAGAGCTAAGCTTAGACCTGTTTATTAGCCGGGAATTAGAGCAACTTAATTCGCTAAGTTTCAAAGCCACCGCACTTTTCGAACATAAAGCCCAGTTTTACGCCGCGCCTAGTTACCTAAAAAAATATGGCACCCCACAATGCGTTGAGGATCTGACAGAGCATAATGTCCTGATTTGGGGTGAAAAGCCCTCACGAGAAATCAAAACCAATCGAGGCAAACGTATCAGCTTGTCCGGTAACTTTGCCACGACCAACCCAGAAGCGCTGTTTCATGGTGCCAAAAGAGGCATGGGTATTCTGATGACGAATAACGTCATGATCAAAGATGATCTCAAATCCGGAGCTTTAGTGCCTATCTTGCCCGATATCACAGCGGATAAAGCCACTGTATATGCCTACTATCCAAAGCTGGATTATCAGCATACCCGAACTAAGCTGTTCCTCGATTATCTCAAATCGCGATTAGAAGAGGAGAAGCGCGCCTAGCTTAGCGTTTTTATCGCTATACCTTTAAAAGGTTCAAGCATAAAAACATGAAAATAATGATTTGTTCGTTCACAAAATTTGAAAAATTCGCCTTAGTAACCGATAGTTTATTTGATGCATATCAAATAATAATTCTTCGTGTCTCACACGATATGGTAATCACAACGCTAGGTGAAATGCTCAATGGGTCAGGTACAAATCAGTTTCCACAAAATTGATGAAATATTGAAGCTAAACGGCACGGCTCAGCTAAACCGAGTCACGTTAGATATTCATCAACAATTGCAGAGCCATTGCACTTGCGTTGTAGAAGTTGCGCATCTTCAACATTCGGCTCATACCATCTCCTTCGCTAGCAATGGAAAAATTACAGACAATCTAAGCTACCACCTTTCAGGCACCCCCTGTGAAAAAGTGGCAAAAGACATTGGCGAACATATTTTCTATCAGGACCAAGTTTACAAACGCTTTCCTGAAGATCAGATGTTTCAAGAGGATGGTATTCAAGCTTACATTGGTCTGCCATTAAAGACACAAAATGGCGAGGTTCTGGGAATTTTATTGTCCACCTTTACCCGAAGCATCCACGCTAAGGAAGCGCAAGATATCCTCGACTTCCACCGCTTTTATGCCAATGTCATTATTCACAGCTTACGTGAAAAGTGGGTCAGTGAACGTTCAGATAAGCTTCTTAATCAGCTTAGCTATGAAGTATCGCATGATAACCTAACTGGACTGCTCAACCGTAGCTGCTTAGCTGATACCTTGGAGACATTGACGCAACAGGCCACTCGTCCATTCAGTTTGGCTTATCTAGACATCGATAACTTTAAATCGATCAATGATATCAACGGAAACTACATCGGCGACCAAATTATTAAGTTTACGGCAAACGCCATTCAACAGAGCTTGTCATCGCCAAACAACGCTTTTCGTGTAGCAGGAGATGAATTCGCCTTCATTACTTACGACGAAGATCCTGTCGCCGTGTGTCAGGAAGTACTCGACAAAATTGAAAGCGGCTACAGCGACAAATCTAACCGAATTTCTTTCACTGTTAGTATTGGTATCGCGCGCGCACCAGTACATATGTTGAACAGCGATGAGCTAATTTTGAATGCCAGTCTCGCTCTCAAAGACTGTAAAAAACATCGCGATACACGAATTCAGCATTACGACACACACCTTAGCGCCCTTTATCACCGTAGAACGCAGCTTATTGAAGCTATGCGCATTCAACTAAGCGCTAACATACATGATAGCGAAGAGTTGTATGTCGTTGTTCAGCCAATCGTAGATATCACAAGCGATCGCTGGAATTACTTTGAAATCCTAGCCCGCTGGAACAGCAATGTTTACGGAAACATCTCCCCTGCGGAATTCATTGAAGCTGCCGAACAATCAGGCCTGATTATCGAGTTGGGTGAACGTATTATTGAACTCGCATGTATCGCGAAACAAGAGCTAGAAGCCAACTTAGGATACAAAGTCAAACTCTCTATCAATTGCTCTGCCTATGAGCTGGTCGACTCTAACCGCTATATTAACCACCTAACTAACATGGTTGAAAAGTATCAGCATGAAGCAAAAGACTTTGTTATAGAGCTCACCGAGACCGTTTTACTCTCGCAAAGTGGCCGTGAACAGATGGTACTTAACTCATTGCGGTACTTAGGTTTTAAAGTCGCGTTGGATGATTTTGGTACGGGATACTCCAGCTTGAACTATATACACAATTATCCGATTGATAGCATTAAAATCGATGCAACCTTCGTTCAAAACATGCTCTCAAATACAACCTCTGAACAAGTGGTGTTTTTGATAGCGCAATTAGCAGAACTGCTTGATGTGGATTTGATTGCCGAAGGCGTAGAAGACGATAGAGCACTACAAAAGTTAATTGAAATGGGCTGCCACTACATTCAAGGCTATTTCTACTCTCGCCCACACAGTGTTGATGAAATCGTACACCTGATAAATGAACGTGAAGTGCGGAGCGCCTAAGAGCTCTAAACAAGCGACGGTCATGGAATGTAAATCTAGTTAATGCACAAAGTAAAAGAGACCAAGCTATACTTAGTCTCTTTTTATTTTTTGAGCGAAGTACTTTGTTACAGCACTGCTTTCTCTTTATCGCGTAATAGCTTATCCATTTCATCTCTGTTCGCGACAAAGGTTGCCATCTCTTTCTTAGGAACAGAGCTCGCCATTGGGATGTTTGCTCGCATGGCGTTAACTGGACGGCCGTATTCAATCAATTCATAGTGAAGGTGTGGCCCTGTCACTCGACCTGTTTTACCTGAAAGACCGATACGCTGGCCTCGAGAAACCTTTTGCCCTTTCTTCACCAGAATCTTACTTAGGTGTAAGTAACGGGTTTTGTATTTGCTGCCATGCTCAACAACCACGTAGTTACCCGCATAAGGGTGTTTACGAGTCATGATCACTGTACCGTCACCAGTAGAAACGACTGGTGTACCGGTTGGCACGGCAAAGTCAGTACCGTTGTGCGGTGCGACACGCCCCGTTACTGGATGTAAACGATTGGGATTGAAGCCAGAACTGATACGCCAACGGCTACTTACAGGATAACGCTGGAATGCGCGCTGCAAGCTTTCGCCTTTGGCATTGTAGAATTGACCATCGGTATGAAGGTAAGCCGTGATTTCACGTCCGCGATTGTAGATCTTAATCGCCTCAATTTCGTTCTTGCCCGTTGGCACACCATTGATGCTTTGCGAACGACGAACGACTTCAAATCGATCACCTGCACGAAGATCACGCCCAAAGTTGAGTTGCTCTTTGAGTAAGCTCACAACTTGACTCACTTCTGCCGACGTTAGACCTAGTCGACTTGCAGAAGAAGAGAAACTGCCTTGAATAACACCAACCAATGGTTCTTGGCTCCACACGCCAGGAATCGAGATATCGGTAAAGTCATAGCTACCATCACTATTTAGTTGGTAGACCACTTTATCTGCAATAGAAAATTGCAGTTCCATTTTCTCTAACTCGCCTGTCGCATCATCACGCCAAAAGCGGAGCGTGTTGCCCGGCTTTAGTGTATCAAGTGCAAGGTAGTTCAAATCCGTTTCCATTACTTTCATTAACGAGCTGTAACCGAAACCGAGCTGGCTAAAAATAGTGCTTAGGTTGTCACCTGCTTGGATTTGATATTCGAAGTTCGGGGGAGTGACAACTTCGGCAGTTGTCGCATCAAGAATTTTTTCAACGACCTGAGATTCAGGCAGGTTCAATGCGATGGTTTTGGTTAAAGATGACTCTTTGAGAGAGTGAGAAACACCAATCGCAACTAAAACTGGCAAGGAGTATAACAGCAGCGCTCTACGACTTGTCAGATTCGGCAACCGTCTTGTAATTTCATTTGTAGACACGGGAATTACTATCTCCTTTCAAACAAGGCTCATAGCTTATGCATTCCCGTATAAGAAATCACTATGAAATTTCGAGATCTAGCGCAGAAAACACTGAATTTTTACAGAACTCAAAAAAAATTCATCACTGTTGCATATGTAAGTTATTCCCTACACGCTTTAATGTGGATGAATTTAATTGATTTGGCGTATCTGCCATTGTTTGATCGTCACCATGCGCTAAATATGAAAGCGCGATAATGGCATCACTTTCCCATGTAATTTGGGTAAATTTAACGCGGTCACCGACAAAAATACTGTCTAAAAGGATAACTCGGCTCGGCACGGGGTCAAACTTAAACAAGCCAACATAGTTAAACGAACCGCTACCTTGTGTCGTTACAATCATCGGTGTAGCAATCCATGAAACACTCTCAATCTCACGCTGACTAATAAACGCAGTTGGAACAAGTACCTGACCTTTTGTCGCACCTGCATCATAATCGCCTATCAAATAGCCGTTTTCTTTATCCCACTCATCAAGAAAAGTGACCGCTCCCTGCTCTGGTACTTGAATCGTCCATGGGTTGCGTGAAGTAATTCCCAGCGTCTCTTGCACAATAACATTGGTTTCTGCTTCCGTTTGAGGGAACTTAGCCATGATCTCTTCATCAGACAAACTAAAGCGATAAACACCCGCGATCACAACCACGACCAATAATACGATCGGAATAAGAAGAATAAGTGGTATCGGCAGGATTCTTTTGTGAGCCATGAAGACTTCCTTGTTTAAAGGGATAAATGAAAAAGCGAGTATAGCATTGTATACTCAAATGATTTCATCCCTTCAAGTGTTTCAAAATTAAACTAAACTGACTGTATCCAAATGATTTTCAAGCCCAGAGTTCATAACTTGCCACTGACACTGCTCTCAGTGTTCCAAATTCATTGGTGTATTGGGAAGAATAGGTAATCACGATGACAACAACCATTCATACATGCGAATGCGCTTGCGGTTTAGTTGAGCTCCGTTGTAAGGGAGAACCCATCCGTACATCTGTCTGCCATTGTTTTGAATGCCAAAAGCGGACAGGCAGTGTGTTTGGGGTACAGGCTCGCTTTGATAAAGAGCACGTAACCTTAAACGGTGAAGTCACCTGCTATACCCGAATGGGGGATGATGGCAGCGAGGTTCAGTATGAGTTTTGCCCTTCTTGCGGCACGACAATGCGCTTATTGGTCTCTACATTTCCTGAAATCATGATCATTCCCGTCGGTCTTTTTACTGATAAAGAGTTCCACCAACCAACGGTTTCCATCTATGAGCAGAGGAAACATGGATGGGTGAGTTTCGAATGTACAATGGAACACATCAGGTAGGGGAAATCCCCCTCTATGTCGTTATCACGGTCAACGCAAAAGCTCTATAAATGAGATTTTTTTGAGAATGATCAACCGAGTTTTACTGTAAGGGGTTTCGTAACGCGGTGTGAGCGTTATAATCGGCTCCTAACATTTGGTGGGGTTTTATTGTGATTTCCAGACTTCCTCGTTGGGTGGAATATGGCGCGTTTCTACTTGCCCTTCTCGCGGGCTGCGTCAATGCCGTTGGTCTTCTCGGCTTTCAACATCAAGCGATAACACATCTTTCGGGAACCGTAACTCAGCTAGGGAACAGCTTGCTAACAGGTGTGGATAGCTCTATTCACCTGCTCTTCATCGTATTTAGCTTTTTGATCGGTGCTGCCTTTAGCGGCTTTTTTATTGAGAGCAGTGCGTTAAAACTAGGGCGAAGATATGGTGTTGCACTGTGCATAGAAGGGAGCTTGCTCCTACTCAGTTTGGGCTTTTTGGTCCAAGGGGATTTGTACGGCCAATATCTAGCGTCAGCAGCATGTGGATTACAAAACGCAATGATCACTACATTCAGCGGCGCAGTAGTCAGAACCACACATATGACTGGAATCATCACCGATCTGGGGATTATGATTGGAGAAAGCTTAAGAGGTCGTCAATTTGATCGACGTAAAGCAAAGCTATTCCTATTCATTTTCTTCGGATTCTTGCTTGGCGGTGTCGCAGGAGCCGCACTTTTCGTGGTGTATGGATTATATACGCTCGTTTTCCCTGCAATATTGGCTTTCGCTACGGCTCTGATCTACTGGAGTTACCTTTACATGCTTAGTCGCCAACAAAAAGCATAAAATCTCGAACCGATTGAGGCCGAATGCTTCAATCGGTTGTAGATCAACTCTCTCACCACTGCACATCATAATAAACGTTTTATCGTGTTGTAACGCAGCTAAAAAACCTTATAACAGCTAGGGCTAACAGGGCTCCCGGCAAAAAGTTAGTTAGATCAAAGTCACATTTGTTTACCGTTTTATTATTCCAGTCACAATGCGCCCCATAATTCTCTGCGCTGCCCGCGCTCCGTGCTACAATTTTCTAACACAAGCAACATATTCGTATACACTTATACGTTATTTGACCAATTACCCGACAAATCGGCTGAATAACTAGATGTATTTAATGAATAGTATTGCAATGGATGCAGTTTGCGGGTACCCTCCGCAAAACTGTGATTAAATACGGATGTTTAGTGAATATTTATGTCATGGAAATGGCAAGTATTGACTAGTAGTAACACGAGACAACTATGCATAACACCACTAATGCTACTGAAGCTCCTAAGGGCAACTTTTGGATGTTTTTCATCCCTTCCCTAATCGGTCTTCTACTCTTTATGGCTCCGATCTCATACGATGGCGGCCTAACTATCCCTGTTGCGGTTATGGCAAAAGTCATCCCGGCAGTATTAGGCGATACCTTGATCGCTATCGTCACCAGTATCATCGCTTTCATGGCAGTCGCTTCTGTTCTTTGCAAAATTTTCAAGCCTGCAGCGATTTTACGTAATGGATTTTTAAACGGTCTTTTCAATCCATCGCCACTTTGGCTTGTTGTTCGCTTAATCGGCGGTGCAGCCGTATTAATGACATTCTTCCAAGTGGGTCCAAAAGCGATTTGGGAAGAAAACACAGGTGGCCTTGTTCTTACCGGTCTTCTACCAACTTTGTTTGCGGTGTTCATTTTTGCGGGCCTACTCCTTCCGCTTCTTCTGAACTTTGGTCTTCTTGAGCTGTTTGGCGCATTACTGAGTAAAATCATGCGCCCGGTATTCAACCTGCCTGGCCGTAGTGCAATTGACTGTATGGCGTCTTGGTTAGGCGACGGCAGTGTTGGTATCTTGCTAACCAGCAAACAGTACGAAAATAAATTCTATACTCAGCGTGAAGCCGCTGTTGTCGGGACAACGTTCTCAGCAGTATCGATCACGTTTAGCTTAGTGGTTATCGCTCAGGTACAGTTAGAGCATCTGTTCCTACCTTTCTACGGCGCAATCTGTTTAGCAGGTATTGTCGCTGCGGTTATCATTCCTCGCTTACCGCCGCTAAGCCTGAAGAAAGATCGCTACATTGATGGCAGCAACCCAGATAAAGATGCTGACGCCGTACCAGAAGGCCACACCACATTCTCATGGGGTATGGATCTAGCACTTAAGCGCGCGGGTCAGGTAACATCTGTTCAGTCGGTATTTAAAGAGGGCGTACATAACGCAATCGACATGGTGTTTGGTGTACTGCCTGTGGTTATGGGTCTGGGTACCGTGGCATTAGTGATTGCAGAGTACACTCCTGTATTTGAAATTCTAGGTCAGCCATTCATTCCATACCTAGAGCTACTGCAAATCCCAGAAGCTGTCGCCGCATCACAGACTATTGTTGTTGGCTTTGCGGATATGTTTATCCCGGCAATTTTAGCGGCATCAATTGATAATGAAATGACACGTTTTGTTATTGCAGCAATGTCAGTAACTCAGCTTATCTACATGTCAGAAGTTGGCGCCCTACTACTAGGCAGCAAAATTCCAGTAAACATTGTAGAACTGTTCGTTATTTTCATTCTGCGTACGCTAATCACATTACCTGTGATTGCTGGTGTTGCTCATCTGATTTTCTAAAATCAAAGCATCAATCAACAAAGGCTCCGCATTGTCGGGGCCTTTTTTATGTCTAAAACTCTATCTACAGCTCTATTCAGATCACTTAATTAGCAAACGCTCATAACTTAAAACGAACAGCTCCAATCACGCCCCCTTTTACGACAGTTAAGTCGCTCTCATCTCACCAATAACGCCAACCTGAATCACTATGCTTTACGCAATTCTTTTCATTATGACGCTTTCATTAACAGAGCGCACAAATCTGATCAAACTCACGGTTTTTGTCGTAACTTACCGTTTTGTTTAAATTTGGTTAAAAAAGACAACAAATAGACTCATGTTTTTGACAAAGATGTCGATAAAAAAGATAACCAAACACAATAGGTTTCTCTTGATGCCGAATTCGCCCGTTCAAAAAGAGGTGAAAGCATAGTGAAGCCAACCGGGAGAATCAGAGGAAAGCTCATGAAATTTAGACATAAGGTTGTCACAGCCTCGTCATTTTTGCTGCTAATTACCGTGTCACTACTGTCGACGCAACAAGTTATGACGATCCGCTCCCAAACGCAGGAGCACATTGACTCGAGTGTGAACGAGATATTGACCAGTGTTGGAAATACCGTGCAATCAGAAATGAATGCTAAAAAGGATCTCGCTCGTTCTATTACTGAAGTTATCGAACTTAATCCAAGTTCACACAACTACGTTCAGAACATTCTTGAGCGACCAACACCAAAAGCCAGCTTTCTTGCGATTGGCTTTGGTTATGAAAGCAATGGCTTCGTGATTGAAAATGACGACGGCTGGGAAGCAGGACCAGACTACGATCCGCGTCAACGTCCTTGGTTCATCGCAGCTAAAAACAAAGGCGATTTGGTCGTAACAGACCCATACGTCGATGCGTCTTCAAAAAACGTCATCATCTCTGTTGGTACACCAGTAAAAGAAAACGGCCAGTTCTTAGCTGGTATGTTTTATGACCTCGAGCTCACTACCCTTTCAGACCTCGTCAACCAAGTGAATCTGTTTGACGCTGGTTACTTATTTTTGGTCACCGCTGATGGAACAACCATTGCTCACCCTCAAAGCAAATACAACGGTGAAAAAGTTGGTAGCTACCTACCACAGGTCGATCTTACACAATCAACGCAACACATTGAGATCGATGGCGATCGTTATATGATTAACTTGACTCACATCCCGGGCGAGAACTGGTACGTGGGTTCAGTTATTGATGAAGCTATCGCCTACTCTGCCGTAGGAGAGCTTCGCAACAGCGCTATTATTTATTCAATCATTGCCGTGATTGCTTCTGTTATTGCACTGACTCTGCTCATTCGCACACTCATGCGTCCGCTAGACACATTAAACAACGCGATTAAAGGTGTTGCGTCTGGGAAAGGCGATCTTACACAGCGCCTTGAAACTGATACTGACCAAGAATTCTCAGAGCTTGCTACAAACTTCAATACGTTCATGGAAAACTTGCAACAGCAAATTATTGAGTCGAAGAGTATTTCTGATCAAATTTTGAATGGCACTCAAATCACCGCTGAGGGTGCAAAAGATTCGGCTGGTGCTATTCAAACTCAGCTACAAGAGCTAGAACAATTAGCCACCGCGATGCACGAAATGTCTGTTACCGCGACTGAAGTTGCCAATAATGCGCAAGGCGCAGCAAGTGCAGCCAAAGAAGCTGATCAAGCAACGGTTGAGGGCTCTTCTGTGGTCGGTGAATCGACACAAACGATCAACATGCTTTCCGATAGCATTGACCTTGCTGTCGAAGAAGTGCAAGTGCTTGAATCTGCAACCGCCAACATCGAAACGATTCTAAAAGTCATCAACGATATTGCGGACCAAACGAACTTACTCGCGTTGAATGCCGCAATTGAGGCTGCACGTGCGGGAGAATCTGGCCGAGGCTTCGCCGTCGTTGCTGATGAAGTTCGTACACTGGCGCAACGAACTCAAGAATCAACAACAGAAATTCGTACTATGATTGAGCAGCTGCAATCTGGCGCATCATCTGTGGCAAATGCTATGCATCAAAGCAAGGGTAGCGCTGTAGAAGCCGTAGAAAAAGCAGACTTGGCAAACAACGCGCTACAACGTATTCGTGATGCGATTCAGCGTATTTCTGATATGAACTTACAAATCGCCTCAGCGGCGGAAGAGCAAAGCTTAGTTGCGGAAGAGATCAACAACAATACGGTGAATATTAAAGACCTATCGACTCAAGTCGCCGAATCTGCAAATCGAACTAACGATGCTATGCAGGCACAGCAAGAAGATGTGCATAAACAAGATCAAATATTAAACCGATTTACAGTCTAGTCTCCACCTAAACAAAAACAGCGAGCCAATGCTCGCTGTTTTTGTTTTTAGCCCTCTATCGCAGTGGTATCTAGACTTAGAACACCTAGTTTTTAGTGTTGTTGCCACTCGGCTCAAAACTGTTATCACGCTTGCTATACTGCCTTTCCCACTCTAGTTGAATTCAACATGGATATAGCGGTCATTGGAGCGACGATAATAACGATCATCCACTTTTAAATAGGTGAAATCTCCAATCTTTATGTAGGTACTATTACGAGGAATTCGGTCGTGGTAGTAGTAACTGCGTCTTGGTCGTCGAGACTCCACATAAATAACGTCACGATGTTTATACTTATGCTTATGTTTATGCTTGTGCTTGTGCTTGCGTTTATGATGATGGTGATGCTCATGATGGTGATCATATCGATGACCATGCCTATGTTTCGGGTCAGCCATCACTTCTGTACTAAACACACCTAAAGACAATATAACGCCAACCATGGCAAAAGATAATTGCTTTGACACAACAGAGCCTCTTATTAATATCAATAGCAACATAATAGGTAGGTGAATCACTGCACATGTCAGTCTTTCGCCAAGGAGTTTTACTACAAGGTCAAAGCTTATCGTGATTATCAGAGAAAGGTTAAGCATCACTGATATTGATAACTTTTTAAGTCCTCTGTGTTTGGGTTATAAACACAAAAAAGCCGCCCGTTATACAACGGGCGGCTCAGTTTTTAAATAAGCTAGCGTGATTTTATACTGCTTGGGCAAACAGCAAGAAACAGCCGAATAGGAAGATCATGCTCATTCCCATTACGCCGCCACCAGCTTCATAAATACTGTCATCTTCTACTGGCACTCGACGCACTTTCATTGTCATTGATAATGGGACAAAGACCGCGAGAAACACAAGAATAATCCCCGCGTAGCTAAGAATAGCCAAGAAGTGTTCTGGCGCAAATACAGCACCTAGTAGTGGTAGCACAAACGTGGTAACAAAAATCATCGGCTTGCTTGCTTTCAGTAGGTCTGCATTTTGATCGTATAGCGCCATTGCCACACCTAAGAACGATGTTAACAGTGCTAACCCAGTGAACATGGATAGGATAAACTCCAAACCCTCGTATTGCTGACCTAATACCGAGATCAACTCCGTTACGTTGGAGTATTGAACAAGCTCATGAGGTGGTAGGTTACCGACAACTGCTAACAACCATAATAGGTAACAAACAAGCGGAATAGTTGAACCCACGATAATCATATTACGCAGTTGTGTTTTGCTCGCTTCTTTGTTGTAAGTTACGAGCGATGGGATCACGACCATAAAACCGAAACTGGTGAAAAGCACCGAGCTTGTCTTAATTAGCGCCATCTTATCGTCACTCACGACTTCATCAAGTCCCTCAAACGAGACGCTTGGTGCAAGCGCAAAAAGTGTCAGAATCAGCGCCACGATCATGCCTAGGAACAAACCGCGATTAAGCTTATCTACAACCCCTGTGCCTGCCGAAACAATGATACCGACTAAAAGAGTAAAACCGACTTGGCTTGCGATCGTAGATGTTGGCAGCCCAATTGAGGCTGTTACTTTTTGTACGAGATCACCCGCCCCAATGATATAAGCCATCAATAGACAAACTAACAGGGCGTAAAGCAAGCTGTTGGTTACCAACTGGCCACCTTTACCTAGCGTTTCGCGAGCAATTGCATTCATGCTCACGCCGCCGCCTACTTTGCAACTGGCCTCAAGAAGGAGCAGCGCAGCGTAAGTCGTCCCAGCCCAGATGAATAACATAAGAAGAGTGCCCCAAAGGAGGCCAAATTGAGCAAGCACCATTGGTATAGCAAGCATACCAGCGCCAAGAGCAGTACCTGCAACGATCAGGGAGCTGCCGACAAGTTTTAGGTTCACGGTTAATACCTCTAAATTCAATCCGTTTATTTCTCGCCGGTTGTGCTACATCCAAAGCACACCCAACAAAACGCTCTACTCAGCCAAAATTTGGTTACAAGAACCCTATATGGCTAAGAAAACATGCAGCAAAAGGTGGTTAATTCAATTGCACATGAACACTTGAGAGTCGTTTTGGGCGATGTCATCGTTGATGAAATGCGCACAACTTTGGGTTCGAAGCAAAATTGTTCATCTTAATTCATCAACGCCATTCGTTATGAATGGATTTGGTTCGAAAAGATTGTAAGGCATAAGCAGGACGATTGAAAAGCAAAAGGTCAATCTTATAGCGATATATTTTAACAACTCTCCTCATTCACCTAAGATGTGTCGTTATTTTCATCACTAATCAGTCTTTTATCGCCTAATGAGAGTAAGAACGTGCTCAACCGCTCAATTCTGGATAGGTGTACAAATTAGTTTACAGTTCAAGTGCAGGTGTTAGATTCCAGGGGCGTAGCCTAGATCGGACAATATCGCTATTATTCGCTGCGTACCGACACTGTTCGGTTCACATACCTCTAAACACTGATTTACGGTTCGAAACTATAGGTAAATGAGTGTCCGAATGCTGGGTGTGGTTCCCCAGCATTTGCATCCTTTCTTTTTGGTGTTATCCAAACTGTCTAAATCTAAGCTAGCTTGCCCATTCTATTAATAGGCTTTATCTAACGCTCCGATGATATAAGTTAATGCTGAAACGCCCATATCCGCGACCTGTTTCTCAGTCACACTCATATTTTCATACGCAATCTGCAACTCTACCTCACCTATCGATTCTTTATGAAGATAAAGCTCTTTGTAGTTCATCAACCTCTGTTGAGACTGTCGAGTCAGAGCGACAACATTTTCTTTAGTGACACGATGCTGCTCATCAAGCTCGCTAAATAATTGATCTAAAATGCGTTGCATTTTTCGAATTGAGGATTTCGTCTCGATTGATTTGTATGATTGATACTTTTCCATTGAGTTTATAACTGACTAAAATATGTACATTTTTATTAGGTAGCTATTCTTATACTGATTGCAAAACAGGTAAATATGAGATGGTTAAACTGGTCCACTTCTTGCTTTATTTAGGCCAAAACTGTCCTTTCAGGAGAGCACATGCAGGTCGATCCTATTATTGAAGCACTGATTGCGAGAAGGAAAGCGAGTGGCCTCTCCCGTGAACAAATGGCAAACATCGCAGGGATGAGCGTGAAAACGTATCAACGGATAGAGCGTGGAGAATCCGACCTGAAACTTTCCCAATATCGCTCCATACTGCGCTCTCTGCATTTGACCGATCTCGACATCGCATTGGATATAAGAGACGTTCAACACGTAACAGCAGATGATCTAATGGCCGTTGCACGCTTGCTGTCTCCTGAAGCTCAGTCCCTACTTGTTCGCCTGTTATCGCTCGTTATTGAACAGCGGAACACAAAAAGCGGCTCATAACCTTATGACTGATTAAGAGCAATAAAATTCCCGCTCGGCCTATAATATTCTCGAATTATGGCCTTCGTTCCCTTTTTCATTGATTCCTCTTTTCACGCTTTATATGACAGTCGCGTTGTCTGTTCTACGCCTCCCCAAAACGAATAAAACCCGCAGCTTGGCGGGTTTTAGGGCTGTATAAGAAAATACTTCGTTTAATGTGTTTGGGATTTTACTTAGTAAAAATCCTTAAACTCTGGAATCCTCGCCTTACCTCTCAGCAATAAGAAGTTCAAGAATCGGCTCGTCGACGTAGTGAGTATCTTCTCTTCTTCCACACCGTGTTTTTCCAGCAAAGCAATCGCCAAATCTAACTTAGAGATCTCTTCACAGAAGTGCGCATCAGATCCGGTACTGAAGTAAACGCCAATCTCTTTGCCCAGCTCGACAATGCGATCACAACGGGAATCACTACCCTTACGGCTTTTGCCTGTCAAAGATGTATTGTTAACTTCAACCGCAACATTGTGCTCTTTAGCACAGCACAGCACCTGTTCCATATCGAATGGGTAATTTGGGTTGCCTAAGTGACCGAGAACATCCACCCTGCCGCTTTTAATCGCATTTATCAGAGCGGCAGTATGCTCAGCTTCGGTTGCGGGCTTGAATACGGGTTCATGGAAACTCGCAATCACCCAGTCAAGATGTTGGTCAGAGGAAGGTGGTAAGTCTATCTCCCCTTTCACATTCAGCGTGTTGGCTTCGACACCACGGAGAATACCTACATCGTGTAAAAAGCGGGGCAAAATTCTTTGATTATTGAAATGCCAGTAGTGAGGGGCTCCTGGCATTTCGGGAGCATGATCGGTGGTACAAAGAAGTTTTAGCCCCTTATTCTTGGCTGCCAATGCGTTCTCTAAAATGGTGCTATAGGCATGTCCACTGGCAATAGTATGGGTGTGGCTATCAACGACGATATCCATGGTGACCTCCTAAATTGTGGACGAATTATCGAATTTCGAACGAACCGTTTTGATTGAGAAACAGCGTGAGATCCGCTGGAATTGAGTGATTTAAAACCTTATCTACATTTACGGCATCTGAGTTCAAATAAAACTCCAATGCAGCTTCTGGCTCAGTACCACCACGAATCTTACGATTGACTAAACGCTCTTGTAGAAACTCAGGCTGTGTATCTACAAAGACGGTAAAATCGGCCAAACGATGCAGTTCATTCCACACCGGTTCATTAAGCAGTAACCAATTCCCCTCAACGACAACCACATTCCGATTTACCAAAATGGCGTCGTCGACTGGATCATGCAAATTGCGGTCGTAGTATGGCCATTTTGTATCTTTCATTTTGAGCTGTTTGAGCTTGTCGATAAGCTCCGTCAGATTAAATGTTTGATAGGACCCCTTAATACTGCGCAGAGGCACGAGCTCGCCATCTCGTTCAATCGTATTGTTGTCGAGGATCTCATTTGGATAGTGGAAACCATCAAACGGCAGCACTTGTAAAGGCTCTTGGCTTTCATCATGTTCAGAGAGATATTCCCAGAACGCAGCAAGGGTTGACTTACCGCTGCCCGGAGGGGCACACAAGAACACCACAATGCGTTCCTGCTTCTCATGATAAAGACGGGTAAATTTTTCGATAAGAGGTTGATGGATTCGCTTTACGTCGGCATCAGGAAAGGTAGCTTCGGTTTCAAAACCACTGACATTTAAATTCACTTTCATGGTGAACCCTTATTGATTGATCTCCCCTTCGATTCTTTCTATCAACATTTCACATGACAGCTTCAACACTGTTTTGATGAGAGATTCGTATCTCATTTGCGAAAAGGACTCAAACGAAGAGAACTTAAGCTGATTGATCGACTCAAGATAAAAGCTGTCTTGCTGAGAAGAGAGTACCGCTTGGTTTTTGATGAAGTCGTAAATCACGTCATCCGCGAATTCGACTTTCTCCGGTTGGCTAAACACATACTCCAAGACCT
Organism: Vibrio sp. A1-1; assembly: GCF_021728175.1. Classification (NCBI taxonomy): domain Bacteria; kingdom Pseudomonadati; phylum Pseudomonadota; class Gammaproteobacteria; order Vibrionales; family Vibrionaceae; genus Vibrio; species Vibrio sp. A1-1. Next base: position 68,728 of record NZ_JAKKCL010000007.1, read on the forward strand.
GATCGTACAATCCGATATCGGCGTAAGTTTCTAAAGAGATTTTGCCCATCGCAAACATCAGCTTCGATACCACATCGGTCGTCACCAACGGACCATCTTCTTTCAATAGAGGATCCACAGCATACTCCTTCACTAGATCGTCTTGGACGAACACGCTCGGAAGTAATGCTTTTAACTTGAGGTTAATTATTTTGTTAGAAACCTGAAGAAACGCAGTGGCATTTTCGCACTCGTCCAGTTTCTCCAGTAATTCATCTTCACGTGACAACGTATTATGACCTCTCCATTATGTGGCAGCGCAAAGGCTACCACACAAATTCGTTGCAACTAAACCGTTAAGCTCACGTCATAAAACTCAAGTAACGCTTTTTCTGCATGTGCGTTCCACACATAGTTATTAGCGTTCAAAATTGCGTCTAATTCGGCGAAGAACGGGTCTTGGTCTACCAACGATAAGAAATCATCAATCGCGGTCAATGGCAGGTCAATATGCGGGTAAATCAACTTCTTACCGCCCGGAATATCCAACTGATTCAAAATCGTATGGGGTGCAGCTTGTAAGCCACCAACATGCGTGATCATGAACGATGGATTGATCTTACCTTGTGAGGAAAGCTCTATAGATTCCACCATGTCACCCTTTGAACCACCGGACGTCCCTACAATATGGGTTGATTCGTAATGCACGTTGTAAAAGTTAAACGGCACTTTGAAGTTCTTATCCGTTGGGCCAGCAAAGAAATTCAAGCAACCATCATTGCCAAGTAGCTCATCCGCTTGCTCAAGCACTTGAGCAACCGCCGCGTAGACCATTACATCGTCATAACCATTGCCACCGTTGAGTGCTTTGAGATACGTGACCGGGTCGTCGATTTGAGCCGTGTTCACGTAGTGCAGTTCTACGCCCTGCTCTTTGGCTTTTGCAACGGGAATGAGGCTTTCAGCTCGGTCTAAACGCGCGGCGTCGATGTCCGTCACCACGATCAGTTTTGGCTTTACAGGGCCGTTGATCGCATAGTCAATCGCACCAATGCCCATTGGGCCAGCACACGCAAGTAGCGCTAATGCTCCGCCCTCTTTGATGCCCATATCGTGCTCGTACACGTATTGCGTGGTGTGGTAGCTCGCATGGTACGCACCGATAATGCAAGACATTGGCTCAGCCAGCGACGCATCAGCAAAGTAATCGCCGTGGTAAGGCAGCACGCAGCCTAGGTCGATAGCGATTTTAGGAATAATGGAATACGTCGCGTTGCCGCCAAATGTCTCATAACTGTAGCCCGCCGAGTAGCCTGTTGGCAAGCCCATGGCAGGTTGCAGAACAAAGTAATCGCCTGCTTTGTATTGATCTTTTAGGTTCTCACCAACTTCAACAATCACACCTGCATATTCATGACCAGTCATCACTGGCACTTCATCAATGTTTTCAGGAACGCGTTTGTGTTTGCTACCTAACAATGCTGCTTTGTAAGTGGATAGACAAATGCTGTTTGAAATGTTTTTAACCAGAAGTTCGTCGGCTGAAATGTTTGGTAAATCAAAAGTTCTTAGTTGAACGTTTTTCTCACCACAGATAACCGCTGCCGTTGTTTGTACCATGATTTATCTCCTAAATGGGGCGATACCTGCCGCCCCAAACTGCATTGTTAGGCTGGTTGCTCAGTCGCGACCGCTTGTTGCTTAATCTTGTCCATCAGCTCGTCAAGCGCTGGGTCGTTGAGGAAGTTCTTGATCGTTACGACTGGTAAACCTGTCGCGTTGACTGCGCGGCTTTCTAAGCTCTCGTGCGTCACGACGATGTCGGCTTCACTCGGGACTTTCTCGATGGCAAAGTTCTTCACTTCAATCTCTATCCCAGCTTGTACTAGCTTGCGTTTGAAGGTCGAAGCGCCCATTGCACTAGAGCCCATACCTGCATCACAAGCGAATGCGACGAATGAAATTGGTTTGCTTAGTTCTTGCGTCGTAGCAGCTGCAACTGGCTTAACTGCGCCTTCCGCTTTCATCTCTTTCATGTCAGAAACTGACTTCTCAAACTCGCTTTCTTTTTCTTCTGATTTGCTCACCTTCAGAATCGCACTTGCTACCAAGAAAGAGACAATCGTTGCACTTGTCACACCTGCGATGGTCGCGATGAAGCTACCTTTCGGAGTAAGAGCAAGGTAAGAGAAGATAGAGCCTGGACTTGGACCCGCGACCAAACCGGCATCAAATAGGTTGAAGGTTGCGATGCCTGTCGCCGCACCAGCAATCATTGCCACAATCATGATTGGTTTCATGAGTACATATGGGAAGTACAGCTCATGAATGCCACCAAAGAAGTGAATGATGATGGCACTTGGCGCAGAGCGTTTAGACAAACCCTGACCAAACTTTGCGTAAGCCAGCAGCATACCAAGACCTGGGCCTGGGTTAGACGCCACCATAAAGAAAATGGACTTGCCCGTTTCTGCGGCCGCTTGCAGGCCTAGTGGGTAATAAATACCTTGGTCAATGGCGTTGTTCAGGAACAACACTTTTGCTGGTTCGTTAATGATCGCTAACAGAGGCAGGAAACCCGTCGCAACCAACGCTTCGATGCCTGATTTCACAAACAAGTTTGCTGCGGTGACTGAAGGGCCAACAATCTCGTAGGCGAACAAACACAACAACATACCGACGATACCCAACGAGAAGTTGTTGACCACCATCTCAAAACCAGAAGGGATGCGGTGTTGAATACGTTTATCCACTTGCACCACAACCCAAGCACTCAGTGGGCCCATGATCATTGCGCCAACAAACATCGGTATGTCAGCCCCGACAATCACGCCCATCGTACCGATAGCCCCCGCTACCGCGCCGCGTTTTTCACCAACAATCTGACCACCAGTGTAACCAATTAAAAGTGGCAGCAAGTAAGTGATCATTGGCCCCACGAGTTCGCCAAAGGCTTCGTTTGGCATCCAGCCCGTAGGAATAAAGAGTGCAGTAATAAAGCCCCAAGCGATAAAGGCTCCGATATTTGGCAGCACCATGGCGGTCAAATGACCTCCGAAGGCTTGCACATTGGCTCGCATGTTTGCTTTCACGTTATGTTCCTTTTAGTATGCTTTTATTATGTCTAGCACTTGTTCTTTGGAAGAGGCTTGTGCCAGTTTTGCAATGTTCTCTTCATCCACAAACATCTCGCTCAACGCTTGAATCACCTCAATGTGGGTATCAGAGTCTTTCGCAGCTAAGGTAATAAGAATATTGGCCGGACCGAGATCCGATCCAAAATCAACAGGTGATGGGAAAATATGAATGCCTAAGCCTGTTTTTAAAACACCAGTTTCAGGTCGGGCATGAGGCATTGCCAATCCAGGGCATAACACATAGTAAGGACCGTTTTCTTCCGTTGAACGGATGATTGCATCAGCATAATACTGGGAGACGTAACCTTTATTTTCTAGGTATTGAGTGGTCTTTTTAACCGCATCTTGCCATTGGTAAGCGCGATCATTAATTACATCTACTAGTTCGTGGTCGATTAACTCGTACAACATATTTAACCCTATCAACAGTTCGTCATCTGATGGGTTAATTATCAATAACAGAGTCCCAACCGCGCAACCGAGCTACTTTTGCGCTTCGAGTCACACTTTAAAGCCTGTCAATTTGTTTAAATGGACAGAGCTCAAAAATCCCACACGTAAAAAATCTACAAATTTTATTTGAGCAACAAGTCAATAGACGAATTTTGAATACAATCACCTTCTCGAAAATATTCTTAAAGTTACATTATTTAAATCAGATCACATTAGACCTATTGACTCGATATAATTCGTGATTAATTTCAAAGTTCATTTCGGGCTGTTTCTTGATCACTCGCGCTCAAACGTAGATAAGCATCACACTTGTTGGCTAGAAAAAATAAAAACGTCACTGGCTTTCACCAAATTGCAGACACAAAAAACCGCCATTCAGGCGGTTTTGATCAGTCCGCAGACCAAACGGATCGTATGTCTGGCCATCCCCAGTTTGTGAGTGCGACATCTTCCAAGACCCCTTGAAAACGTAGCGTCTGAGTATGGTGAAACATCGGTGCAATCCAATATTCGCTAATCAATGTGGACGCAATCGGCTCTAACGCGCTCAGATAATCTTCAAGCGGTGAGAATGCGCGGACATTTTCCATTTGAGCATCCAACCACGCCGCATTTTGCGCCCCTAAGGTGTGGTAAAGCACGGCATTGCTAAAGAAGTTGCTAAACGCAGACGCATGACGGTTATCGTCCAAGTTAATATTTGTGACAACCAGAGTCTCATCAAGCGTACCGTTTTTGGCTTTCTCGCTCAGTTCACGGTAGGAGTACATAACGATCTCGACTCGGCTGCCCGCATGTTTTAGACGCGAAGAAATCGCTCGTGCACACCGGCGTAGTGCCGTGTAATTGTACCCTGCGATGGTGATCAGCTTTGGCAACTTGACCGCTTCTCCAAAGGGGCGCAACACTGGCTTCCAGTTAGGCAATAAGTTATAAGCAGGTATGCTCCCAAATATAATGTTTTCATTACGCATCACGTCAGCTAGCTGTTCAGGTTGAATCAATTCACTGATGTATCGGCGCTGGGCCTGAGACAAAGCGTGCTTCGCATGATGGTTAAACAGTGCGAACAAACAACCGTCTTCCGTTCGACTGCGTTTGCTCGCTGGGGACGTTTCACTGTTCGGTGTAGACATGTAGTGACCGCACATGTCATCAACAAGGACTGGCTGTGGTTGCAGAGTATTCGCAGCGAGCGATGGGTTCTCCATCTTTTCATCGTTGACGATCCAGATCGTCACCAAATCCGTTAATACTCGACACGCGTAATAGCCATCAAACGCTTGCAGTTTCAAACGGTTTTCACTGTGCTCAACGACGGAAAATGGACCACTCCCCACCACCAACTTGTTGTTCGCAACGTTCACCTGACTCACGGGCTGAATGCCATATTTCACGCCAGAAATAAGTCCAGCAAAACCCAAGTCAGGTCGGTTAAGCTTAAAAACAACCTTCAATGGATTAAGTGCCGTAATGTTGGCAACATGCGCCAGCTCTTTTTCGTAGTATTCCAAAGAGCTTAATTTGGCGAACAAACTGACAACCGTTTCAGCATCAATTGGGTTGCCATTATGAAAAGTCAGACCCGGACGAAGATAAAATGTCCATTCGTACAAGCTGTCATCATAACGCCAATGATGAGCCAACTCTGGCTGCACCTGTCCGTTGTAATCGCTCGAAACCAAACAACAATAAATTTGGCGAAGCAAAAAACGTTCACTACTTCGCTGCAGTTGATGCGGAACCACACGCTCGAACATACGTTTGTAGGTCAGTTGAATGTTGAGCTGACCTTCTTGAACCGATGCGCCTGACGTTGTTTTCAATAAACGTCCAAACGCAACTTCATCCTCATCTAATATCGCGAGCGCTTTCTCATACTTACCTCGCTTAATACGCGCGAGAGCTAAGCTTTCTTTTAAAGCCTCTAACTCGATATTGAGTACGAGGGTCGAACGCTGATTTCTTCCTGCTTTCGGATACCAACTCAACCACATTTTATCCTGCATTTGCGACAACAGGCTGCGCGCATGCCGAGGAGAGGTAAACAATAAATCGGCGATTTCTTGCAATGTAGTTTTCGTTTCATCACCAACATTAAACGAAAGCAAGCGTTGGTAATAACGAAATAAGTTGAGATCAGACACCGCACGCACCTTAACTTTAGGAGGCCATTCAATAGGCGTATTTTACTGAACTTGGCGGCAATAAAATAAGAAAACTTCCAAACACTTTGTTCCCCTTTTACTAACATTTCGTGCCTATATTGTAGGAAAACCCCACCAATTCGGTCTTATCAGGAATAAAGCGAAGAAATCTACTCTCTTTTTTGCCTCCCCTTTTTTCACCATACTGATTTGGCGAGCAGGAAATATAGAGAATTGCTCATAACCTAACCCCCAAGCAGAACTTAGCTCCTGATACCACACCCCCAATTCGTCGTATCTTTAAGTTCTGCTTTTTTACTGCCAACAGTTGCGCCTTAGAAAAAGCACACGTACACTTAATCGTAATTCGACGATTAACTATAAAGGTCTGCTCATGAGCAACAAATGCAGCGAAACATGCGAAATTGCTTTTGAAGCCACGCAAAAACAACTGGATAAAGAGCAAGCACTCGCAGCTCAAGCAAAAGCGCTGTCTCATCCTGCTCGCTTACGCATTCTGCATATTCTTCACACTTTAGACACCATGGGCGGCTGCTTAAATAGCGATTTAGTCTCTGAGTTAGGTTTAGCGCAATCGACCGTATCAGAACACTTACGTATTCTAAAACAGGCAGGGTTTATCAGTGCAGAACCTAACCCGCCAAAGGTTTGTTACCGCATTCAACGTGAAAAACTGAACGCATTTAACGCTCAATTTTCCGGTTTATTTAGCTAAGACACGTTGCGCGCTTTCCATGCGCGCAAAGATAAACTATAACCTTATACATCGTCTTTCGACGATAAACGAATAGAGACCACTATGACGACTGAAGTTTTCAATAGTGCCAGCGAAAAAATGAGCTTTCTTGACCGCTACTTAACGGTTTGGATCTTTGTCGCAATGGCCATCGGCGTGGGGATAGGCGCAGCCTACCCGCAAGTAGCAGAATGGAACGAAGCAATGTCCGTTGGTAGTACGAACGTACCACTCGCCATTGGTTTGATTTTGATGATGTACCCACCACTCGCCAAGGTGAACTACGGTCTATTAGGAACGGTAACGAGAGATAAAAAAGCCATCACGCTGTCTCTGGTTATGAACTGGATCATCGGCCCAATCCTGATGTTCGTTCTTGCTTTAACCTTTCTTGGTGATCATCCAGGTTACATGGTCGGTATTATTTTGATTGGCCTTGCACGCTGCATCGCTATGGTTTTAGTGTGGAATGATATTGGCGGCGGCAACAAAGAATATGGCGCGGCCTTGGTGGCATTAAATAGCGCATTTCAAATTCTGACTTACAGCGTTATGGCTTGGCTATTTATCACAGTACTTCCACCGTTCTTTGGCTATGAAGGTTTTGTGGTTGATATTTCCATGGGAGACATTGCGGAAAGCGTATTGATTTACTTAGGTATTCCGTTCCTCGCTGGTTTTCTCAGTCGTAAATGGTTAGTCGCTGCAAAAGGTGAGAAGTGGTACAACGATGTGTTTATTCCTCGAATTTCACCCATTACTTTGATCGCTTTGCTCGCCACCATCGTGCTGATGTTCAGCCTCAAAGGAGAGATGATTTTACAACTGCCAATGGATGTGTTCCGCGTGGCAGTCCCACTAGCGATCTACTTCGTATTGATGTTTTTTGCCAGCTTCTTTATCGGGAAGAGAATGGGCATTCCTTACGATAAAAATGCCTCCATCGCATTTACGGCAACGGGTAACAACTTTGAGTTGGCAATTGCGGTTTCCATTGCTGTATTTGGTCTAAATTCCGATCAAGCATTCGCTGGCGTAATTGGCCCGTTGATCGAGGTTCCGGTTCTGATTGCTTTGGTTAACATCGCACTGCGGATGAAAACCAAATACAAAAGCTAAAATGGGAAACATTGAGACCGAGCCAAATAGCAATGTTAGGTACTAACTGGCAACGGTTTTGATGTACTCGCTGGGCGTTAAACCAAACTTGCCTTTAAAGCGTTGGCTAAAACGCCCTTCCGATTGATAGCCACACAACTGCGCGAGCAACGCTACGTTATACGCACCATTTTGCATCAGGTAGAGTGCGTGATTTAAACGCACTTCTGCCAGCACTTCGCGATACTGAGTACCCTCTTGCTTGAGTTTGCGTATCAACGTTGCTCGGCTCATAGCAAAACGCTCAGCTACCCGTTCCAAAGGATGCTCATCGCCCGGAGAGCGTGACAAATAGCGACTGAGTTTTTCGCTAAAAGAGGTGTTCGAGCTGGTAAAAAGTCGATGCAACAATCCCCTTTCCGCTAACTGCTGATACAACCCCAAAACCCAATAACGTTGCGTCGCTTCACTCAAGCTTTCTTGCTCAAAAGAAAACAGCGCATTCAGCGTCGCTTGCAATGCTTTATCTGTCTCCACCGCAGGTACATGTTCGCCAAGCGCATTGCTCATACTCAGCTCCAGCATGTCATCACTCGGCACACAGTGAAAACTGAACATTCGAGAGAGAAAACGCCCTTGCTGAGGAAGGTTTTCAAAATTCAGCGAAGCGTTTGCTTCACAAAGCATGATATTAGGATGAAGAATATCGAACGCTTCGTCTTTCCAAAATAGACGCTTACTCCCTTTAATGATCTGGATAATACTCGGGGAATGAATCCGAACGTTACGCAGCTTTTGCTGCTGCTCCGCACGAAACAACGTGACTTGATATTGGTGGCTCATCTTCTCCCCTTTCTTATTCAATTATCGTGTGTAAGTGGCGGTTAACTTCGCTTTGTCCAATGCGACACTATTCAACGTGAATCCCACAACCGCCGCTGGCGTGTTCTTATCCAAGTTCAACTTGTCACTTGGCAAGGCCCAAACGGTAAACTGGTAGCGGTGCATACCATCTTTTTCTGGAGGACATGCGCCGCCAAAACCAGTAGTACCGTAATCGATACGAGACTCCTTACCGCCGAGCTTGCTGATATCAACGCCACGAGGCAATTCGTTAACTGAGGCTGGAATATCAAACACTATCCAATGCCAAAAACCACTGCCTGTTGGTGCATCAGGATCGTACGCGGTAATCGCAAAACTTTTCGTACCCTTTGGAACGTCTTTCCACATCAGTTGTGGAGACTGGTTCGCACCATCACATCCCCAACCTGAATATTCAAATGTCTTCGCCATTGGATGACCTTCTTGAATATCTTTGCTCTTTAGTTCAAAAGCATGGGCAGAGCCGATAACCAAAACGCTAAGGGCCAAAACAGACTTGTGAATCGCTTTCATGTGTTTCTTCCTTTCAATGAGTTCAAATCAAGTCTATTCATCAACACAGGCCAAGACACATCAATAAGTATCACAAAATATAAAATAATCGTCTATTTTGACACTTTAAGACTCAAGCATAAATTTCTTATTCTCTGAGTTGCATCTGGTTTATGCTAACTAATTGCTCAGAAAACAAGGAAGACAGAATGGAACTGGATATCTACGTCGTTGACGCATTTACAGACACGCAATTTAAAGGCAACTCAGCAGCAGTCGTACCCTTGCAAGAGTGGTTAGAACCAGAGCTGATGCAAAACATTGCAGCGGAAAACAACCTCTCTGAAACCGCGTTTGTTAAAACGATTGGAACGAATCAATATGAAATACGCTGGTTTTCACCACTTACAGAAATCGACTTTTGTGGACACGCAACGCTCGCCGCTTCTATGGTGTTGTTCGATCAACTCGGCGTTACAGGAAGTATTGAGTTTCACACATTAAAAGTGGGCACCTTAACCGTAATTAAGAACGCACTTGGCAAGATTGAAATGACATTTCCGACAAGAGCGCCACACCCCGTCAACGCCATTCCTACGCAATTGATTGAGGGATTAAACTGCGAAATAACACACGTACTGCTTAGCCCACAAGCTTACTTCGTCATCGTGGAAGATGAGCAAACCGTTTTTGATGTTCAATATCGCTCCGACCAACTGAAACAACTCGCCCCTTACGATGTCGTCGTCACATCAAAAGGCAGTCAATACGACTTTGTATCTCGCTACTTTTGGCCAGCGAACGGCGGAGATGAAGACCCTGTCACAGGATCAATCCACGCAGGCTTAGCACCATATTGGGCGCGAGAGCTCGGCAAAGCATCTTTAGTGGCGTATCAAGCATCAGCGCGAGGTGGCGTTCTGTACTGCGAAGTCAAGGAGGATTGCGTCAATGTATCTGGTGATGGTGTGTTGTATATGAAAGGCAAAATTTACGTCTAACTGCGCGTTGAAGATTGGCGTTAACTGTTTTTATCCTGAAAGCCTAGCCGCCCGCTAGGCTTTTCTATTCCCTGTTGTTTCAGCGTTAATCGTTACAAAGGTTGTTCGACAATACACACTGGAGAGCCTATCTCACAGTCATAACCCGTTGCAGTAATTTCCCCTGTTTGAGGATTGCGACGAAAGCTCACCACATTGTTGGAATGTTGATTGGCAACCAGCAACCACTTTTGATCATGAGACAACACAAAATCTCGTGGAAAAGCCCCTTCACAGTGAATGGCTGCTCGCCTTTTGGGCGTATCACCAGACACATCAAACACACTGATTTTGTTCTGAGCTCGGCAAGAGACATACAAAAACGTTTCATCTAACGAAAGACGAATCGCCGCCGCCGCTTGCTGATTATCTTCCCCTTCTAATAATTCTGTTTGATTCGAGATAAGCCATTTATCTTGGTGCTTAACCAGAACAATCAAGGTTTCTGACAGTTCGCAAGCCACATACGCTGTCGACTCTTGTTGGTTAAACACCACATGGCGCGGTCCCGAACCTGCGGGTAAATGAATCACTTGCGACAGTGCAAAATCCGACTGTTGAGCCTCGTAATCATAAATAAGGACGCTATCGCTGCCTAAGTCTACGACAACCAATTGATCACTGTGCTTTAAAAACGTGACTTGATGAGCGTGAGGAGAAGTTTGGCGCTCTAAATTCGGCCCGCACCCATCAACGTATAAATCCGTCAACAAACTAAGCGGTTTACCATCGTGATCCAATTGAAATACGCTAACATTTCCAGAGCCATAATTAGCAACCGCCAAAAACGGTTTTTTGATATCCAAATGACACGGATAATCGCCATTAATCCGCAAAGAGACGGATTCACTACCGCGAAAAAACGCGAGCTCTGCACCTTCATTTCTATCCATTTCGCTAAACGTATACAGCCCGTGTTCGGTGGTCGTGAGATAGGACGGATTACGTTGAACTACAACATCGTCAAGCCGAGTCAGTTCACCCGTTTCAGTGTTCAGCGATACACGCGCAATGCCCGTGCTCGTACTCGGTGGGTTGGTGTAAGTGCCAATATAAAAATGCACGTGACCAGTTGTTGTCATGGATGGCCTTATATGAGTGATTCGTATTATTCAACACCTTGCCTATTGTCATGGCAGACCGCAATCCATTTTACGAATCAGCCACTTAAAATGTGAAGTGATTTCTAATTCAGAATCAAGTGACAACTTGCAGCCCCAACTAGCCTAGTGTTTATCGCTGGGCATTTAATTTTACTTATCAGGAAAAACCGGAGCTTGGTCAAGGTTCTTTAAATTGAGGCCTTCATAGCCCTCTTCCAACGCTAAGCCTCTCTATTTAAAAAGAATCGCTTGTAGATAAAATGCTAAGCTCTAAAAAGAAATCGTTATGGATGGCGGTTAGCGACGGGTTGGCGGGCTCAATCAACACGCTCCCGTTCGCAAGTTATCTATTCATGCATTACTTCTTCAAAGGAAGCACCGCACTATGAAGCGAATCATTTTTGGCACATTGATTATTGCCCTTTTAAGCGCCTGTTCGAAAGATAATACGCACCAAGCGCTTGGCACCTTAGAACGTGACCGCGTAACGTTTACCGCCACATCTAATGAGATAATTAGAGCCCTTCCTGTCAAAGAAGGCAGCTTGGTCAGTGAAGGGGAAGTGTTGGTTCAGCTCGATACCAAGAATCAACAAGCAGTTCTTGCGCACGCCGTTGCCGAGCAAGCCAAAGCGGGAGCGTATTTGCTTAAATTGACCAATGGTGAACGCCCAGAAGACATTGCTGCTGCATCGGCACGCGTAGCCCGAGCGGAAGCGCAGCTCACCGAAGCGCAGAAAAACTATCAACGCAAAGCAGAACTGGTGCGTAAAAAGCTCATCAGCCAATCCGAAAAAGATTCAGCTCTTGCGGCAAGGGACTCGGCGAGAGCCGAATTAGACTCAGCAAAAGAAGAGTTCAGTAAGCTCACCGCAGGTTCTCGCCTCGAAGACATCGAACAAGCTAAAGCCGCTTTAATGGCGGCAAAAGCCGAAGTAGCATTGCAAGAGCAAAAACTGGCAGAACTCACCATCACGGCCACGCGTGACGGTACGCTCGATAATTTGCCTTACAATCTTGGCGAACGCGTACCAGTGAACGGTGTGGTTGCCGTGATTCAAGCCAACCGCGTACCGTATGCGCGAGTGTATGTTCCTGCCGATTATCGAATCGGGTTTATTCCTGGGAAAACCGTGACGGTAAATGTCGATGGACTTGAGAGTCCATTACAAGGCACCGTTCGTTGGGTGGCTAGTGAGCCTTCATTCACACCCTACTTCGCACTAACCGAAGAAGAACGTTCACGATTGATGTATCTAGCAGAAGTTGATTTACCTGAGTCTGCAAAAACGTTGCCGTCCGGTGTGCCTGCCCAAGTAGATTTGGTGGAGTAAACCAATGACCGAGTATGCAATTCAAGCTCAAAATGTGGTCAAAAAATTCGGCGACTTTACTGCTATCAATAACATCACACTCAACGTGCCCAAAGGCAGCATTTACGGATTTTTGGGGCCAAATGGTTGTGGTAAGTCGACCACCATTCGTGTGCTCACCGGCCTTCTCAGCCCAAGCGAAGGCAGTGTGGATGTGCTTGGATTAGAAATCCCAAAACAATCCGAACAACTGCGGCTCAAAATTGGCTACATGACACAAAAGTTCTCGTTGTACGACGACCTATCCGTTCAAGAAAACCTCGAATTTATTGGGCAAATTTTTGGTTTAAGCAGCCAGTCGCTGAAAGAGCGGATCGAAGAGCAGCTCACCACTTACGGGTTGGATCAATTGCGAAAACAGCGCGTAAGCGGTATGAGTGGCGGTCAAAAGCAGCGCCTTTCACTCGCCGCCGCGACCATGCACAAACCCGAACTGCTATTTTTGGATGAGCCGACATCCGCCGTTGACCCCGAAAATCGACGCGATTTTTGGGAGCAATTGTTCGACTTGTGCGATCAAGGTACGACGATTTTAGTCACCACGCATTACATGGACGAAGCGGAACGCTGCCACCGTCTGGCGATCATGGAATCGGGCGAAATTCGTGCTGATGGCGAACCCGAACAGTTAATGGAACAGATGGGCGTTAATATTATTGAGGTGAAAGCCGACAAACTTCGTGAACTCAAAGAAAAGCTGATTCAACGTGACGAAGTTCGCTCTGCGGCGCAGTTGGGGATTCGTTTACGCATCCTTATCCACCAGCATGTCGAGCAGCCGATTGAATGGTTAAAGCAGACGTTTCCTGAACTTCAAAACGCTGAAATGAACCACGCTCGCCCAAGCTTAGAAGATGTTTTTGTCAGCGTGACAGGGAAAGGCCGCCAATGATGAAACCTATCGCTCGCATGAAAGCCGTCATGATCAAAGAGATTCGCCAACTTTCCCGTGACCGAATCACGTTTGGCATGGTGGTGATGATCCCGCTTATCCAGCTTTTGCTGTTCGGCTTCGCAATCAATACGGACATTCGCAACATTCCGGTAGGTGTTGTCGACCAAAGTGGCAGTACCGCCGGGAGGATCATTACCCAGTCCGTCAAAGTCACTCAAGTGGTGGATATCAAAGAAACCTATGCCACCGCGCAAGAGGCTGAACAAGCGATTCAAGATGGTATTGTGCGCGCCGTGCTGATTTTGCCAAGCGATCTCACACAACGCATGATGCAAGGTCAAGAGCTTGGGCAATGGATTGTGGATGGGTCAGATACCATGATCAGCTCGGCAATATTGTCGTTGCAAACCATGCCATTGACCGATTTTGATTTCGAAATTCGCCCAGCGCCAAGCAAAACATTCGAAGTCGCACTCTACTACAACCCAAGTCGGCGTTCTGCGGTCAACATCGTACCCGGCTTACTCGGTGTGATTCTCACCATGACGATGATTTTGTTCACCAGTGCCGCGATTGTACGAGAACGTGAACGGGGAAATTTGGAGCTATTGATCACCACGCCCATCCACTCGATAGAGCTAATGGTGGCGAAAATCGTGCCGTATATCTTTGTCGGCTTAATTCAGGTTTTCATCATTCTAGGGTTGGGACATTGGATTTTCGGCGTACCGATTAACGGTGCAATCAGCCAAATTCTGTTTGGAACCTTGTTGTTTATCGCCGCCAGCTTAACTTTAGGATTGGTCATCTCCACCATCGCCACAACACAGCTTCAAGCCATGCAAATGACGGTGTTCATTCTTCTGCCTTCGATTCTACTGTCTGGATTTATGTTCCCTTACGAGGGCATGCCAGTCGCAGCACAGTGGATTTCAGAAGCCCTCCCCGCCACTCACTTTATGCGCATGATTCGAGGCATTGTGTTGCGAGGAGCGGATCTGATGGACTTATGGCGAGATACCCTTTGGTTGCTCGGGTTTACCGTATTTGGATTGGTCGTCGCGTCACTAAGGTTTAAGAAATCGCTCGATTAAAGTTGCCCATTTTTCTCTTTCGCAAAAACAAAAATAGCCTCGACAAAGAGGCTATTTTTTGTTTGGAAATTTGAATGCCTTACTGACAATGCTCAATGGCACGATTCGGTTTAGTAATATTCACCAAAAGAACAATCGCGTAAGTCAGAAATGCTGTAATTCTTCAACGAGTTAATTTTGAAGTTAAAAACCACTTCTTTACATACCATCCCGTCTCGGTCGGTATAGGTGATGAACCCTTCACTGTAAGCACGCTTGCCATCAGAGGATTTAACATGCGCTGCAAGCTCTAAATGCCCTTTGTGAGCTTCTACGCGGTTCATCATTTCAAACACATCCATCCACTCTTCGCGATTTGCCATTTGTATCAACATGGATTTGGCCTGTGTTTCCAACTGCTGCGGATACACGTAATAACGGTTGTAACCAAAGTATGCGCACATCAGTAATAGAACGAGTGCAAATGAGGTTGTTCTTGTCATGCAAGCTGCCTCTTGTTGTTATAAAAACTCTGCTTCGTTAATTCAGTATAGGAAGCGAGCAAAGTTTAGGTTATAGAACTTGCTCAAATAACAGAGGATCGTCAGAGACAGTCAATTCTATGACAAGCTCAGCACCGGTTTTACTTATGAAACATGACAAATTCTAAAAGCTTGAACTATGGAATATGCACACCGATCTGGGTTGTCACCATGCGGTGATCTGAGCCTTGTGGAAAAGCAGAGGATTCACGAGAGCAAATGATTCGCTGTCCTTGCTCGGATTTTAGCCACAAGTGATCAATACCTATCATCATCGGCTCTGGCACGTTTATGCCTTTGATGTTAGTTGGCTAGCTCGTCACTGGCGCGGTTTGAAAACTCGGGAACAGCGCAGAAAAACGAGGGCTAACCGAGGAGAGATTGAAATCCCCCACAACCAACACCTCTGGCTCGGGATAAAGCGCGGTCAGAGTTTCTATGGTTCGCACCAGCGCATTTCTTTGATGCCAAAGCTCGCTGGTTCTTGGTGATGGCGGATGAGCCGCAAACAAAGTGATCGGTGCTTGACCTTTAGGCAACCAAACCGCTCTGATGACTTCTTGTCCATTTGGCGCACGATAAACCGAAACCTCCGTGATGGGGTGTCGGCTAAGAATCATCAAATTTGAAGGGTACCCTACGTCACGTTGGCCACCATAATAATGCGGATAGACATCATCCAACATGTGCAAAAGGCTGCCAACTCGCGGCGTCAGTTCTTGCATCACCACCAAATCAGCAGGATGCCTCAACAGATAGTTGATGAACTGATTGATGTCTGAGTTTTCGTAAAAAAGATTGAATTGAATGACGCTCAAAGACTGCGAGCAAGACGCCACATGGCTGCGCTGCGGCGGAACAAGTAACGAGACAAACAAAATAGCGACAAAGGCAGAAAATGCACTTTGCAACCATCGGCGAGCAATAAAAAACGCCGAGGCTAAAACAACGTAAGTGAACACAATGAGGGCGGGAATCGAGGTAAGATTCTCCGCCCACCAAATATGTTCAATTTGCCTGACCGCCAGCCAAATAAGAGCGGGTAGAAGCAATATGATCCACTTAAAAACGCTCGACACACGCACTGCTCGTTTCGCTATTACATATCATAAGCTTAAATGCAATTTCTCAACTCGCCAGTGCGTGAAGCGTTGATGTTAGACGTGGTGTACCGCCTCCTCGACAGGCTCTGGTTGAGCGGCCGTTTCACTGATTTCAATCTTAACCGCTGCGACTTTGAATTCAGGAATTTTCGCATGCGGGTCCGTTGCCGTAGTCGTCAAGCGGTTAACTGGCGACTCAACGAAATGGAAAGGAATAAACACGACGCCTTTTTGCATTCGCTTAGTCACAAACGCATCAATTTCGATGCTGCCACGACGGGTCGACACTTTTAGGCGCTGACCATTATGGATACCAATTGCTTCAGCATCTTCAACGCTGATCATCGCTCTTGGCCCAGCAAGGTTATCCAACCCTTTCGTTTTGCGTGTCATCGTACCGGTGTGGAATTGTTCTAGCACACGCCCTGTTGTAAGCACCAAAGGGTACTCTTCATCAGGCAACTCAGCTGCATAGCGGAACGGCACGCCCACCATTTGCCCTTTCCCTCGGGTAAATTGGGTTTGGTGCATGATACGAGTACCGTTTGGATTATTCTTGTTACTTGGCCATTGAACACCGTTCGGCGTGATCGCGTCCCAACGCAACCCTGCATATTGCGGCGTTACACGCGCGATCTCGCTAGTGATTTCAGAAACACACTGGTAATGCCAATCGCTGCCCATCGCGTTTGCGATCGCTTGAATGATCCACCAATCTTCTTTCGCCTCACCCGGCGCTTTCACTGCCGCATTAACGCGCTGCACGCGTCGCTCAGTATTGGTGAAGTGACCGGATTTTTCCGCAAATGAACAAGAAGGCAATACCACATCGGCGTACTGCGCCGTCTCGGTGAGGAAGATGTCTTGCACGACCAAGAAGTCGAGTGCTTCCAACCCTTCAATCACGTGTGCTTGGTTTGGATCACTCAGTACTGGGTTTTCGCCCATGATGTACATCCCGCGAACTTCTCGTTTGCACGCCGCATCGATGATTTCCGTTAGGGTAAGCCCTTGCTCAGAAGGTAAGTTCGGCGCATCCCACTCAATCGCGAATTTCTGACGAACAATCGGGTTATACACCTTTTGATATCCCGGATAGCAGTTCGGCAAAGCACCCATATCACACGCACCTTGTACGTTTGATTGACCGCGCAGTGGGTTAATACCACCCCCCTCAATACCGATGTTGCCACACAACAATTGCAGGTTTGCAATCGAACGAACGTTGTCGTGCCCTGTTGTATGCTGGGTAATACCCATTGAGTAATACACCGCCGTGCGTTTTGCCGTACCAATCATTCGTGCCATCGCGAAAATATCGTCCGCTTTTACGCCCGTCACTAACTCAACTTTGTCGAGGTTGTACGCTGGCGACATCACCTCTTGAAGCAAGGTATCAAAGCCGTCGACGCGCTCTTCGATGTATTCTTGATCGTACCAACCATTTTTGATGATTTGCTGCATCACGCCGTTGAGCAACATAACATCCGTGCCCGGACGATGCGCTAAGTACAGCTCTGCATGTTCAGCCATGTCCACTCGTTTCGGGTCTGCCACAATCAAGCGCGCCCCGTGATGACGAATCGCCTGTTTGATGTGCGAAGCGATGATCGGGTGCGCAGATGTGGTGTCAGAACCGATAATAAAGATCACATCGGAATGCTTAATGCTCGGAATGTCGTTGGTCATCGCACCACTCCCCAACGATGCTTCAAGCCCTGTCACACTTGATGCGTGACACAAACGTGCGCAGTGATCAACGTTGTTCGTACCAAGTTCACGACGGATGAATTTTTGAAACGCGTAGTTATCTTCGTTAGTGGTTTTCGCTGAAGAGAATCCGGCCAGTGCGTTGCTACCAAAATCTTGCTTGATGGTCGAAAGCTTCGAAGCCACTAGCTGAATCGCTTCGTCCCAACTTGCTGGCTGCAACCAACCATCTTTACGAATCAGTGGTGTCGTTAAACGCTCTTCGCTGCTAATGAAATCAAAACCAAAACGGCCTTTCACGCACAGCATACCTTGGTTAACCGGCGAATCCGCCCCTTTTGCATAGCGGATTTTGTTTTGTTGCTCATCGACAAACATGGTCAACTTACAACCCACACCACAATAGGTACAAATGGTATCGACGGCTTTTAGCTGTTCGGTTCTGCCTTGAGAGCGGTCACGGCTGTCCACCATCGCGCCCGTTGGACATGCCTGAACACACGCCCCACATTGCACGCAATTTGAATTGCCCATGAGCGTCAAACCACTGCAACTTGCGCCTTTTTCATCGGAGCGGAATCGTGGACGATCATCTGGTCGTAAAGCTGGTCGGCCATTTTTATCCGACACAAAACTCAACACACCATGTACCGCTTGCTCGCGGCATGCTTGAATACACTGACCACAACTG
Source organism: Vibrio sp. A1-1 (assembly GCF_021728175.1). Lineage (NCBI taxonomy): Bacteria > Pseudomonadati > Pseudomonadota > Gammaproteobacteria > Vibrionales > Vibrionaceae > Vibrio > Vibrio sp. A1-1. Next base: position 87,205 of record NZ_JAKKCL010000007.1, read on the forward strand.
ATGCAGCGGTTAGCATCAAATTCAATGAACTCAGAACTGCGGTCTACTTCGTATTTATGACGAAGATCTTTCGCACGTAAATCGAGCCAATCTTGATGACCAATCACGCTAGCAGAGGAAACGTCCACGGAAACATCGAAATGTTGCTCGGCATGATATTCCGTTGAGTAATCTCGCAAGGCACAGTCGGTATTCGCTTGGCAACCACACTCTAAGCAGCGCGCCGCTTCTTTCATGGCCTCTTCGTTATCAAAGCCCAGTTCCACTTCAGCAAAACTCTGCTCACGCTGCGCTGGGGTCAACTCTGGCATGATTGAACGAGCAACTTTTTGGATATTTTCGAAATGAAGTGGGTCTACCTGCGCCAATTTTTTCTCTTTACGAGAGTTGAACGCAGGTTTCGGCATATCCGCCATATCGCCATATCGCCATTGAGGAACAGATCAATCGCTTTTGCCGCAACTCGCCCATCTCCCACCGCTTCAACCGCTGTCGCAGGACCACGACGAAAATCACCGATACTGAAGATATTTCCCGTACCCGTGTGCATGGTTTGCGCATCGGATTCAGATGTGTTCCAACGCGTTAGAGGAATGGACAGCTCATCGTTTTCTAAGAAGCTGAGATCCGGCTTTTGCGATACCGCTGCAATCACGGTATCAAATGCTTCAGTAAAGAACTCACCCGTTGGTTTCGGGCTACGACGACCAGACGCATCTGGCTCACCTAACGCCATTCGTTCTAATCGAATTTCCTTCACGCGGCCGTTTTCATCCGCAATGTTTTCCGCCGGATTCGTTAAGAAATGGAACTTCACGCCCTCATGTTCAGCTTCGACGATTTCGTAGTCCTCGGCCGGCATTTCGTCGCGAGTTCGACGATAGATCAAAGTGGTATCGGCACCCGCACGACGCGCCGTACGCGCACAGTCGATCGCAGTGTTACCACCACCAATCACGGCAACTTTTTTGCCCGTAACGTAGTTTTGTTCTGTAACGTAATCTTTCAGATAATCAACACCGAGGTAGCAACCGTCCAAGTCGCTACCAGGATAATTCATTTCTACCGCTTGAGACGCCCCCACAGCCAAACAGACAGCATCGTAGTCTTCACTCAATTGAGACAGGGTGAAATCAACACCAAGCTTTTTGTTGGTTTCAACTTGCATGCCGTTGCGGCACATCAGTTCGATTTCTTTGTCTAGAATGTCTTTGGGTAGGCGATATTCAGGAATGCCGTAGCGTAGCCAACCGCCTGCTTTTGGCATGGACTCAAATACGGTGACGTCATAACCTTCATTCGACAAGTAATAACCTGCCGTTAAGCCACCGGGGCCACTACCAACAACGGCGATCTTGCGATGCTTCGCTGGTTTTTTCTCTGGGACATACGCTTCATGCGCCGCTAAATCTGCGTCTGCGGCATGGCGTTTGAGTTGGCGAATGGCAATCGGCTCATCCACCAAAGAACGGCGACACTCACTTTCGCAGAATGCCGGACACACGCGCCCAATCGACAACGGCATTGGCAGTGTGCGTTTAATAACTTCAATCGCTTTTTGATGATCGTTTTGCGAGATATGGTAGAGGTAAGATTGGATGTCTACCCCAGCAGGACACGCCGTTTTGCATGGAGCTTCACAGTCGGCGTAGTGGTCCGTCATGATTCGGTTGAGCGCTTTTCTGCGGTGCTCGCTCAGTTGTTCTGATTGTGTGACGACATTGAGACCGCGGTACACTTTGAGGTCACAGGCGCGCTTAGTTCCGCCACTTTCCACTTCGACAACACACAAATCACACGGAATTTTCTCGTTACTTTTGTTCATTCCGCACAGTGAAGGGATTTCGACCCCGCACACTTTGGCTGCTTCCAGAAGGGTTAGCCCCTCTTCTACAATTCTATATTTTCCATCGATGACAATTTCTATCATACAACCCCCGAAGCAGGCATACTAAACCTTACATTCTATAAGGATAAACCCTACCATGGAAAGTTCGTGTGACAAAAAACTCACTAGCGAGATATTTCTTAGCGATTAATATGTCCAATTGACTTTAAGATGTAGAACTCATTATCTCGAAGTGGGTTCGGTATAATCCTTGACTTTACCCCTAGGGTAACCTTTATTATTTAAGGGTTACTCGATATATAAGCTCATTTTGACTGGAAACCGTATGCGTCTGAAATCATTGCATACAATTTGGCTAACGTTATGTACAACGCTGATACTGCTGGTATCTAGCGTGGTTAACAGCGCGCCTTTAATGAGCCTAAAAATGATGTCGAGTGATGCCATGATGTCTGTTCACATGACGGAAATGGCAAGCGAGAACGATCACTGCGGCTCCCCGAGTATGAGCATGGAGATGGCCTCATCGTTGAGCTCCGACTCTGCAGAGATTACCATGAGCTGTGTTGATGGCTCCGGTATGATCCACAATTGCTGTACAGCATCTTGCTCATTCGTTTTTGTCCCATTACCAGTCACTGACAGCCAGCTCTCCCCATTGGCTTGTCGCGCATCCATTGCCTCAGAAATTACCGCACCAGTGGTACAAGTCACCCATGATTTGTATCGGCCTCCGATAGTTTAATCCATACAAAGCATTCGACCCTGCATCGCTTTGCAGGCAGTTTCTTTGCGCCCAACTGATAGCGTGCTCACCTCAGCTATTCGCTCGTAACTCCATTTGTTACCTGCTATTTAGCGATAAAAAAGTGCGTCATCCGTTTGGCAAATACCAACGCTCTCCCGCTCGGTTCAATCGATCCCGAAACGCAAAAGAGCTTGGTATCAATTTGGATGTAAATTATGGAATTCAACCCAAATCGCTTAGTGGCACCAGTATGCTCACTGGCTCTGGTTGCCCTACCTGCTTTCAATGTGGTGGCACAATCGCCAGCCAATACGAAAGCACAACAAGAAGCGCAAGCTCAATCAATCCAAGCTCAGTCAACCAATGAGCTAGCAAACCTCATTAGCGTTGCGTTGAGTAACGATGGCAACCGTAAGCAGTTCTATGCTCAATCGGAAGCAATGCGTGAAACAGGCGTAGCCAGCGCAACCTTGATGGACCCGAAATTGAAAGTCGGTTTTGGTGGTTTGCCTGTCGATAGCTTCAAATTTGACGAGGATCCGATGACCAATATCTCCGTCGGTTTGATGCAACAGTTCGAACGTGGCTCGACGCTCAATCTTCAACAAAAGAAAGCCAATCAACAAGCCGATGGTTTGTCGTTGCAAGTTCACGCACGGGAGCTTGAAGTGGCAAACAGCATGACTCAGCTTTGGTTGGAGCTGGGCTATCAGCAGAAAGCAGAGCAAATTTTGCTAGAAAACCGTCGGCTCATGACGGAAATGGAAAACTTCATTCAAACCAATTACTCAATCGGCAAAAGCGAAGCGCAAGATTTACTGAATGCACAGCTTCAAGTGAGTAAGTTGGATGAAAAGCTGCAAGCCAACGCACAAATGCAGCGCCGTTTGGTCTCGCAACTCTCAGAATGGTTGGGCTCGGGCTGGCTCAATACCTATACCCAAAACGGACGCTCAACACTTCAAGCCAGCAACACACTGACTTGGGCGTCATTAAACCAAAAGTTGTCTGCAAATAACGAAACGACCAAGCACTACCAACAGTTGAGTGAGCACCCGATGGTGAAAATGGCAGACGTAAGTATTTCTGCCAATGAAACTCAAGTGGACATTGCAGAGCAAGCTTACACGCCTCAATTCGGTGTGGAAGTGATGTACGCCTATCGTCAAGCCAACAATATGAAAGGCGAACCTGCATCGGATTTGGTGAGCGCGTATCTCACAATGGACATTCCCCTGTTCACTGGCAATCGCCAAGACCGCAACTTAGCCGCCGCTCAGTATCAAGTGGGTGCTGCTCGCTCACAAAAAGATACGTTACTGACTCAGATGAACGCGAAGGTCAACACATTGCTGGTTGATCGCGCCAACTTGAGTCAGCGTTTAGAGCGTTATCAATCCACCTTACTTCCCCAAGTTCAAGCTCGTATTCACGCGGTAGAAAGGGGTTATCAAAACAACACCGCACAGTTTAACGACGTGATCATGGCAAGCACAGACGAGCTGGCGCTAAAGCTCGAACAGCAACGTCTTATTACCGATTTAAACATCGTAAACAGCAACTTAGCGGCTTTATTGGGTGGTTTCGAATATCAAGTATCCGCACCCAACATCACGACTGAAGCAAGCGCGAACTAAAACAAAACATGAGAGAACCCAAGTTTGGGGACGATGGCGAATGCACACCAATAAACAATCAACATCGCTGTCATGCCTCATGGGGAAAATAAGGAATTAGGAATGAGTTCAAATTCAATCAAGATAGCAACCATCGCTCTGCTTGTTGGCGGGGCACTAGGGTTTGGCGTTAATCAGTACCTATCTGGTGCAAACCACGACATGAGTGGCTCAGGCGCTAACGCTGCAAGCAGCTCAAACGAGCCACTCTATTGGGTTGCTCCAATGGATCCAAATTATAAGCGCGACAAACCGGGCAAATCGCCAATGGGCATGGACTTGATCCCAGTGTACGCTGAAGATCTCGCGGGTGAACAAGACAAACCCGGCACGGTAAAAATTGACCCATCAGTTGAAAACAACTTAGGTGTAAAAACTGCTCAAGTCTCTTTAGAGCAACTTTCACCTCGGATTGAAACTGTCGGCTATATCGCGTTTGACGAAAGTCATTTGTGGCAAACCAACGTTCGCGTGGCCGGCTGGGTTGAAAAGCTTTACATTAATGCCGTGGGTGAAAAGGTCAAAAAAGGCGATGTGCTGTTCACGCTGTACTCGCCTGAGCTAGTCAAAGCACAAGAAGAGCTGCTGAACGCCTACCGAACTGGGCGTAATGGCCTGGTGAAAGGCGCGACAGAACGTTTAGTGACACTGGGTGTTGATCGTTCTCAAATCAAAGCCATCACTCAACGCGGGAAAGCATCGCAAACTATTGAAATTAAAGCTCCGGAAGATGGCGTCATCGCGAGTTTGAACGTTCGTGAAGGTGGTTACCTATCCCCTGCTCAAGCGGTAATCAGCGCGGGCCCACTTGAAAACGTATGGGTGGATGCCGAAGTATTTGAGCGCCAAGCTCACTGGATGAAAGCAGGAAGTAGCGCCACTATGACGCTTGATGCTATTCCAGGCAATGAATGGAAAGGGGTTGTCGACTACGTATACCCTATTCTGGATCCTAAAACTCGTACCTTGCGTGTACGCCTCAAGTTCCCTAACCCGAATGGCGATCTTAAACCTAATATGTTTGCCAACATTGCCCTTCAACCAGTCACTGATAACGCAGTTATGACGATTCCTAAGTCTTCCGTTATTCGATCCGGCGGTATGACCCGAGTCGTGTTGTCTGAAGGCGATGGTAAATACCGCTCAACGCGCATCAAAGTTGGGCGTGAAGCCGACGACAAAATCGAGGTGCTACAAGGTCTGTCTCAAGATGATCGCATCGTAACCTCTGCACACTTTATGTTGGATTCGGAATCGAGCCAAACGGCTGATCTATCTCGTATTTCATCACCTACTGAAGCCAAAGTAGAAACAGTTTGGGCTAAGGGTGAAATCACCGATGTGATGAAAGATCACCGTATGTTGACCATTAATCATCAGCCCGTAGCAGAGTGGGATTGGCCGGGTATGGTCATGAACTTTACCCTCGCAGATGACGTTGATGTGGGCACTCTGCAAAAAGGCCAAGCTATCGAGTTTGAAATTCAGAAAACAGAGTCCGGTCAATATGAAGTCGTTGACTACAAAACCGATGACAGCGTTGTCGTGACTGACGTATGGATTACCGGAGATATCAGCATGTTGATGGCGGATTTTGGGATGATAACTCTCAACCACCTCCCAGTTGCAGAATGGAACTGGGAGGCAGGAGAGATGAACTTCTCTGTGGGTGATGAAGTGGATCTATCCGGATTCAAAGAAGGTCAGAAAGTACGGTTTTTAGTTGAAAAACAAGGAGCTGACTACGTCTTGAAGCAACTTGAAGCGGTTGAGGGCTAACTATGATTGGAGCAATAATCCGCTGGTCGATCAAAAACCGTTTCATGGTTTTGATCGCTACATTAGCGCTTGTTTTAACCGGACTTTACAGTGTAAAGAATACACCTGTAGACGCCATTCCGGATCTTTCTGATGTTCAGGTGATCATCAAAACAAGCTACCCAGGCCAAGCACCTCAAGTGGTGGAAGATCAAGTTACTTACCCGCTGACCACCGCCATGCTCGCCGTACCAGGAGCGGAAACCGTTCGTGGTTATTCATTCTTTGGTGACTCATATGTTTATATCATTTTTAACGATGATACCGACATGTATTGGGCACGTTCGCGCGTTTTAGAGTACCTAAGCCAAGTAGCACCTAAATTACCACTGAGTGCAAAACCGACATTAGGACCAGATGCAACGGGTGTGGGCTGGGTCTACAGCTATGTACTGCAAGATAAAACTGGCAACCATGATCTTGCTGATCTACGCAGTATGCAAGACTGGTTCTTGAAATATGAGCTGCAAACCGTCGATGGCGTCTCTGAAGTCGCAACCGTTGGCGGTATGGTGAAGCAATATCAAGTTCAGATTGACCCAGCTAAGCTACGTGCTTACAACCTGACACTGCAACAAGTGAACATGGCGATCCAAAACGGCAATCAGGAAACGGGCGCCTCTGTTGTTGAAGTAGCAGAAGCGGAACACATGGTTCGCACTACAGGTTACCTAACGAGTATTGAGGATATTGAATCACTTCCGCTCAAAGTGACAGAGAAAGGTACACCGCTCTTACTGGGCGACATTGCCGACATCAACTTAGGTCCGCAAATGCGTCGCGGCATCTCTGAGCTTAACGGCGAAGGTGAAGCGGTGGGTGGCGTGATCGTGATGCGCTATGGCGAAAACGCGAGTGAAGTCATCAGCAAAGTTAAAGACAAACTGGAAGATTTACAGCGCAGCTTACCGGATGGTGTAGAAATCGTGGCTACTTACGATCGCTCCACGCTGATTAACGCTGCCGTAGAAAACTTGTGGAAGAAATTGGCGGAAGAATTCATCGTCGTGGCGATTGTTTGTGCCCTCTTCCTATTTCACATCCGTTCGTCTTTGGTTATCGCGCTGAGCTTGCCCGTCGGTATTTTATCCGCGTTTATCGTCATGCATTCTCAAGGCATTAACGCCAACATCATGTCGCTCGGGGGGATTGCCATCGCCATCGGTGCTATGGTGGATGGTGCCATCGTAATGATAGAAAACGTCCACAAGCATATTGAACGAACGCCTCTCACGGATAAGAACCGCTGGCAAGTGATTGGCAAAGCCGCTGAAGAAGTGGGCGCGCCCCTGTTCTTCTCGCTGCTTATCATCACGTTAAGCTTTGTGCCAGTGTTTGCACTGGAAGGTCAAGAAGGCAAGATGTTCTCCCCTCTCGCCTTTACTAAGACTTATGCCATGGCGGCAGCGGCAGGTTTGGCAATTACCCTCGTACCTGTGCTCATGGGCTATTTCATCCGTGGCAACGTATTACCAGAGCATAAGAATCCAGTAAATAGAGGCTTAATTGCGCTGTATCGCCCGTTGCTGAATACCAGCCTCAAGTACCCTAAGAGTATGATCGTTATCGCTTTAGGCCTAATGGCGTCAGCTTACTATCCAACCAGTCAACTGGGTAGCGAGTTCATCCCACCATTGGATGAAGGCGACTTGATGTACATGCCGACTACGTATCCGGGAATCTCGATTGGTAAAGCACGTGAACTAGTTCAGCAAACTAACAAGCTGATCAAAACCGTACCGGAAGTTAAAACGGTTTGGGGCAAGATTGGCCGTGCAGAAACGGCCACCGACCCTGCACCACTCACCATGATTGAAACGGTAATTCAGCTCAAACCTCATGACCAATGGCGTGAAGGTGTGACCACTGAGTCATTGCGTAAAGAGTTCGACAATCTCCTGCAGTTCCCGGGGCTAACCAACGCGTGGGTAATGCCGATCAAAACGCGTATTGACATGCTGGCGACCGGTATTAAAACGCCAATTGGGATCAAAATCGCAGGCCCAGACCTGAAAGAGATCGAAAAAATTGGTGCTCAGCTGGAACCTATTCTTAATAGCGTTCACGGTACCTCATCTGTATATGCGGAGCGTGTCGCGGGTGGCCGTTACGTAACGATTGATATCAAACGCCGCGCAGCTGCGAGATATGGATTGAGCATCAAAGACGTTCAGCAAGTCATCTCAACCGCTGTCGGTGGTATGAATGTTGGAGAAACCATTGAAGGGCTAGAGCGCTACCCGATTAACGTCCGCTATCCGCAAGATTACCGTGACTCTGTGGTTAAACTGCAAAACCTACCACTGGTAACCCCCAACGGCGCACGCATCGCACTCGCAGACGTGGCAGATATTCGTTATGAGGATGGCCCACCGATGATCAAAACCGAAAACGCGCGTCCAAACGGTTGGGTTTTCGTGGATATCGAAGGTCGTGACCTAGGCTCATACGTAGTGGAAGCACAACAAGTAGTAGCAGATCAACTTGAATTACCTGCGGGTTACTCGCTGGCTTGGTCAGGTCAGTACGAATACATGGAACGCGCCAAAGACCGCTTAAGTGTCGTAGTACCAATCACTATTGCGATCATCATGATGCTGCTTTACTTCAGCTTCCGCCGTGTGGGTGAGGTGCTGATCATCATGCTGACGCTGCCTTTAGCAATGGTTGGTGGCTTATGGCTGATGCATTATCTGAACTACAACTTCTCTATTGCCGTGGGGGTTGGGTTTATCGCCCTCGCCGGCGTTGCGGTGGAGATAGGCGTCATCATGCTGGTGTATCTCAACCAAGCGTGGCACCACCGAAAACTGGATGCAGAAGAGAAACAACGACCACTTCAAGCGCGGGATCTTACAGACGCAATTCGCGAAGGCGCTGGCTTGCGTGTGCGGCCTGTCATGATGACCGTATTAACGGTAATCATTGGTCTTATTCCAATCATGTACGGCGAGGGGACAGGCTCTGAAGTGATGCAACGCATCGCTGCACCGATGATTGGTGGCATGGCTTCTGCCCTGCTGTTAACGCTGCTTGTGTTACCTGCCATCTTCAAGCTGTGGAAACAGCGTGAAGTGAAATCAACTCAACACCAAGATAAATAACAACGAGCGCCATTATTCAGAGAGTAATGGCGCAATAGCTAATTGATAGTAAAGGAAATCAACATGAAAAAGACTCTTATCACTCTTGCTCTAACCATGGTATCGGGTGGCGTATTTGCTCAAATGGATAACTCAAACATGAACCACGAAAATATGGAGCATGGTCAAATGGATCACGATTCCATGAACATGGATAAAATGCCGATGGATCATGGAAAAATGGACCACGGTAAAATGGATCATTCTGGTATGAGCGGCATGCCGGGCATGTCAGCGGTTGGTATGCCTGCAAATGGCGCAAAACCAGACAAAGTCGTTCATGTACTCTTAACGGATGATATGAAAATTACATTCAAAAAAGACGTGACAATAGAACCGGATGATGTGGTTCAATTTGTGGTAATGAATACAGGCAAAATCAATCACGAATTTACCATTGGTTCAGCAGAAGAACAGCTTAAACACCGTGAAATGATGAAAACCATGTCTGGCGATCACATGCATGACTCCGGCAATGCTGTCACAGTTGAACCAGGCAAAGCGAAACAACTCCTGTGGCACTTCCATGGCGATAAAAATGTAGAGTTCGCGTGTAATATCCCCGGTCATGCAGAAGCCGGCATGGTCAAAAAAGTGGAACTGTAGTGAGACCGGATTAACGCATTCATACGGTTCATAGACGTTAAATGTAAATACAAAAGGAGCTGATTCAGCTCCTTTTTATTCACCCCAAATACTAGATTATCGCATCAAAAACAGCTCTTCATGATAGTGGTGTTCTGTATCAAAACGATATGCCTCTAACTCTTTTTTCAGGGTTCGAGAGAATACCTCCGGCCCACAGAAATAAAGCTCATAACGCGATAAATCGCCGCATTCCTTCGCAATTTGTTCAACATTAAGTCGAGGTGAAATCGCAGTATCTATCACGTTCAGTTTCACTTGTGCCTGACGCGCGGCATTCCACAGTTCATCCACTAAATGACTATCTAAGCCACGTGTGCAATAAAACAAATGCACTGGCGGATGTCTTTTTAACGCTTTCAATGAAGATAAGATAGCAAAGAACGACGCTATCCCGACACCACCAGCAATCCAAACTTGCGGCTTGTTGACATCAAACTCTAAACGTCCATACGGCCCTTCAACAACAACCTCATTACCCGCTTTCACGCGCTGGTACAAATTGGTAGTGAAATCGCCTAGCTCTTTGATCAAAAAGCGAATCTCTGGATCGTGCTCACCTGAAACAATCGTAAACGGATGCGGATCTTCATTACCAAAGCGAACATAAGCAAACTGTCCGGCTTTGTGCTCTTGCCAAGGCTTCCCTTGGTCGTTGATGCCTGGCGCCAAAACCAGCTCCATCACGCGCGCTTGAGGGAAGTAGCGAGTCGACACCACTTTGGCGGGATAGCGATTCGCTCGTCCGACAAAGCCAAACAAGCTATAAACGGCAGCCGCAGAGCCCATCAATGCAAAACCAAAAGCGATAAAATGAATGGGATCGCCCCAGTACGCGTGCTTGATCAGCAAAACGGAGTGAACAGCAACCATCAAATACACCACAGCCATTAAACGATGGGATAACTTAAACGGTTTGTATTTAACAACAGTCCAGAGTGACACTGCCAGCAATACCAATAGCAAATAAAAGCCCCACTCACCTAAATCCAAGCCTATATCACGCAGTTCTTTAACCCATAACTCAAAACCAACGAAGTTATTGCCTGATGGCCCTGCTCCAGTGTGTTTTACTGGTTTTTCCAACCAACCAGCAGCAACGAGCCACTTCGGCACTTTATACATAAGCCAATGGATCACACCCAAACTGACGCCTGCTATACCTAACCACTTGTGTACTCGATATGCCTTGTCCATGCCATGAACCCATTGCTCTATCACAGGTAAGCGCAGCGCCAGCACCATCGCAATAGACATCAAAGCTAACGACAAAACACCAGAATATTGAATAAGCGCGGAGCGCCATTGGAAGAATTGGGTCGAGGAAAGCAGTTGCGGTTCACTCATCCACCACAACACAGACACGGCGGCAATTATCATCCATACAAAATTTCGTACAGTTTTCATGAACATCACTCTCAAATTGACGACAACTCTAGTTTAGTTTTTCTAGCGTAATGCAACGTCAATATTCGTAAAGTTGAGTAAACCCACAATAGACCTAAGGTCAATAACAAACTTGGAGGTATTGCGCAGAATCCTACAAAAAATCGACATGGATTTAACAGTGGTTAGAGTATTCGCTCGTTATAGTTTGCGTAACATCGCCACAGTGCGAACCAAAACCAAAATGAAGAACACGACGCATGAAAAAGTTATTTTTGTTGGCTGGGCTAATGGTTTGCTCAACCCTAAGTTACGCTTCCCAACTGAATGAAGACATTTCTCTCATCGAACAACAAACCTCAAGCAGAATTGGAGTCTCGGTTTGGGATACGCAAACCGATGAGCGCTGGGATTACCGTGGCGATGAACGCTTCCCACTCATGAGCACATTCAAAACCTTGGCTTGCGCCACAATGCTAAGCGATATGGACAGCGGTAAGCTAAGTAAAAATGCGACCGCGAAAGTCGATGAGCGCAGCATCGTTGTGTGGTCTCCAGTGATGGACAAACTCGCAGGCCAAAACACACGCGTAGAACACGCTTGTGAAGCCGCGATGTTGATGAGTGATAATACTGCTGCCAACTTAGTATTGAATGAAATCGGCGGTCCTAAGGCCGTGACAATGTTTCTGCGAACTATTGGTGATAAAGCGACGCGCCTAGATAGATTAGAACCACGTTTGAACGAAGCGACACCGGGAGACAACCGCGACACAACCACACCTAACGCCATGGTAAACACTCTGCGAACCTTGATTGAAGGAGAAACGTTGTCTTACGAGTCTCGCGTGCAATTAAAAATCTGGATGCAGGACAACAAGGTTTCAGACTCGTTAATGCGTTCAGTATTACCAACAGGTTGGTCTATCGCCGACCGCTCTGGTGCGGGTGGTCACGGTTCGCGCGGTATTAACGCAATCATATGGAAGGAAAACCATCGTCCTGTTTACATTAGTATCTATGTCACAGAAACCGAGCTATCACTTCAAGCCAGAGACCAGCTCATCGCGCAAATCAGTCAGTTGATTTTACAGAAATACAAAGATAATTAATTCACTGCTTACGTATTTACTTTCCTAAGTTCACCCTCTTTGCCCTTCTCTTCCCTGAAGGGCTTCTTATTCTTTGGTTCTACCTCAAAAACACCCCTTATTGAGTAATGACTTACTTATAAATAGGTATAACATTTATTCATTTAGGCGTGAGTTAACGCCCACATTAAGCAATTGAACACACATAGATGGCGATAAATAAACCATAATCTTACGTAGAAACGCATTTTTCTTGAAAATAGCTTCGTGTAACTTATTGTTGGTATTTGCAACATCGCAAGGAGATGTCTATTGAGACTTGAAAGAACTTTTAACCCTGATGACTTATCGATGCAGAACATGGAAAGTCCGATCTGTATGCCGATAGGGTTTGTTCACTTTTTAGCTCAATCGGAAACATTGCAGCAGGTGCTCGATACTGTCGCAGAATGGATAAATCGTATATTCAATTCTGACCGCGCGAGTATCACGCTTTATGAAAATGATGATCATCTAAAGGTCTACTCTTTCTCTGGTAATAAAGCGATTCCGGCTGAATTCTTGGTACCTATTCACCGAGCTTTTGTTGGCCGAGTGTTCAAAAAACAACAACTGATGATCTGTGACGATGTCACTCAATCTGATGAGGTCGATTGTGTGATGCTGGCATCCAATGGCATGGGGACGTGTATGGATGCGCCTTTAATGCACGGTAAAGTCTGTTTGGGCACGCTTAATGTTGCACATCACCAAACGCACACTTATACAAACGAACAAGCGGCACAGCTTCAGTGCATTGCTAACTGGATTGCTTTAAACATTGCTCTTCATATACAAATTATGAAAATGGAGCATCTTGCCACAACGGATGATCTGACTGGCATTCCAAACCGCAGAGAATTCATGCGACAAATCGAAAGCCGCCTGACTGAATACCGTACCCAAGGCATTGACTTCCATGTTGCTATTCTAGATTTAGACAACTTTAAGAGCCTTAATGATCGGTTTGGTCATGATGCTGGCGATAAATCGCTGATCCATGCAGTCAACACCATTCAAAGTCATCTACTTGACTGTGACTTACTTGCCAGAGTTGGCGGTGAAGAGTTTGCCATCGTACTAAGAAGCCGGTCATCGCAAGAAGCCCTAAACACATTAGAAACGATTCGCAATGCGCTAGAAACTACGACGATTCAACACTCAGGTCGTGATATGAGCTTTACCGCTAGTATTGGTGTAACTCAAGTCTGTAGCTTGGATGACTCGTTTGAACCACTCGTAAAACGCGCCGACTTAGCCCTTTACAAAGCCAAAGAAACCGGTAGAAACCGTGTTGAGGTTCATAAAACAGAAGAAAACTAGAAAAGAGAGTGATAAAAAAGGTAGCGACTTGTTGCGCTACCTTTTATAAATTCTAACCCGCCTAAAATAAGTAATACGAACTTTAAGCCAGTTTAGAAATAAGAGTGAGCAAATTTAATTATGCTTTCTTAAGATCTTTAGCTGGGTAAGTTAGCGTTTTCTCGCCTGCTTTTACGTGTGTGTAAAAACCGCCACTGCTTAAACCTGTAACAACCATTTCGCCAAGATCGATACCTTTAGTCGCTACTACTACGTCACCGATTGAAAACATATTGAATACCTTGTTTATTTAGATTAAGACACTAAGTCGTTGCGCGGTATTTAATATGATATTAGGCAAACCACCTAATCGAATTTTTTATCGTAAAGATTAATTTTTATTTGGCGTGAACTCTAAGTTTCCATATTGAAAAAACCACAATATTTCCCAAAAACAGATGCGCTATTCTTGTTAAATACGTTAAGATTTTCTAGCATCAATTGCGGAGGTTTACTCCGCCTCATTGGAGATAAATGATGAAGAAAGGCCTAAAAATGCGTGCACTAGAACGCTCTGATTTGCGCTTTATTCACGAACTAAATAACAACCGAAATATCATGGCCTACTGGTTCGAAGAGCCTTATGAATCTTATGATGAGCTCGAAGAACTGTACCGAAAACATATACATGATGACGCAGAAAGACGCTTTGTGGTTGAAGATGAAGACGGCATAGTGATTGGATTGGTCGAACTTATTGAGATCAACTACATTCACCGAAGCGCTGAGTTTCAGATAATCATCGCCCCAGAACATCAAGGACGAGGTTATGCGACAGAGATGATTAATCGTGCATTGGATTACTCCTTCTCGATTCTTAATCTACGTAAAATATACTTATTGGTCGCAGTGGATAATGAAGTCGCTATTCATTTATATAAGAAATGTGGTTTTATTGAAGAAGGCCATTTAGTAGAAGAATACTTTATTAACGGAGCCTATAGCGATGTTAAGCGCATGTATATATTAAAACACCAATATCAGAAAAAGATCGAAGAAAAGAACGCGATTCACTAATTTATTCCATCAAAGTAAAAACGCAGCCATCGTTGCTGCGTTTTCAATTTACTCAAATTGATATTGGTAAGATAATGCGACGCGCCTATCTGCCTCATCTAAATAGGTGTTGTTGTCCATGACAAACGTCATTACGTTAAACGAGTGACGTTTATTCACGAGATAACCAAGGCCGATACCACCAAAGAACCCATTGTAGTTCTCTCCTTCACTGTTTTCTGAGCCGTAAGTGCCTGCTGCGAAGCTGATTAACGTCAGCTCTTTGGTAAACGATTTCAGCGCAAATGCACCAACGTAACCGCTGCTGCCTGAAGAGCTCATCATATTGAAGCCATTCTCTGCACTTGGAGTGCCCGTAAAGTTAGGCTCGCTACAGTTGCTGCCTGCTGCACCGTCACATACGGGAACATCACCAGTGTTGTACGTATAGCCTGCCATTGGGAAAATTTGGAAGCCTGCTGGCTCAATCCCGAAATAACTTAGCGGCATAAAGGTACCAACGCTGTAGTTGGTTTGATCCGCGCCGTTTACGTATTCATTTTTACCGAAGTTGAAGTTCACGATACCGACCGGAAACAACCACGAGCCACCAATACGCCACTCGCTCGCATCATCATTGATACGCAGGTTAATTTTGCGCGCTTGGTCAAGCGCAAGTGAGCCCGAGAATGAGATGTTTTGATCATCAAAATCGTAGTTGTTTGCGTACGACGCGCCAAATTTCGTAATGACTTTTGTTGGGTCATCCGCCAACTTGTTTTTATTGTCTTTTACTCGGTGCTCGGCACCATGAGCCAGCGTACTGACCAACAAAGTCGTACACACTAACGCTAGTTTATTTTTCATTTTTAGTCCTTTGAGATGTTGAATACCCGCACTTAGCCGCGCAGATACTTTTTAAATCATCACTCACTGGGTGTGACAGAAGCGCCCTAACTACCTTAGATAGCGTGACAGCATCCAGTGCAGGTAGTTAGGGTAGAATGGCCTGTAAGGAAGGCGTTTTAGCGATTAGGAATGATTAGTTTTTCCAGTTGTAGCTCATGCTCATGAAGTACAGAGCAGGCTCATCAAAGCCAGCTTGTAAGCTTGGCGTTTCTGACGATTCCATCAAGATCGCTTCAAACGCGAAACCAATTGAGTTTTCTGAATCCAATGTGTAATCAATGCCTGTACCAATGCGGTACGCCTTGCCAGTAGGAACGGTAATATCACCGTTTGATTGGCTCTCATACATGCTGGTATCGAATGCAAAACCTGCATTCCACATCATTTTTTCATTCAGTTTGTACTGAGTACCCAATGCGATTTGGTAAGTGTCTTGTGTCTCTACGTTCAGCGTGGTTGTGTATTCGCTCCAGTCTTGCCAGTTCACGTTCCACATCACCGCTAGGTCATCATTCAATTCGTGGTAAGCACTGAAGATAAGTTGTTGTGGAGCAATGGAGTTGCTGTTGTCGAATTCAAATTCGGTTTCAGAAGAGTAAGACAGACCAAGACGCGTACCTGGTGTTGCCTCATAAAGCACACCTACTCGGCCATTAACCTGAGTATTTTGGTCTTCGTCTAAGTATTTTTTATGCACGCCAGAGCTAGCCAACGTCCCTTCTACTTCATACATACCGTACTGAATACCAAGCGCCGCACCCACAGACCAGTGATCATTGATGCGGTAAGAAGCGGAAGGTTGAATGGTCAAGGCTTGCGTCGTTGCTGTAGGAATATCTAAATGATTATCCAAAAGACCTTCGTACTCGAGGCCAAGACCGTAGTTGCCATATAAACCAATACCCAGCGTCCATTTGTCGTTCACTTGTTGGCTGTAAAATGCCGACGCCATAGGAACAAAACCAATCACGTTGCCAGCATCGCCAGTCATCGTGTCTAGTTGCGCGTCACCGTAAAGGCCAATCAGGTTACCAGAGAAAGATTTACCAGAAACATTCGCCAGACCAGCCGGGTTTGCAGCCATTACTGAGGCATCTTGCGCACGAGCCGCCATACCAGCGGATGCCAAACCAATATCCGATGCTGTTGTTTCGTAAAGGTATAACCCACCCGCTTGCGCAGCAGCACACGTCAGTAGAGAGCTCGCTACGACGATTTTTGAAAGATTTTTCATGCTAAAACCTATTATTGTTTGGGGAACCCACGCTGCGACGGTGGTTGTATATCAATGAAAGGCATTGGCCAATCGCACACAGCGTGGGGGTGTTGTGGAGTCAGTCAGTTGAAATCAGCGTTATTGCTCGCTCACCTCAAGTTCAGTGGGTTTCTTTCGCTTAAACTTCTCGCGCAGAGATTGCATCATCACGAAAAACACTGGCGTCAGCAACGTGCCTACAAACGTAGAAAGAATCATGCCGCCGAATACCGCAAAGCCCAGTGAGTGACGAGATGCCGCACCAGCACCCGATGCAATCACCAACGGGAATACCCCCCAGATGAAGGCGAATGCGGTCATCTGTACTGCACGGAAACGGATTCGAGCAGCTTCTTTGGCAGCATCAATGATGGATAAGCCCTTTTCTTCTCGCAGAACTTTGGCAAATTCCACGATAAGAATCGCCACTTTGGCGGACATACCGATCAAGATGACCACACCAATCTGCACGTACAAATCGAACGGTTGTCCCACCAGCAGTAGCGTGCCCATTGCGCCGAGAATCGCGACTGGAACCGCCATCATTACCGCAGCAGGAATGGTCCAACTTTCGTACTGAGCCACCAAGAACAAGTAGGTGAACAGCAAAGACAGTGCGAACGCGATTGGTGCCATGTTGCCTGCTTTCATCTCTTGGTAAGTCATGCCTGACCACTCGTACGAGTAACCACTTGGCAAAGATTCTGCAGCCAGTTTTTCAATGGCTTTTACAACATCACCCGAGCTGTAGCCTGGCGCTGGCGCACCGTTCACGGTTGCAGAACTGAACATGTTGTAGTTCGACAAAGTATCAGGGCCGAAGATCGGCTTCACTTTCACTAGCGTTGCCAGTGACACCATTTTTCCAGAGCTTGAGCGAACAAACAGATGGTTGATGTCGTCGATGTTGTCACGGTATTGCTCTTCTGCTTGCACTTTCACTTGGTACGAACGACCAAACAAGTTGAAGTCAGAAATGTAGGCACCGCCCAACTGTGCTTGCAGTGTGCTGAAGATTTCATTCAACGGTACGCCCATCGAAATCGCTTTATCGCGATCAATATCGATGTAACGTTGCGGAATGTTCGCACGGAAAATCGAGAACGCACGTGCCACTTCAGGCAGTTGGTTGATTTGGGCAACAAAATCAGCGGTTGTTTTTGCCAACTCTTGTGGAGAGCGGCCCAAGTTGTCCTGCAGCACAAGGTTAAAACCATCTACCGCACCCATGCCTTTGATTGCCGGCGTCGCGAAAACGAACGAAGCGGCATCTGGCGTTGAGTTCAGCATTTGGTTAACTTTATTCATCAATGCGCGTTGGTGTAACTCAGGGTCTTTACGTTTGCTCCAGTTATCCAGTTTGATGATCAACATGCCCGAGTTTGGAATCGACGCCATGTTAATTACCGAGAAGCCCGCAACCGAAACCACGTTCTCCACACCTTCCATCTGTTTTAGTTCATCAACGTACTTCTTCATTAATGGTGCAGTACGCTGCAATGCTGCTGCGTCTGGCAAACGCATTTCGACCATGAACACGCCTTTATCTTCGTTCGGTACGAAAGAAGAAGGTACGGTCATGAACGCAAACGCCAGCACCGCAATAAGCGCGCCATACACACCGATACTCAGTACAATGCGGCGGCTCAAGAAGCCAACTAAACCTTGGTATTTGCGCGTTATTGCTTCAAAACCGCGGTTAAACGCACGCAAAGGCGCAATAGGTTGCGAGTGAGTAGATTTCAACATCAACGCACAAAGCGCTGGCGTTAACGTTAATGCGTTGATCGCAGAGATCAGCACCGACACACAGATGGTGACCGCGAACTGGTTGAACATTCGACCAGAAATACCCGGCAATAGCGCAACCGGTACGAATACCGCCAACAAAATAAGCGTTGTTGCCAATACTGGCCCCGTCACTTCTTTCATAGCTTGGATCGTGGCCGGAATCGGGTCTAAATGCTCTTCATGGATAACCCGCTCCACGTTCTCTACCACGATGATCGCATCGTCCACCACGATACCGATGGCGAGGATCAAGCCAAACAACGAGATGGTGTTAATGGTCATGCCCATCACGCCCATGATTGCGAACGTCGCAATAATGGAAACCGGAATCGCTAAGGTTGGTATGATGGTCGCTCGCCAGTTCTGCAAGAAAACGTACACAACGAAGGTGACAAGAAGTACCGCAATCACTAGCGTCTCGTACACTTCATCAATCGATGTCTCTACGTATTCGGTAGAGTCATACGCGATGTCGTAGACCAAATCATCTGGGAACGATTTCTCGTACTCTTTCATGGCCTCTTTCACGCGTTCCATCACGTCTAGCGCGTTCGCTGTCGGCAACTGATACAAGGCCAGAACGGCGGCTGGTTCGTTATTCATACGACCATCAGCTTCGTAGCCTTGTGCGCCAACTTCGACACGAGCCACATCTTTCAAGCGAATCAAAGAACCTTTCTTGCTCGCGCGGATGATGATGTTCTCGAACTCTTCCGCAGAAGTAAGGCGACCTTTGGTTTGCAAAACATATTGATATTGCTGGTCACCCGGAGCTGGCATACCACCAACCTTACCCGCCGCCACTTGGATGTTTTGCGTTTTAATTGCGCCAATAACATCGCTAGCAGAAAGCTTCAAGGTAGCCAGTTTATTTGGGTTCAACCAAATGCGCATTGAATAGTCTTTCTTACCCAGCAGCGTAATGTCACTCATACCTTCGATACGTTTTAGCCGCTCAACAATATTGAGATCCGCATAGTTAGAGAGGTAGATACTGTCGTGAGACTGTTTCGGGGAACGCAGTGTGATAACGCCCAACATGTCGGAAGATTTCTTCTTAACCGTCACACCGATTTGGTTTACTTCTTGTGGGAGAGAAGACGTCGCTTGCGCCACCAAATTGTTCACACGAACCTGCGCCATATCGCCATCTGCGCCCACTCGAAAATAGATACGTAGTGTGTATGAACCATCGTTACCAATCACAGAAGACATGTAAATCATGTCTTCAACACCGTTGACTTTGGCTTCTATCGGCTGTGCAACCGTCTTTTTAACCACGTTCGCGTTTGCACCCGGATACATGGTGCTCACCGTAAGTACCGTCGGAGAGATTTGAGGATACTCAGAAATTGGCAAGACTTTCAGGGCGATCATACCCATCAATGTCATCGCCAGTGAGATCACCAAAGCAAACTTCGGCCGGTGAATGAAAAATTTACTTAACATCAGTTCTCACTCAGCCTTGTTCACTCTGTAGTTCAACGTCTTTCACCGTTGCACCCGGACGCACTTTTTGTAGACCATTGACGATGACTTTTTCGTTAGCCGCCAAGCCAGTCAGCACAGCACGTTTCACACCGTAGGTCTGACCGAGTTCAACGTTACGACGAGACACCACGTGATCATCACCAACCACCATGACGTAGTCACCCGCTTGGTCTTGCTGAACAGCCGCCGATGGGATAAGCAAACCATCAATAGTTTTGTTGCGCAGCTTGATGGTCAAGTTGCCATATTCACCCGGCATAAGCGCGTAAGTTGGGTTATCGAATTGTGCTTCTGCTCGAATTGAGCCTGTTTCTAAATCGATCTTGTTGCCAACGGCGTAGATCTTGCCATCAAGCGGGTACAATGAACCGTCTGAAAGCGTCAGTGTTAAATCAACATCCAGTTTGTCATCGTTACGATGAGCCACATCAATCGCACTTCTTACGCGGCGGTAGAGCTTCTCATCCACATCAAAGCCAAAGCGAATTGGATCGATTTGAGTGATCGAAACAAGAGGAACGAGTTGAATTTTCGAAATACGGTCACCCACTCGGAAGTTGCTGAAACCCACGCGGCCAGAGAAAGGAGCACGCACAGAGCTAAATTCAAGATCGAGCCTTGCTGAAACCAGCGTCGCTTTCGCCTCTTCTACCGAAGCAATCGCTGCGGCGTGCGCGGCAATGGCGTCATCGTATTGCTGCTCACTGATGCTTTTATCTTTGATGAGTTTCTTCACACGTTCTGCATCACGCGTAGTTTGAACGAGTTGTGCTTTTGCTTTTTGCAACGACGCTTTTGCATACGCCAGTGCCGCTTTATAAGGGCGGTCGTCGATTTCAAACAGCAATTGGCCTTTTTCGACCATATCGCCATCTTTAAAATGAATCGCGGTTAATTCGCCACCGACTCGAGGCATAATATCAACGTCATTTACCGCTTCAGTTCGACCGATAAAAGTATGATAAGGAGTGATTTTTGTTTCGGTTAGGGTAACGGTTTCAACAGAGGGTGCTTGGGCAGTTTTCGTTGCGATATCGCCAGTTTTGCATCCTGATAGTAATGCAGAAGATATAGCAATAGATATCAACGCAAATTTATATTTGGCTTTCATGATAAACCTACTTTATGTAGAAAGTGCCCTAGCCTAAATATTAAAATATATGGATAAACACACTTTCTATTCTGGAAATAAACGAGGAAGTTAGAATTGGTAGTTAAATTCGATACGGTGATCACCATCACCGAAATTAACGTGCTCATTCCAGTTTGCAAAGTAACGAATATTTGCGCGAGGATTAATTTGATAAGACAACGCAAACTCATGAGTTAAGATATTATCTTCACCCACGTAATAAGTATCTTTATATTGACTAGACCCTGACAATGTATGCATATACATTGGGTTGTAGTTAATCCAGATTTTATCGGTTAATTCAATTTTTGAGTACATACCGACAACGGTGAAAGTACCTGGAATTTCATAACCTTTGCCATCACCACTAAAATCATTAGCAATAGTGACACCTGCACCAGCCAAAGGAAATAACTGCAACATGCCAAACTTAGGTAGACCTTGAATAAAGCTATAAGATGCATCTAATTTATCGTTATCAACATCGTAGTTTACATCTAATTGACGGCCTAGACCTTTTGCGACTTCTACTTGGAAATTACGTAGTCGGAAAGAGTCAATGCTGTCATCAACATTGGCATACATTGGATCGTCATTGTCGCGAATACCAAATAGCTCACCACCAATGCCTTTCATTTCGATGATGTTCATCGCCATGGTGCCAGGCTGGCTAGATTGGTAAGTTTGACCGATTTTGATGTTCGCGCCTTTGTCAGTAATACCAAAGCCCGCTTGGGTGTAAACCGCAAGTGGGTCAGACATATCTTGTAGTTCTTCGTCATTATTTGTCTGAGCATAAGCAGAAGACGCGAGTTGAAGGGCTGCTGCCATGATAACAACAGACGGTTTCACTAAATTCATAAAACTGTATCCATTTTAATGATTATAAAATTATTCACGTCATGAGGTCATCATAAATAGCAAGCAACACAACTCGCTTTGGATAATATAAATTATCAAAGCAAATTTAATAATGACGAAACATTAGACGTTTTAATTAAAATAAAATAAAGCGTCGTAAAAGTTCAATCACTGCTACTTATATCTTATATAACTTGAAATTTGGTAAGCTTTACGAAGAAAGGAATATTAAAACTTATGAAGATTCAATTATCATTAGAACAAATGATTAATTAAATTTACCATATAAATAAGGAGTGCAATGGTGTTAGGTGATCGCGATCAAGTTTTATTTGTATCGTATATTACTCTTCAGGTAAAGAAGAGAGTTGTAATAAATTGCAAATACCTTAATTTAATTAGCCTTGCGGTAAATTTAGAATAGTTACTCCACAATAAAATAAAAGGAAATCACACTCTGTGATTCCCTTTTATTTTCGAGTGCAAAAGCACCAATGCATTTCGTTAACTAAAAACGCAAACGATTCGCACTATTGCAGTTTCTCTATCCCCATATTGAACAGTGCAAAGCTATAAATATCTGCATTTGTCTCAATTATTTTACGCGTTGGTGTGCCAGCACCATGCCCTGCATTGGTTTCGATGCGAATCAAGGTCGGATTTGAACCCGCCTGTTTTGACTGCAACTCAGCAGCAAATTTGTAAGAGTGAGCAGGAACAACACGATCATCATGATCACCCGTTGTAATCAATGTTGCTGGGTATTCCACCCCCGCTTTTACATTGTGCACCGGCGAATAACCTTTCAGATATTGGAACATCTCTTTACTTTGCTCTGCCGTACCGTAGTCATACGCCCAACCGGCACCTGCGGTAAAAGTATGGTAACGCAGCATGTCCAGTACGCCGACTGCTGGCAGCGCCACTTTAAACAGCTCTGGACGTTGCGTCATAACTGCCCCCACTAACAAGCCACCATTCGATCCACCGTTAATGGCTAACTTGTTTGATGACGTTACCTTTTCATCAATTAGGTACTCAGCCGCCGCAATAAAGTCATCAAACACATTTTGCTTTTGCATTTGAATGCCAGCGTTGTGCCACTCTTTACCATACTCCCCACCGCCACGAATGTTCACTACCGCGTAAACACCACCAAGCTCTAACCAAGCCGCACGTGTCGGGCTAAAAGATGGTGTGAGGCTAATGTTGAAACCACCATAACCATATAGGATGGTTGGTGCACTGCCGTCCATCGGTGTCCCTTTTTTATAGGTGATGATCATCGGCACTTTTGTTCCGTCTTTTGAGGTGTAAAACACCTGACGAGATTCATACAAAGCTGGATCAAATGGCGCTTTAGATTTGTAGTACACCTCGCTATCACCATCTTTGATGTTCAGACGATACGTAGTGCTTGGCATCTTGTAGTTGGTGAAAGAATAGTAGACTTCGGCTTCTTCTTTTTTACCTGAAAAACCGTACGCACTACCAATATCAGGCAGCTTGATTTCCCGGATGAGTTTGCCGTTCATGTCGTATTGCTTCACCATCGAGATCGCATCAACAATATAGCTCGCAAACAAATTGCCACCCGCGGTAGAAACACGTAACACGTTCTTTGTTTCAGGGATCAAATCTTTCCAGTTTTTGGGCTGCGGCTGACTCGCATCCACCGTCACGACGCGTTTGTTCGGCGCATTAAGGTTCGTAACCAAATACAATTTCGTGCCTTGGTTGTCTATTACCCAAGTATCAGAACTGGTGTTATCTAAAATGGTTTTAAGCGGGCTGTTTGGCTTACTCAGATCTTTAAAGAACAGTTTGTTACCCGATGTCGATATGCTGGCTGAGATAAACAAGTAGCGTTCATCTTCCGACGTATAGCCGCCAACATAACGGTATTTCTCTTCCTCAAAGCCGCCGAAAATCAGCTGGTCTTCACTTTGTTTCGTCCCAAGCTTATGAAAGTAGAGCTTGTGTTGATCCGTCTTCGCGGAAAGTTCACTCCCCTTTGGCTTGTCATAACTTGAGTAATAGAAGCCTTGATTGCCGAGCCAACTGATGCCGCTGAACTTAATATCCACCAGCGTTTCGCCGACGGGCTTTTTGGTTTCTGTCTCTAGAACTATGACTTTTCGCCAATCGCTACCGCCTTCCGAAATGCTGTATGCAACTAAAGATCCATCTCGTGAAAAGCTCACTCCCGCTAACGATGTGGTGCCATCTTCACTAAAAGTATTTGGATCGAGGAAAATTTCTGCTTCACCATCACCTAGCTGCCGATAAAGCACGTCTTGGTTTTGTAACCCGTCATTTTTGTAGAAGTAAGTGAACTTACCCTCTTTGAACGGTTGGCTTTGTTTTTCGTAATCCATGAGCTTAGTAATGCTCTCTTCAATCTGCTTGCGGTAAGGGATTTTCGACAGATAATCAAACGTCACTGCATTTTGTGCCTTCACCCATTCTGCGGTTTCTGGGCTGAGATCGTCTTCCAACCAGCGATAAGGATCACTCACTTTTGTACCAAAGTAGTCATCGACAACATCCACTTTTTGCGTGGTTGGATACGTGATGGCTTTCGGGTTTACCTGTTCAACCGACGACTGCGCCGCTTCATTTGCATGCGCCACAGACAACACACTTCCGAGTGCGAGAGCCGTTGCTAATGCTAGGGTGTTCTTTTTCATGAAATTCCTTTTTATTTTTCTGTTGTCTTTTTGTGCAATACATCAGAACTCTACTATATATCGACAAAATGAATCTAATTTCATTAAACGAGTTGTGAAAGCCATCCTAACTCCCTTATTTCCTGCCAATTCTACATATCGGTAAGTGGAGGTGTAGAGCTTAGGAACAACGCTGAAGAGCTACAATGGCGTTTACTCTCTTTCGTTTAATTCAGTTCGATTTGACGCAAAACCCCAGACTCAGAAGCGAAATCTTGGTCGTGACTAATCAGAACAAATCCACCTTTGTATGCATTTAACGCCTGACTAAGCATTATTTTTGAATCGAGATCGAGATGGTTATCTGGCTCATCAAGCAGCAGCAAAGGCTGGGAGTGTTGATGGCTGACGATCAGCATTGCGAGCTTCATCTTCTCGCCACCACTGAGTACGCATCCCAACCGAAACACAGCGTCTCGACGAAAACCGATCCCCGCCAATAAGGTTCTCGCTTCACTTTCCGTCATCTCTTGGCAGGTCTCCATTACGTTCTCAAGTAACGAAAGATTTGGATTCACTGCGCCAAAGTGTTGGTCGAGATAATACAAGGGAGTATTCACTTGCAGCTCACCACTCAGCAACGATAACTCGCCAAGCAACGTCTTTAACAAGGTTGACTTTCCGCAGCCATTTTTCCCTTTGAGATGGACTTTATCGTTCGCAAAAATCTGCAAAGTGATAGGAGTAGAATCTCCAAAAGGCAATATACCTTCTTGTATCGACAATACTTTTCGCGAACGGTTCGGATTATCTGCAAGATAAAGCTTTTGCGCTTTGAGCTGCTCATGTCGCGATAGCAACGCCCGCTCTTTGGCTTGTAAATGCGCTTGTCTGAGTTGCTCATTCTTATTGCGACTTGAGGTGCTGGCGGTCGCGCTATCCTTTTTGCCATCAAGCAAAATTTTGGGCTGACTGCCGTCTTTGCGCAGTTTGTTCCCTTGCGCGGCGCGTTGGTCTGCTTTTTCACGATTTTTCTGGGCTTGCTCAGCTAACCGTTTTTTGTGTTTATCGACCTGCACTAACTGCCTTTCGACCGCTTGCAGCTCAGTGCGTTTTTGCTCGGCATACACATCGTAATTTCCACCAAAAACCTGTAAGCCTAGGCCCGATAGTTCCCAAATTTCCTCCATCTCTCGCAGCAGCTCACGATCGTGACTGATGAGTAAAATCGCGCCACCGAAATGCCTCATAGACTCTATCAGCCATTGTTTCGCCTCGGTATCGAGGTGATTGGATGGCTCATCGAGAATCAAAAGCTCCGTTTCGTTTTCAAACAGTTGCCATAACTGCAAACACGCCAACTGCCCCCCGCTGAGCCGAGCACAAGAGAAATCAGGGTCTTGCGGTAAGCCCATCGCAGCAAGCTGCTGTTTGAGTTTCAGTTCAATATCCCACTGTTCGCCAACCAGTTCGAACCAATGCTCAGAAACATCACCTTGTTCAATCTGCTTTAAAGCATGCAAGACCGAGTCAGTTCCCAGAAACTGGGCGATCGATTGCTGACCTGAAAGCAAATCAGACGGCTGCTGGCGATACATCATGAAAGAAGAGGGAAAAGTCACTACACCGCTGGAAGGCTGAGTTTCGCCCGCCAAAATGGAAGCCAAAAGTGACTTACCGATGCCATTGCGCCCAACCAAACCAACACGTCGTTTAGTCATGGAACAAGAAATAGACTGGAATAGCGTATCGCCATTATCAAACTGATGGCTAACATTAAAAGCTTGTAAAACTGGCATAATTTGCCTCCTGTATGACAGGGACAACAGCCGTAGCTATGATTTGAGATTGCAACAAAACGCGTGCACAAACGCATTAAGCTCTATGTAAAGCTCGACGATAAACGTCAAATCAAAAATTTGTCTTGTTGCAAAGAAATATCGGAAAGTGAGCTACGCCTACTAACCCTGCAGATCCAAAAAATAAGTAAAAAATATGGATGACAGGTTTAGTTCTTCATGTTGGCGTAATCTCCTAGAGAAATGATTTGCGAAGTTTAGCGGGTTTTCTGACTAAAAAGCAAGCAGCATTATTTATCAAAACTTTGAACGATTTCGAGATCTTATCTACACAAATTTTGCCCAAGCCATACTATGCTTACAGTAAAGCTAATCCACATAAGGGCGTGGTAATGAAATACAAACATATCCTTGTTGCACTCGAACTGTCCGATGAAAGCACAGTTCTGATCGACAGAGCCGTAGCGATGGCTAACTATCTCGACTCCGATATTTCATTCATCCATATTGATGGAACTCACGGGGAAATTTATCGTGAGCTCGTAGACATTAAAGAGAACCCAGACCAAAGGCCGCTGAATGAGCACTCTATGGAATGTTTGAGAACATTCAGTGAGTACATGGATTATCCACTCAAACACTTCTTCGTGGGTACTGGTGATTTAGCCGATAAGCTCGAAATTACTATCAAAGAGCAAGAAGTGGACTTGCTGATTTGTGGCCATCACCAAGATTTCTGGAGCAAAATTATTTCCTACTCAAGACATCTTATCAATAAGTCACCAGTCGATATTTTAGTCGTTCCTATTCATGATTAATTAAAATTTGACGCTTGCCAAAACCACCAACTTATTTGGTGGTTTTTTATTGATATTGAAACAGCTTAAGCACTTTTCCAAGCTAGCTTGACGGCCATTTATGAGTTACATTTTCTAACCAACCTGCGCTCCTACTGGGCATGGTTATTTAGATAGCAAGGATCCTTATGGCGAATAAAAAAGTATTAATTCTCTTTGCTCATCCTTCCCAGCATCGTTCAGAAGTGAATACTCCACTTTTCAAAGAAGCTCAAAAAATTGAAGGCGTGACATGTGTTGATCTCTATGGTGAATACCCTCGTTTCGATATCAATATCGACCGTGAACAACAACGCTTGCGTGAGCATGATGTAGTGGTTTTTCAATTCCCACTATATTGGTATTCAACCCCAGCAATTTTAAAAGAGTGGCAAGATCTGGTTTTGGAGTATGGCTTTGCTTACGGCACTGAAGGAACCGAACTACAAGGTAAAACCATGCTGTGCGTGCTTTCGGCCGGCGGCAAAGAAGAAGCCTATAAAGCCGAAGGCTACAACCATTTTACGATTCGGGAACTGCTCGCTCCTATTGAGCAAATGTCAGCGCTCACGGGTATGCACTACATTGCGCCTCTTGCTTTGTTCGGTGCACGTACTGCCGAAGAAGAAGGACGAATACCCCGTCATGTCGAACGGTACAAAAGCCTGCTAACAGCATTAGTCGAAGATAGACTGGATGTTGAAGCAGCTGCGTCATTAATCAAACTCAACAGCGCACTTCCGAAGCTCATCAAGGAGGCTTCATGACAGGGATATTCTTACAAGCCTTCGTGTATTTGATTGCCGCTGTGATCGCGGTGCCACTTGCCAAGCGTTTAGGGCTCGGTTCCGTTTTAGGTTACCTCATCGCTGGTGTGGTAATTGGTCCAATTATCGGTTTAGTCGGTGAGGAAACAACGACAATTCAGCACTTTGCCGAATTTGGCGTGGTGATGATGCTATTCCTAGTGGGGTTAGAGCTAGAGCCTAAAATGCTCTGGTCAATGCGAAATCGTTTAATGGGCTTAGGCGGTCTTCAAGTTGGCGGTACCATCGCGGCGATTATGGGTATTGCCCTGTACTTTGAGCAGCCTTGGACCATTGCCTTAGCCATCGGCTTGATTTTCGCCCTTTCTTCTACCGCGATTGTTTTGCAAACTTTTAGCGAAAAAGGGTTAACGAAGACAGAAGGCGGACAAAACGCGTTCTCTGTTTTGCTTTTCCAAGATATCGCTGTTATCCCGATGTTGGCCTTTATTCCACTGCTGGCCCTGCCGGAGTTAGTCGAACAAGCACAAAGTGCCGTTCAAACGGCTGCGCAGCATCATGACGATTTAAACCTCGTGGCCGATTTACCGGGCTGGGCGTACGGAATAGTCATCACAGCATCGATTGCGATTGTCGTCGTTGGTGGTCACTTTTTAAGTCGACCTCTGTTGAGCTATGTTGCTAGCTCTGGGCTGCGTGAGATTTTTACCGCCACCGCATTGATGCTGGTGATCGGCATCGCAGCACTGATGAGTTTAGTTGGCTTGTCTCCTGCCTTAGGAACTTTCTTGGCTGGCGTTGTATTGGCGAACAGCGAATTTCGCCACGAGTTAGAGTCCAATATCGAACCATTTAAAGGGTTGTTGCTGGGTCTGTTCTTCATCACCGTCGGCGCAGGGATCAATTTCTCGGTTCTATTTGGTGACTTCTGGTTGATCATGGCACTGACCATTGGCGTGATGGTATTGAAAGCCTTGGTGCTATTTATTCTCGCGCTGATATTTAGAGTGAAAGGCAGCAACCGCTGGCTGTTTACCTTAAGCTTGGCTCAAGCGGGTGAATTTGGTTTTGTGTTGCTAAGCTTCTCTGTGCAAAACCACGTCATTCCGTTTGAACTCTCGCAAACTCTTGCGCTGGTTGTTGCTATCTCAATGTTCTTAACGCCAGGCTTGTTCATTCTATTTGACAAATTAATACTGCCGCGTTTTGAAACTCAATCAAACGAAAGAGAAAGCGATACGATTGAAGAAAAAGGCACAGTAATCATCGCTGGTATCGGCCGTTTTGGTCAGATTGTTAACCGCTTGCTTGTTTCTAATGGTGTAACAACAGTGGTGCTCGATCACCAAGCCAACCAAGTTGATAACATGCGCCAGATTGGCACTCGTGCTTATTTTGGCGATGCGACTCGACCAGATATGCTACACACTGCAGGCATCGAGCATGCGGCTGCGTTGGTCGTCGCAATTGATAACCAAGAATCGAGTGTGGAACTGGTGAAGTACGTCAAACACACGTACCCCAAAGTAACGGTGATCGCACGCGCCTTTGACCGTGGTCACGGCTATCTTTTGCGTCAAGCTGGGGCTGATATTATTGAATCGGAAACCTACCATTCCGCATTGGAGATGGGGGGTCACACGATGAAAGCACTCGGTATTCATCCCTTCTTTGTTGAGCAGCAAAAAGCGACATACAAGCGTGTTGAAGCACGCAAGTCCGAGATACTCTACAAAGCTTGGGAAGATGATTCTGAAGGCGAACGTTATGACAACAATTTCCGACAACTGTTTATTCAGTTAGAGGAAAAAATGGCGGAAGAGATGCAAAAAGATCGCCATGACAAACTCTCGCGCTCAGAACGTGGTTGGACGCCACCGCCGAAAGGTTACGCCGATGACTTCAATGAAGATAACGTTCAAGAACTAACACCGCCGAGAGAAGAGCCGCTCTGACGGTAACTTGCTCAATATTAAAAACCTCCCGTTTGGGAGGTTTTTCTTTTTCAGTACCGGGTCACATGCCGTGCAGGATAAAATGATCTTCTCACGAGATTACATAAGATCATTCATTAAAATCTCATACTCTTCGTTTGCTTCTTCCACTAAGTGAGAAAGCTCTAACGCATCAGTAACTGCAAGATTGAACTGCCACGGAGTTGTGTCTTCTTTACCACAGATTCGAGTTTCACACCCACGGCTCTCAAAAGACAAATCATCAAACTCTGTGGTATGGCGCTCTTGAAGTTCTACAATCTCAACTTCTAATTTACCGACAGGGTTAACTTTAACGTGAGCATGTAAATCTGAACTGTTAGACAAACAATAATCTCTATGAACCGCAATCATGGCCGCCTCCTTGGTCTGCCAACTGACAACTCACCCATGAGTGTAGACGAGGGAGTTTGAACGTGGGGTGAAATAATAATGAAGATTGATCTGTCTCATTGGAGTAGACAATTATTGTTGTGCTGGTATGAGCCGGTATGAATCTCATCTGATTTAAATCGTTCCTAGATCACAAGAGTTGGCATTTACCGAGACTTTCCCTATTATCGAAACAAATTTACTGTAGTCATTCTTTAGAGGTCAGTATGGAGCTTGAAGCCGTCGCTAAAGCACTAAAAGAGTTAGGTCATCCTACTCGTTTAAGTATTTACAAAGAAGTTGTCAAAGCGGGATACAAAGGTATCGCGGTAGGCGGCGTACAAGAAAAGCTTGGCATTCCTGCATCCACTCTCTCTCATCATATTTCTAGTCTAGCCTCAGCCGGGCTTCTCACCCAACGTCGTGAGGGGCGAACCCTTTTTTGCGTTGCAGAGTACCAATGTTTAGATGATGTGATCGGCTTTTTAAAGGCTGAATGTTGCGTTAATGAGTGCTCATAACCTCATAGCAGAGG
The DNA here is from genome assembly GCF_021728175.1 of Vibrio sp. A1-1. NCBI lineage: Bacteria > Pseudomonadati > Pseudomonadota > Gammaproteobacteria > Vibrionales > Vibrionaceae > Vibrio > Vibrio sp. A1-1. Next base: position 118,369 of record NZ_JAKKCL010000007.1, read on the forward strand.
CGAAAGACTTCGGTTTTACATTAGACTTTACCCGTTCTTGAATGACCGCCGATAAATATAAACACCGAGCTCGCTAAGCTCGGTGTTTTATTTTTTAGTTTTCGACGAGCAACATTGAGGCTTTAGGTGGCACAATTAACTTACCGTCAGATGGAACGTCCTGATCCGTCATCAAATCCACCCAGTCGCCATCCATTTTCAATGTCAAAGACTGCTGACGCTGCGATTTATTAAGCACAACAACGCCTTTGCTCCCTCGCTTAAATACCAGCATATCATCGTTACCTTCAAGAACACTCATCGACTCGCCATGCGTCATATTGTGGAACTGGATCATTTTCGCCATTCGCGGATCGTTCCATGCGCCTTGCCATCTTGGCTTGCCATTTTTATCTGTAATACCGCTAGTGTTTAAGTCGGTATAAACCAATGGCACACCACCATCGCGGCCTAGAATGTAGGCATAAGCTAACCATTCATTTTCCTCATCCATGATCAGGTCAAGAAAAACGTCATTGTTAGGAATGTCATGCGTGACAACAAATGTAATCGCGCGACCAGGCGAAAGGGCCTGACCGAAACAGTATGGGTCAATCAACGACTTGAAACTGCCCTTTTTAGCGAACGCCTTAAAAATGGTCGAGAACAACGGGAAATCATAAGCGCCTAAGCGAGTTTCCTGTAAATACGGCTCAAGAAACAACTGATACTCTTCCTCTGTCGCACCGCCATCGGTAATAATTTCGCCAAATATATGCACATCGCGCGTGATGTCGTCTGTCCAAACACGTTTAAGATGCTCTAGCGTCATGTGTTTCGCGGCATCAATACGAAAACCTTTCACACCAATGGCTTTCAATGCTTTTAGGTAAGCGCGTTGCTGCTCAACGACATGGTCACAAACACGGAGGGTTGGCAAGCCAGGATCGGTTGGTCCACCTGTGATGCGTCCATTTTGTACCTGCCATTTATCTTTCCAGTCTTTAATACCGAATGCTTCAACAAAGTCCTCTTCATCAAAAAGCGGTTGAGATAAGTCGCCAAATAACGTTAGCGACTGATATTTCTGTTTGTTTTGTTGGTATTCCTCCAGGACCTCTTGCCTTGGGTATTGGAGGTCTCGGCGAAGGTGGGCCTCATTTGCCATATGGTTAAACACCACGTCAGCGTAAACCCACACGCCAACTTGCTCCAGTTCACGAACCATACGGATAAAGTCTTTGGTATCACCCAACGCATTGTCGATGACACGGTAATCTTGAGGTTGATAGCGCTGCCACCAGCGATCATCGTGGGCGCTTTTCATTGGTGGCGAAACCAGCACGGAGCCGTAACCTAGCTCGTGGATTTCTTTTGCTCGTTGGGCAATGTCAGCATACTTCCAATCAAACGCATGTAAGATAACATTCGCACCGAATGATTGTATTTCCTGTGAGCCACTCATGTTGTTCTCCTACTCGTTTTCACTCACGATTACTTGTTTGCATTTTTTTGTGAGTGAATTCAATAGTCGAAATTATAAGAGCTATTCATCAGACGCCCTCACCCTTTTCGCCCTAACTCAAGGCTGAAAATGAAGGCGTAGTGACTCCTCCATTGCATAAGTAGAAACGGTTCTGGACGTAAACGAGTAGATGACATTCAAGCACACCGCACACAAATCAAGCTAAGTCATTGTTTTATATTGCAAAAAATCGCATTCAAAATATATGAAAGAAAATGCCCGGGTACGCCCTAAAGGAGACCAAAGACTAAAAACAGCCAAACCACTCTATTGAGTAACTAATTTTTAATAAAGTGAAACTGGCAGGTGGATCACGTTTGGCGCGTATTCAAAATAGCCTCCTTCTGCGTATCCCACCTTAAAACATGGAAGATTACCGTTTGTATCTATCCCGAAATGACTTCAAAATGCGGAACTTAGCTTATGCCTATTGGTATGAATTACCTTGGAGGGTAATCATGAATATCAAAGAGTTTTCTAGCCTCGTCGGCTTGTCTGCTCATACACTTCGATACTATGAAAAAATTGGCTTACTTAAACATGTCCATAGAAACGCGAGTGGGCATCGAGTGTATAGTGCGAAAGATCTAAGCTGGATTAGCTTCGTAAAGCGATTAAAAGAAACTGCAATGCCACTTGAAGAGATTCTGGAATATGCAAAATTAAGGGAAGTCGGCTCAGAGTCTGTACGACAACGCCAAGCCTTGCTAGAGCAACATCAAGAAAACCTCAAACTCCACATTGAACAGCAGCAAAAGCACTTAACGGCTCTAGAAGAAAAAATTGCCTTGTATAAAAGCGGAAAAGTTCGTTGACTTAGAGTTAACTCTAAGGATTAAGGTATGTTTGCATTTATTCACTAGGAACATATCGATGGAACAATCACGCTTTAACAAAGGATTAGAACTACTCTCTCACATTGATGGCGACGCTGGTCATAACGTCATCGAAAGCTTACAAGATATTTGCCCAGATTTAGCTCAGTACACCATTGAGTATCCGTTTGGCGATATTTATGCTCGCCCAGGCTTAGACCTAAAATCGAGAGAAGTCTCAACCGTCGCCGCGCTAACGGCAATGGGGAATTGTACACCACAACTGAAAGTACATCTCAATGCAGCACTGAATGTAGGCTGCAGCGAGGCTGAAATTAAAGAAGTCATCTTACAGATGTCCGTCTACGCAGGGTTTCCAGCGGCATTAAACGGCATGTTTGCCTTCAAAGAAGTGCTAGCGGAAAGAGCAGAGTAATCACGACGTTGAAATCAATTTAAAGGCAATTAAATTAAAAACGGCCCTTGGGGATCGGGCCGTGATTTAAACAACGAGTGAATTAGCGCTCAGGGGTTTCAAGCAGTTTAACCGCGCAATCTACCGCGTTGTTAATGCCTTGACTACTCTCCAACTTGCCTGAACTTGCAGGACCAAGGGCACAAGAATACAAAGCCAGCTGCTTATCGAACGGCAGATCCAACTGTTCATATAGATTTTGTCGGATTCTTGCATGTTGTTCTGGTTCTTGGTTAGCAAGGCTAATCAACGTTTCATAAATAAGCGTTTTCATGTTTTTCCCTTTTCACTTTATTGCACGGGGTGCATATATATTGTATCCGTTTGGAAAGCACAAATCAGAAGCTAGGTCACAGAACGCGTCGCTAAAAAAGTTTATGTGCGCGGTAAATTGTAATACAAACCTAAAGCCGTTTAGAAAAAGAGCAAAGGATAACTCGATAAATCAGCCGATTAACTGGCATTCGCCGCTGTTTGATCACAATAGCGTCCGATACAAACAAAAACGCCGCTCTATGAGCGACGTTTTTTATCTCGATTTCAGCTAATCGAACATGTTTTAGTTGAAGTGCACTAACATTTCAACGTCATCACCTTGTTCTGGTGCTTGAAGAGAGAAGTGCACATAGCCCGCTTCAGTAACAGGAATCGCAAGGTATTCGTTGCTGCCTGCATAGTTGGAGACGTACTCGTGTTGCTCAACTGTAGGCCAATGCTCCCTACTCGCGTATAGGTCGACATTACCTGTTTGAGAGTGAGCCGTTAGCCATACACGAACCTCTTCAACACCTTCAGGTACATACACTGCCGCATAACGCTGCTTGTGCACAGTGAGCATTTTTGCTTCACCAGACTCTAGTACCACCGGTGCCAAATCGTCTTGCACTTGTGTTGGCGGTGTTTGCGCTTCAACGTCTAAAGCAGCCACAAGATTCACTGAGTCATAGTTATCACGGCCAGTTAAACTGATGTAGTAACGACCTGCTTTCACGTAACCATCCTGCTCTGGCTCAAATACAATCTCTTCATTGCTGCCATCGCCATACTGGCTCATTTCAAAGTCGTAGTAATGCGCAACTTTGTTGTAGCTCATGTAAAGATCCGCATCCCCCGCACCTTCAATAGATACATTAAAGCGAACGGTGTTGGCTGGTACGTCAACGTAGAACAGTTTTTCGCTGTACGCTTCGCCACTGAGTTGAAGGCTTTGGTTCGCCGTCAATTCAGTCACTTGTGCTTCAGGTTCTGTTGGTTCTATTGGCTCTTCTGGGTCAGTACCTGGTTGCTCTGGCTCCACTTCTAACGTATCCAACCAGCGCTCAAACTCTGCGTCATATTGTTGACCTAATGTCGTCACCTGTTGCGCCCACTGTTCAAACTGACCAGTGCGCGACAACGCCAACAAGCTTTCTACGTCTTGCGGATGATTTTCCAGCATGAATCGAACGGCCAAGTAACCCCAACGATAGATACGATTAGTGTCGTGAGAATATGTGGTATCAAACACAGTTGAAAGGCTCAGTTTACCGCCTGCAATCAGTTCGATCGCCGCTTGGTAGCCTTGTTTGTAATGCATGTATTCCGCAAAACCTTCTAGCCACCAAACAATATGACCATGAGCCAAGTTATCACTGAACGAGCCGTACTGGTTAAATCGCGCGTCCAAATAGTGTGTGTACTCATGCTCTAGATTCAAGATCGATAAATCTTCGCCATTCGCATAGCGATAAGCCACGAAACGGGCGGTATTGTCCGCTTTTGATGGATTCCCTTCAAGGTACTGACCACCGTTGTCCGTTGTATTACCAAACAGGAACGAAGAATAATCAACGTAGCTGTCGTTACTAGCAAACACCGCCACCTCAACACGGTCATTCAAGTCATCAGCGACAGGTTGATTGCCCGTATTCGCCACTTGATGGAAGTCGGCTTCTTTCGCAGCCAGCACTTCACACGCTTTCGCAGCTTGAGCATCGGTCAGATCTTCAGAGCGAATGATGGCAGGTCCCTGACACTCAAAACGATTTGGCATCACGCGCGCTGCTAGATCTTGCTTCGCTTGATCTAGGTCCAGACCGTTTAAACCTTCAGGTGCGTAGTAGCTCATCATCTCTACGGCAGCAAGCCACAGTTTGTCATGCTCACTACCCAGTGGGTAACGCTGCATCACTTGTTGCATCACAGCCAAGGCTTTGCGTTTGGTCTCCTGATCTGGGCTCGCAAGCAAACGACCAGTTTCACGTAATGCATTGAAAACAATAAAGCTCGCATCCGTATCCAATGCCCAAGCGTTATCAGATGCGAATCTCGCTAATGTATCAATATGGTGAGTATTGTTTGCCATGTAGCGGTAGAACTCATCGTTTGCTACATGACCTGCCATAGAACGGAACAGGTTGTTTAAACCATCGACCCATTGCGTGTCCTGCGCGGTTTCACGGTTAAAGTGCATCAACGCGGCCATCATGCTATCCATGGTCAGCGGCAACTGCTTCACGTTATCAACCATCAAAGTCAAGCTCTTCATTGCGCCAACTTGTTCACGGCCTTGATCCAAAGCATGAGGGTTGTTAAGGAATAGGTTCGTCGACTGAGCAAAACGCTGACTCAACGCTTCTGAAAACTCAGGTGTACCTGTGCCAGCATTGTAACGAACGTAGTATGCAGCACGAATAAACTCGCCCAGATGCTCTAGAACACGAGCTTGCTCTGCTTCTCCACGATAGCGGGCAATTTCTTGATCCAACGCGACTTGGATACGGCTTAAGCTCGCTTCGCTGTAAATATCGTTCAGCGTTGCGGAAGGAGCTGAAAACCAAGCGTGGTAGCAATCATACTCAGCACCAGAAACGGCAGCAGCCAAGTCTCTCGATTGTTGTAAATCAGCAACAGCGCACTGGTTTTGTGCAAAAGAGAAGCTAGACACACTCGCTAGCATACAAGCAAGCGCCAAACGATGGCGCGGGAAAAAACGGATATGAGACATAACAACACTCATTGATTATTAACATACATTGAGTGGGGGTTTATATTCTTTACAGCTCAAACAGTGAAATCAGTATCATAAAATTTATGAAATCGCTCCCAAAAATAGGCTTTTTACTCTAAATTTATAGGATCAATCCCAACCCAAGATTTCTCACAATTATCAATAAAAACATTAATTTACCTTTTTCTAAATAACGATTTTATGAGGAAAATTGCCCTTAAACTCCACCCTTAACTCTTCCAGATAGAGTTCACGACAATCAAAGGTTCTAAATTAAATTTTGATGCTTGATACCATCTATTTTTAGTTGTGACTCATTCCCAATAAGTCATCGAGTGCATATCAAAAGGCTGGCGTTAATGGTAAATTCTCTGCCAAATCAAACACATTTACTCCTCGAGTCATTGATGAGTGAATAAAGCAGATATTTGGCTAGGGATAATACATGTCACTTTGGGGATTTTTGGGAGCGGGGCTTGCCTACTTCATGACAACGTTTGCCTTTGTTTTTGGCGGCATTTTTTGGTTATGTGCTGAAGGTAATACATTAAGAGAAACAAAGCGCCAGTCATCAATAATGTCCGGGATTATTGCATGTACTATTGGAACTTGGGTGCTTGCTTTTGGGGTTTACGTTTACGGTTACTTTTGGGATAACTCTTCTCACTATTATTTTTATTTGCTCGCTCCATGGGGACTTGCCATTTTTGGGGTAAAACTTCGTAACCGCTGGGTTAAGCAATACGCGCGTGTAAAACACGCAAAAGAAGAACAGTGGCAAAAGCGCTGGCGAGAATTATTAGGGGAAGATACTGAAGATCTTCCACCATATCCACATGATTACGAGCTCTACTCGGGCATTTGGCAAGCCAATGAAGCGCTCCGAGAACAGTGCTTTGCAGCGCTTCCTCACGGGAAAGCAGTCTACGAGAGAGTGAAAGCCTTCCAAACGATGGCCTCCCCCGCTGGTGACATAAACAATCAAGTTTTGCTGAGTAAACTCGATCAACTAGAGGATGAAATCATTCAAGTTTTTGAGCAACACTCGCAACACAAAGTAAGCATTAAAACTGGCTCAGGTACTTTACGCAAAGAGTCAAAACGCAATGTTTATCGCCATGAGAATGGCCCAACAGAAGAGCAACTGTACGACTCAATCAATCTCCAACATGATTTGGATCGAGAGCTACGCCACATTATCTATGATCGGCTCGGTTACGATGGCGAAGATGAGTACTTTTTCCTCCAAGCGCCACTCGAAGAGCTTACCGAGAATGAAACCGCAATCAACTGGATGCTCTGGGGTTTAGTAAGCGACCATTTTGCTGTTGACCCATACCAAACGGCGTTGGATCTCAGCCTAATGAATGCGGAACCAAGATGGGGGCAAAATGAACGGTTTGTAATGATTACGGCTCAATAAACGCAAGTACTAAGTCTAACTTTAATACAACCTATTCTGAGACCACCCTCGCGTTGGTTAACTTAGCCAATAAGCCGCCAACGCGATCACGCATTTCACGTCTGTCTACAATCATATCTAATGCACCATGTGCTAATAAAAACTCACTTCTCTGAAACTCGTCTGGTAGCTTTTCACGTACCGTTTGTTCAATAACACGCCTTCCCGCAAAGCCGATGCTTGCTTTAGGTTCACCAATATTGATGTCTCCCAACATGGCTAAACTCGCCGAGACACCACCATAAGTTTGGTCCGTCAATACTGAGATATAGGGTAATCTGTGCTCAGATAAGTGGTTTAACGCGGCGCTGGTTTTTGACATTTGCATTAGTGCTACCAAAGACTCTTGCATGCGCGCCCCTCCGCAAGCAGAAAAACACACTAGCCCAGATTTTGTATTAATCGCAGTTTCAACGGCGCGGACAAATTTCTCGCCAACCACCGCCCCCATCGAGCCAGCCATGAAAGAGAATTCAAACGCACAAGCTACAACAGGCAAGCCTAGTAACTTCCCCTGCATCACAACCAAGGCATCTTTTTCTCCAGTCGTTTTCTGCGCGATGGCAATTCGCTCTTTATATCGCTTTAAGTCTTTAAAACCCAAAATATCCTGCGGTTCCAACTCACTTGCCAACTCTTGCTGTGTTCCATGATCCAGAAAAGTGTTCAACCTTTGACGAGCAGCCATTCTCATGTGATGAGAGCACCTAGGACATACTTCCAAATTCTCTTTTAATGCCGCGCGATAAAGTATTTGTTCACATTCAGGGCATTTTGTCCAAACGCCCTCTGGAATAGACGCTTTGCGCGAACCTATTATATTTTTATTCTCAAATAACCTTTCTAGCCAACTCATGAGTACCTCATTATTTATCACCTCGTAGCAGGACATCTGCATCGTTTGCCCGCTCTAACTTTTAAATAAAATTGTATGCAACTCAGTCTGAGGATAAAGTGCAATATGCTGGCTTGATAATCCAATAAAGTGGGACAATAGAATGTTTGATAACGTCGACCAAACCTGGTTAAAAAGTTTTCACTGTGTTTATGAGAACAACAGCTTTAAGCGAGCCGCTGAGTGTTTGAATATACCAACATCGAATGTCAGCCGACATATTGCCCTGCTTGAAGAAAAGTTAAACATCAGGTTGTTCAATAGAACGACAAGGCGAATGACGCCTACCGAGGCTGGAGAAGAACTCTATAGCAGCACTCGTCCACTATTAGAACAACTCAACAACGCGCTAGAAACCGTGACTCGCCACTCGCACACCGTAACGGGAGAGCTACGTATTCTTATGCCAGACACACCTGTACTGGCCAAAGCGGTTGTCACCTTTTGCACGCAATACCCGTCAATCTCTTTGTCTTGCGATACAACGCTAAACCCTAAAGATGATGTTATTGATAGCTTTGATGTCATTTTAAGTTTTCATAGAGGGACTTTGTCTGACAGCAATTGGGTGGCAAGGGAAATCAAACGCTGGCCCAGTGCTATTTTGGCTGCGCCTCAACTGCTTAATAAGTACGCCAGCCCTTACAAAATTACGGATTTAAATCATGTTCCCTGTATCACGACACTTACTGCAGTAAATGGCGCTCCCTGGGTGTTTAAAAATCCCGACGGAGGTCATATTACGCAAACAGTACAATCCTCGTTCAAAGTAAACAGTGGTCATCTCGCTAAATCTGGCGCGTTATCAGGGCTTGGATACGCAATACTTCCAATAGAATCATGCAAAGATGAGATCGAGAGCGGCAAACTTGAAGTCATCCCTCTAGAATACGAACCTGAAGATTTAGTGCTTTATGCGTTTTACTCTTCTAGAAAGCACTTAGCCAAGAAAATCTCTATGTTTGTTGAGCACTTAAAACAACACGCGAAGCTTAACGCCTAGTTAAGCACTAATCATTTATCCCAATAACTATAAAAACTGGCATAGTAGAGCAAATCGACATTCGATTTTCTCAAATAAAAAAGCCAGCAATCGAGATTTACTGGCTTTTGCAAAAGGATTTCCGTTGGCGTTTAAATTCTAAACGCTCCTACGTGGCGATCGAGAGTTCTCGATAATTCCGCAAGTTGTTGACTTGATTCTTCCAATTGCTCACTCGCCGTTAGCGCGTTTTTCACGGAGTGACTGACGGTATCCATATTCATGTTAATTTCATTTGCTACCGTCGATTGCTGTTCTGTTGCCGTTGCCACTTGAGTATTGATATCCAAAATAGTAGTAACTTGATCAGCAATTGCCTCTAGTGCTTGTCGAGCCAGCTCCGTTTCTGCAGTGCCTTCTTCAATAAGGGTTCTACTATTACTCATTGAATTAACCGCACTTTGGGCTTCGGTTTGCAACTGATGGATCATATTGTCAATTTCATTAGTGGACTGAGCCGTTTTAGTGGCAAGATTACGGACCTCGTCTGCCACTACGGCGAAACCTCGTCCAGCATCACCGGCGCGCGCTGCTTCAATAGCGGCATTTAACGCCAATAGGTTCGTTTGCTCAGAGATCCCTCTAATGACTTCGAGAATACTACCAATCGACTGAGTGTTGTCCGCAAGGCTTACGATAATATTGGAAGTACTGTTCATCTCGTTTTCAAGATTCGTCATCGCCGTCTTGGTGCGTTCTAGCGTCTTGTAGCCATCTTGAGTCTCATTACTTGCCGTGCTCGCAGCACTCGCTGCACCAGCAGCATTTGACGCGATTTCGTTGACGGTCGCGATCATTTCGTTCATAGACGTGACAACCAGCATGGTTTGCTCATTCTGCTCCTGGCCTCTTGCAAGCGCTTGTTGAGATTGTCCACGCAGCGCGACAGCGGAACCATTCAGATCCACACCAGTATTTACAACTTGTGTAATGATTTCATGTACCTTGCCAACAAACACGTTGAACGCCGAAGAAATTTGTGCGACTTCGTCATTACCTTTTGCTGGTAAACGAACCGTTAAGTCTCCGTCACCTTTCGAGATGTCTTGCAACGCCTCCTTAAGCGCAGAGAGCGGTCGCATCAGCTTGTTGAGTAGAAGCGATAGAGCCAAAACACACAGAACGAAGATCACCACCATGGAAATCAGTTGGGAAGTAATAATTCCATTCGTCGCTTGGCTTACTTCTGTAATAGGAATACCAATATCAAACGTGCCGTACAACTGACCATTCACGTAGATCGGCGCCATGATATCAAACACCCACACTTTCTGGACATCGGCATACCACTTTGAATACTGTTGTACACCTTTGGTTGCACCTTCAACGGTGTAGTTATCATTGTAGGTTTTATTTAGCTTTTGCTTATCACTGTGAGCAACCGCCGTCACATTGCGATCAATTACGACTGCATAGCTTACGTCTGAACGTTGTTTCAAACCCTCAACAAGCGATTGTAAGTCTTGCATTGGGTTGGCTGAGTTCTCCAAAATATAACTTGCATTTCCTGCTAAAAACTCAGCTTGAACTTGGGATTTGTTTAAGATGATGTCATCGATTTTCTGACTCGAAATTAGGTACGTTGATGCCATACTTGCCACGACAGCAATACCAAACATGGCGCAAACGGCTAATAAGATGATTCTTTTCATTTTAATTGTCTCGGTACAATTCAATGTGATGCTCACGACAGAGCGTTAAGCCTTTCGCCTCTTATAACCAACACAAACTGTATTTTTAGCCTGTCTGGCAAAGCTAGACGTAACTTTGTAGCCACTGTATCTGCCTGATTACCGATAACTTTAGAATGAAGGAAGAAAAGTCTTCAAAACGTCACATTTCTACGAGGTTTGACTGAAAAACAAGAGAGTAATCGATAACTTCAAGTAAGAGGCCACACTAGCATCGAGAGTTAAAAAAAGAGTTCTAGTTAGAGCCTTGAAAATATAAATAAGCGAGCGCTTCGACCTATATTCTTACAATTCTCCTTTGCTCAATTAAGTTAATTCTATTCCAAACTCTTTAATAACGATGGTCACAATGAAGAAACAAACGATTGAAATAATGGCGCAAATTCCCAAAGAGAACCAAAACGAATATCGGCTCAGTAAGAAAGGAAAAACTAGAAACATCGGCAATGTAGGCAGTACATACCAAAAAGTATAAAACGCGTGGTTCGCGAGCTTTTCCTGACCTTGCCCTTCAATATACATCCAAATTAAAGCTAAAATAGTGACCGTCGGGAGCGCGGCAATCAGCGCTCCCGCTTTATCACTTCTCTTGGCAACTTCAGATATCAGCACCACTATTCCTGCGGTTAACGCGTACTTAGTAATCATCCACAACATGAAAGAGCTACCTTTAATAAACAAAAAGCGACGTAATAATTACAACAGAGCTTAGCTCATTAACGTCGTAAACCCGTGCATGCCCATATACATACCAACGGCACTAATCAAGATCCCCGATAGATAAGGTGCACGACGAGCCACATCGTTCAAACCACTCCACTTCGATGTTGCTTTTTGAACGCCCACTGCCGCGACAACACCAACCGCAACTAAAGTTAACGCTAGACCAATACTGAACGACACCACCAAGGTTGCACCAAGTGTCATGGCCTTAAGTTGCAAACAAATGAGTAAAACAGTGACCGCCGCCGGGCATGGTATTAACCCACCAGTCAAACCAAACAGAAGTATTTGTCCATTGGTAACATCTCGATCGCCAAAGCGCTTTTGAATATCTAGAGCGTGAGCACGCTCATGAGCATCTTGGTACTCTTTATTCTCACTTTCCGAATGGGAATCCGCATGAAAATGCACCTCGAAATCGTGGGTGTGATCATGGTGCCCGACCATCAATGTGACGAAAAAATCATCAGAGGCTTCAATACAGGAGGCAGATTCCAAATAGCCATCGCGCTCAATAAAGTGATAAATATCAGAAGGCTGTCTGATTGCGTTGGGTAGCACTAGTTTAACGTTTTCAGCCGTTAAAGGCTTACCGTTAAGTGTGCGTAACTGAAAACGGCAGTGATGCCCTTCTTCTACGATAGAAAGCGATAGATGCCCATGACCAGTATCGACAACTTGCGTTCTCCAGTCTCGAGCTTGCTTATGAGCTTTGTGCCAAGATCGCTCATCACTCCACGTTCTCCAGAACATCCATAAACCCGTCGAAACGATAATCACCCCAGAGATAAGCTGCATCCATGGCTCCGCAGCTTCTGCAGTAAATCTTTGGCTTATATACATCCCACCCGCAGCAATTATCCATACGATCGCCGTATGTGAAAGCGTTGCAGCCAACCCCAACATCACCGCCTGCTTCACTGTTCCTTTTACGGCCACAATAAACGCCGCCATCATCGTTTTTGAATGTCCTGGCTCTAATCCATGTAACGCTCCTAATAAAATGGCGCTGGGTATAAAAAACCATCCATTACCTTGTTGTAATAATGCGACAAAATCCATTGTTATTCTCAATATGCTCTTCTAAAGTTGCCCTAAACTATACTCCCCCCTAGTATTTTATACTACCCCCCAGTATAAGATGAGTGCTACATTATCAGTTAGAATCTCGCAGTCAGTAACTTAAAGAAGATAAGTCATGTCCCATACAACCAGAGATCAAAAGAAGCTCAATACCCGTGTCAGCAAAATACAGGGTCAGGTGAATGGTCTTAAAAAAATGCTGGAAGAAGAACATGAGTGCCAAGATGTGTTGCAACAAATCGCTGCAATTCGAGGGGCTGTAAATGGCTTAATGAAAGAGGTGATCAAAGGCCATCTGATCGAACACGTCGTATTGGAGGAAGAATTAGAAAAACGTGAAGCTGATATGGAAGTTGTACTTAAAGTGTTGGACTCCTATATCAAATAACACGATTTCATTAATTTTTTGAAGTGCCATTATCGATTTTCATTAAAATAGATAACGCAAGTCCTAAGGCGATAATTTGCAAATGCCTCGCTCGATATCCAATACATAAACATTATTTTTATAAGACTCGAGTCGCAACGAACATATTGTCCGCATAGTAAACTCCATGCATTCAAACTGTACATGGAGGTTACTATGCCTGGTGCTTTCGCACATATCACAGCGGTAAATGAAGCTTCTGCTAATAATGCATTGATGAAGTTAAACATACCTCAAGAAGCAAAAAAGGCTTTAGCTCAAAATAAACGGTATTTAGAGCTCGGTTGTGTGAGCCCCGACTATCCTTACCTTGCTCTAATGAATTCTGCGCAAAATAAATGGGCAGATAAAATGCATTACAACCACGTTGGTAAGCTAATTGATGCTCTTATTCAGCAGGTAAAGGCCGCAGATAACGAACACTTTGAAAAAACCTTCTCATGGTTATGTGGCTTTGTAGCACATGTAGCAACCGATATTACTCTTCATCCTGTTGTTGAATTAAAAGTGGGCCCTTACGCAGAAAACGCCCAGCAACACAGAATTTGTGAAATGCACCAAGATGCTTATATTTGGCCGTCCAGGATGCAACTCGGAAGTATTGGCCTTGCAGATAGAGTCAGAGAAAACATCGGCAGTTGTGTGGACCAGAATAACAACAACCTAATAGATCCTGTTATTCGTATTATTTGGTCTAATGCTCTTTCAGCTACGTATCCCGAATATGCTAAAGAATGCAAACCTGACGTAAACGTCTGGCACGAAGGATTTCAATCCGTTGTGGACAATGCTGAGGAGTCGCATCGCTTATTTCCTTGGGCGAGGCATGTGGCTTCTAAACTAGGGTTAACTTACCCGCTTCCAAACGAAGTTGACTCTACTTATATTCAGGATTTAGAAACGCCAGATGGTATTAAGCACTACGATGAAATTTTTGATAAGGCGATTAAGACAATCCAAATATTTTGGGAAAAGCTGGCAGCTTCCATTTATGAAAACCAAGATACTGGCTTTTTTGAAAATTGGAATTTAGACACTGGCCGAAATGAAAACGGACAGCTTAGTGCTTGGAGAAATCTATGAAGCTAATCATCGTTATCACCCTTCTTCTCTCATTGACTTCTTGCGCTAACAGCTCTCAATATTCTGAAGAGGTCATGTTTGATATGGCCTCAATTTTAAAAGATGTAGCCCAAGCTGTTGACGGTGAGCTCAAGTTTGGTGACACAGCTGGACTAACAGAGAAAGAAATATTCGAAAATGCGATGTCAGCTAATCCAGCTCAAATCACCAAACTCTCACAGTTAGCTATCGATGGAAACATTTCTAATTATCGAATTCTTTCAGAGTTTCAAGGTAATAATGCAGTTATGTTGATATGTGACGGGGATACAGCACTAATGGAAGATGCAGGTTGCAACTCAGAATTTGATAAGATCTATTGGGACTCCCCAAAACCTTACTCATGCCAAATCAAACTTGATGCGGCATCTCTTTGTACTGATTAACAGTAGGGAAAATAGAGGAAATTTATGAGTAATACATGGCTTTAACTTATGCCTGTCATGTATTACTCACAATATGCAGAAACAGGTAATATTTAAAAAGCTCAAGCTTACCTGTAAGAAATCACTACGTTCTGTAAAGCACTTTTACAACATGCCAGCCGAACTTGGTTTTGACTAGGTGTGGCGTCAGAACCTCGCCAGAAAAGCACACTTTGTCGAACTGAGGTACCATTTGACCACGGCGGAACTCACCAAGATCACCACCGCGCTTACCTGACGGGCAAGTGGAATACTTCTTCGCTAGTGTCTGAAACTTTGCGCCTTTTTTCAGTTGCTTGATAATGTCTTCTGCTTGCTCTTTGTGCTTCACAAGAATATGTAATGCGGCTGCTGTATTTGCCATTGATCTATCTCTCACTATTCTGGTCGCGCAAGTGTACCCAATCCCTTTTAACACGCCAAACATTTCTTGTTTATGCCTAGGCGGCTTCAAGGTTCAAATACATGGGACTATAAAACTTTCGGCATAACAAGATTAAAATACAACCAAGTTTTGCTCAGTTAATCACTATTCTTTAAGAGATTGTCTAAAAAGCTCACATTTGTCTCTCCGATGGTTGAAGCCTTCGTCTGATAAGATTAGATTAGACACAATTCGGTGGTATTTATAAGGTTATTTCATGGCAAAAGTCGTTAGTAAAGCGAATCAATCTCAGGGCATGTTGATGTTCAAACTCACCCTGCAACAGAGTTTCGCGATAGGCACGCTAAAAGTCCGTGAAATCGTTCCGTATATGCCAACCACGAAGATCCCTTACTCGCATCATCACGTCATTGGCACCGTTACAATACGTAACTTAACAGTGCCTGTGATCGACATGTCAGCGGCTGTCGGCTTTCGTCCTATCAGTGAAGAAGAATACAAGAATTGCTACTTGATCGTGACAGACTGTTTGCGAACCGTGGTCGCCTTTATGGTTCGTAGTATTGAGAAGATCATTGAATGCGATTGGAAAGCCATTGAAACCCCACCAGCGAGCGCTGGGAAAAATATTTTCGTAACAGGTATTACTCGCTACGAAGACAAAACGGTTCAGATGCTGGATGTAGAACTGCTACTTTCCAAAATTTATCCGCAATACGAAAACTCAAAGATCCCGATGCTGACAGATGTTGAACGTGAGCGCCTAAAAGCATTAAGCATTCTTTTGGTGGATGACTCTTCCATCGCTCGTAAACAGCTGTGTGATGCTCTTGATAGTATCAATATCGGATACCAAATTTGTAAAAATGGTTTAGACGCATTAGAGCTGATGAAAAGCGAGGCTGAGGCTCATCGACCAATCGATATTTTGGTCAGTGATATTGAGATGCCAGGGCTTGACGGCTACGAGCTAGCATTCGAAGTACAAAATGACTCCGCTCTTAATCACTCATACCGCATTTTGCATACGTCGTTATCGAGCGAAATCTGTGTAGACAGAGCTCACCAAGTTGGCGCACACGAGGCGCTTGAGAAGTTCAATGCTGGTGAGCTGATTGAAGCCATGCTGCGCGGAGCAAAAGAACTAGAAGCCAAAGCTATGGCTTCTTAACTCTAAACTAAACAGCCAAGAAGCAAATTGTCGAATATGGTGTTTTGCGGCCATTTTTTCGCGCAGAAGCTTTGATGCTCGCAGCTGCTAGTTTCTCAGGTCACTTCTTTGGCATCGAGTAACTACGAGATACAAACTCTGTCTCTTCGACTTGATTGATGTGATTAATATAAGAAGCCAAGCTATAAAGTACATTCGCCAATAAGTTCGCGTAACGAAATAGAATGGGGGCAGGTTGCTTCTTACCTGCATGTTCGATCGCAACTAATGCTCGTACCGTTTTTTTAGCTTGGCAGCGGCACAAATGCAATTGACTGGATGCAGGGTACCCTCCGGGTAGAACGAAACCTTTGAATCCACCATCAATGCGTTGCTTAAGCAAATCATAATCTGCCTTTAGCTCCTCAACTTCCGCTTCTGTAATCGCCAGCTTTCCGCGAACCGAACCATTTAGGTGATAAACATTAGGCTGCATTCTTGTCAGTATATCGCGGCTAAACTCGTCCAGATCCATCGCGAGAACTAAACCAATACGACTACAAAGTTCATCTGCCGTGATTTCAAAGTCACAAACTGGACTGTCCTCGTAAATAAAGGGATAGCAAATCTCGCTCAATTCCTTGCTCACAGGCTTCATGCTTTTGTTCCAATATAAAAAGGGAGCCAGTATAACCTAACTCCCCTTATGCGTTCATTATTCCGAATATTCGATATTTACATGACCGGTTTACAATCAAGCACTTTCGATTTTCTTGTGACCTTCTTGAAGGTGAACAAAGTCCACTAAATCGTCGCCAGAGACTTGATACGCTTGACCAAAGCCTTTAACAAACAGTCCCGATTCTGGCTTTAAGTTAAACAACACGAAATCCTCTAGTTGGCTGAGACCATCAATTATCTCCCCAAAACGTTCTTTCATTTGTCCAACAACTTGGTGCCACATCTCCGTGTCACGCTCAACCACATTTGCCACAGCATCAAAAGTTAAGCGCTTACGAGCAAACAACTGCTTTGAAGATTCTTCATCTTCGATCATCATCAAAGAAACGTTAGGATTTTCTAGAAGGTTACGAGCATGACGAGCGATTTTAGAAATGAGTACGAAGTAGCCTTCCTGATTTTGGACATAAGGCGCGTAACTTACATTAGGGCGACCTTCCGCATCGACAGTTGCAAGCTGAAGCGTACGACGCTCCTGACGAAACTCTTTGATCTCTGGCCCTAAACGACCTTGCAAACGCTCTTGTTTAACTTGTTGATCCATATTGATACCTGACTTTACTAATTAGTATTCGAGTTGAGCCTCGATTATGTTTGTGATTACTTTTTCAATTCGGCTTGTAAGGCGCGGAATGCGGTGACTTGATCTTCAAGTAGCTCGCGCTTTTCGTTACGGCCTAAATAAACTTTGAAAATATTGCTTCCGCACTCAGAGAAAAAGCCAAAATAGTGACTCTCTCTACTCATAAACGGTTTGCTGACCAACGCAACATTTTTAACATTATCTAGCTTCAAGTGACCGTGTAGCTCACCTTCTCTGCCCATTAAATTGTAATAGCCACGCGCTACTTTTCCCTTTGGGAATGGCGCTTTGACTTCAAAAATAGAGCCAAAAGAGTGAACAATAGTCGTCACTGGGCCGAAACCAACCAAACCTTCTAGAATGCTTTGTGCTTGCGCTCCTGGAGCGATGGCCACCATTTCCTGCGGTAAAGCCGCAACAACCTCAAATTCAGAAATACCGAGACGTTCAGCCATCGCAGCTGGCAATAATTGTGGTTCTTGCTCTAGTAATACTTCAACTTGTTGCTTGATTGATTCCATTGTGTCTTCCGTTTTTGTTCAATTTGTTTTCATTAATTATTGGATACTTTCGGTACGGTTTCGTTCATCTCTGACGTAAGTACCTGAATACAACCTTGAGCCAATGAAACAGCCCAGAAACTACCAGCAAGAGTAAGAACTAGGCTGCGTTCATGCAGTTCCACTAAACCTTTTTGCTGCCACACTTTAAATAGAGGCATTAAAAATCCGAACGTGTCCTCCCCCATAAACGATGGCAGTTGGTTTGCCTGAACGATACCGCGATCAAACCCGGATTTGAGTGCAGCAAATAGTGGATCTAGAGGGCTTTGCTTCATCATCATAGCGATGGTGCTTTGCCCTTCTTTGATGGCTTTAATATAGGTCGCCAATGTGCGATGTTGCATCATCCCGTAACCACCGATATTACCTCCAGCGCCACAGCCAATTGGCAGTACCTCTGCATATGTCTTGGCTAAACTGTTGTATAAACTACGTTCACGGTTGTCGATTGCCCAATGGTTCACACTCAGTTGCTTCATATGGTGTTTGGCCATAAAGTTCACACCGAGCTCATACATGCCTGCTTTTTCTGGCGTGGTAGCTGGTGGGGGGATTTTTCCTTTTTCTACAAGGTTAAGCATGGGTGCTGAACCACCGACTACCAACTGATATAAGTCCAACCCGTGTGCGCCAGTCGAGAGGAAATCATTTAAATCTTGCTCTAACACTTCTTTGGTTTGATAAGGCAAGCCGTAGAGTAAATCGATAATGACAGGAATTTTGTCTTCGTTGGCAATCTCGCTAACTCGCTTGAGCACATCTTCTCTATCATCTAATCGTTTCGCGCTGCGACGCACTTGTGTATTAAAACTTTGCACACCAAAAGAGAAACGATTAAATCCACCGTCTAGAGCGCCTTGGTATAGCTCATCAGAAAAACGGTTGATGCGACCTTCTAAGGTGATTTCACAATCCGAGGCCAAAGGAAAGTGCTCATGAATCGCCTGACCTAACACGCGAACCTGTGCTGGAGACAGATCCGTTGGCGTTCCACCACCGATATACACAGCATGGAAAATACCGTTTTGTGTCCAAGGCAATGCAGCTTTCTCCTTGAGCTCCTGCATCAGTGCGTCAAAGTACTCATCAACCAGTGTGCGGCTCGCAGCATTTTGAAAGAAGTTACAAAAGGTGCAACGTACGCGACAAAATGGAACGTGAATATAAAGACAACGTTTATTGGTCGCTTTAACCGAGTTAGCGGTAACGCTTGAAAAAATCGCCTGCTGCTGAGGTGGAGGTACAGGCACGCTAGCTCCGCCAGCGTGTGCCGAATGTTTCTTAACAAAGGCAAATCGCAATGGGTCAGGGCTATCGCTTCCCAGCACTGATTCGTCAAATTTATCGATATCGACGCTCATATATACTCGCTTAGCTCCCACCATATAAGGGGTAGAGGCTGGTCTTTAAAAATCTGCAAGAATCATAATTTGAGCGTAATGATAATGCAATTGATAATTGATATTATTTCGGTTGTGAGTAATAATCTGCTCAAGTTTTCATAGTTTCCCGAGATATTCCGTGAACGTACAAAGATATGTCATTGCAGGAGGTGCTTCCCTTGCCATCCATGCCGCACTTCTTTTTGTTTCTCAAGAAACGAAAGTGTTCGCGATGCCTGCTGGAAATCCAGCAAGTTCGGTAAGTTTAAACCTTGTATCGGCACCACCACCTACCGTCGAAAAATCCACGCCAGAAAATGTGGCGCCACCAAAAGAGCCGCAGCCTCAGGAGCAGCCTGAGCCAGAAAAGAAGATCGTAAAGAAACAGGTCGTTAAGAAAGACGCTGTTAAGAAAAAGGTAGTGAAGAAAAAAACAGAGCCGATTAAACAATCTAAGCCTAAGACGGTGGAACCAGCCAAAGCCGTAACAAAACAAGAGAATCAGCCCGAAGCCAAACCGAAGAAAAAAACGGAACCGGCGAAGAAAGAGATGGTCGCTCAGCAAACCGCGCCAGCGAGCCAATCCAAAGGGGCAACGTCTCAACCTATTTTGGTCGACAAACCAACGTTTGTGAATCAACCAACTCAGCCTCGCTACCCAAGATCTGCACAAAGACGCGGTATCGAAGGCGTAGCCTTATATGAAATATGGCTCGATGAAAATGGCAATCAAATTAAACAGGTTTTGATTGAGTCTTCCGGCACAGAATCGCTGGACGCCTCAGCGCTTCGTGCCATCAAACAGTGGCAATTTACACCACATATTTCGGGCGGGCTAAAAGTGGCTCACCGAGTACAAGTACCTGTTCGTTTTAAGTTGGATGGATAATGGAACAACTACAAGAATTACAAACTCAACTTGGCCTAATGACATGGCCTTTGATCATTTGCTCAGCCCTCACCGTCATGATCATTACCGAGCGGTTATTCCACGTTTTGATTAGCCTTGGCGTCGGGAAACGAGCCATTCGCCAAAAACTCATTGGGTTAGACCCAACGAATGGAAACGATCTTGAGACGCTTGCAGAAGAATTGTCGCATAAGCGACCGCTCCTTTATCGTGGCGTTGCCATGTTGCTTGCCCATCACTCTTTCTCAAAGTCTCTAAGAGAAGATGCCGCAGGCATTTGGCTACAAGAAAAACGTCATCAGCTGCATTCTGGCCTTCGCTTACTGACGTTGATTGGCGTCATTAGCCCTTTGATTGGTTTGCTTGGTACGGTACTTGGCTTAATTGAGATGTTCAAAGGCATCGCTGTCTCAACGGGGAATATCACCCCGAATGATTTGGCAGACGGTCTAGGTTTGGCCATGCGCACTACTGCAGCAGGTCTTATTATCGCCCTTCCTGCGATTTCAGGAGCACAAATCATTGGTTTGTGGGCGGATCGTGTGATCGCCAAACTCGAACACACATTAAACTATGTCAACTTATGGCTTGAAGGTATCTCTCTGCAACACGTGTCGCCAGACAATTCAACATTAGCAGTGCGCTCTTCTGCAAAGGTCGAGGCAGAAGCACAATGATTAAAACGCCACAAGACAACACTCGTAACGACTTAACTCCTGATTTAACACCGCTGTTGGACATCATTTTTATCGTAATGGTTTTCCTGATGTTAACTGCAGCGGTCAAGCTCGATTCATTAGATGTCAATTTACCGAGTACAGAATCTCAGGCCGTTGCAGATGTCGATAAGCAATCCATCACGGTAAACATTCTTAAAGACGAGCCTTACTGGGCCATTAACGGCAAGACATACATCGATTGGGACAACTTTACCCTCGCGCTGCTAGAAGAGAGTAAATCAAGCGATAAACCGATTGTGATTGGAGCAGAAAAAACCGCGAACATTCAGTCGCTAGTTCAACTTCTCGGCTTTTTGCAAGAAAACGGAATTCAGGCAACTCAGTTACTCACTGAAGAGCCATCATAAAAATAAGTAAGATAGAGATCCTTTCAAAATGAAGAACACACGTGCCACCATTCATGCTGTTGTTACGGCAGCCATTTCCCTACTTGCGAGTAGCCAACTTTTTGCCAATGAAACACCATCATCAGAGCGTGTTGTTAGTGCAGGCAGTGCCGTCACTGAACTGTTGCTTGAACTCGACGCCAAAGATAGCTTGGTTGCTATCGACGTAACCAGTCAGTTACCAAAAGGCATGGAACTGCCTAAAGTAGGCTACCATCGCCGCCTTTCAGCAGAAGGGTTGCTCGCCTTACGTCCGACAAAAGTCATTGGCTCTGATGAGATGGGACCGAAAACAGCATTGAACCAATTAAAAGCGGCGGGGGTAGATGTAGAAATCGTCAATACCGATGCCAACGTTGAGGGCCTTTACCAACGTATCGATCAAATTGCGAACCTTATGAATCGCCAGGCTAAAGCGGAAGATTTAAAGCAAGATGTGAAAGCGCAAGTTCAAGCACTCAATGCAAATCAACCTGCTCAAGCTCAGAAAAAGAAAGTACTGTTTCTACTCATCCATGAAGGTCGACCTGCGAACGTTGCAGGATCAGAAACCACACCCGATGCAATTATTCAGCTAGCAGGCGGACTAAACCCAGCTGCTGACCAGCTGTCTTCTTACAAGCCTTTATCCACAGAAGCCATGGTAGAGATGCAGCCTGACGTTATTCTCGTTAGCGGTCGCAGCTATGAAACGCTGGGCGGTGCCGATGCGATTTTAAAAGCAATGCCACTTCTCGCCGCAACACCTGCGGGAATGAATAAAAATATCATCACGATTGACGGTCACGCCCTTGTTGGTGGTTTGGGTCTTAAAAGCCTTGTAGAAGCCGAACGTTTGAATGCGCTGCTTTACCCATAGAGACATGACATGTTGTTAAGACGTATCTCCCTTTCAACGACGTTATCCGTACTTAGCGGCTTTTTAGCATTTGTTGCTATCGCCTCTATTACAGTAGGTCCAATGAGCATTAGTTTCACTGACAGTTTGCGTAGCCTAACAGGAAGCAGTTCTGATCTCGCTCCTCACATTCAGTTGGTGATTAACGAGATCCGATTACCTCGCACCATTTTGTGTATGTTCATCGGCGCCATTTTGGCAATTTGTGGTGTGGTTATGCAGGGCTTATTCCGTAACCCGCTGGCCGAGCCTGGCATCATTGGTGTGTCTGCTGGTGCTGCACTTGGCGGTGCGTTCGCTATTGTTGTATTTGCAGAGTTTAGCCAAAACTATCCGCAACTAATGAACTTAGCTGCGCTGCCTCTTTTTGCTTTCCTAGGTGGTGCGTTGACGACCATTCTCGTTTATAAGCTCGGCACAAGTAAATTTGGTACCTCAGTTACGATTATGTTGTTAGCTGGTGTTGCCATCAGCGCGCTTTCAGGAGCGGCGATCGGTTACATGAACTTTATTGCTGATGATCAGATGCTACGAGATCTAACACTTTGGTCGATGGGCTCATTAGCTGGCGTAAATTGGTCGGGGATAGGCCTATCCGCTGTCACGCTGGTCGTCCTATTATTCTGGTTCCAGAAAAAATCGATGGCGCTGAATGCTCTTCTGCTAGGTGAGTCCGAAGCAAGACACTTGGGAGTTCCGGTCCAAAAACTCAAACGACAGCTTATTTTGCTCTCTGCATTGGGGGTTGGTATTACGGTGAGTATTAGTGGTGCAATTGGTTTTATCGGGCTCGTGATTCCTCACTTAGGACGCATGCTAGCAGGCCCCGACCATCGAACGCTACTGCCAATCTCTGCACTCATGGGAGCGCTGCTTCTTACCGCTGCTGATATGTTTGCTCGTATTGCCGTGGCACCAGCAGAATTACCCGTCGGTATCGTGACCGCCTTGATCGGCGCGCCCTTCTTCATCTACTTATTGTTCCAGCAGAAAGGGAAGATTTTGTAATGAACCAGATCGTTTTATCGGGTAAAAACATTTCGATGAAATATGGCAAGCGCATTGTTCTCGATGACATCAATATTGATATCCGAGCTGGTGAAGTGACCGCCCTACTCGGCCCCAACGGTGCGGGCAAAAGTACTTTGCTCAAGCTTCTGTGTGGTGAAATCTCTTCAAATCATGACATCGCCTACTTCGGTAAACAAAAGCATGATTGGGAGCCAGAAAAAAGCGCAAAACACATTGCGATGCTCCCTCAGCACAGTACGTTGACCTTCCCATTTTTAGCCAGAGAAGTGGTCGAATTAGGTGCGATTCCGCTATCGCTGTCCAATAAAGAAACCACTAAGTTAGCTTTACATTACATGAAACAAACCGATGTACTGCATTTGGCAGAAAGCCTCTATCCATCTTTATCTGGTGGCGAAAAGCAACGATTACATCTAGCACGCGTGATGACACAGCTACACCAATCTGGCGAGGAACGAATCTTGATGCTTGATGAGCCAACCTCTGCGTTAGATCTCGCCCACCAACACAACACGTTAAAGATTGCTCGTGAGGCCGCGAAAATACAGAACGCCGCAGTCGTTGTCGTGTTGCATGACTTGAATTTAGCCTCCCAGTACGCAGACCGACTTGTACTTTTGCATAAGGGAAAACTGGTTTGTGATGACACACCATGGAATGCACTGACGCCAGAGCGCATTGAGCACGTTTATGGCTACCGCTCCATCGTGACAAAACATCCAACTTTAGACTTTCCTCAGGTACACGCCGCCACTTAGCGTGTATCTCTTCTGAGCCGTCTCTTCTGCTTTCCAAACGACAAAGGCCCGCAATAATCATATTGCGGGCCTTTGCTTTGATATTTAATCGAATCTTGAGCTCAAAAGAGCGGCGAGAAAATTACTTTGTTCTGCCTTGGCTTTACAACCAAAGCAGCAAACAAGTGTTCATCTAGCGCTCTCAATTGCTATTACTTACTCATTTGGATCAATGAACGACCAATCAACCACTCGAGCTCTTTGTCACCACCTGCGCCAAACTGGCTTTCAACCATTTTGTATAAACGGTCAATACCGTTAGCAGCAAATTCTTGCGCATTTTCGGCCGTGACAATGTGATGGAATAGCAGTCGTAAAATCGCGAGGAACTCAGCATCTTCCAGTGCTTTAATCCAACTTTGTGAAAATGCACTTAGCCCTTTATCAAACTCTAGGTGTTCAATAAACATTTTAAAGATACGGCCATCCAGTGCGGCGGTGAAGTCCGTTTTCTTAGGGAAGTGATGGCTAATACCGGTACGAGATATACCTGTCTGCTGACTTAGAGTCGTGTACGACATTTTGTCGTAACCTAGTCTTAGTAGCTGATCAACAACGGCATCCATGATCTTTTGGATAGTGATTTCGGTATCTTCTTTACTACGCTTTGGCATATTTTAAGCTCTTCTCTTTGTAAATCCATCTAACTCACTATTAAATGAGGCCAGAATGAAATCATTCTTAGCATTATACCCAAGTTGCCCAAGGCACTTCGTTAAGCGAAACCTAAAAATTGAACCGCTAACACCTGCGCATTAAGGCCATTTGGATATATGTACTGCGACTACTTAATATAAAGTTAAGTTCCAAATCATAACGTCTTTACAGTGCGTAATGTGCAATTTGCAGTTATGTTTTTGTCAATACATGCTACTCAAAATAAGGCGAAAAGTTAGTCTCATCAAAACCTTGCGCCAATTATTCATCGAAACTATTCAAAGACCAAGAATGATAATTATTAAAAATAATCAATCAAGAAATAGTCTTATAAATTGTCCATTAGTTCAACTGGGCTGAGCGAAATCTCGTCACTATGTTCGTTAATTGATTTTAAATGTTGATATATATCACATTAACGTTCTTGATGATTTAGTAATCCAATCTTTAACCCTTACTTAACAAGCGCCTATTCTGTTCTTTTTTTATTCAAAACTCGTCATTTTTGTAGATACAGATCAAATACCTGATAGAATACCCTTAGTATTTACAAGAGGATTCGTTATGAGTGTCGAATTAGAAAAAAACCAAGTATGTGAAGCTTGCGGCTGCGCAGGCGAGATTGGCTTCATCATCAAAGAAGGTGACGAAGTTGCCGACGTAACGGTTTTCGCACAGACAAAAACAGAGCTAGAGTCTGAACTACAAAAATACATTGAGCTCGCTAAATCAGTATGTGCTGATGTTGAATACAATGTTTCTGAAATAACAGAAGAGTCAAACCAAGCGACGGCTCGATTCAAATTTGAAGTAAGTGCTGAAAAGCTTATCTTTGAATTAAAAACTCGCTCACTCGCGCGTTAATGGAAAAAGCGAGCTCTGTGCTCGCTTTTTTATTTTTCCGTTATCCTAATATTAAACAGACCGTTTTTTGGCGTTTATTTATCTTTTTTGAATACCACCCACTTTAACGAACCATTCGTTTCAAAATCGTTCTCAGCTGTACACATCAGTAATACACCCTCAACATTAATCACGGCTCCGGTGGTGTAGGCTTTATCATCGTAGTAACAGATACGCTGACCTACCTTGCCGTCAGCGACCACCAGCGCTTTGCTTTCTGGCGTACTGTATGATTTAGCAAAAGCGGCCCCAGATAGTAGTACTGCTACAACACCAGCGACAAAAATAGACACTCTTTTTAACTTCATGAAAATCTCCCTCAGACGCTCATGATACTAACAAGGACGCTTGTTCAGTTCTTGGCAGAACCTCATATTCTTCATATCTCTACTGATATTTTTCTCACATTTACTTTTAAATAAACCATATAATCAATCACTTAATCATTCCCTAACTTGCACACTGAAGCAACTCGGCATCGTGAGAGCGTGTATGCTTTCAGATAAAGCCCTAATTTGAAGTTCTTGGGCTAAAAATCAAAAACTGTTAACAAAGTATGCATAATGAGTCTATTTAAGTATAAGATGAGCACTTAAGATCTCTATGTTTAACTAAGTCTCTGGCTATGCGTATTGTTTCCCTTTTCCTTACTTTGATGCTGCTCTGCTTCTCATCTTACGCATATGAGCTAGATTACTACTCTAAGTTTGGTCACACCGATAATTACGGTAATCTTGATCTACGAAACAAACCTTACACCCAATTACCTTCTGGGTTAGTGGTCAAAGGCAACTTAAATATCTCGCAAACCCCGATCAAAAAGCTGCCTAAGGGGCTTGATGTTGGAGGCAGTTTGGAAGCAACCAACAGCGCGCTCAAAACCATTCGCTCAGGTACAAAGATAAAAGGTTATGCGAATCTACTGGGTAGTAAGATCGAAAGCTGGCCTAGGGGCATCAAACTCGGCGGTTATCTGAACTTGACGGATACACCATTAAAAACGCTCCCAGCTAAACTTCGAGTCAAAGGCGATTTAAGTGTTATTCGCACTCCTATCTCTGCTCTTCCTGAAGGATTGGTGGTTGATGGTAACCTTTATATAGGAGGATCCGCGCTACAAGTATTTCCAGACACGATGACGGTGAAAGGGAATATCTTTTTAGGTGGTAACAAGATCACCAAGTGGCCTAGCAATTTAACCCTTGGCGGGGCTGTTGCACCTTAAAAAGCAGACAAGAAAAAGCCCCGGGAAACCGAGGCTTTAAGGCGTTCATAATCCATCAAGTTCAGTGATGAATATTACTCTTGATTGTTCACTGGGTTGGCATAGCTCGCCACCAAATAAGGTCTTGCCCCTTCAGGTAACTGCTCCAATTTATCCGCGAGGTGACGCTTCACCGCCTCTGTGATGATGCTTGAATCTTCGCGTCCAGCAGCTAGCAAGTTGATTGGGTACAACTTGTAGTTGTTGTGAATTTGGCGGTCGATTTCGCCGGCAAGAGATTCTGGCGTTTCAAACTCTTGATCAATCACATCACCAAACGCGACATGCACACGGCCTTTATAACCAATGATGCCCTGAATGATGCTTTCGATATCTTCAAATTCACCTTTTTCATAACGGCCATTTTCTGCTTTTTCGTACAGCTCTTTTGCTTTGGCAATGTCACATGGATCATTTTCATAGGCAATCGAGACAGGAACGATTTTCAAAGAACGCGTGTATTCACCAAAGCTGATCTTCTGCTTGCGACCTTCAACATGGAACATTTTTAAAATCGCAGGATCAGTAAAGTCGTTTCCATCTTTAGCTCGACCTTCCTTTTGGGCAATCCAAATTGAATTACCGGTATCAAGCGAGTGTTTAATGTAGCTCGACAGTTGTCCTAATGCTTTCATCATTTCTCTAGGCGCCTTAGCAGAGCGCTTAACGATGAAGCTTTTATTGAGTCGCATCAATTCTGTCGCACATGGCTTCTTCAGCAGGTTGTCACCAATCGCAATACGAACTGTACGGTGCCCACTTTGGTACAAGCCATAGTTTACTAGCGCAGGGTCCATCGCAATATCACGGTGGTTAGAAACGAATAAGTACGACGTGTTTTTATCCAGCTTATCCAAACCAGAAAAAGTGACGCCATCCGTTGTCTTATTCAATGTATCTTTCAGATACTTCTTCACTTCAATCTGAATCGCTTCTACAGAATCAAGCTTGCTCCATTTAGCTTTCAGGTAGATGCGCAGGATCGGGCTCATTAGCGTTTTAAACCACGCTGCTTTATTAGCAAAGCGATGATCGAGAATAGCAGTGATAAATTCATCATCTTGGATTAGACGATCCAGCGCTGCTGGAATTTCTTCGTCATTGTAAGGACGAATTTCAATATAAGGATCGGTATTGGCAGTCATTGTTCATTACATATCAAAAAAAGCTGGCACATTTTACGCATAGTTTTGCTGACAAGCAGCATTTCAACCCATACTTTTAACATGGTCATACCAGTTAAGCTACAATTTCTCATGCTAAAAAATTCTCTCAGCTGGTTGGAATCGTATAGGTTTAACGTTACCCTTAGCGCCAAAAAACACTGGTACTCATAATGAACTACGCAATTGAATTTCACGACGCTAAATACCCCTTTCTTGAAGTAGCTGCGCGCAAAAAAGCACTGAAGCACAGTCTGCTGTCTGTCGTCGAAGGGTTAGCCGTCATTAAATTGGGTAAGCAGGAGTATGCCATTGAACCAGGCCAATATTTTTGGATTCCTCAAGGATGTTTGAGCTCCCTCACCTTTTTACCTAATTCTCGTGTATATCGTTGTGATTTTTCTGTGCGTTTAAATGATGACTTCTCACAACAAGCAGGGTTTGTGAAACCTTCACCGCTGCTAAAAGCCCTCGTCGAGAAACTAGCAACAACAGCCGAGCGCTCAGATCTGCAAACCGATCTGCTGACGGTAGTAAGACATGAAGTATTGACTCTCTCTCCTAAACTAGCGCACTCAACGTTAACAAAAACCATCAATCAGTGGACGCCTGGTTGTGACATGGACATTTCTAAAGAGCTGTGCTTGGTACTCACACTCCGTGAAGCAAGAAAAATGAAGCTGTCGGGAAAGAAAGAAGAGCAGATTGTCGATACGCTTTTTGCGGGTAACACAGAAGAGTATGAGCAACTTTGCTTTTTGGTCTTTGGAGAATCGCTATAAGTCGCACTCTAACGAGCCATCTTTTCAGTATTACGCAGAGTAACGCGCGCAGAAAATAGAGACTCAGATAAAAATAAAAAGGGCGTACATGGATGATGTACGCCCTTTTTATGTTCGCTCAAGATGACTAGAAGGGAACTTCAATCTGCATCATCCAGTCAGCGTCGTAATATTCGTGCCAACGATAATCAAATCGCATTCTTGGCTGTCCGTCGGATTTATCACCAAAACCCACGCTAAACATCAGGCCATGACTACGGAGCCACTCTTCTGTGTCCATTTTGCTCTCTTCGTCTCGGAGCTCTTCCGGCATCCAAAAACCAAGCCCAAAATAATTCTTTTCTAGATTTTGGGTTAGGAGTGGTGTGTCTTCCGGCTTAATCGCCCACTCTTCCCAATAGTTTTCTGTTGGCCCTTCGAATTTCGCTTCCGCAGCATACCAAATCAACGCATCCGTACTTAATACGCCAATGGAATCTAAAATTTCTTCACAGATAGGAAGGGTGTTATCTTCAAACACAACAGAACGATCAGAAAAATAGTTACACGCAGAATGAGCTTGTGTGACCACAAGCAGCGCACATGCACTAAATACGGCTAATCTGACCATGAAAATCTGACCTCTCAGTTCCCAGATAATGTTTCTTTGTATAAGCCTTCGTTAAGCAACAATTCACAGACGGACGGGGTTGTGTAGGCGCTTATGTCTTCACCCGTAACCAATGCGTTACGTATATCCGTGCTTCTGACTTTTACTTTTTCAGGGCACGCCATAACAGTCCAACGTTCCATAATCTCTTCTGCTCTACTAAATTTAGCAAATTTGAAGAAATTATCAGGACCTATGACAAAAGTTATATCGGCTGTTGGGTAGATTTCTTGAATTTTTTCTAACAACGCATAGGTTGTCACACTTTGTCCGGGTTGGTACAAAGCTTGCTCTGCATCAGAACGCCGAACATTAGAAAGTCCCATATCTTTGATGAATGCATCAACCATTTTGCACCGAGTTGGGTAATCGAGCATATTCTTGCCCCAAGCGTGTGCAATGCTAGGTTCAAGTAGCACAAGGTCAAAGTGGCTCAATGACTCAATAACACTTTTGTGCCCTAAACTAGGTGGGTTAAATGCACTACCAAAAATGACGATTTTTTTCATATCCGGTGATTACCTGGTTGAAGAGAGTTTTCTAATCTGATGATTTCGGTATGATACTACTAATCTTTACAGCTTTTGACCCTAAAGTCGTGTTTATCAGTCTCAATTGCATGGTTTATCACCATTTGAGCAAGCGGGCTTTGGTGTCTGAAATATTTGCAGGAAAAGGAACCCTAAATGGAACAATCCATCCGTGATGAAATGCGTGTACTCCCTTCAATTGATCCGCATTTTGAAATTGAACGCCGTATTGCTTTTATTAAGCGTAAGCTACAAGAAGCAGGTTGTAAGTCACTGGTGCTTGGCATTAGTGGCGGTGTTGACTCAACCACGTTAGGTCGCCTTGCCCAGCTTGCAGTAGAACAATTGAATGCGGAATCTGGTACTGACAAATATCAGTTTATCGCAGTACGTCTGCCTTACGGTGAGCAAAAAGATGAAGATGAAGCGCAACTGGCACTCTCTTTCATCAAGCCAACACACTCTGTGTCTGTGAACATTAAAGATGGTGTTGACGGTTTGCATGCGGCGACTGATACCGCATTGCAAGGGACGGGCCTGCTTCCGACTGAAGCCGACAAAATTGATTTCGTAAAAGGTAACGTAAAAGCGCGAGCTCGTATGATTGCACAATATGAAATCGCTGGTTACGTTGGCGGCTTAGTATTGGGAACAGACCACTCAGCAGAGAACATCACCGGTTTTTATACTAAGTTTGGTGACGGCGCGTGCGACCTTGCCCCTCTATTTGGTTTAAGCAAACGTCAAGTCCGCGAGTTGGCTGCAACATTAGGCGCACCAGAACTACTTGTTAAGAAAGTACCAACGGCAGATCTAGAAGAACTAGAGCCGCAAAAAGCAGATGAAGATGCTCTGAACTTAACTTATGAACAGATCGATGACTTCTTAGAAGGCAAACCCGTTCCGCAGCAAGTGAGTGATCGTCTGGTAGCGATTTACAAAGCAACGCAGCACAAACGTCAGCCAATCCCGACGATTTACGACTAAGCGATATTTTCCGTTCACTTTTAAACTCAAAACGCTGCTAAAGTTAGCAGCGTTTTTATTGAGAACCGGGGAGCCTTCTCGCTTAGTTTGTTACCGTCACGTCCGTCTCTGGAACAGCACAACACGCCAATACGGTTCCCATCGCACGTTCCTCATCTGTCAACGCAGGCACGTCCGGATGATGTACTTGACCCGACGTAAGCTGAACCTTACACGCTCCGCATAAGCCAGCACGGCAGCTATTGCTAACAACCTTCCCTGCGTCTTCAAGCTGATCTAACAACGTTTTCTGATTATTCCCTACAACTTTCGTCCCATTAAAATCGATCGCTATGCTCTTCTCTGGTCTTGAAGTGACTGAAGATACGCCAAACGCTTCTTGATGGTAGTTTTCTTCTGGCAGCCCTTTTCTTAGTAGGAGATTTTTCGCTTTCTCCATAAAACCATCAGGACCACACACAAACACTTGGCGCTGTTCAATATCTTTGATTTGCTTAATGTGTGACAAACTTAAACGCCCTTTTAACCCAAACCAATCAACGGCAGGCTGCGTCAAGCAGATTTTCACTTCTAACCCCGGGTGCTTACGCTTTAACTGCTCCAACTCAGAGCGACAAGGAATATCATTTTCGGTACGACATTGATGGTAGAAAACCACGTTCTCCAACTGATTGTGATCCGCTAAGTAACGTACCATCGATAGCATTGGTGTTACTCCACTGCCTGCAGAGAGTAACAATAGAGGCTGCGCTTCATGAGTTTTTAGGTGGAACTGGCCATCAGGTTGTTCTGCCTCTAAAACATCACCGACTTGTAAATTGTCTAAGAGCGAATTAGAGACTCTTCCACCTGCAATACGCTTAACAGAAATAGCATAGCGACCCGGACGAGACGGACTGGATGATAGCGTATAGCGTCGGCCCACTTTCTTACCATCAATATTCACCTCTATTGGCAGGTGTTGTCCTGGCAAGTAATTAGGTAAAGAACCTTTGTTTGGTTCTAACCATAAGGTCAAGAAGTCTTGGGCGATTTCTTCACGCTCAACACATGTTAACGTCATGCGCACTGGCGAGTTATCTGCGTAAAACTCCGGTTCTTTGTACTCCAATACTTCAACTTTATCGCCTTGACGAATAATGCCTTCATTTCGCGCGACAAGATTTTGCCCGAAGAACACACCACCGACATCGTTTGCACGGAACTGTTGTAAGGTTTTAAGTGGCTCCTTGCTCTCTCGGAACGTGCCTCTTTGAGTATTCACCGTAGTCAGGATACAGCGCTCGCAAGGTTTGAGAGACTCAAACTCTACCTCACCGATTCGTATGCGCTTCCATGAATCTTCTTCAAACGGCTTGGTATCAGAGACCACTAAGTTAGTACGGAACTGATCCATTGAATGTAGCTCTGAACTTCTTCGGTTCAGCTCATCAAGTGAAGCTTGGCTGATCACTAAAACCGGATAACCATCAGCAAAACTGACGTTTTGACCTAGCTTTTCACGGACACGATTCGATTGCTCACCACTAAACAACAACTCAACGCGCTGCCCCAACACACGACTAAACCAGTCATCTGCATCATCTGTCGTGGTATAGGCAGTAAACGTATCTTTCCAAACCGTTGCAGGTGTCTCCTGCATTTTGAAATCTTGGTAACGGATTTTAAGCGGCTCCATCCCCAAACTGCTAAACACCACTCCATCGGACAATAAGGCGGACTTAATGGTTACCATTTGCGGATACTTTCTCGCGGTAATCATAGCGCCATCAGCTTTCGCAATCATAAAACGACGATCGAAGCTCAATCCTTGCTTCTCAACCCATACTGACGACAGCGATAATCCGCCAACTGACTTAACCGGAAAAACATTAATTTGGGACAAAATGGGTTGCGACATAGCCTTCTTCCTACAGGGTGTTTTTTATTTGTTGCAGTATTGTATACCCAAATCACATTAAGGTGCAGAGTCTATTGCCGCTTCATCCAACTCAATTTTTTCTGAATGCTATTCTTATAAATTTGGTTTGAGCGACAAGTATTTACTACACTCAACATTCGCGTTTTTTAACATCGTTCTGACCAAATACCGTTTGATAAAGTGTGATACGGCACACATAATTCATCTGAGTTATCACTGCCCCCATTTATTGATTTGGAGCTTAATTATGGATACAAGAAAACTGGTTCTGATTTTGTTATGTATCTTTCTTCCGCCTGTCGCGGTGTTTATGGAGAAAGGTCTAAATAAAGACTTTTTGATTAACCTAATATTGACGTGTTTCTTCTTTCTGCCGGGTACGATCCACGCGCTTTGGTTAACAATGAAGTAATCACTTACACTCTCACTCTGTAGAAAAGTGAAAAATGGGATGAAATGTGAGGGCAATTCCTCTATCATCCTGTCGCCTAAGCGCAAGCGTTTGCTCAAAAGCAAATACGGCGCTTGGGCTCCAATCAGACAACTTTTCAATGGTGGGAGCAATTAATGACAACACTGACAATCACTCGTCCTGACGACTGGCACGTTCACTTACGCGATGGGGAAGTTCTTAAAGACACCGTTCGCGACATCAGCCGCTACAATGGCCGTGCGCTGATCATGCCAAATACCGTCCCACCAGTTACTACAACTGAGCTCGCCCTAGCCTACCGTGACCGAATTCTAAAAGAGCAACATGGCGAACAGTTTGAACCTTTGATGGCGCTTTACCTCACAGACAACACCACACCAGATGAAATACGTAAGGCTAAAGCCACCGGAAACATTGTTGCTGCCAAGCTTTATCCTGCTGGAGCTACCACAAACTCAGATTCCGGTGTGACCAATGCGAAGAACATTTACCACGTTCTCGAAGCGATGGAAGAAGTCGGAATGTTACTTTTGGTTCATGGCGAAGTAACACATCACGATGTTGATATCTTCGACCGAGAGAAAGAATTCCTTGATACTGTCCTCGCTCCTATCGTCAATGACTTCCCTAATCTTAAAATCGTTCTAGAACACATCACTACCGCCGACGCAGCAAACTTCGTTAATAACGCCTCAGATAACGTAGCTGCTACCATCACTGCTCACCATCTTCTTTTCAACCGTAACCATATGCTTGTGGGTGGTATTAAACCTCATTTCTACTGTTTGCCAATTCTTAAGCGCGGAACCCACCAGCAAGCGCTGATCGAAGCAGCAACTAGTGGTAGCAAGAAGTTTTTCCTAGGTACAGACTCGGCACCACATGCGAAAGGGGCAAAAGAGTCCGCTTGCGGTTGTGCTGGTTCTTACACTGCACACGCAGCGCTAGAGCTTTATGCAGAAGTATTCGAGAATGAAGGCAAGCTGGAAAACTTGGAAGCGTTTTCAAGCTTCAATGGTCCTGATTTTTACGGCATTGCGCGCAACACAGATACGGTAACGTTAGAAAAATCCGCTTGGGATGTGCCGGAAACGATGCCATTTGGCAATGATATCGTTGTGCCTATTCGAGCAAATGAACAAATTGAGTGGAAAGTGAAGTAACTACTTTACTGACGTTCCATCCATAAAAGAGGGTCATGCCTTTCTGTGAAAAGAAGTCATGACCCTTGTTGTTCTTGTCTTGCTTTGGGCTGTGATTACTAGTGGCCGCGAATTTTTTCTACAGCAGCCCACACAGCAACCACAATCAACCCCGCCACAAAGCCGATAATGCCGTTAAGCAAAATAGGCAGAATCGCTGTAGCAACCGAATGACCACTAAAGTTCATAATAATCGGCTCTACAAAGTGATGAATGGCAGGTACGTTGTGCACTACAATCCCCCCGCCGACTAAAAACATCGCGGCAGTTCCCACAATCGTTAACAACTTCATCAGCTTTGGTGCAAAAGCAACTAAAGCACTGCCGACTTTCGCCATCCAGCCCTTACCTTTTGAGCGAATTTCAAGGTAGAAGCCCAAGTCATCCAATTTCACGATGCCTGCTACTAAGCCATAAACACCAATGGTCATGATGACTGCAATTAAGCTCACCACTAAGATTTGCGTCACAAGGCTCGCCCCAGTCACGGTACCCAACGCAATCACAATGATTTCCGCTGAAAGAATAAAGTCCGTTCGAATCGCACCAGCAACTTTGCGTTTTTCATACTCTTCTATCGACTCGCCAGTATTAACTAACTCTTCTTTTTCTTCGTGCGGATGCGAGTGAGGGAACACTTTCTCAAGCACCTTTTCTGCCCCTTCAAAGCAGAGAAACAAGCCGCCAATTAGCAATAATGGCATGATAAGCCATGGAATAATCGCGCTAATTAGCAATGCTGAAGGAACTAAAATCAATTTGTTTTTGAAGGAGCCTTTCGCAACCGCCCAAACCACTGGAATTTCTCGCTCAGATGCAACACCAGACACTTGTTGAGCGTTTAACGCTAGGTCATCACCCAACACACCAGCGGTTTTCTTTGCCGCCATTTTCGACATTAAGGCGACATCGTCGAGTACCGTGGCAATATCATCCAACAGTGTGAGTAAACTTGCTCCAGCCATTTTTTGTCTCTTATATGAAATTGAGTAAGTAACAAAATGTAACACCAATAAACCACTCATCAAAGTGATGATTTTGCAAAGAATACTATCCCAAATGGTGTTTTATATTGCCGTTAAGATAAGACAGGTCTAGTCTTGTGATACCTTTCAGCAGTCAAAAGAAAAAGTATAGATGAAAAGTGGATACATTTACCCAATCGGTACCCCTGGCCAACCTTGGAGCGAAGAAGAACGTAAAGCTTGGTTAGCAACGCAAGAAGTAAAACGTAGCTACCAAGATGAAGTCGTCAGTAAAATCGATGCCCTACGCGAGCGTTTTGATGTTGAACAATACGGTGCGCTCTCATACAACGAGGCACGTTTCCCTCTGTTTTGTATCAAAACTCGCAACTGGGATTCAACGAAGCCTGTTGTTTTGGTCACAGGCGGCGTACACGGTTATGAAACCAGCGGTGTACATGGCGCTTTAAAGTTTGTAGAAACAGAAGCAGAGCGCTACGCAGAGCATTTCAATATTGTCGTTGCACCTTGCGTGAGCCCTTGGGGTTACGAGGTGATCAACCGCTGGAATCCAAACGCGATTGATCCAAACCGCTCTTTCTATGAAGACAGCCCTGCCGAAGAGTCCGCTAACCTCATGAAGCTCGTTGCAACTTTAGGCGATGTGTTAATGCACATTGATCTACATGAAACGACAGACTCCGATGAAACAGAGTTCCGTCCTGCGCTTGCCGCTCGTGATGGCATTGAGTACATCGAGGGCATGATCCCAGACGGTTTTTACACAGTTGGAGATAGTGAAAACCCTCAACCCGAGTTTCAAAAAGCGGTGATTGAATCGGTTGCGAAAGTGACTCACATTGCACCTGCAGATGAAAATGGCGAAATCATTGGTTCACCAGTCGTACAGTTTGGCGTTATCAACTACCCAATGGTGAAGCTGGGTCTGTGTGGCGGCGTAACAAATTGCGTTTACGGCACGACAACGGAAGTGTACCCAGACAGCCCAACAGTGACCGACGAAGAGTGCAACGATGCGCAAGTTGCAGCCGTGGTCGGTGGTCTGAATTACGTTCTGGCTCAGTTATAATAAGCGGTTCTTATATTGCTCCGGTGTCATACCGGAGTATTTCTTGAACATCGCGATAAAAGGGCTGGCTTGGTTATAACCTAACGTTAGCGCGACTTCTTTCACGGTCTGCCCTTTACGCAGCAACTCCATAGAATGCAAATAGCGTACACGTAAACGCCACTCAGTAAAGCTCATGCCCAACTCACTCTGACAGTGTCTCGCCAACGTGCGTTCTGTGGTATGCACTTTTTCCGCCCACTCCGCCAAACTGATCTCATCCGTCGGCGATTCTTCTACTGCTTTTAAGATCGGTTCAAGATACTTGTTATCGGTCGTTGGCAAAAAGTGGTGTTCCACTTCTTGCTTTGCGAGCTGGTCCAATAACACCTGGACCAAGCGCTTGTCTTCATCACTTTGCGCCACGTTAATGTCTCGTTGGCGAAAGTCCTCAATAATGGACGACACGATTGGAGTCACTTTGATCAGACTCGTTTTGGTAGGAAAGTGCGCCGTCAATTCAGGGGCAATGTTCAAAGAACAATATTCGATAGGTTTACGGTTGTAACTAGTATGACGGATTCCAGCAGGAACCCAAATTGCAAGATGCGGAGGCGCTAGAAATCTTGTATCTTCTGCATCCATCTCTAGGATCCCACCGCTGATCAGCTGCACTTGCCCCCAAGGATGGCTATGAATTCGCGTTTCTGTATTAGAGAGAAAGGCTTCAAAATTCATAAATACATCCGATGGTGCGCGGTCGATTGATAATGAGGGATGAAGATTTCTGGCGCTCTTTTTCAAAATTGTCTTCCTATCGCTTACGATGTCTTTTAAGAGATACTTTTTATTATAAAGACCTGCCAGACTAGCGTCATCAATAATTGTGCTATAGGGTTCTCATGATTTATTTACTTCCGTTTTTCACCGTTATGATTTGGGGTGGTAACTCAATTGTGAATAAGATGGCAGCAAGCGCCATTGAACCAAGTGCGATGAGTTTCTATCGTTGGTTTGTCGCAATGGTACTTCTAACTCCATTTTGTCTGCCTGCGATCATCAAACAACGACACATTATTCGACCTTACTTAACTAAGCTGGCATTTCTTGCGTTACTTGGCATGGTGCTCAACCAATCACTTGGCTACTACGCTGGTTTAACGACAACGGCTTCCAACATGGCACTGATTACCTCTTTGGTTCCTTTGATCAGTGTGTTTTTAAGTGTTCCTCTGTTAGGCAAGTCTGTATCAATGTTAAGTATCGTCGGTGGTGTGATTTCGCTCGGCGGCTTGGCGTTTATGCTTGGTCATGGTGATATCACCTACTTTTTACATCAAGACATGACCCAAGGTGATAGCCTTATGCTGATTGCAGCCATGGTATACGCGGCTTATTGCGTGCTGCTAAAACGCTGGAAGATGCCTTTCAGTAGTTTGACTCTGGTTTACATGCAAGGCTTCTTCTCGGTTGTGATGCTTACACCACTTTGGCTCTCTAGTGAACAACTGTTACCAAGCCAAGACGCGCTACCATTAATCGCCTATGCTGGCATTGCGGCTTCCATTTTTGCGCCGTTAATGTGGGTGAAAGCGATCGATTCAATTGGCGCTGATTCAAGTGCCATGTTCATGAACTTAATGCCCGTGGTTTCTGTCGTACTTGCTTCAACGTTGATTGGTGAGAAAATTTACGCTTACCACATTATTGGTGGGCTGTTAGTCATCTCTGGCGTTATCCTGTCGCAAATAAAAATACGACACAGAAAGCCATTGCCCAATTCTGAGATTGCCTCCACCGCCAATTAATCCCAGTTCCCCAAGCCACAGAACTACGCTGTGGCTTTTTGTTTTCAGCGTTCGAATAAAAGTTAATATTTTGTTTCATTCTCTATTCCCGAAAATTCATCTTGCTGCTAAATTGGGAAAACAATAACCCATCAAGGAAAGACAGATGAGCAGTGGTCAAAGAGACATTACCCTTCGCTTTTTAGCAGAACCCAGTGACGTCAATTTCGGCGGAAAAGTGCACGGCGGCGCCGTAATGAAATGGATCGACTTAGCAGCCTACGCCTGCTCTGCAGCGTGGAGTGGCAAGTATTGCATTACTGCATACGCAGGTGGTATTCGTTTTGTTGCGCCGATTCATGTCGGCAACTTAGTCTAAGTTAGCGCGAAAGTCATTTATACCGGACGAAGCTCAATGCACATCGCGATTGACGTGCAAGCCAGTGACCCAAAGCAAATGAAAAACAGACTCACCACCCACTGTATCGTTATTATGGTTGCTGTGGATGAAAACGGAAAACCAACCGACGTACCGAAATGGGTTCCAGAATCTGATGAAGATAAAGCCTTGGAACAATCCGCTATCCGCCTTATGAACATGCGCAAAGAAATCGGGGAAGAGATGGAAGCGCACGTAAAGTATCTCAAGTAACCTACATCCGTTAAGAACGCTATTGACTACCTCAACGTTACTTATAACCAGAGTGTGGAGCAACATCATGGTTTTGCCATTTGCTTCACACTCGGCCTCCTCTGTCATAAATCCTTCACCTAGCTTTGCTTAAATCCTTCCACTATTTTGGAGTTGGATAGAGTTTGGATCTTGAGACTAAAAGAAACGACCTTAAGTGAAGAGACGTTGACCAATTTAAAAGCGGTCGAGTACCAGTGGGTAAGAACCATGTACGTCGAGGGGTATAACGAAACAGAAATTAACCATTACATTCAAACCTGCTTTGGCGGTGATGTCACCTTTGCAAATTTATTTCGTCGCGTCGCACTACAGCAAGAAAGCTTATACACGCTGCTTCAATACGTTGGATGTGCCCCCTCCAGTCGAGAGTTTTAATCCTTACCTACCTCAATTTTACTGATACCTGAACTCAGGTTATTTATGTGAAGTGCTACGCAGGGCATTCTCCTAGCCCTGTGTAATCCATTGCAAAGCAGCTAATCTTTATCCGCTTATTGAACAACTGTATTTAACAGGTATAAAAAAACCTGAGTCAAAACTCAGGTTATGGTTACAAAAACTGTTAGTGATTGAATCGTAAGGAACTAAGCTAACAGCCAGCTATGCGTAACGCCAATAAAAGCCAAGATATTACTGATCGGCGGCCAAACCAAAATTGTAATATCCGTGCTACGTATAAGGGCGACCATGTGGTCGCCCTTTTCTAGTTATTCTTATCAATCTCAGACCACAAGAGATTATCCTTTCACACCACCAGCGGTTAGACCACCAACCAACCAGCGTTGAGCAAGTAAGAATACGGCAGTGATTGGCACTGCTGAAAGTACAGCAGCTGCTGCAAAGTCACCCCACAAGTAGTTTTGTGGATATAGGTATTGCTGCATACCCACTGCAAGTGTGTACGAGTCTACATCAGAAAGTAGTA
The DNA here is from genome assembly GCF_021728175.1 of Vibrio sp. A1-1. Taxonomy (NCBI): domain Bacteria; kingdom Pseudomonadati; phylum Pseudomonadota; class Gammaproteobacteria; order Vibrionales; family Vibrionaceae; genus Vibrio; species Vibrio sp. A1-1. Next base: position 158,520 of record NZ_JAKKCL010000007.1, read on the forward strand.
GTGATGCTACAGGAACTTCACCAATTACCATGATGAACGACAAGATGAATACTACCGCTAGGATTGGCACAGACAATGGAAGCAATACCAAACGGAATGCTTGCCATGGTGTCGCACCATCCAGTGCCGCCGCTTCTTCTAACGAAGAGTCAATACTTTCGAAGTAGCCTTTAATCGTCCAAACGTGCAGGGCGATACCACCTAAATAAGCGAAGATCAGGCCGCCGTGCGTGTTCAAACCAAGGAAAGGAATGTACTGACCCAATTTGTCGAACAACGCGTATAGGGCAACCAATGCCAATACCGCAGGGAACATTTGGAAGATCATCATCGCTTTTAGGATAGTGTTCTTACCTTTGAACTTCATACGAGCAAACGCATAAGCTGATGTGGTTGATAGCGCCACGATTAGGATTGCAGAAATACCACCCACTTTTACTGAGTTCCACAGCCATGTCATGACTGGGAATGGTGGCGGTGTAACTGTACCGTCTGGGTTAGTCACCGAGAAACCTAATGCCAATTTCCAGTGATCAAGCGTTGGATTGTCTGGGATCAGGCTACCCGTTGCAAAGTTACCTTCACGGAATGAAATCGCGATGATCATCAGTAAAGGGAAAATAATCAGTGCCAAGAATGCCCACATCGCAATATGAGTAGCCCAAACACGATACTTTAATGACTTACCTTGTACCATTGCCATTGTAATCTCTCCTTAGTCCTGAGCTACTTTAGTTACGCGTAGGTTGATAAGTGCCAATGCGCCAACCAATAGGAAGATAAGTGTTGCTACTGCACTTGCTAGACCGAAGTCTTGACCGCCCGCACCTTCGAATGCGATTCGGTAGGTGTAACTTACCAATAGGTCAGTGTAACCCGCAGGTTCTGACGTACCAATCATGTTTGGACCACCGCCTGTCAACAACTGGATAAGCACGAAGTTGTTGAAGTTGAAGGCAAAGCTTGCAATCAACAGCGGTGTTAACGGCTTCAACATCATTGGTAGCGTGATACGAGTAAAGTTAGTAATAAAGTTCGCACCATCAATTGCTGACGCTTCATATAAATCATCAGGAATCGCTTTTAGTAGACCCATACATAGAATCATCATGTAAGGGAAACCAAGCCACGTGTTCACAATCAGAATCATGGTTTTCGCCATGAATGGGTCTGAGAACCAAGCTGGGCTAATACCGAACAAACCTTCCAGAAGCATGTTGATCTCACCAAAGCTTTGGTTAAACAAACCTTTAAAGATCAAGATAGAAATAAACGCCGGTACCGCATAAGGCAGAATCAGTAAGAGTCGGTAAACCGAGCGGCCTTTTAATGCTTCCCACTGAACAACACTTGCTAGAACAAGACCAATCACAAGCGTAAATAGTACGGTGAGTGCCGAGAACACAATCGTCCAGATAAAGATACTGATAAACGGCTCTTTGATGCCATCATCTTTCCACACACGCTCAAAGTTGTGTGTGCCAATATTCACCACAAAGCCAGGAGACACTGTGCTACCAACAAACTGACCGTTTTCATCGACAGGTTGGTAGTAACCTACTTCCATATTTGGACGTAACGTCTCTTCAGTACGGTTGTTGTAAAGCGTTTCGCCGTCTTCTTGCAGCGTGTACAAAGGCACAACTGCCGCAAACTTACGTAACCCGCTCATGCGGATGTCTTCACCGCTCGGCAGATGCAAATCAACACTGCTCAACGTATTACGGCTCTTAACAATCGTCTTGATTGATTCTTTCTCGCCCGTTGCTTCTTCAATTGGCGATAGGTCAAGATCCGATGCTGAAAGGCTATCTAGCTGAAAAGTGGGCGTAGCAAGTAGCTCACCATCTTTTTCAACCACAAGCTGATGTCCTTGATCCGTTTTATATAAAGTGAACGGGTAGCTATCACCACTTTGATAAGTTCTGTCCAAAAGTACGCTCTGCGCACGATCAAAAGAGAGTTGGTTTTTCGCGCTGTAGTTGGTAAACGCCAAACCTATGGTGTACGCCAGAGGGAAAAGAATGAAAAGGATCATCCCTGCGATACCAGGGTAGATGTAACGGTGTGCGTACGTCTTTTTACTACCAAAGATGAACAACGCTAAAGCGGTAAGAATGATCGTAAGTAGTGCAAACGCAATCTCACCGCGTGAATACATAAGGATTGTTGCGTAGCCATTGATAATGCCGACTGTGCCTAAAAGTGACCATTTCATGAACACTTTTTTGCTGCTCGGAAGGCTGGCTTCTGGTGCTGTCATAGCATTTGTACCTTGAACTGACTGCATAGGGAACCTGCTAGCGAATATAGAATAAATATAGAAAAGTAAGGAGGAGTTGCCCCCTCCTTAAAAAGGTCTTACTTAATTATTTAGTCATTTGTTTTTCTGCGTCTGCCAATGCTGCATCGACAGTTTGACGACCATCAACTACGTTGATGATTGCGTTCTTAGCCGCGCCCCAGAATGCGTTCATTTGAGGAATGTTTGGCATAATTTCGCCATTCATCGCGTTGTCCATTGTCGCAGCGATACGAGTATCTGAATCTAGTTCACGTTGGAACGAGTTAAGCGCTACCGCACCTAGAGGCTTATCGTTGTTAACCATACGTAGGCCGTCGTTTGTTAGTAGGTAGTTCTCAATGAATTCAACCGCTAGGTCTTTGTTTGGAGACGCAGTGCTGATACCAGCCGTTAAAACACCAACGAATGGCTTAGAAGATTGACCTTGGAACTTAGGTAGCGTAGTCACGCCGTAGTTAACGCCAGACTTCTCGATGTTGCCCCAAGACCATGGACCGTTGATCGTCATCGCTGTTTTGCCTTGGTTGAATGCAGACTCAGATACTGAGTAGTCCATATCTGCAGAGATTACGCCTTTGTCTACCAAGCCTTTGACGAAGCTCATTGCGTCTTTAACGCCTTCTTTCGCGATACCAGCGTCTTTAACATCGTAACCTTCAGAAGTGTATTTGAACGCGTAGCCGCCATCAGCAGCCATTAGTGGCCAAGTGAAGTACGGTTCTTTTAGGTTCCACATGATTGCAGACTTGCCGTCTTTTTTAAGTTTTGCATCTAGCGCTGCAACTTCTTCCCAAGACTTTGGTGGGTTTGGAACTAGGTCTTTGTTGTAGATTAGAGATAGAGACTCAACCGCAACTGGGTAGCCGATCAATTTGCCGTCGTAACGTACTGCATCCCAAGCGAAATCAACAATACCTTCTTGAATGTTCTTAGAAGGTTTAATTTCTGCTAGCAGGCCAGCTTCTGCGTAACCACCGAAACGGTCGTGAGCCCAGAATACGATGTCAGGACCGTCACCAGTCGCTGCAGTTTGAGGGAATTTGTCTTGAAGGCCATCTGGGTGAGCCACTGTCACTTTAATGCCAGTGTCTTCTTCGAATTTTTTACCAACTTCAGCAAGGCCGTTGTAACCTTTGTCGCCGTTGATCCAGATAGTAAGTTGTCCTTCTTCGATGGCAGCATTAGCACCAAAAGAACCCAAAGCAACAAGAGTACCTAGTGCTACAGCGCTTAACTTTTTCATGTTCGTATCCTTTTTATATTTTTGATGTAGGGCTAGTCCATTGAGGTTCAGCCGTATTTCGACATATATCATCTGAAATAATCCAATATGTCTCATCCTCCTAATCCCTACGCCCTTACAATTATGACGTATTTTCGTGATCTAAATCGCCAAGGGTAAGAGACTCAAATCACAAAACGGATACTTCCTGTGATCGGTTTCAACTTTAGGTGGTGCAATAATGTGATTTCCGACCAACTGCTTTATTCCTCCTCCTTTTTTACTCCTCCCTACCTACTCCCCCTACAATTATTTCTATTAGGAGGATGTCGCACCTCGCACAATCTTACAAACTTCAGTCATCCAAGAGTGGATGGTAAGAACCCTTTCCCAGCAGTGCCTACGTATTAGGAAAAAGATTTGCTGGTTTTGCATTGCCAGACGAGTGGAATGTCATTATTGGTGTTGTTTGTGGTAATTATTTCACGGGGGAGACAACACGAATAATGTGGGGGAGAGAAACTCGTACTTGGCTATGATGGGTAGCACTTCTATTCAGGACATTTTATTGAAGTGCTACCCTACTTTTCTTACCAACCGCAATAACTTACCGATTCCTACTGTTACTGCTCGCTAGATAATTCATATAATGATGAGCGGTGAATAATAAAAAATTGATCGAGGACGAGCTACATGGCGAGTGTCACGTTAAAAAATGTTTGTAAAGCGTATGGCGACGTACTGATTTCTAAGAACGTAGACCTAACAATCAACGAAGGTGAATTTGTTGTTTTCGTAGGTCCATCAGGTTGTGGTAAATCTACCCTTTTACGTTGTATTGCCGGTCTTGAAGACATTACTTCAGGTGATTTGTATATTGGTGACCAGCGCATGAATGACGTCGAACCATCCAAACGTGGTGTTGGTATGGTATTCCAGTCTTACGCTCTTTACCCACACCTTAACTTATATGACAACATGTCATTTGGCTTAAAATTAGCAAAAGCAGACAAAGCAGAAATCGACAAACGTGTTGAACAGGCTGCAGAAATTCTACAACTGGGTCACTTACTTGAACGCCAACCAAAAGCGCTTTCAGGTGGTCAGCGTCAACGTGTGGCTATCGGTCGAACACTGGTATCGCAACCTAATGTATTCCTTCTAGATGAACCACTATCAAACTTGGATGCCGCACTGCGTGTAAACATGCGTGCGCAAATCACGAAGCTACAACGTCAACTTGGTTGTACCATGATCTACGTAACACACGATCAGGTGGAAGCAATGACAATGGCAGATAAAATCGTTGTACTAGACGGCGGTTATGTATCGCAAGTTGGTAAGCCACTTGAACTTTACCATTACCCACAAAACCGCTTTGTAGCAGGCTTTATCGGTTCTCCGAAAATGAACTTCATGAGCGTATTCATTGATGAAGTAGAAGCAGAGCGCGTCAAAGTTCAACTATCTAATGGCGTATCTTTCTGGATTCCAGTGGATGGCACAACGGTTAACCGTGGCGATCGCATGTCTTTAGGCATTCGCCCTGAGCACCTATTATCCGCTTCTGAAGCTGATGCAAGCATTCACGGTGAAGTGATGATTGTAGAGAAGCTAGGTAATGAAACTCAAGTATACCTAAACCTAGAAGGCGCAGACGCAGACGTTATTTTCCGTCAGCCTGACACGCTCGCAGTCGATACCGGCGATAAAATCGAGATTGGTATTCCAGCACACCGTTGTCACCTGTTCCACAGTGATGGTCGTGCATGCCGCCGCCTATACAAAGAAAACGGCGTAGAAGTCGAATAATTCTTTCGTCCTGATTCACAATAAATCCCTCTCACTTGAGAGGGATTTTTTTATCCTAATAAATATAAGTAATTCGATACTAAATCATTAATCGTTAACCCATAAGATCACCCGTTTCTTCTACCTTTACATAAACCATTGTCTTTGTACTGATACTTCATTTTTAATACTTTTCCTCATCCCTCATGAGTAAGTACCAGCTTTTTCCTAACCCGCCAAACTTAGCCAAAGGTCTAAATTTCATTCTTATTTCCACTTACCTCAACAACGCAAATTTTTACACTTATCAACGAAATTACACGTGACAAAAAACTTAGAAGCATTCAACAGAATGCTCTGTTCACCAACTACTAATAACGCTCACGACACGGCAATTGGGGGAGACACCCAAGGGCGGTAGCGTGTAAGAAGGGAAACTGAGTCATGAAACAAAAAGGACTTATCCGCTCTCACGAGATGGAGTTCGCTTTTTTATATCGCATCTCAGATCTTGCTGTCATCGTCTCTTTTATGCTGCTTTTAGTGTTCAAAGACATGAATACTGCGATGGGGAAAGATTACGTCATACTGGCTTTTGTTGGAGGCATCTCCTTTCTATTTATGGCAGAAAGCGGCAATCTGTACCGCTCTTGGCGAACCAGTTCGTTTAAAGAGCAGATGATTATTGTCTGTGTGGCCTGGGCAGTTACTTCCGCGCTTATCTTTATTGTTCTGTATTTTTCGGAAGTCTATGACTTATTTGATAACACTATTCTGGCATTGTGGTTTGCGATTACGCCCGCTCTACTTTTGGCATGGCGAGTGACATTCCGTACCGGATTAGCCTATTTAAGAAAAAAAGGATTCAACACTCGTACTGCAATAATCATCGGCCAAACTCCTCACGGCATTACCCTTGCTAACGAAATTCAAAACCACACTGAACACGGTGTGCTTTTTGATGGCTTTTACGATGAGCGTTCTTCCGACAGATTGCCAAATTCTGCTTACCCTATTAAAGGGGCAGTTGACCACGCTCTTGAGCGAGCCAAGAAAGGGGAAGTGGATTACGTCTATATCGCAATGCCAATGCACGCAAAAGAACGTATTGCATCGCTTCTTAACCAATTCTCAGACACCACCGCAAATACGTATCTGATTCCTGACTTCTTTACCTATAACCTTTTGCATTCTCGTTGGGCGCAAATCGGCCAAGTTCAAACGCTCAGCGTATTTGATACGCCATTTGCTGGAATTTCTTCCTGGGTAAAACGGTTTGAAGACATCTTGTTTTCGAGCATTATTTTAGCCTTGATCTCTCCAGTCCTGCTCACCATTGCGATTGGCATTAAGCTGACCTCTAAAGGTCCGGTCATTTTTAAACAGCATCGTTACGGCCTCGATGGACGCAAGATTGAAGTATGGAAATTCCGTTCAATGACCACTATGGATCAAGGCCCTCACGTGAAACAGGCGACAAAGAACGACCCACGCATTACGCCTTTTGGTGGTTTTTTGCGTCGCACCTCTTTGGATGAACTGCCTCAATTTATCAATGTACTGCAAGGGACCATGTCTATTGTTGGTCCACGCCCTCATGCCGTGGCGCACAATGAAGAGTATCGCCAGATTGTTGACCGATACATGCTACGTCACAAAGTAAAACCAGGCATTACTGGCTGGGCGCAAATTAATGGCTATCGCGGCGAAACAGACACCTTAGAAAAAATGGAAAAGAGAGTCGAATTTGATTTGGATTACATCCACCACTGGTCGGTTTGGATGGACATCAAAATCATCTTCATGACCGTTTTCAAAGGGTTCACTGGTGCTAACGCTTACTAAGGTTGAGATTATGAAGAAACTGACAATGGCAATAGCATTGAGTCTGTTTTCAACTGGCTTACTCGCAGAACCGATGGCTTACCAAACTGAGTCTGGCATTGAGTTTATTCCCCTCGTAAGAACTTTCTACGAGGGCGATGACAACATCAACAAAGCGGAGGAATCCGGCAATGTAGAATCGGTCAATATTTGGGGTATAGAGCCAAGCTTATTAGCACGTATAGAAAGGAATCGCTATCGCGCAGATATTTTATACAAGTTGAAAGCAGGTTTTTCATCCGATGACCGCAACGACTTCGACGATCATACCTTTCAGTTTTCCAACTTTTTTGAGTTCAATCATCGTCATCGTTTAGTGGTTGATTACCGTTTTCGCGCCCAGCATGAAGTTCGAGGAGAAGATATTACCGAAGGTAATGGTAGCGCAATCGACTCACCAATAGAGTTCAACCGTAACGATGTAAAAACCAATTATGTCTTTGGCTCTAACGGTGCAAAAGGCAGACTCGAATTCGGTTTAGGCTACAGTGATAAAACCTATCAAAACTACCGTGACGGCTTCCCTGGGCGCACAAACGCTAAAACAAAATACAACGATTTTCGAGCCCCCAATGCACACTTGGAATTCTATTTAAGGGCGACGCCAAGAACCTATTGGTTGGTTGGGACAAAACAAATAGTAACCGACTATCAGCACCGAAATTCTTCGCAACCATCCAAAGATAATAGCACCAGTTTCTATTACACCGGTGCCGAATGGGAAGTCACAGGAAAAACCAAAGGCATCGCTCGACTCGGTTATCAAATCAAAGATTTTGACAGCGCTCACCGAGAGACATTTAAAGGATTTAGTTGGGATATCGGCTTTGAATGGCTGCCTCAAGAACAAACTCTAGTCAGCGTGAAAACCACTCAATCGGCAGTTAACCCAGATCAAGATGGCGATTACAACCTACAAACTCGTTATCGACTGAACCTCAAGCACGATTGGAATAGTTACCTTGCAACTCGCTTAGGTGCTATTTATCAACAAGATGACTATACGGGGATCACCAGAAACGACGATCGCTACACCCTATCTTTTGGTATCGATTATCAAATTAAACGCTGGATACAGCTGCAAGCCGACTGGCAATACCAAGATAAAACCTCTAACCGACCAGGTTATAGCTTCGAACAGAACATTTGGACTTTAAGCGCACAGTTTTCTCTGTAAAAAGGATTATTAATGAAGGCATTCATCACATTCATGAGTGTAGCGTTGTTGCTATTTAGCACTTTGGTCAACGCTGACTCAAACGAGGAAGATTACTTACTCGACACGGGCGATACCATTTCCGTGCAGGTCTACGGTGAAGAAGATCTTACGATTAAAAATATTCTAATAACGTCAGATGGCTATTTTGATTACCCCTACCTTGGCCGAATCAAAGCAATCAAAAAAACACCGAAACAACTCAAGTACGAAATAGAAACGGGCTTAAAAGGCGATTATCTCATCAACCCAAAAGTGATGGTCACCATCAATAACTTTCGTCTGTTTTATGTCAATGGCGAAGTCAGGAAACCAGGTGGATTTGAATATCGACCAGGATTAACTATCGAAAAGGCCATCGCTTTAGCTGGTGGCTTGACCGACCGAGCCTCACGCAAAGGCATTAACCTCACCAAACATAAAACGGGTCAAACGATAGAGGGTGTCAGTATGCACCGCAACGTTGAGCCTGGTGACATTGTATTTATCGACCAGAGCTTCTTTTAAGTGACAGGGAATCAAATGAACGGGACTCATCCAAATAATCTCCAGATGAACAAAGTAGAACTGATTCGTTTTGGTCATCACTTTAAAGCGATTAAAAAGAATTGGCTAAGCATCGCAGCTTTCACGCTTCTGTTTTCATTAACTTGTACTTGGTATATCTACTCCAAAGCATCGATATACCAAGCTACAGCAACGCTACTCATCCAAGAAGAACAAAAAAGCGCCCTTTCAATCGAGGAAGTATATGGCGTCGACACGACAAAAAAAGAGTACTTTCAAACGCAAATCGCTATTTTAAAATCGAATCATATCGCAGATAAGGTCATTAGAGAGTTGAACCTTACTCAATTACCTGAATTCACAAGCTCAGGGGGGTTAAATAAAAAAATCGACCAAATAAAGTCGATCCCTTTTGTCCAAGACCTACTGAATGTGGCGCCAAGCCCAAAAGAAACTGCCCAGTTTGCAGAGTCCTATTATCAAGCGCTTCAAGCTTTCAGAAGTAAACTCGATATTGAGCCAGTACGTAACACCCAATTAGTCAGAATTCGCTTTCGTTCTACCGATCCTAAGCTTGCTACAACAATCGCCAACGCGGTCGGCCAAGCCTACATTGACGCAAATTTTGAAGCCAAATTGGTCGTTACACAAAATGCGGCTACTTGGTTGACAAATAACTCACAAAAATTGGAGGAGCGATTACGTAACTCTGAGCAAGCGCTGCAAGAGTTCTTGTTAAAAGAAGGGTTGATCGATATAAACGGTATTGATGAAATTTACGCCAATGAGCTAGAGGAACTCACTCGCAAGCTAAATGTCGCTGTTAATAAGCGCATTGAAGCGCAGACGTTAATCCAACTGTTAAGACGTAAATCTTCACAAAGTTTAGACAGCTTACTGTCAATTGATGAATTCGCTAATCAAGCGCAGATCCGCGACCTCAAATTATCGGAAGCACAGGCAGCCAAAAATCTCTCTGAACTGGCACAGCGCTACGGCCCCAAGCATGACCGAATGATTCAGGCAAAAGCGCAGCTTGCTGAAATTCAAGCAAGAACCCAGCAACTCATTCGTGACATTTCCTTCAGCAAGCAACAAGACCTTCTTGCTGCAAAGGCGCAAGAGGACATGCTTCGAGCAGAACTCGATAACAAAAAGTCTGACTTCCAATCGTTAGGGTCACAAAAAGCGCGTTATGAACAGTTAAAACGCGAGGTTGAATCCAATAAGGCACTCTATGAAGCGTTCTTAAATCGTGAGAAAGAGACCAACGCCACCAGCGACTACAAAAATGTCACTGCGCGTTTTACTGACAAAGCCATCATCCCTCTATTTCCGGTAGCACCGCAACGAATCAAACTGGTACTGATTGCCACCTTTTTTGGCTTTGCCATTGCTTGCGCTCTGATCATCATCTTAGAAACGATGCGAGAAGTTATCCGAAGCACAGCCGATGTGCAGGAAAAACTTGGTGTTACGTGTTTAGGTGTGATTCCTATGGTCAAAAAACGCAATTTGCGTAAAAACGGCGTCAGTTATACCGCGTATTTAGATGATGAAGAAAAGCTATTTAGTGAAGCTTGCCGCTCCGTCAGAACCTCGCTTCTGCTCAGACTAACCAACACGAAGCAAAAGATATTGCCCTTTACTTCTGCCATTCCAGAAGAAGGAAAAACATCGACCAGTATCAATATGGCGGTGTCGTTTTCAAAAATGGAAAAGGTATTGATCATCGACTGCGATTTACGCCGACCTTCCATCGCAAAACGGTTTGGTATTGCTGAATCAAGCCCAGGCTTAACGCATATCCTGACTATGGATACGCCAATCAAAGATTGTGTTACACATATAGAAGAAGCCAACTTAGATGTATTACCGGCAGGCCTAATTCCGCCAAACCCACAGGAACTGCTAGCTTCTGAACGCTTTAAAAAGTTGCTCGAACATTTTCAAAATAAGTATGACCGGATCATTATCGATACACCGCCCCTACTGTCAGTGAGTGATGCACTTATTCTTGGTCAGTATGCCAATGGTCTGATTACCGTCATTCGCTCAGAATCGACAAAATCATCACTGGTTAACCTTGCGTTATCTAAACAAATACAACACTCAGTTCCATCTCTTGGCGTCTTAATCACACAAGCCAAGACTAAGGAAGGAGAAACGCTTTATGTCCAGAAATACGCCTACTAACTCAAACGCATCTTGGTACCAAACGTTGAAAAGCCAAGAACAACCGGTATTGATCTATCAAATGGGCAAAGTAGGTTCGAGTGCATTAGAACATTCCATTCCTAACTCGATTCACTTGCACGACCTTATGACTGTCGATGCGCAAAAACAGATATCCCCTGTTAGAGCGCAATTGCATAAACCTCAGATCAATGCGTTAAAGCGACGACTCAAGCGCATAGCGATGAGCCGTATGTTAAAGCACAAGAAAAAAGTTCGAATTATCTCACTGGTGCGTGAACCGATCGGACGAAATATTTCAATGTTCTTTCAAGCACTTCCGTTTTGGATGGCGGACAAATACCTAAAAGATGATAGCGCAATCCGTACCGAACGTCCGCAGTTACTCCAAGAGGCATTTGATAAGCACATGAATCATCAATATGCGCTGCAGTGGTTTGACAACGAAATCAAACAACTAACAGGGATTGATGTGTTTAACGAACCTTTTAATCACGAAGTAGGCTATCAGACATACCATAACAATAACTTTTCACTGTTGGTCATTCGAAGTGACAAGCTAAAGCAGGCTAACTCCGCAGTCGAAGGCTTTTTAGGTTACCCCGTGGATGTCGTTTATGAAAACCAGTCAGACAACAAATGGTACTCGCCACTAATGAAAGAATTCAAAACGCAATTTCAACCTACACCCGAGTACGTTGAAGAAATGCTGAATTCTAAATTGACGAAGCACTTTTTCTCAAATGCAGAAATCACCGACCTTAAACAGCAATATCTGACCAATTAATCATGAAAACCAAGATTCTACATATTATTAATGATCTTTCTCAGAACGGCGGTGCTCAGAAGTTCTTAGTCGACCTTGTTTTAGAACATAAGCCTGAATACGAAATCAAAATTTTGGTCTTATGTGATGAAAATGATTACTTACCAACGCTATCCGCCCAAGGGATAGAGTGTTTTAACTGGCGCACTTTGTCATTGAGTGAGAAATACTGTTTGCTGCGTTGGCCGCATGTCGTTCACGGGCACCTCTACCCTTCCATTTATCTAGCGCTATTGGCGGTAGGTAAAAAACGAATCCAGACTGAGCACTGTTCTTACAACCGTCGACGTGACTATCCGCTGTTTAAGTTCATGGAGTACGTCTTATATTGGGGCCACGACTTGACGGTCAGTATTAGTGAAAAAGTACAAGATGAACTGGTGAAGTTCATGCCTCGCTACCAGCATAAATATCGCGTGGTGCACAATGGCGTTGATTTAAAAAGGTTTCCTATGATGCCGAAGTGCGCCAGCCACCTAATCGACAAACCAGTCATCAAGATTGGCATGGTAGGCCGACTTCACCAACATAAAGATCATGAAACGCTTATCCAAGCACTTGTCCATTTACCGAGACGATACGAGCTCCATCTTGCTGGAGATGGCGAAAAAAAATCGTCACTGCAAGCGTTGGCAACAAAGCTCAACGTCACGCAACGTGTTCACTTTCATGGGGTAGTTTCTGATGTTCCAGCGTTTTTGAACGACATGGACATTTACGTGCAATCATCGCATGTCGAAGGCTTTGGCTTGGCGGCGGTTGAGGCCATGGCAGCTGGCTTACCCGTATTATCATCGGACGTACCCGGTTTGGATGACGTCACCGGACGTGCCGAATATTTATTTCAGGTTGGTAACTCAAATGAGCTGAGCCAGAAAGTGCTCCAGCTGTGTGAAAGTGTTGAGCGGTATGACGCTGCAAGTCAATACTCAGTCAATAGGGCCTCTCTCTACACCATCGATAAATTTCGTGAAGGTTACTATGGAATCTACCAGCAGCTTTGCACCAACAAATAGCTCCGCGCCATCGAGCCATCGAGCCTCATTGCTTGCAGCATGCCTATTAGCATTGTTCTTTATTCCTATGAAGTTTCGTGCTGGAGGAATAGCACTAGCACCATCAGACATCGCAAGCCTTTTGTCCATTGGTTTTACTGCATTAGTGGTATTGGAAGGAAAAGCTGAAAAACTCATGCATCCCTGTATGGGGTTCCTTGTACTGTTCACTGGATATGTGTTCTTAAATGGCCTGCTAAATCGCGTCCCCTTAATGCCGCTAGTTATAGAAACCGTGCAATGGCTGGCAATTCTCTGCTTGCTTAGCCTAATGTACGCCTATGGCGTGTTTGATGATGAATGGGTAATGGTTTATTTCACTTATCTGCTGTTTTTCATCTGTACGCTCGTTGCCTTATGGCACTTTGCTCAAGGCTATCAAAGCGGGTTTAAGTTACTCGGGGTAAGTAAATACGGGTTCGGTGTACTTTGCTCATTACTGTACCTTTATCGGGATAAAATTCGCGCTTTCCACCTTTTGATGCTCGTTGCTTTGGTATTACTGGTGTTGTCGCAAGAAAGAAAAGCACTACTTGGTTTTTGTCTGCTTTTCTTCTTTGACCAGCTGCTCGTAAAAAACCTGATGAGAAAATCACTTAATGAAACGTATACGTGGACCATTTTATTGGCCTTAAGCTTTATGGTGTTCACTGCCGTCGCAACTACACTCTATGTTGGGTTTGAAACGTTAGCAGACACATTGGAAATAACCCAAGAAGACGTCTTATTTGCCAACCAAAGTGAAGCTCGCTGGGTGTCGAACCTTCATAGAAAACTCTTACTTGCCAATGGGCTAGATATTTTACTTCAACACCCGGTGTTAGGTGTCGGCGCGAAAATGTTACCCAACTTTATGATCAGTTACTTTAACTATGATGAGCTGGCGATCTACACCCACAACTTTGTGTTAGATACCGCAATTGAATACGGGTTGCTCGGTATCGCCCTATTATTTGGTGGTTATTTTCTTTTTATTCGCTTTTGCTTCCGTAGTCTCAATGACAACAGGAAAAGCCTCTTACTCGCGATATACGCCCTCATCATGGTGTTCTTCGTTGCGGTAAATACCACCATCATTTTAATACTCTTATTACCCGTCATGATAAGCATGAGCCGCGAGTCAAAGGTCAACACCATTGCTCATACTTTTCCGGTAAACCATCACCACGAATTTGAATAATCAAGGATAGGATAGATGAAGTATTCAATCTCTCGACAATTTGAAAAGAACCGAGAACTCCAAGCTGACAATTTTGTTTTAGTTTACCAAATGGGCAAAGTTGGCTCATCGTCAATTGAGCACACGCTGGGAGAAAGAAATATCCCAAGCTATCACATCCACACCTTTGATGATCACGAAGAATTTCACATGTATCACAATAAAAAAGACGTGAGTAAATTTTTCGATTTCAAAAACCGTGCGCTCTATCGCTTAGTGCTCAAGCAACGAAAACGTATCTTACAAAAACGCGAACAGATCAAAATCGTCACACTGGTCCGTGATCCAATCGCAACTGTCTTTTCTCGTTTCTTTCAAGACCTCCATTTGCAATTTATCGAAGGCAAAAAGAATGATGCAATTCACCGAGATATGGCAGTCACGTATCAGCACCTCGAACATTGTTTCGATAACTATATCAATCTCAACTATTTTGCGAACTGGTTCGACAACGAGTTAAAACGTAACTTCAATATCGATGTGATGCGTCAAGAACTGGACAACACTCAACCTTTCTTCACATTCAAGAACGAGCAAGCCAACGTCATGCTAATCAAATGCGAAAAGCTCAGCTCTCTCGATAAAGAAATTGGTGAGTTTCTCGGGCTGCAAGACTTCGTGCTGAAAAACAGCAACGAAGCGAAAAACAAGTGGTACTCCAATATCCACCAGCACTTTAAGCATCACTACGACTTTTCAAAGCTGTTCTATATGTACGATCTTCCCTTATATCGCCACGTTTATTCAGAACAAGAACGTGATGCTTTCAAGCATAAATGGATGCAGACATTAGGAACAAAATCATCATGAAAAAAGTGCTCCATATTACAGAAGCCTTCGGAGGTGGCGTTCAAACCGCCCTCTATAGTTATGCTCACTCCTCTCGAGACGAACCCTATCAACATTTCTTGCTAGCCAGAGCTCGAGAAAACGACTTAACCAATGAGAACAACCATCATATTTTCACACAGACCAAATGGGTGGAAGGCGGCTTACTTCAATTTGTTCGCGATGCAAACCACATGATTGCATCACTTGCGCCTGACGTTGTGCATTTGCACTCGAGTAAAGCGGGATTTCTCGGGCGATTTCTAAAACTTGGCAAGGCACGCTTGGTTTACACTCCGCACTGTTATGCTTTCGAACGTGAAGATATCTCAGAGCTTGCACGCCAGATCTATAGAGCGCTAGAGAAAGTAAAACTGAGCAAAATTGATGTGGTGGCAGGCTGTAGCCAACGAGAATGTGACCTAGCGATTAGCATTGGTGCGAAACGTGCCGAGCTGCTCAACAACTACGTCTCTTATCAAAGTGAAGAGCGTTTATTACGAAACAGACAAGAAGCGCTGCGACTTGTTGTGCTTGGTCGTGTCGCGCCCCAAAAGGATCCGCAATTTCTCATCGACACATTGCAACACCTTAATCGACATGCGCTTAACCGCCCATTAGATATCACATGGATAGGTGGCGGTGACCACACACTTGAACAAAAATTGCGTACAGAAAATGTGGATGTGACTGGCATGTTACCTCGTGATGAGGTGGTTAAAAAGCTCAAGGGTTCAGACCTTTACTTACATACTGCAGCATGGGAAGGGATGCCGTTAACTATTCTAGAAGCAGCCAAATTACATCTTCCTATGGTGATTCGAACTATCGGCGCGACCAAAGATCTCAACTACCCATTTTTAGCGCTAACACCTGAAGAAATGGCCAAGCAGATAGCACACTGTGTCAATTATTATGATGAAATTGATTTTTGCCAATATACAACAGCGTTAAACGACGCCTTCAGTGAAGAAAAACAGCGCCTCGCACTCAATAATATTTACGGTTAAATGCCTCTATGTTTCACACTATTCAACAAAAATTACTGTTGATGCCCAGCGGTAAAAAAAGCTTGCTATCTACTGGATTGAAAACCGCAATCACGCGTGTGTTGAGTGCGCTATTTGCTTTTTTACTGACACTGATTGTATCAAAGACCAGTGACGCTTCGACTTCCGGTCAATTTTTCTTTTTATTCAACCTAGTCTCACTACTCGCGATCGTTTCTCAGCTAGGTTTTGATGTCTCATTAGTTCGCTACAATGCGATCGCCTTTAACAACAAAGAGACACTTCAACAAAGCCACAACTATAAAACGGCACTTTATCGAAGTATGGCGTTTTGCTTGCTAGCCATGGCCGTTTTGTTGGTAGGATTTAATCTGTTTCCTGAACAGCTAAACCAGACCCAATCGCCAATGCATGCGATTACTTTAGGCTTGTTCTGCATACCGTTTTTGGTGCTTGCACAGACCAACAGTCGTGTGCTTCAAGCATGTAGAAAGGTCGTGTCATCACTGTTTGCTTTACAGCTTGGCGTGAGTATGTTGATGGTCTTTTTTGTCTTTGGCTTGGACTATATCGGTCAGCAAAATATCAACAATCTGATGACCGCACTGCTTCTGGCGAGTGTGGGCGTCGCGGTAATATCCAGTGTTAATTGGCTAGGTTCAGGTCAGTATCAGACATCAGCTTTCGTACCAAACAAAAAAATGGTCGCTTCTGCCAAGCAAGTCTGGATTGGCAGTATCTTCACGAACGTCCTTCAATGGGGAAGCCTTGTCATTGCGGGCTTTTTTATCTCAACAGCGGAACTCGGTTTATTAGCCGCAGCTCAACGTACATCACTGCTGATTGGCTTTGTGCTGATTACCATTAACTTTGTGGTCGCTCCTATGTTTGCCTCTCTCTACAAAGAACGTCAAATGATCAAACTGCAAAGCCTTAGCCGTTTAGCTTGCCGAGCCAACGTTGGTTTGGCCATTGTGCCCGTGATTATTTGCACTCTATTCCCAGAGTTTGTGATGCAGTTTTTTGGTGAAGAGTTTCTTGCTGCTGCGCCACTGTTAGTCGTCCTGTCTTTAGGGCAGTTAGTCAATGTTGCGACTGGCTCTGTAGGATTTTTATTACTCATGAGCGGTCACGAAAGAACCATGAAATACATTACAATTTCCTCCGGCACAATTTCTATCTGCTTGCTCATTGCGCTTTGCCAAACGTTCGGTGTTATTGGTGCAGCATGGGCGATGGCAATTGGCATGGCAATTCAGAATCTAGCAGCGTTGTACTTTGTAAAACGTTACTTAGGCTTCTTTCCAATAGGTTAATTATGGTTTCAATACTGACACGGATAAGTTTTGTTTTCGTTCTGACGCTTACGGCTTCACTCTCTTTGTGGAAAAGCTCTGACTTACACCATGCCACTTACCTGAAAATGGAAACCTACTTAGGTGGATCGAGTACGCTTCACTTTACTTTCAGTTTATTGATCGGCTTTTTATCGGTCTTCACCTTCCCCTCTTTGGTAAGCTCAAGTAAAGCCGACGTCTTTGGCATCCGCCTTTTGCTACTGCTGTTGGCTATCGTTTCAATGGAAGAAATAAGTCAACTTTTTATTCCAAGTCGCTCGTTTAGTTTTGATGATCTCAGCACCAACTGGATAGGCATTATCTCGGGTTACTTTAGTGCCAAGTTGATTCGCGTCCTACGCACTCGCTCGTTCTCTTGAAATAAGCACCTCAAGGTTATTTGGGTATATAATTACGCCAAACAATCAGACTAACGAGTACATCATGTCATCCCACCCAACCAAGATTACCTTTTTTGAATTCTTAACCCCGTTGATCACATCAGGCAAAAAAACGATTACGATTCGAGATGAATCAGAAAGCCACTACGTTCCAAATACAGAAGTCGAAGTTTTTACCTTAGAAACGGATCGTAAAGTCTGCGATATCAAAATACGCTCTGTAGAACCACTCAACTTTGAAGATATCAATGAGTTCCACGCCGAACAAGAAGCGATCGAACTGCCAAAACTCAAGCAGTTAATTCGAGAAATCTACCCAAACACCGACACGCTATTTGTGATTGAGTACGAGCTAATCAAATAACCCACAACAAAAACTAGACGACTGGTCTAATTCATTCTATAGTACGCTTCATGAACGCAAAGACGAACGACACACGCCAACATATTCTCGACGTCGGATACGAGTTAATCGTAAACCGAGGGTTTACGATTGTTGGCCTTTCAGAGCTTTTAAAAAAGGCCGCGGTGCCGAAAGGCTCGTTTTATCATTACTTCAAATCCAAAGAACAATTTGGTGAAGCGATGATTCAAGACTACTTTACTAAGTATTTTGAGCGTTTAAACGCACGCTTTACCAACACCGATCTGAATGGCTACCAACGCCTAATGAGCTACTTTGAAGAAATGGTCAAAGTAGAAGACGACGTATGTAATGCGAACAAATGTTTGTTGGTCAAGTTAAGTGCAGAAGTCTCCGATCTCTCAGAGTCCATGCGCCTAGCGTTACGCCAAGGTGCTGACAAAACCATTCAAGCAATGGCGGATTGCATTGACGTAGGCATTCAAGATGGCTCTATCCCAAATGGTGACAGTGCTTTATTGGCAAGGCAGATATACTACCTTTGGAACGGCGCAAGCTTGCTGAACAAACTGTATCAAGATCAGGCAGCATTAACGCAAAGTCTGACCTATACTCAACATCTACTGCAAAACACGCGAACTTGCCCATAGTAGGTAGCGTAAAAGTAAGATGAACACCCTACATGTGTTTCACAGTTGGTAATAACTCCTGTGATAGCACAATACACCTTCCCGCTCTATGAGCGGGATATTTTGAAATCAAAACTAGACGACCGGTCTAATCAATAAGTGAGATAAATATGACTAACGCAACAAATCGCAGAATCGTACTCGCGTCACGTCCCCACGGTGCACCAACAAAAGAAAACTTTCGTCTAGAAGAAGTGGCGAAACCGACTCCTCAAGATGGTGAGATGCTACTGAGAACCGTTTATTTATCTCTCGACCCATACATGCGCGGTCGCATGAGCGATGCCGAGTCATACGCCGATCCCGTTGCGGTTGATGACGTAATGATCGCTGGCACAGTTTGTCAGGTAGAAGCATCGAACCACCCAGATTATGAAGCGGGTGAATGGGTTCTTGCATACACTGTTGGCTGGCAAGACTACGCGCTCTCAACTGGTGAGATGGTGATTAAACTTGGCAAAGAACCACAAAACCCATCATACGCTCTAGGTGTTGCTGGCATGCCAGGTTTTACCGCGTATATGGGCTTGCTCGATATCGGTCAGCCAAAACCAGGTGAAACCATTGTGGTAGCGGCCGCGACGGGCCCTGTGGGCGCGACTGTTGGTCAAATTGGCAAAATCAAAGGTTGCCGAGTTGTTGGTATTGCAGGCGGAGAAGAAAAGTGTCGTTACGCCAAAGAAGTCCTTGGCTTCGATGAATGTATTGATCACAAAGCTGACGACTTTGCAGAACAGTTGAAAAACGCCTGTGATCAAGGTATCGATGTTTACTTCGAAAACGTAGGTGGCAAAGTATTCGAAGCTGTAATGCCACTTCTGAATACCAGCGCACGTATCCCACTTTGTGGTTTGATTTCTCAGTACAACGCAACAGAACTGCCTGAAGGTACCGACCATCTTCCATTATTAATGGGTAAGCTGCTGACTAAACGAATCAAGGTGCAAGGCTTCATCATTTTTGATGACTACGGACATCGTTACGGTGAATTTGCGCAAGATATTAATCAATGGTTGGCAGAAGGAAAGATCCAATACCGTGAACATCTAGTACAAGGACTGGAGAATGCACCAGAAGCATTTATCGGTCTGTTGGAAGGTAAGAACTTCGGCAAGCTTGTAGTACAGATTAACGACCCATTATAAGGAAGGGATAAATAAATGATTAAACTTCACCATCTCAATCAGTCTCGCTCAAAGCGCATCATTTGGTTACTTGAAGAGCTAAATGTGGATTACGAAATCGTGCCTTATGTTCGTGACAAAGTGACTTTCATGGCACCGCCTGAGCTAAAGAGCGTTCACCCTCTCGGTAAATCTCCCCTGCTTGAAGATGATGGCGAGTTCATCATTGAATCTGGCGCGATGACCGAATATTTGATTGAGAAGTATAGTGATGGTGCGTTTGCTCCTGAGCGTGGGACGAAGGCGCACACTGAGTACCTACAATGGATGCATTTTGCTGAAAGTTCAGCAATCTTACCAATGTTGTTAAAAATCTTTATTAGCAAAGAGCCAAACGAAACTCAATTTCTATCAGGCTATGCTGACAACGAAGCGATGAACGTTCTGGGTTACTTCGAGCAATCGCTAGAAGGCAAAACTTACCTAGTAGAAGAACGTTTAACTGGCGCAGACATCATGATGTCATTTATTGTCGAGCTCGTGCATAAGTTCGGTTTGGCTGGTCACTTCCCGAATATTGAACGTTATGGAAAACAACTTGCAACGCATCCAGCGTTTGAAAAAGCTGAGCAAATTGAAGTGAAGTACTCCTAATCACTCCGCCCCTTTGATGATCAATAAAGCGATATCAAAGGGGCGATTTCCGACATTAACCTTGTCAACAAAGCGCAATTTATGCAAATACCAACGTGCTCTTTTTACCCTTTTCGCCAATACGTTAATAAACCAATCATAAAAATCAGCTAAGAATCTGATTCTAAGTTACTTTTCATCATCGTTCCCACCTATTGAATTGATAAGCAGTATCAGTTTTTGCTTCCAGCTTTTCCGTAATAATCTTCTCTTCAGTTGCTAAGGTATTGATCCCTGGAGGAGAAGAAAAATGACAAATAAGAAATTAACCACCGCCGCAGGCTGTCCTGTCGCCCATAATCAAAATGTGATGACTGCAGGTCCTCGTGGTCCCCAACTACTGCAAGACGTTTGGTTCCTTGAAAAACTGGCACACTTTGATCGTGAAGTGATTCCTGAGCGTCGTATGCACGCCAAAGGCTCAGGCGCTTACGGCACTTTTACTGTGACTCACGACATCACCAAATACACGCGCGCGAAGATCTTCTCGGAGATTGGTAAAGAGACCGAGCTATTTGCTCGCTTTACCACCGTTGCGGGTGAGCGCGGTGCCGCCGATGCAGAGCGCGACATCCGTGGTTTTGCGCTAAAGTTTTACACCGAAGAAGGCAACTGGGACTTGGTTGGTAACAACACGCCAGTGTTCTTCCTCCGTGACCCACTAAAATTCCCAGACCTAAACCACGCAGTAAAACGCGATCCACGCACAAACATGCGCAGCTCGACAAACAACTGGGATTTTTGGACATCACTACCAGAAGCATTCCACCAAGTTACGATCGTTATGAGTGATCGCGGTATTCCTGCGTCTTACCGTCATATGCACGGCTTCGGTAGCCACACATTCAGCTTTATCAACGCAGAAAACGAGCGTTACTGGGTGAAATTCCACTTTAAAACTCAGCAAGGCATCAAAAACCTGACTGACCAAGAAGCAGAAGCGATCGTAGGTAAAGACCGCGAAAGCCATCACCGTGACCTTTACGAAGCGATTGAGCGTCAAGACTTCCCTAAATGGAAGATGTACGTACAGATCATGCCTGAGCTAGAAGCGGATGAAGTGAACTTTAACCCGTTCGATCTAACAAAAGTATGGTCACAAAAAGATTATCCATTGATCGCAGTAGGCGAGTTTGAACTGAACCGTAACCCAGAAAACTTCTATGCGGAAGTTGAGCAATCCGCGTTTAACCCGGCAGCTATCGTTCCTGGAATTGGCTTCTCGCCAGACAAAATGCTGCAAGGCCGTCTGTTTGCATACGGAGACGCGCAGCGTTACCGCCTAGGTGTAAACCATCACCAAATTCCAGTTAACGCGCCTAGTTGTCCGGTACACAGCTACCACCGCGATGGCGCAATGCGCGTTGATGGCAACTTTGGTTCAACACTAGGTTACGAGCCAAACTACAAACAAGAATGGGCAGAGCAACCAGATTACTCTGAGCCACCTCTACGCATCAACGGCAATGCTGATCATTACGATCACCGTGTAGACGAAGACTACTTCAGCCAAGCGGGTGACCTATTCCGTCTGATGAGCGAAGAACAGCGTCAAACTCTATTCGACAACACCGCTCGTGCAATGGATGGTGTACCAGACTTCATCAAAGAACGTCACGTTAACCACGCCTACCAAGCGGACGAAGCTTACGGCAAAGGCCTTGAGATTGCGCTAGGCTTAAACAAGTAAACGGACACTGCACCAGCAAATGCTGTGATAAGAAGACATAAAAAAGGAGGTGCCCCAAAGCACCTCCTCATTCAAGTTCGTTAGTCACACACTAATGTTCAAGGGGAACGATCATGATCAACTTAAATTTCTTCAAGCTCTTTGATACCAAAGAACTGTTTATCTACTACTGATTCTTAGCGACGGCTTTAATCAGAACAGACGTATCCATGCGGCCTAAACCATCACGCTGAAGGTCAGCGTATTGCTCATCCACTTTTTTAGTTAGTGGTAGGTTGAGCCCAACCCGCTCTGCTTCTTGCAAACAAAAGCCTAAGTCTTTGCGCATCCAATCAATCGCGAAGCCAAAATCAAACTTATCTTCCGCCATCGTCTTGGCGCGGTTTTCCATTTGCCATGACCCTGCTGCACCGTGCTTGAGTGTTTCAACTACTTGTTCAATATCCAAACCTGATTTCTGCGCGAGTAACAACGCTTCGCTCAAGCCTTGAAGCACACCACCAATACAGATTTGGTTTACCATTTTACAACGTTGACCTTGGCCATTTTCACCCAGAAGCGTCATTTGCTTCGCATATACGTCCATCACTGGAGCAACACGATCAAAAATGTCCTGCCCGCCACCACACATGATGGTTAGTACGCCATTTTCTGCGCCGGCTTGACCACCAGATACCGGAGCATCAATAAAGTGGTTACCATATT
The DNA here is from genome assembly GCF_021728175.1 of Vibrio sp. A1-1. Lineage (NCBI taxonomy): Bacteria > Pseudomonadati > Pseudomonadota > Gammaproteobacteria > Vibrionales > Vibrionaceae > Vibrio > Vibrio sp. A1-1. Next base: position 181,582 of record NZ_JAKKCL010000007.1, read on the forward strand.
TGGTACAAGCGTCGGCCAACTCAACGGCTAAATCAGCGGAAGTCGTGGTGTGATCAACCAGTACCGCGCCTGCTTTTAGACCGACTAGAATGCCTTCTTCACCGTATACAACGCTGCGCACGTCATCGTCATTACCGACACAAGTAAATACGATATCGCAACCTTCTGCCGCTTCTCGCGGTGTCTCACACGCAATGCCGTTGTATTCTTCAGCCCATTTATCAGCTTTGGCTTTAGTGCGGTTGTATACTTTGGTTTCATACCCCGCTTTGCTCAAATAGCCCGCCATTGGGTAACCCATAACACCCAAACCAATAAATGCTACTCGTTGTTTTTCCATTGCACGCTTCCCTTAGTTCACCTGACTGAAATGTTTTGTAACATGCTACTAAAGAATTGAAAACATTACTCGTAATTTATCCTTCACTCGCGGCACAAATAAAAGTGAACCGCGATGTTGGAGTAAATACCAAAAGCATTCATCAGGGTCATCGAGGAGACATTTCTCAGAAGTTAAATGTTAAGACACTCTACGAGCTTGCAACAAAGCCGTGGCGTTCAACATGGCATCCTTGGTACTGACATCCAAGACTTGGATTTTTCGAAAGCGTTCCGGTTCTTTAATCGCCACATCGTGAGCAAAAATCACAAACTTGGCTTTCTCGATGTCTTTCTCGGTAATTCGATTGATGACGCCATTCGCGCCTTGGGTTTCGACTTTAATCTTAATGCCGAGTGCACACGCTGCTTTTTCCAATGACTTCGCCGCTAAGAACGTATGTGCCACACCTGATGGACAAGATGTGACCGCCAAAACATCCGCCTCACCTTCGCCTTGAACGGAGCCATATACTTGAGAATGACCAGTGTAGCTTTCATCTTCGGTGACGGTTTTCTTTAGTGCAATCACGATCAACGCCGTGGTAACAGAGCCCGCAATCGTGCCGATGATGTAACCAATTTTTCCATCCACAACAGGGAGAACAATCCAACCGCCCCACGGTGCATGGTTCATTACGTGGAACATAAAGCCAATCACGTTACCAACGATGCCACCCGCCACAATAGCTGGTAACACTCGCGCAGGGTCGCCAGCGGCAAAAGGAATCGCACCTTCGCTAATACCGATCATCCCCATAATACCTGCGGCTTTCCCCGCTTCGCGTTCATCTCGCTTGAATTTACTCGGCGCCAAAAACGTGGCTAGTGCCATACCCAATGGCGGCGTACAAATCGCAATACCGACCCCGCCCATCAACCATGGTTGCGTGTTCACTTGGGTTTGAGCAAACAACGTCGCCACTTTGTTAATTGGGCCACCCATATCAAACGCGGTCATTGCCCCAAGCACGGTACCGAGCATCACTTTGCCTGAGCCCGCCATGCCCGTCAGCACCTCGTTCATGGTGGTCATTGCGCTGGCTATCGGAGCACCTATCACCCACATCACCGCGCCGCAAGTAACAAACGTACCGACTAGCGGATAAATAAAAATCGAGCCAAGCGAACTCATGCTGTCTGGTAGCTGAATTTTCTTTAATAGCCAAACGACAAAGCCAGCAAAAAAGCCGACCACAATCGCACCTAAAAAACCCGTATTGTAATGACTGACAGCAATCCAAGATCCAATCATACCCGGCGCAAGGCCCGGCTTGTCGGCAATAGAATAAGCAATGTAACCACCAAGAACGGCAGTAAACAATGTCAGGCCAGCAATCCCCATTTGAGCAATATCGGCCAAAATGCCCTCTTGTGGTACACCACCGTGACCAGAGATCATCACCGACAACGACAACAACACACCGCCCGCAACGATAAACGGGATCATGTGGGATGTGCCAAACAGCAGGTGCTCTTTAATGCGACCAAGTTTTTGCGCCCAAGGGCTCAGGGGTTCTGATGTAAATTCTAAAGAAGTTGGGAGAAATTCATTGGATTGGGTTTGAATATCAGTCAGCATCTCAAGCGCTTCTTCTCGCGATTGAGCCTGTTTGAGCTTTTCAACAAAGCCGTCTTCGATAATTTTGGTGGAAATTTGTGCCAATACTTCAATGTGATGGTGATCATCACCATCTGGAGACGCCAGCATGAAAAACACATCGGACAGCTCGCCATCTTCGGCGCCATAATCAATCCCATTACGGCTGATCCCGACCGCGACAGCCGGTTTCGCTACAGCATCACTTTTGGCATGAGGGATCGCAATACCATCATCAAATCCTGTGTTACCGATCTCTTCTCGTTTCCAGATATCTGCCAAGAACTGGCTTTGACTATTGAGCTTGCCGGCGGCCTCTAGCATCTCGACCAGCTCTTTGAGCGCTTCATCTTTGGTTTGAGCTTTTAGATCTAAACATATCGTTTCCAGCTCAATTAGGTTTGTGATGTCCATTGTTTTACCTTCCAATATTCACGCTCGAATATATACCCAAGTGAGTTTGAGATACAGGATCCCCTGGCTCGTATGCGTTCCTACTCATTTTATTTGGGCATAGATTAACCAGTGCCTACCCTTTGATATATAGGACTAAAAGTGCATTAACTGGATTAATGTAACATGAGATTCAAACTGTGATAGAGCTCTTGCGTTAATCCAGCTCAAATCAATTCAATCTGCGGTGGCTGTGCTAATATCCACAAAAAATAAAATGGATAGAACATGAAAATCGTAGCGGTGACAGCATGCCCTACAGGCATCGCTCATACTTATATGGCGGCAGATGCACTAATGAAAGCTGCGCCAAAACATAACGTGCAAATTAAAGTAGAAACGCAAGGTGCGATGGGGATAGAAAATCAGCTCACTCCTCACGATATCGCTCAAGCGGATCGGGTTTTGATCGTGTCGGATATTGAGATAGAACAACCAGGCCGATTCGAAGGGACGCGCAAAATTCAAATCCCCATTGAAGAGGTTTTGCTGAACGTCGACAAAGTATTCCTCGTCCACTGCCGCGACTAAATTTGCAGATGAACGAATACCAAATCACCTTTTTCGTCGATAATGCAAATGCCAGTGCGCACCTTGCTCAGCCACTCAATCGAGTGGCAAAGAAGTTCAAAAGTACCTTACATATCATTAATGTAACGCAAAATCGTGTTGCGGAACTCACCAAGTCCGTGGCGATTTTGCAAGCAGGTCTACAACAAGGTGATTTGTGTCAAATCACAGCGATTGGCATTGACGCAGAGTTGGCCTGCTTCGTCATCAAAGACATGATTGCTGAACACTTTACGGTGGTGGGATCTCATATCAACTATGAGTTTTCTAGTCAACTGGCCGAGCGTTTACCGCAAATTTGCCCACCTTGTGAAATCAAATGGCACTACGCCAAAGCGCATACCGCGCTCACCAAGTTTGAATGCCTTAAAGGATTAGCTCAGCTCATCCACCCCATTCATCCCGACGAACTGATTCTTGCTTTTATTAAACGTGAAGAACGTTCATCAACTTGCGTGACTCCGGGGATCGCTCTCCCACATGTGATGTTTTCAGGTGTTGACCATATTTCCATTGCCGTTATTGCGAATGAAAAGTCGATGGATTGGGCTTCGAAGATGGGTGATGTTCATCTGGCTATAGCACTGGTGATTCCAGAAAAGCCGACCCGAGAACAGATCATTGCGGCCACTAACCTCACACGAAATCTGCTTACCGATCAAATGGCGGAACGCCTACTACTAACAAAAAGCAGCGTCGACTTACAAGCGCTGCTGATGTACGCCATGTCGAGGCTGCTTGCCTAAACTTCTCTATGATTTACGCTCTCTGACTGAAGGCTTAAATCGAACCACGATATTCCGTCGGCGTTCTGCCTGTACGGTTCTTAAATACTCGGCAGAAATAGTTCACGTCTTTAAATCCACAGCGCACTGACACGTCATTGAGTTTGAAGTTGTATTTCTTGAGCATAAACTTCGCGCGATCCACGCGTACCCAAGTAATGTAGTCTGCCAAGGTCATGTGCCCCTGCTGACGGAACAAGCGCGACAAATGGTTCGAGGAAATACTGAATCTCGACGCAATGCTGTCACGCGTGATTGGGCGATGGAAGTTCTCTTGAATGTAGATGCAGATCCCTTGATAGAGATCTTGCACACGGCTATGTGACTGCTGCTCGACTGGCGCATCCAACATCGTCTTCGCGTATTGCAGCAATGCTTGCAGTAAAAGCTCATCCATTGGTTTTTTAGTGTTCTCACGAGCCAGTGAGCTCAACGCTTCTAAGATGTTATCTATCGCAAATCCTGAGCGTGTTTGGATGCTATGCTTTTGAATATCGTAAAAGTTTGCCTCACCTTTGCGTTTGCTCACCAAACTTAACCCAAGTTGTCGACGCCCAAACAAAATACTTAACACTGAGCAATTGGTATCCCAGTCTGGTTTATTCCAACAGTTAGGTGCAATAAATATCGCGTCGCCTTTTTTAGCAACGATGTGCGTTACTTTTCGATCATGACTTTCCATTTCATTAATATATTCCCCATCCAGAACTAACTCTAGGCGAGGGAAATTAACTTGATAGCTAAATTCAGGCGGCGTATGAAAATCTCCTGCAAACCAAATATTATGAAATGGCTCTCTTTCATTTAATACCGCTGAAATTAAATCATGAAAAATCATTGTCTCACACTCTATATATGCATCAATGATGCTATTTACTATAGATATACACCGGACTGAACTTTTGTGCTATTGAGCAAAATCACACTTCCATTTTAATGTTACAAAAATCCAGTTAACGCATCAAATTTCCAGTGATAAAAACTCTATCAACAACACTCAATCCCTTTTAATATGGGAGCAAAGCCACATTTCACTTATCGTTTAACTTCTTATCCATCATGTCACAGATATGCAGCTAGATTTGTCCAGTGAACGATCTAAATCACACTATAGTGAGTCGGTTACAATCCTCCAGTAAATGCATTTTTTCTTCACTACAGTCTTTTTTTCAGTAATTTAAAAATACCCCTGAAATAAAAATTATATTTATAGGGGTTCGACAATGATCACCAAACTAATAAATGAAGACTTAATTAAGCTTGATCTTAAAGCGTCTTCAAAAGAAGACGTATTTAAAGAACTGGTTGCCGTTCTTCATGCCCAAGGTCGTATTTCTGACCAAACACAATTTCTTGCAGATATAAAAGCACGTGAAGAGTTAGGAAATACCGGATTTGAAGATGGCGTGGCAATTCCACACGCGAAAAGCGCCGCTGTGATTGAACCGGCGGTTGTGATCGGCGTAAGCAAATCAGGTATCGAGTACGGCGCGGAAGACGGTTTACCTTCAAAGCTGTTCTTCATGATCGCTTCTCCAGACGGTGGCGATAACCACCATATCGAAGTACTTGCAGAACTATCTTCAAAATTGATTGAAGATGGTTTCATCGATGCGTTCTTAGGCGCAACAAACAGCCACGACGCACTGGCACTCCTTCTTGCTAAAGAAGAACCGCAACCAGTGACAGATGCTCCAGCGAACCAAGGTTTCATCGTTGGTGTTACCGGTTGTCCTGCGGGCGTTGCGCACACCTACTTAGCAGCAGAAGCGCTAGAGAAAGGCGCCGCGGCAATGGGTTACGAAATCAAGGTTGAAACGAACGGTTCAATCGGTGTGAAAAACAGCCCAACCGCAGAAGAAATCGAGCGTGCAGATGCCATCATCGTCGCCTGTGACAAACAAGTCGACATGAACCGCTTCGCGGGCAAACGCGTGGTTAAAACCAACGTAAAAGCCCCAATCCGCGATGCTCAAGGACTGATTAATGAAGCGTTAAACGCACCGACGTACCAAGCTGAGTCCAATGGCAATACGCAAGCGTCAGTTGCAAACAAAGCTTCTCAAGCCCGTTCTGACTTATATCGCTACTTGATGAACGGCGTATCACACATGATCCCCTTCGTCGTAACGGGGGGTCTGTTGATTGCACTTGCTCTTGCAATCGGCGGTCAGCCAAGTGAAGCCGGCATGGCCATCCCTGAAGGCAGCATGTGGAACCAAATCCTCAACGTCGGTGTGGTTGCCTTTACGCTGATGATCCCAATTCTAGCGGGTTACATTGCTTACGCGATTGCTGACCGCCCTGCTCTAACTCCTGGCTTGATCGGTGGTTGGATTGCAAACAACGGTTCTTTCTACGGCGCAGACGCAGGTACAGGCTTTATCGGTGCCATCATCGCAGGCCTGCTTGTGGGTTACTTCGTGAAGTGGATTACGTCGATTAACTACCACAAGTTTATTCAACCTTTGGTGCCAATCATGATTGCGCCAATCACAGGTTCGTTGTTCATCGCAGGTCTTTTCATCTTCGTTATCGGCGCGCCAATCGCAAGCCTAATGGACGGTCTGACTGCGCTACTAACGAGCATGAGTACAGGTAACGTCGTTCTACTGGGTATCGTACTTGGAGGTATGGCTGGCTTCGATATGGGTGGTCCATTCAACAAGGTCGCATTCCTATTCTCTGTGGGCATGATTGCGAGCGGTCAAACTCAATTTATGGGTGCGATGGCGTGTGCAATCCCTGTTGCACCTTTAGGCATGGCACTGGCAACGGCGCTTGGTCGTAAGTTCGACCTGTTCGAAGAATCAGAAACCGAAGCGGGTAAAGCCGCAGGCGCAATGGGTCTGGTGGGTATCTCTGAAGGTGCGATTCCGTTCGCAGCGCAAGATCCAATGTCAGTGATTCCTGCAAACGTACTTGGATCAATGGTGGCGGCAGTAATGGCGTTCTCATTCGGCATCACCAACAGCGTTGCTCACGGCGGTCCAGTTGTCGCTCTACTTGGCGCGATGAACCACCCAGTCCTTGCTCTGATTAGTATGGCAGCTGGCGCAACGGTTACCGCAGTAACGTGTGTAACGTTGAAGAAAGTGCGTAAAGCAAAAATGATGCAAGCAGCCGCTTAATCATCCCCTTCCCCCAAATGGCTCCTATGGCTTGGGCAATGTCGCCTAAGCCATGATTTTCTCGCATGGTGACACTCTATGTCTGATTTAACGATGTCCGATACACAAACGATTCAAACTCAAGCTAAGCATCCGATGTTTTTCCTGATGAACAACGTGATTCAAAACTACGCTTGGGGCAGTACTACTTCTGTTAACCAACTGTTTGGCATTGAAAACCCAACGGGCGAACCACAAGCCGAAGTATGGATGGGCGCGCATCCAAACGGTTGCTCAGTGGTGATGGTAAACGGCGAGGAGACCAAACTCTCTTCACTGATTGCTCAAGACATGAATGCTTTTCTGAGTGAAGAAGTCGCAAACCGTTTTGGTGAACTTCCATACCTGTTTAAAGTGCTTGCTGCTGAGAAAGCGCTGTCGATTCAAGTGCACCCAAACAAGCAACAAGCAGAACTGGGTTTTGCACTGGAAGAAAAACAAGGCATTCCCCTAACCGCTGCAAACCGTAACTACAAAGATCCAAACCACAAACCAGAATTGGTTTACGCGCTAACCGAATACCAAGCGATGAATGGCTTCCGCCCAACAAGTGAAATCATCAGCTTCTTCTCTGAGCTGGCGATTCCTGAGCTGCAAAGCTTGGTGGATGACCTTATCGACAATCAAACTTCCAAAGGCTTGGCGAGCTTCTTCTCCGGTCTATTGTCATTGGAAGGCGAACAGAAAGAGATGGCGTTGACGGTGCTATTGGCACAAGCTCGCATCACCGACTTACCACTATTCAACCTGATCTTGGAGTTAGAAGCGCAATACCCGGGCGACATTGGTTTGTTTGCGCCCTTGCTACTCAACGTCATCACGCTGAAACCAGGCGAAGCGATGTTCTTGGATGCAGAAACGCCACACGCGTACTTGAAAGGGACGGGGCTTGAGATCATGGCGAACTCAGACAACGTGCTACGTGCCGGTTTAACGCCGAAGTATATGGATGTAAAAGAACTCGTTGCATGCACACGCTTCGAAGAAAAGCCATTCGACAACCTACTGCTTGCGCCAATCGAAAACGACGACATGTTGGAATACCCAGTTCCCGTCGACGATTTCAAATTCGCGATTGTAAAGCAGGCCAACCAACGAACACTTTATGTAAGAACCGCAGAAATGCTTTTGCCGCTAGATTCCCCGCTCGTGATTACACACGCAAATGGTGAAACATGTGTAGTAGATAAAGGCCAATCTGTTTTCATTCCGGCTTACGCAAAACAATACACCTTGAATTGCGAAGGTCGCGTTGCACGGGCTTACAGTTAATATCGCTGATTAAGTTTGCATGTCGTTACTGCCAATAAGCAAAAAAGAGCAGAGAAACGTCTCTGCTCTTTTACTTAATATGCGCTTTTCCCAATAAATTCACGCAATAATCAAATTGTCTAGAAAGGTTTACTGCTTAGCGTGGAACATCGCTTGTCCACTTTTATCTTTATTCGACCAAAAGTTAATATTGAACTGTGCATCATCGCTCATTTCAATACGATGCCAATACTGTGGCGGGCTTGTCGCGAACTGACCTGCGTTGATCACGACGACCATTTCAGGCTCTGTCTCGAATTCATCTGCAAAACCATAATAGGTGACTTGCCCCTCCATTACGCATAACTGCCCAAACACGCCTTCGGCTGTGTTGTGATGAGTTAGAAGAGCTGGAGGCACACTGCCTTTGGTAAAAAATGGCGTCGAACGTTGAACCTTCCAGTCTTTCGGAATACGAAGATGTGACATGGTTATCCCCTCTTTGAATATAAAATTGTGCCGCTTGAAGCGAGTTACGATTGCGCGACTTGAGACAGTTCACGCAGTAACGGAAAAGCCTGAGCCACTTGCTCGCCCGTCACAACAAACCCTGTCAATATGCTTTGTTCATTTTCAGCTTTTGCCACGATGCCAGATTGAGAAATCTGCACATTCCAATTCGCGACAGCACTGAAGTCCCCGGCAAGCTGAATTGGGTAACTCGGCGTTTTGACTTTTACCATCATTGGCGGCAACTTCAATTGCGCTTCCTGCCCAAGCAACTGCTTACCTAAAACATTAGCGCTCAACACGATTGGCTGAAGGTATGGAAGCATACGCCCTTGTATCTCGGCGCAATCGCCCAGAGCGAATACATTGTTCGCAGAAGTCTGCAGCTTAGCGTCGACAGCAATGCCTTTCCCAACCTCTAATCCACAAGCATTCGCTAATTGAGTGTTTGAACGTAAGCCAGCGGCAGAAATCACTACATCAGTCTCGATCACTTCACCGCTGTTCAAAGTCGCTACCAACGAATCGGCTGTACGATTCACCTCAACAACCCCATTTCCCAACGCCAGTTGAATGCCTTGCTGCTTAAGTTGGCTTTCCAGAGGCAACGCCACAAACTCAGGAATAAGATTGGCAAGCAAGCGTTGGTTTGATTCAACCACCGTAACGGCTTTACCGCTGCTCGCAATATCCATTGCAATCTCAACGCCAATCAAACCACCGCCGATAACCATTACGCGCTTTGCTTGACTGATTCTCTCTTCTGCGAGCTGATACTCTTGTAACGAATTGAGCGTTAGGATATCGCCAGAAGCATCACCTCGCATTGGAGGAACAAAAGCTTTCGCACCCGTTGCAAAAACCAGTTTGGAGTACGCATAAACTTGTCCATCTGCTACCACTTGTTGGGCTTGCGTATCCACACTCTCAATTTTAGTGTGGGTTAATAACTCGATATGGTGCTCTTGGGCAAACGCTTCTCCCGTTGTTACTACCAGATCCCTCGCGGTCTGTTTTCTACTGAACACATGGCTCAAATCGGGCTTGTTATACTCCGCACCGTCATCAGCGGTGAATACTTGAATTGACACCTGTGCATCCATTCGACGCACAGTTTTAACCAGTTGATAGGCAGCAAAGCCACTGCCTATGATTACAATTGGTGCTTGCATCACAGCTCCTTACCCCTTGAGCTCAACAAATACATCTTTACCCAAGTGACACTCCGGGCAAAGGAAGTAATCCGGAACGTCTGACCACGTGGTACCCGGTTCAATTCCTTGGTTAGGCTCACCCTGAGCAGGGTCATACACCCAGTTACAAACGGTGCAAATCATGCACTGGCAATCTGATGGATGTGCTTCTGAGCTTGGATTAATAAGCTCCCTTTCGACCACTGCTGGCGTTTCTACTTGTACAACGGGCTGTGATCGAACTTGCGGTGCAGACGCAGCCATCATCGGAGCCGTAACAGGACTTGTTAGTGGATGTTTCGCCCACAGTTTCGCGATGCTCTTGCCATGTTCACGACACTCACGCATCGCTTTACCATCTGGTCGCCATTTGGTTTTCAGGCTGACTGCCGTTTCAAAACCCGCATCGGTCAACCGTGCGTGGATACGGTCTACCGCACCACCATTCCAACCGTAGCTACCAAAGGCAGCGGCTTTCTTGGCTTTAAAGCGCAGACCGGTAATTTCTTCTAGCATGCCTGCGATCTTCGGCATCATGACGTTATTCATGGTAGATGAACCAACCAATATGCCTTTTGAGCGGAACACATTGGCGAGGATTTCATTTTTGTCATGTTTAGAGACATTGAAGACTTTGACCGCCACGCTAGGGTCAACATCGTGAATGCCCTGCGCAATGGCATCTGCCATCATTCGGGTATTGTTCGACATAGAATCGTAGAAGATGGTAATACGATCTTCTTGGTAGTTATCCGCCCATTCCAAATATTGCTCGATGATTTGAACTGGGTTATCACGCCATACAATACCGTGTGAAGTTGCAATCATGTCGACAGGCAAATTGAAGCTCAACACTTCTTTGATTTTAGCGGTTACCAAGCTGCTGAATGGCGTTAGGATGTTTGAGTAGTAACGCAGACACTGTTCCATCAACTCATTTTGGTCCACCTCATCGTTGAACAAACGCTCATCGCAGTAGTGCTGACCAAATGCGTCATTACTGAATAGCACCGCATCGCCCGTTAGGTATGTCATCATACTGTCTGGCCAGTGCAACATCGGCGCTTCTACAAATACCAATTGTTTACCGTTACCAATATCGATGCTGTCACCCGTTTTTACCGTTTTAAAGTTCCATTCGGGATGATGGTGATGACCCACAATCGAATCAATCGCCGCTTCTGTACAGTAAATTGGCGTGTTCGGAATCTTCTCCATCAATGCAGACAATGCGCCTGAGTGATCTTCTTCTGCATGGTTCACGACGATAAAATCGATCGTCTTAAGATCGATTTCCATTTCTAGGTTCTGGATAAATTGCTGGCTGAATCGATGATCGACCGTATCGATCAGCACCGTTTTTTCTTCACGAATTAGATAACTGTTGTAGCTGGTACCTTTTGTCATTTTGTATTCTGTACCATGGAAATCTTGAACTTCCCAATCGCGTTGACCTACCCAGTGGATGTTGTTTTTTACGTGAATTGTCATGATTACTACCTTGAATGACGAAATAAACAAAAATAATTTCTTTCAGTATTGCACTGAGCGTGCCAACTTTAACTTTCAATATAATTCAATAACTTAAAAACGAAACGACTCAATACAATGTCATTTTGACACAGTTGAAAAATGTCAATTAGACACTAAAATAGTCATATTGACACAATTGGTATTGGCTATGACTTCTTTAATCGCGCAATGGCTACACATCACGCAAGACCTTAACTCGGCGCTCACTCAACAGGCTCGCTTCGATACCTTATTAACCACGATTCGAGAGGTATTAAAATGTGATGCTTCTGCTCTTCTTTTGTATGAAGATCAGCACTTTAAGCCGCTGGCTATCAATGGCTTAGCAAAGGAAGTATTGGGACGCCGTTTTTCTATAAACCAACACCCGAGGTTGGAAGCCATTGCACGCGCTGGCGATATCGTACGGTTTCCATCGAATAGCGACTTACCCGATCCCTATGACGGGTTAATTCCGAACCTCGACGACAAGCTGCACGTCCATTCATGTATTGGTCTCCCTTTGTTGATCGACGATCAATTGATTGGCGCGATCACTATTGATGCCTTCGACCCGAATCAGTTCGATGGTTTACTCAATCAAGAACTACGCTTTGTAAGTGCGTTAGCCGCGGGGGGCTTGCACACAGCTCTACTACTGGAGCAGTTAGAAACACAAGCAAGCTTGCCACGTGGGTCTTACACTGAGAAACGTACGCTAAGCAACGAAATCATTGGCAAATCTGCTGGGATGAAAGCACTTCAAGAGCAAATCGATGCGGTGGCAGATACCGAGCTATCAGTGTTGATAATGGGTGAAACAGGGGTTGGTAAAGAGCTCGTCGCAAACGCAATTCATCATCGCTCTCACCGAGCCAATAATACCTTGGTGTACTTAAACTGTGCCGCGTTACCTGAATCTGTCGCAGAGAGTGAACTTTTTGGTCATATCAAAGGTGCTTTTACTGGTGCTATCAGTAATCGGAAAGGTAAGTTCGAGCAAGCCGACGGCGGCACACTATTCTTGGATGAAGTTGGCGAACTTTCTCTGGAGTTGCAAGCCAAGCTACTTCGCGCATTGCAATATGGCGATATCCAGCGTGTTGGGGATGACCGACATATTCGAGTCAACACACGCATTGTGGCGGCAACGAACCGTGTTCTGCATGAAGAAGTAAAAGCTGGCCGTTTCAGAGCAGATTTGTACCACCGTTTGAGTGTATTCCCTCTTCATGTTCCCCCACTTCGTGAACGTGAAGACGATGTCGTGCTACTGGCTGGTTTCTTTGCAGAGCAACTACGCAGCAAGTTGGGGCTGAACAGTGTTCGACTCTCTCCCACTCTAGTTCAAGCACTTAAAGATTACTCTTGGCCGGGCAACGTGCGTGAACTGGAACACGTCATCAAACGAGCGGGCGTGCTTGCCAAAGCTAGAACTCAATCGCTGGATATCGAATTGGTGGAACAAGATTTCGATATCAAAGCGTCGAACAATCAGCCCACCACTGAAGAGTCAGGTATACCTAGCTCTTCATTTGAACTGTCAGACGCTGGTTTAAAGCAAGCCACTGACACCTTCCAAAAAGCCATGATTGTAAAAGCACTAGAGCAGAATCAAGGAAACTGGGCTGCAACAGCACGTCAGTTAGAACTCGATAATGGTAATTTACATCGCTTAGCCAAACGGCTAGGTATAAAGTAAAAAAGGATACGGACGGTTTGAATTCCGCAAGAAAATCTATCTCGCTTATGTCAAAATGCACCATCACAATCGAAAAGTCTGTAATGTAATGAACTACCAAGCTGCTATTTTTGATATGGATGGTTTGCTCCTTGATACTGAGCGCGTCTGTATGCGTATTTTCCAAGAAGCATGTGAAGTCCAAAACCTTCCGTTTTATGAAGATGTTTACCTGTCGATCATTGGTCGTAATGCGGCAGGTATTGAAGCAATTTTCCGCAAAGCCTACGGTGAGAACCTAGACCGCCTGCATCATGAATGGCGTACTCGTTACAATGCTGTCGTCAAACACCAAGCCATCCCAGTGAAAAATGGTGTTGTTGAGCTGCTAGAATGGCTGAAAGCACAAGGCTTACCAATCGCAGTAGCGACTTCTACGGCAAAAGAGGTGGCGAAAATCAAACTGGAATTAGCGGGTTTGAGTAAGTACTTCGACAACCTCACCACAGGCTGCGAGGTAAACCACGGTAAACCCGATCCAGAAATCTATTTGTTGGCAGCGAATCGTCTGGATGTAGAACCAAGCCAATGTTTGGCCTTTGAAGATTCCAATAACGGTGTTCGCGCAGCGGTGGCAGCGAATATGGTTACTTATCAGATTCCGGATTTAGTTGAACCTTGCGAAGAGGTAAAACAATTTGGTCATTCCATCGTGCCGTCATTACATGAAGCGTTAGATGCGTTGAAGCAAAATCGCTAAACGTCAACTGCCGCTCTAACTGTTAAAGCTCAGCAATTTGGCTGAGCTTTTTTATACTTGAGCCTCTCCTCTCACCTTCTCTAATCTACTTCTAATAAATGCCAAGATACTGCTCCAAAGGCTTAATAAGATAGACCTTATCTCTGTACGGGGCGTGTTCCTTTCTTTTTTGATTTACCTCACGCCATCGCATGAAATAGGGCCTATGAGTGATCAAATAGTGGAACTAACCAGTACAACTTTGCAACAAAACGTCAATATACCGCTTGAAGCACGTTTTTCGAGTGAAAATTGGCTGATAATGAGAACTATTGGATGAGATTAATCCAAGTCAGCCCAAAATATAAAATGGAGAGTGTTATATGTCTTTACGTTTATTAGCAGCAACCTTCGCATTAGTAGGAATGAGCTTTGGTGCCCAAGCCAGTGCCGAGTGTGAAGTGTCCCTAGATGCTAACGATATGATGCAGTTTTCTACTAAAACACTGAGCGTTCCAGCCACTTGTAAAGAAGTAAAACTGACGCTAAACCACACAGGTAAAATGCCTGCACAATCAATGGGTCACAACGTCGTTATCGCAGATACCGCTAATCTACAAGCAGTAGGTACGGACGGCATGGCAGCAGGTGCAGAAAACAATTACGTGAAGCCAAATGACGACCGTGTATACGCTCACACAAAAGTGATTGGCGGCGGTGAAAGCACCAGCATTACTTTCAGCACTGAAAAAATGAAAGCTGGCGGCGACTACTCATTCTTCTGCTCGTTCCCTGGTCACTGGGCGATCATGCAGGGTAAATTTGAGTTCAAATAAGAGCTAACTAAGTCAAAACAAGACTCACTATAGGGAAGCCATCGCTTCCCTTTTTATTGCACGTTAGTTAAGCACGTCGATGGATAATCTCATCCAAAGGTACAGGCCTTGCTAAGTAAAATCCTTGAACTTTATCAACCCCACTTGACCGCACAAAGTCATAGTCAGACTGCGTTTCCACCCCTTCCGCTACGACCTCGCAATTTGCAATATGTCCTAACTTAGCAACCAATCGATACAGTTGACGTCCACGATGATCGTTAGCGTCCAATAGCAGCGATCTGTCTAGCTTAATCTTGTTAAATGGATACTTGAACAAATGAGGAAACGATGCGTAGCCCGTACCAAAATCATCCATTGTGATACGAACTCCCATACTCTGTAGAGCTTTCATGGTGTTAGTTAAAGAAACTTCATTGTCTAATACGGCTTCTTCAGTAATTTCAATTTCAAGCCATTCAGCCGGGATTCCAAAATAGACCAACCTGCCTTGTAAATGCTGAACAAAATCCACTTGTTGAATGGTAGCAACAGAAACATTAATGGCCACTCTTCGCTGATCAGATAATCCCATTTCCTTCATATCCGACAACACCTTTTCGAGAACTAGTTTATCGAGCAGTGGCATAGCATCTAACCGGTGAAAATCTTCAATAAACGTTGGTGAAAGTAAGTTTCCATCTTCATCTTTATATCGAATAAGCGCTTCGTAAGAATACTGTTCCGCATCCTTTGTTGAATGCTGCTTTTGATAAAACATCACCAACTCGCCTTCACGAAGAATGGAAGTTAAACGCTTCTGCGCGGATGACTTGCTGATACTCGATGTGTTCGCATCTTTCACACTACTGAGTAGTGATTTAAATAGGGATTGTTCTAAACCATTGTAAGTATTACTTACACCAAGCTGCCCCACATATTTGCCTGCATAGGCTAGATAAAAAGGTCGATAAATTAGTACACCAATCGCAATCACCACCAGTTGAAGTATCGCCCCCTGGACCTGATGCCCCATTGCAACATAACCACTCAACAGAGGCGGTGTCATCCAGTTCACAATATTTTCAACAGGCGCAATTAAGCCGGAAGCAATTGCGCAGTAGGTGATGATAAAACTTACCAGCGGCACTAATACAAATGGGACGACCAGAATAGGATTAAAGATGATAGGCAACCCAAATAGCAGCACTTCATTGATGTTGAACATCACCAATGGTGCTGCCGCTAACGCCAGTAAAATATGATTGCGCTCTTTAGCGAACAATAACAGACACAGGAGTAAACTAATGCTATTCCCTGACCCGCCCATGGATAAAAATGCGTCGTAAAAACCTTGGCTAATGACGTTAAGCGACGCTTCGCCTGTTTGCCAAGCAGCCATGTTGGCTTCGGTCGCAGCGTATATTTGCTGCTTGATAGCAAACAACATGTTGTGACCATTAATGCCCGCCGCTCCTAATAAGCTCAAGATGGATTGATAAAATAATCCTCCTGTGAACGTCAGCGGATCAAAGTTAAGTCCAGCCACTGTTGTAGTAAAAGCATCCATCACCGCCGCGGTGACATGAGATAAGCTAACCGCAAATAAAACGAATACGAAAAAATGTAAGACATCTTTAAAAAGACGAGAAGAGAAGTCCATTGCTTGAGGATCAAGCAGCTCAATTCGGAAACTTTTACAATAAACGTATGACACCGTTGCACTAAAGAGTGCTAATAACGGGTTATTCGGCAACATGTAATTACTAGAAAGGCTGTCATTCTCTATTGAAATTAAATAGAACATGACCAACGAATAAATGATGATAATCGCGCTCGACACGTTCACTTTATGCGATAAATAGTAACCAGCCACAATGCAAAACGCTGTGGGATATAAGTTGATTAAAATATCAGAAAGATGGAACAATAACTGAGAAACCTCTGACACCCCTAGGATTCTAGAAGCGTGACCAAGAAAGATGGCAAGTGCGTTAGATAGCGTCAGCGGTAACAGCAATAAGGCAATAGATGCGAGATCAGTAAGATAAGATTTAGATCCAAGTCGCCATTTATCTGTAAATACCGTTAGACGATGAAAGGGGTCAAATACGCGTTCACGACGAGTGTGCATGGTGAGTTCTTATATTAAGTAATAATCATCGGCTGCGAAATAGGCAGCCGTAAATGCAACGGCCAGACTCAGTAACGTATTATTTGGTGGATAATTTTTAGTGTTTCTATTGGCTAAAACAATAGTTTGAATTGCCAGTCACAGCGCAAAGATGTCGCAAGTGCAATTTAACGATTATATACCCCTTGATCCAATGAGATTATTATCCTTAACGATAAAAGCCATACCAAGCATCTCGATATGGCTATCGTTAAAACTGATGTATATACCCAAATGACTTCAAGAAGGAGGCTTCGGTGACACGCCCTTGACGGGCGAGTTGATTTGGCTCACATACACTGTGAACGATTTTTGATTTAGCACGAGTAGAACTTCAAGTCGTTGTCTCGTCTGTAAAACAAATCATTCAATCCCGTGTAGCTCTTTCCAGTTTCCTGGATGAACCACGTAGCCGAATAGAGCATGCCCACCATAAACCAATTCGGTTCCTTCCGGGATCCACAGCATTTGACCTGGGTGAACAAGATGTGTTTCACCGTTTGCGGTCAGCTCGAAACAGCCTTCAATCACAAAAATAACCT
Organism: Vibrio sp. A1-1; assembly: GCF_021728175.1. Classification (NCBI taxonomy): domain Bacteria; kingdom Pseudomonadati; phylum Pseudomonadota; class Gammaproteobacteria; order Vibrionales; family Vibrionaceae; genus Vibrio; species Vibrio sp. A1-1. The sequence goes on from NZ_JAKKCL010000007.1 coordinate 198,954, forward strand.
CATCATAAAGCACCGTCCAAGCCACTTGAGCGCCTTCCCATTTAGCAAAGCCTACGCCAATGTTTGGTGAAATTTCAGGGCTTAACGCTCGGGCTACGTACGCCATTCCCGGCGTATCACCACGAACATTGAAATCTAGGTTTTTACTATCAACGAGTTTGACTTGCTTCATAATTCACTCCGGCTTTGCCATTTTGCTAATTGGATACGCGTTTTTACTCCCATGCCTAAAAAAGGCTCTGGCGGATTCAAACAAGGCATTCCTGTCACTTGCTGTATGTCATCCAATGATTTAGATGTCGCACCTACGACATAGTCAGCTAACAGCGTTCCAGAAATGGTTCCCCACGCAGCACCAACACCATTGTCACAAGCGCTGGCATAAACACCTTCATCTAATTGACCAAAAAAGTTAGTAAAGTTACGAGAGATGGCATATACCCCACCCCATGTGTGAGTAAATGGTATGTCGGCCAGCTCGGGGTAACGCGCCAAAAAGACTTGACGATGATCGTCTCGGATTTGCTCTCTGACTTTATCGTTCATGCTTGAGCCATATTTCGGCACGTGTTTGTAAGTATTTCGGATCAAAATACGTCGATCGGCGGTCATACGTAACGTCGTTCCCGCATGATCTGCTGGAGTTAAACCCCAATTCAGCTCACCTCCGTATCGTTGCATTTCTGCGTCGGTCAATGGACGCGTCCAGCTTGCAAACGTCATCACTGGCAGTAATCTGTTTTTAAGGTAACCAAACTCACGAGTAAAAATGCTGGTGCCAAGTAACAGTTCAGTGGTTTCAACAGAACCACTATCTCCATGTAATACCCAGTAACCGTTTTCTTTACTGAGTTTGCGGATTGGCGAGTTTTCTAACACCTCGACATTCTCTGGAAGGCTTTCCCCTAGCCCACGCACCAGAGCAGCAGGTTGCATTAAATAACCACCTGGCGTGTAAATTGCGCGGCTGTAGTAATTTGTCCCTAAGACTTTCGCCAGCTCACTGCCATTAACATGCAAGTATGGTTCGCCAAGGTCTTTCATTAGGTGCTCAAAGTGATCGAGATACGCTTCACCGCGCGCCCCTACGGCTCCTTGATATTTGCCCTTTGCTAACCATTGACAAGAAATACTGTGCTTCGACACTAAAGTGTCTAGCTGAGCAATCGCAGAACGGTTGAGCGATAATAACTTTTGTTTGTGCTCAGGATCGGGATGCTCAAGTGAAAACTTATGGGGCAAATCGATCACAAAGCCCGAATTTCTCCCTGACGCCCCTTGGCCGATACGTTGTGCATCAATCAGTATAATTCGTGCGTTAGGCTGAAGCTCAGCTAAACGTCTTGCCATAGCTAGTCCAGCGAAACCGGCACCTAGCACGGCATAGTCAGCAGTTTGTTTACCTTTTAACGCTGGTTTTTCTGCAATACTTGGCAACGCATGGTACCAACCACATGTTGCATCATCATTGGGTAAATGAATCATCTTCTTTCTCCGTTACGCTGCTGACAGTTTCAATGACAATTGATCTAGCCAAGGACCACGTAATGACTGTACTTTTCTTCCTAGCAACGCAAAGCCAAGCATCGTTCCCTCAGGAGAATAAAACGCAGCGGTCAATTCATCTGCCTGACTCTCGATGTACCATTGTCCCAGTTCGTTCGGGGCAACCGGGAAAATAGTGAGTGGAAGAATCGGCGTTTTTACAATCACAGGAGTTGGCGTTAACGAGATTGACGCGACATCGCCTAGCAAGCTTTTCGCTACGGAAGGAATCATTTGATTAATCGGCGCAATATACGGCTGCCAACCTTGCTCCGTTTCAACACAGTCGCCTAGCGAGTAAATATTCTCATCACTCGTCTGGCCAAATTGATTTACTTTAATGCCGCGGCCTACTTCTAGCCCTGCTTGCTCAGCCAGCGATACATTTGGCTTGAGTCCAACCGCGCTTAGCACTAGGTCTGCTTCAATCTGCTTGCCACTGTTCAGATGTAAAACCGCACTGGATTCGGACCTTGGCTCGATTCTGGCGATACTGTCTTGTAGAGCCCATTGCACGCCTCGATCTGCAAGTGCGCTTTGTAATGATTCACCCAACTGTTGCGGGATCAAACGCTCCATTGGCCATTGACCTAACCCGATAACTGTCACTTCATAGCCGCCTTCGATCAGGTCATTCGCGAACTCACAGCCAATTAAGCCATCGCCGAGGATTGCGATGCGCTTTTTGTTCTGTAGCTGGGTTCTGAAACGGCGGTAATCAACTAAGTCGTTCACACTCATAACACAAGAGCGATCGCCCTCAATTGGGATTTCAATCGGTGATGCACCTGTTGCCAGTACCAAACGGCTGTAGGCGTATTTACCGATAGAGGTGTGTAGCGTTGAATTGGCACGCTCGATCTTTTCAACGCGGGTATGCGGGTAAACGCGGACATTGAGACGGCTTTCCCACTCCAACGCGCTCTCACTTTGTAGCGCGTCGCCATCTTTCTTCATGGCCAGTGCATTAGACAAGGCAGGCTTGCTGTACAGTGCGCCATCATCAGCGGTAAAGACAGTGATCGGAACCGTTTCAGATTGCGCTCTAAGTGCCGCTGCCAACTGGTAACCACTGTGGCCACTACCGATGATAACGATAGGGTCAGCTGAAAATATAGGTTGAGTGACTTCAGATGGAAGTGGCTGAGCCGAATTTGGCTGAACAGACGATCCTACCGATACCGAAGACACTGCCGCGACCTCTTCTACTGGCTCATCGTCGGTGATTTCGATCATTTCAAAATCGGCCTTACCCACTAAACAGTCGGGGCATAACCAATCATCCGGCACATCTTCCCATGCTGTTCCTGGTGCAATGCCATCGGATGGCCAACCTTGTGCTTCATCATAGATTAAGCCGCAAATAATACAGAGCCACTTTCTCATCACTTTTACTCCAACTACCTTGTTCAGAATTTCCGTGTTTACAAACCACTGTCAGATTTGTAGCGATTCCATCAACCTCGCCCTAGCTTGTGGTCTGAAATCCAAGCCGGTGCGAGGTGATGAAAATCAAGTTACACGGTAGCTATACGTTGCTGTCTTGCTGCAAACGAATGGCAATATTGCGTGTCTGGACATAGCTATAAATCGCTTCTTGTCCTTTTTCTCGCCCAAAACCGGACAAGCCCACGCCACCAAATGGTGTTTCGATGCCACCAGCAAACCATTCATTGATGAACACTTGTCCACCACGCAGTTGCTGTGCCACACGCAATGTTTGGTTTAGGCTTTCACCAAAAACACCAGCGACCAGGCCAAAATCGGTGCCATTCGCGATCTCGATTGCTTCTTGCTCAGTTTCAAACGGTGTAATCACCAACACAGGACCAAACACTTCTTCTTGTGCAATGCGCATATCTGGCGTGGCTTCAATCACTGTTGGTGCCACAAAGTAACCCGATAGATCAGGTGCGTAGCCACCCGTCAGGATGTTTGCGCCGTCGGCTTTTGCTTGCTCTATCATTTCAAGCACGCGTGCTTGTTGATCAGCCGATACCAACGGTGTGATGTCTGGCTGGCTTTCGCCTTGGCCAATGATTAGGCTTTTTGCCATTTCCACAACCGCCGCTTTTACTTCTTCATAACGCTCTTTTTGAATCAGCAAACGAGACATCGCTGAACACACTTGACCAGCATTAAAGAAAATACCGACCTGAACGCTTTTCAAAAGTGTTTCGAGGTTCGCATCTTTCAGCGCGATAGCGGCAGATTTACCACCCAGCTCCATCACTGATGGTGTGGCGCGTTGTGCAGAATCTTTCAGGATGCGTTGACCTGTCGGTACCGAACCCGTAAAGACGATTTGATCGACTTCTTGGTGCTGAACCAAGTGACTGCCAACCACGGAACCTTTGCCACATAGCAGGTTAATCGTGCCTTTCGGGAAGCCCGCTTTTTCAATCGCTTTAATCAACAACGTCATGGCGAGTGGTGAGATCTCTGGCGACTTAATAACCACTGTGTTACCTGCAGCTAATGCAGGTGCCAATGAGCGTGCACAAATAGAGACAGGGAAATTCCACGGCACAATCTGCACTGACACGCCAAACGGCACATATTGAGTGAAGTCGACATAGTCTTTACCCAACGGAATTGACGTGCCTTCCAGCTTGTCGGCCATGCCAGCGTAGTATTCGAAGTAACGTGCCGACTCTAAAAACTCATCTTTGGCATCTTGCAAAGATTTCCCATTTTCACGACAGGCAACTAACCCACCTTCATCAACCATTTCACGAATAGCTGCGGCGGCTTTTAACATCCACTCGGTTCTGACGGCGGGACGAACGTCCGAAAGAAGGCCTTGATTGACCACTCGGCGTGCCGCTGCCATTGCGCGATCGGCATCGGTGATAGTGGCTTCTGCAATCGTCGCATACGCTTCGGCTGTGCCAGGATTCATGACGGTCAGCGCTTGCTCTGAATCGCACCACTCACCATCAATATAATTAAGGTAATGCATCATCTTACTGCTCCAGTGCCGCTTTCACTTGCTTTGCCAACCAGGTTTGGAAGAAATGCGTCGGAACATCCATTTCTGGTGAGAACACGCCACCACTAAAGCCAGGTGAGTAACGACCTTCCTGCATACCTTCGACCGCTCCAATATCTTCGCCGAACACGACTCGCCACGACTCAACGGTAGCGGTACGACACGCAGCAAACTCATCTTTCGTTGCTTCATCACCCACATAGAAAACACGTAGGTGCTCAACACTCTTATTCGCAGTGATTGGTTCAATCATCATTGCAAAGGCATGATCGGCTTGAATACCAAGCAACACGTTTGGAAAGAGTGCAACGTATTCTGCATGACGCAGTTTATCTTCTGGCCAGCTTGGAAATTTAGGTAAGTGTGTTCCTGCTGTATCAGAAAGGTTGTACGCGAGACTACCTTGACCAGCAAAGCGCTCTGCAAACATGATGTTGTAGTGATCCTCTAGGCGAGAATAACTGTTCAAACTCGGATGCACCCAAGGTAAGTGGTAAGCCTCGCAGTAGTTTTCTACGGCAAGCTTCCAGTTACTTTTCACTTCGATCTCTAAGTTGCCACCCATGTTCACGCGGCGAAGAAGCCCTAACCCATCTTCACCTAAGAATTGCTGCCAACGTTGCTCTAGCGGCGCGATATGATCTTCAAAGCTTTCAGCATTGCCCGATAAGTTGACAAATACCATGTCCATCCAAACGGCTGAACGGAGTGGCTTAAGGCCGTGTTTTTCACACTTAAATCGATCATCTTTGTGTTTTGCGATACCACCGATGTGTGGTGTGCCTTTTAGATTACCGTCAAGATCGTACGTCCATGAATGGTAAGGACAGCGAATCATGCCTTGAACTTCGCCTGCCTCATGCACCAGCTTCATACCTCGGTGGCTACACACGTTGTGGAAGACTTGGACTTCACCTTGACGATTTCTCATCATGAGTAGTGGAAGATTCATGAAATCAAGTGGCATCACATAGCCATTTTTAAGCAGGTCTGATGCAAAACCAATGCATACCCAAGTGTTACCAAACACCTGATCACGCTCAAAAGTAAAATACTCTTCGCTGGTGTAGGCCTGATTCGGCATTCCTGTTGCTTCACTGATTGGGTTCAGTACATTATCAACAAGTTCAACAGGAATAATGGTTTGGTTGACATTGCTCATATTCTTATCTCCGAGAGTCGAGTTGCATCCAGTGCGTACAACATCGTGTTGTGTTAGTGGAGATGATTTTGATTAACAACCCAGCAACAAACAAACGACTTTTTCGCCGGGTTTGGATGAGTTTTTATCATTCGTGCATTGATCTCAAACAACAAAATAACCTTTTAATTAACAAGGTTCTTCTTGTCATGATTAATACTCATTAACCGATGAGTATTAATCAGTTGAAACACAAAAGCCCTCTCTCTACTCTCTTTCAAAAATTAACAATAACGCAACAAACAATAACGCTAAAACAAAAGCACTGTGAGGGATGCCTATGAGAGCAACATCTGGGATATTGAAAGGACTCAATCCGACTGTGACTATCGCATCAAAGATCGTCGTTATCGGTTTTGTACTTTTCTGCGCCATTCTCGCCAACCAAGCGGGCCAATACTTCGAAACGATTTCCGGCATTTTGCTGCAGAATATGAAGTGGTTTTACATCGGACTTGTTTCACTCGTTGTCGGTTTTCTTCTTTACCTTATGGTTAGTCGATATGGACATATTCGTTTGAGTAAAGATGACGAAAAACCAGAGTTTAGTTATTTGTCTTGGGTATCCATGCTTTTTTCCGGAGGCATGGGGATAGGCTTAATTTTCTGGTCGGTCGCCGAACCGATGTGGCATTACGCTGACAACCCATTTACTCAAGGCCTGACCAATGAAGCCGCAACAACATCAATGAAACTGACATTCTTTCACTGGGGTCTACATCCTTGGTCTGTCTTTATTATTGTTGCACTCGCATTAGCCTACTTTTCCTACCGTAAAGATCTGCCTTTTACCCTACGCTCTATCTTGTACCCTTTGATTGGCGATCGTATTTATGGGCCTATCGGGCACACGGTTGATATCCTAACAGTCGCGGTGACTGCTTTCGGTATCTCTCAAACCTTGGGGATGGGAGTTATCCAAATAAACTCTGGTTTGAATCAAGCCTTTGGTCTAGACATTAGTTTGGGGATTCAACTCTTTATTATCGTTTCCCTTTGTACTTGTGCGGTTGCGTCGGTGCTATCTGGTGTAGGAAAAGGTATTCGCCGTTTATCAGAATGGAATATGCTGCTTTCACTCGCACTCGTGCTAGTTGTACTTTACATTGGCCCAACTCGCTATATCTTAAATACGCTACTTGAAAGCACGGGGCTTTATGCACAAAACATTGTCGGTATGAGCTTATGGAGCGATGCACAGAATGACTCTGGCTGGCAAAACTGGTGGACGGCTTATTACTGGCCTTGGTGGATGACTTGGGCACCTTTCGTTGGCATGTTTGTGGCTCGTATCTCTAAAGGGCGCACAATACGTGAGCTTATCGGCGGTGCTCTCATAGTTCCTACGCTGATCACGTTTTTATGGATTTCAGTATTTGGTGGCGCAGCGTTAAAGGTAGAGCAAGACGCTCGTATTGCTCATCAAGAGCAAGTCACTGCGGCACAAGAAGCCAAACAAACACCACCTGCAGATTTTTCTGGCGGCCCGATTCTTGAAGCGACCAAAGCTGATACGACACGCGCTTTGTTTACGCTATTCGACAACCTAGATACAGGTATGTTTGGTAAACTACTTAGCGTACTTGCGTGTTTATTACTCGGTACTTATTTCATTACCTCCGCGGACTCGGGTACCCTAGTTCTATGTACCCTCGATGCCGCTGGACACAGTGAACCTCCCACGTCTATACGGGTACTATGGGGGATCATGATCGCCGCCATTGCGGGAGTGCTTCTATATGCAGGAGGGTTAAAAGCAATGCAAACGGCCTCCATTATTGCCGGTTTCCCTATCGCGATTTTTATCGCGGTGATGAGCTTAACGCTGTTCCATAGTATTCGACGCGAACCTAAGCCATGGGCAATGCTTCCTGAGCATGTTCACCCAGAGCAAGAGAAACTTGATGGTCCTGTTGAACCGCTTGTTGAAAGCAAAACGGTAGCTTCTGAACCTATTACTTCAACATCCTCGCTGAAAGATGATTCGACACTCAATCAAGGACCAGCACTCACTTAGTGCGTCATTTCATCCAATCAATTCAAACAAAGCGGGAACTGATATTCCCGCTTTTTTAACATGACCAAACTCTGTTCTTTTCTCTGCTTATTGATTTAGGCTAGGCCTCGGTCACCCACTTCATCTGGCAACTGATGCAAAAGCCATTCTCTAAAACGTTTGACGCTTGCTGGGATTAAACCTCTATTTTTAGGTTCAAGCATAGAAAAATTAGAGGGAGTTGAAAGAACGTGTTCGACTGGCCTAACCAAAGCGCCGCTTTGTAAATAGTCGTCCACTAATGAGCCCCAGGCTAACGCGATGCCCTGACCATTAATAGCCGCTTGTAACAGCATTGGATAGTTATTGATGTTCATGCGATTACGAGGCGAAATATTTGGCAACCCTACACTCGCAAACCACTGCTCCCAATTCACCCAGTCTCTTTGAGACTCTTCCAGATAGAGTAACGTTTTATTGAAGATTTCTTCTGGCTCACTAGGCTGGCCGATTTTCTCTAAATAAAGCGGGCTACACACAGGGAATACTTCTTCTGAAAATAGCGTTGTGACGTCCATTTCCGCAGGTGGAGTGCGACAATAAAACAAGGCGATATCGCAATCTAATCGGCGTAAGTCCAACACATTATCTGAGGCCAATATCCTTATATCGATGTCATCATGTTCATTTTGAAATTGAGCAACCTTAGGCAACAACCACAAGGCTGCCATTGCATTTGTCGTCGCAACCGTGATCTTTTGTTCGCCCTGCCACTTCTTCACTTCACCCGTGATTTGAGCAATATCGAGCAAAGATTGGCTAACAGCTTGATAATATTGAAGACCTGTAGGCGTTAAATTAATACTTCGATTGGCTCGCGTGAACATAGCCTTGCCTAAGTATTCTTCTAATTGTCTAATTTGGCGACTGATAGCACCTTGGGTCACGTTTAGCTCGTCAGCGGCTAACGTAAAACTCAAGTGCCGCGCCGACGCTTCAAACGCAACGAGGCTATTTAAAGGTGGGAGGGGTTTGATTTTCATGTATCTTCCAGTAAGGCAGTATTGTAATTATTTTTATTCCCGGCAATCTTATGTTGCACGTGGATAATGCCATTCTGGACAACACCTCAAAAACGACAATTTATAAATGATAAAAAATAGAGATGAATCATAAATTGTTGTGAGAGAGGCAACCGTATACAGTTTCGTGGCTACAACGAGCACAAAAAGAGGAGCAGTTACTCCTCTTTTGCCTAGCCTTTTGCTCACTTTCTTCGAGTTAGCCTATTTACCCTATTGCCAGTTTAGTACTCGCGTAACGCGCTTTTTTCTTTCTTGGACTGGCTAAGAAGTACGCCAAAGTAAGAGGCCCTAATCGCCCCATAAACATCATGAAGATGATCACTAGCTCACCTGGTTCGGACAAACTGCCCGTTAAGCCTCGCGATAACCCAACCGTACCCAGCGCCGAGACCGCTTCGAACATAATGTCTAACATAGACGCTTTCTCGGTCAGTAACAGCGTGAATATGGCAAACCAAGTCACCCCCACCGAGATCAGAGTCAGCGCCAATGCCTTGCTGATGGTCTCTTTGGGAATCTCGCGTTGAAAGGCATAGGTTGCTTCATCGCGACGCAAATAGCTGTAAGTTGCCAAGACTAACACCATAAATGTCACAACTTTAATGCCACTTGCAGTGCTCAATGAGCCACCGCCAATAAACATCAACACTAGAATGATCGCCGTTGTGGCATCTTCCAACTGATCGATAGCTAAAGTATTGAACCCCGCCGTTCTTGGCGTCACCGCTTGAAACCACGATGCCCACCATTTCCCTGCTTCGCTCAAAGGGGCAAGCGTGTTGAGGTTATCATATTCAATCAGGTAAATGGCGATAAGTGCCACCACGTTAATGATCACCGTGCCTAAGATCATCATTCGACTGTAAACGGTGAGTCGGTGCCAACGGCGATTGCGTTTTAAGTCAATCCAAACCGAGAAGCCTAAACCACCAATAATGAACAAACTGGTAATGGTGAAGTTAACGACCGGGTCGTCCACGTAAGGCATTAAGCTATCGGCACTCAACGCAAAACCTGCATTGTTAAACGCACTGATGGTGTAGAAGAAACCATGGAACAAACTGGTTTTCCAGCCCAGCTCTTCACTCCAATAAACGCTCAAAATAGTAAAACCAATAAGTTCAACGAGCAGAGCGAACATCAATACAGATTTAGCGGTGGCAATGAGTGTCGACGAGTCAGTTTGGTTAAATGCCTCTCTCGCGACGGCTCGCTCCAAAAAGCCAATTTTTCCACCCAGAGCCAGCAAGGTCACGATGGCAAACGTCATTAAACCTAGGCCACCACATTGAATCAGGAAGGCAATAACCACTTGCCCAAAAGGCGTAAACGCCGTGCCCGTGTCTACCACAACTAATCCCGTCACCGTAATGGCTGATGTCGCAGTAAACAGGCTTTGAATCCAAGTGATGGGCTCTGTGGTGGCAATCGGCAGTTTGAGTAAGACCGTGCCGAGTATGATCAAGCACGCAAAACTGAGGCTAAGTATCAATGGAGGTGCGCCCAACAATTTTTTACCCGCTTTGGGTTTTCGCTCGATTGGGATAATAGAGGGATGCCACAAAACCATGTTACACCAACCTTGGAGCGACGTATTTCAGCTCAGCGCGACTACCACAAAGCAACAGCGTGTCGAACTCATTAAGCACAAACTCATCATTGATATTGGTGTAGACGGCTTCTTCGCGCTTCACCAAGATAGGCTGAATGTTGTAACTGCCTCGGCTGATCAACTTAGAAAGCGGCGTATCGTGCAGATTGGATTTAACGTGGATTTCCACCACATACAAGCCATGCCCCATTTCTAAATAGTTGTTCACCATCGGATAGTTGAGTGCCTGCGCGACTCTTACGCCCATCTCCTCTTCCGGATGAATAATGCGTTGCACACCAAGCTTAGACACGATGGTGTGGTGTGCTTTGGTGCTCGCTTTGACCCAAATGGATTTCACACCCAGATTTTTCAGCGCCAGCGTACACAACAAACTGGCCTGCATGTCTTCGCCAATCGCCACCAACACCACATCACTATTCGCTAGCGCTAACTCTCTGAGTGCACCTTCGTCTGTTGCGTCACATATGACCGCTTGCGTTAACTCTTCGACGTATTTTTCGACGATTTTCGGGTCGCTATCCACCCCCGTTACGGTGTGTCCAAGATGAATAAGTTCTAAGCTGGCGGCAACGCCAAATCGCCCTAAACCAATTACTGTAAAGTGAGCCATATCAATCCCTAACTGTGTTTTATGTATAGAAAATGCTAATGCGCTAAGGGCTAGACTGACTTTCCGTCACGGAAAATAGGCAACACGAATCCTGTTCGAGTGCCGATAACCAGCACTAAACCTTGGCATTAACGTTGATTAAATTTGGAATTTAGTGGTGCTTGGACGTCTCAAGCACTAAACGATAACCCAGCCCCGGCTCGGTTTTTAATAGCCGCTGTTCGTCAGCACTATCGTTCAGTTTTTTGCGTAGTTGACTCACTAACACGCGTAAGTAGTGAGTATCTTCGATATGACTTTTTCCCCAAATTACCGATAGCAAATGAGTTTGCTCAATGAGTTTTCCCGGCTTGAGAATCAACTGTTCAATGAAAGAAAACTCTTTCTTGGTGAGTGGAATTTCCCTCTGATCCAACCAAAATTGGTGAGTACTTTTGATGATTTTGACTCGGCCAGCCACCAGCTCATCAGCGACGGCTTGCTCATCCACCAAATCTCGAACCAGCACTTTGATGCGCGCGATGAGCTCTTTTACGCCAAAAGGCTTGCTCAAGTAATCATTCGCGCCCGCTTCTAAAAGGCGGATTTTTTCCTCTTCTTGATCACGAGCTGTCAGCACTAACACTGGCGTTTTATACGTCTGACGAAGCGTAGTGAGGAACTCCGTCCCATCGCCGTCGGGCAAGCCTAAATCTAGCAGAATGACGTGCGGCGAATGCGCTTCGAAACACGCTTTGGCTTCTGCAATGGTACTCGCGCCAATGTAATCAAACCCTTCAGCAGACAGCGAAATTCGAATAAAGGTATGAATGCGAGGCTCATCGTCCACGACTAAAACTTTGTAACTCACGCCTGCTCTGCTCCTTGATTGAGTGGAAGTCGAATGCGGATCAGCGTCCCTTCTGATACTGGCATAGATTGAATCTCTCCTTGGTGTGCGGTGATGATGCCTTTGGCAACCGCGAGTCCCATTCCGGTGCCTGAATCGGCCGATTTGTTGTTCACGCCGGAATAGAAAAGGTTGAATATTTTTTCCGCATCTTCAGCTTTGATGCCAATCCCCATGTCCCGAACATCAATCACGCACGACGAACCCTGCTTAGAAAGTGAAACCTCAACAGGTTCATTCTCTGGTGAAAATCGCATGGCATTATCCAACACATTAAAAATCGCTTGTTCGATGAGCGAACGACTTACTGATAAATAACCAACGGAATCATCCATATTCATGGACACTTTCTCGGTGTAATTCGGCAAACGAGAAACCGCATCCCGCACAATATCCGCAATAGGCTCATCTTTTTGGGTTATTTTTAATGTGCCGTGCTGGAGCTTAGTCGCCTGTAAGAGGTTCTCTATATATTGATGCAAGCGGTGGCTTTCTGAAGTCGCACTGTCGAGCAATTCTTTGCGCTCTAAGTCATTGAGTTTGGGCATGTACTCGTTGAGTGTGGTCAATGTTCCAATAATGGTTGCCAGCGGCGTGCGTAGGTCATGGGACACCGATAGCAGGATGCTGTTTTGCAGCTTGGTTTGTTTTAACTCGCCCTGCTGGCGACGATAAAGATCCGCAAAGGTGCTAGTGATAAATGCCACCACCATAAACACGACTAGATTAAAAATGTCTTCCGGACGAAACATCTGCAAAGAGTAACGAGGCGTCGTGAAAAAGAAGTTGAAGCTCAACGCTTCGATCACCGCCGCCGCATAAGCGAATCGCGAGTTGCATTGAAACGCCACCACCACGACGGCTAACTGCAAAATCAGCAGGACCGCAACTGTAGAGCCAAACAATTGGTCCAACAGCCATGAGGCCACAACCGCGCCAACAATCACGATGGCAGAAAAGAGAAATGTGTTATCTAGCCAATGAGCAAACATAAAGTACATCAACCAAAATTCGATGCAGAAACTTTAGCAAAAGCCCATTCGGAGTTCGCGTAAAAAAAGCGTAAAAAATGCAAGAACGACAGTCAGTTATAAACATAACCATCATTAAGTTGGCCTAACTTAATGAATAATCACAAGTAAACGTCACCCATTGATGCCTACTCACTCGGTATAAACCGCAGACACAAAAAAGAGGAGCATTTGCTCCTCTTTCGTGTCGCGTCATATTAGATGACTTGCAATTGAGCATCACCTTGCTCAGACAAAAAGCCGCCGGTTTGATGCTTCCACAACTGAGCGTAAACACCACCCAATTGCAGCAGCTCGTGGTGTGAGCCTTGCTCAATGATTTTGCCGTCATCCATCACAATCAAACGATCCATCGCGGCAATCGTTGATAAACGGTGAGCAATTGCAATCACTGTTTTTCCTTCCATCAGAACTTCAAGGTTTTCTTGAATTGCCGACTCCACTTCTGAATCAAGTGCAGACGTTGCTTCGTCCATGATCAAAATTGGTGCGTTTTTCAGCAGCACGCGAGCAATCGCCACACGTTGACGCTGACCACCAGACAACTTCACGCCGCGTTCACCCACTTCAACGTCATAGCCAACGTTACCTTGCTCGTCTCTTAGAGATTGAATGAAATCATGAGCGTGTGCTTTTTCAGCAGCTGCGATAACGGCATCCATTGAAGCATCTGGATCACCGTAAAGAATGTTCTCTTTAATTGAACGATGCAGCAAAGAGGTGTCTTGCGTGATCATACCGATGTGTTGGCGCAGCGACTCTTGTTCGACTTGAGAAATGTCCTGTCCATCAATACAAACTTTCCCCGTATTTACGTCGTAAAAACGCAGCAACAGGTTAACCAACGTGGATTTGCCTGCCCCAGAACGACCGACAATACCGACTTTTTCGCCTGGTTTGATGGTCAGGTTCAAGTTCTCAAATACCGCCTTCTCGTCACTGTAGTTAAAACCTACGTTGTCGAAACAGATCTCACCTTGCGAGATTTGCAAAGGCTTGGCATTTGGCACGTCTTTCACTTCAACGTCGTTTGAAATCGTATTGATGCCGTCCACTACCGTACCGATGTTTTCAAACAGTGCGCTAACTTCCCACATGATCCACTTCGACATTCCTTGTACGCGCAACGCAATACTAATGGCAATCGCAATAGCACCAATTGTTACAGCGTGATCTAGCCATAAATAAACCGAAATGGCACTGATAGACATCAGCAGTAAATAGTTGATGGCATCCACACTAAACAGTAAACAAGTCACCATGCGCATTTGGCGGTAAACCGTCACCAAAAACTGCTTCATGCTGCTTTCTGCGTATTCCAACTCTTGCTGTGAATGAGCGAATAGTTTTACGGTAGAAATGTTGGTGTAAGAATCGACAATGCGCCCAGTCATTACAGAGCGAGCATCCGCTTGCTCTGTCGCTACTTGTTTCATTTTAGGGATAAAGTAGAACTGGATAACCGCGTACATTCCTATCCAAATCACAATAGGCAACATTAGCAAACCATCGGCTTCGCCCATCATCCAAAGCATCGAAAGAAAATAAACGCTGATATAAACCAGTACATCCACCAGCTTCATGACCGTTTCTCGTACCGCTAACGCACTTTGCATCACTTTGGTCGCAACTCGGCCTGCAAAGTCACGCTGGAAAAATCCAACCGCTTGTTTTAGCAAGTAACGGTGAATCAACCAACGGATAGACATCGGGTAGTTACCCAATAACGTTTGGTGCATCACCATTGAATGGACAAAACCGAGAGCTGGCATCACAACCGCCACTAAGAACAGCATCATTAGCATGCGATCACCCTGGTCTTGCCAGAATGTTGCGCGATCTTGATTAGAGAGAATATCGACGAGCTCGCCCATATAACGCAACAGCGTCACCTCAGTAATGGCAATAAGCGCACTGAACACAGCCATGACAAGTAAAGGGGCTTCAAAGCCAAGAGTGTAAAAGCGACAGAAGCCAAAAAGTGTCTTCGGTGGCTTTTTGGTTTCCATCTGGGGAAAGGGTTGGGTCAGTTTTTCAAACCAATTGAACATAACAACGACTTTAAGTACCGCGAATGAATTTGCGAACGTTTTACTATCTTTTGATACAAAAGTCAGTAAAATACCGAAACAAAAGTTCAAATGATAATAATTACAATTAAGCTTAGCGTTAATCATAATTGTCGGGAATATATTTATGACAAAGAATAACTTACTGACCATCGCGATCCGTAACGCGTTGGTCTGTGCTTTGGCACCAACAGCAGCAGTGGTTGCATTCACAGCACAAGCTCAAGAAGACGTTGTACAAGATGACATTATTGCAATGGAGACCATTACGGTCACCGCGCAAGCACTTAAAGTAGAAACCCCTGCGGCAGAAACACCGCGCAGCGTATCTATCATTTCTGAAGATGAACTTCGTGTTCGTGCACCGCAAAAATTGGACGAAGCATTACGCTACACATCTGGCGTAACCGCTCAGCCTTATGGTGCCGACAACGACACCGATTGGTTCAAAGTTCGTGGATTTGATGCAGCGACTTACCTAAACGGCAACCGCCTCTTCCGCGATGGTTACTACACATGGTTGGTCGAACCTTACGGCCTAGAAAGTGTGGAAGTGGTTAAAGGCCCATCAGCTATTCTGTTTGGTGAATCGGCACCAGGCGGTATCGTGAATGCGGTGCAGAAAAAACCAACGTTTACGCCTCAAGGCGAAGTAAAAGTCGAAGTGGGCAACAACCAACACCAGTCTGTGGGTTTTGACATTGCTGATGAAGCAAACGACGATGGCACAATCCGCTACCGTTTGGTTGGCCTGATGACAAGCCAAGATGGCGAACTGGACGGCACCAATAACGAGCGTTTTTATCTAGCGCCAAGCGTCGAGTTCGACATTTCTGACCGCACAATGCTGACCGTTTTGGCCACTTACCTTCGTGATGACGGTGTGCCAACCAACCCATTTTTCCCAGCGGCAGGCACTCTGATTGGTTCTAACTTTGGCAAAATCGATCCTTCGACTAACCTTGGTCAGCCAAACTACGATAAATACGAACGCACGCAGTTCTCTCTAGGTTATTTGCTAGAGCACGACATCAATAACACGTGGTCATTCTCTCAAAACCTCAACTACGGCTCCAATGAGTTGTACTTGCGCAGCTCTTACGCATTCTCAAACAACGATCCTGCGAAAGAAGAATTAGCGCAAGGCATCGTATTCCGTGACGGCAAAAACCAGAGCATCACATTCGACAATAACGCTGTCGGCAACTGGATGACTGACAACGCAGAGCACACGGTGCTTGTCGGTATGGATCTGCAATTCCACAAAACCGATGGCGACGAGCAGGACAACTACGCGTTTGGCACCATCAACCCGTGGAACCCAGTTTACGGCAACTTCACCCCTCTTGATCCTGCCAACAACGTGAAACGTGAGATTGAGAAATCTCAAGCAAGTGTCTACTCACAATACCAATTGAAACTGCATGAACAGTGGATTGGTAACATCGGTGCTCGTTACGACTGGGTGAAAACAGAAAACTCTGGCAAAGGCGCTACCGTTGACCAAAGTGAATCTCGTGATGATGGTCAGCTCTCTCTAAGCGCGGGTGTGATGTACCTTGCAAGTAATGGATTGTCACCTTACGCAAACTACTCTCAGTCGTTTGAAGTGATCAGCACCATTGATGCGGCAACCAATGAGCTTTACAAACCGCTGGAAGGCGAGCAAGTCGAAGTGGGTGTGAAGTATGAGCCAAGCTTTATGGATGGCTTTATCAACCTAGCATGGTTCGACATTACGCAAAAGAACGCGTTGGTGACCAACCCATCAACATGGATCGCGACACAAACGGGTGAAGTGACTTCTCAAGGTATTGAGCTTGAAAGCACAACACAGCTAACCGACGATCTAAAACTGATGGCAAGCTACACCTATACCAAAGCGAAAACAGATGAGAGCTTTGGCCAAGGTAAAAAACAAGCCGCACTTATTCCTGAGCACCAAGCTTCTGCATGGGTAGACTACAGCGCCTACAGCCTGATTCCAGGCCTCAATATCGGTACTGGTGTGCGCTACGTAGGTAAGTCAAAAGATAACCCTAAGAGCTCGAACCTAACTGTTCCTTCAGTCACTCTTTGGGATGCGTCAGTCACTTACGACATCACTTCACAGTGGCAAGCACAGCTAAACGTGAACAACATTCTGGATAAAGAGTTTGTTTCAGGTTGCGATTACTGGTGTTACTACGGCCAGTCTCGCTCTGTCATGCTAAACGCAAACTACCGCTGGTAATTGAACTTCCTACTCCCCTCTCTTGAGGGGAGTTTTCTCCTGAGAGCCATCCATGTTTCAACTGTCTAATATTGAGATCGTTCGAGGTGGACGTCAGATCCTCGGCATCGACCAACTAAACATCCCAACGAATGAACTAACTGTCGTTTTGGGCCATAACGGTTCAGGCAAATCGACACTGGTGAACCTGCTTTCTGGTCAAATGTCACCAGATAAAGGCACGGTAACACTAAACGATACTTCCCTTTCATCACTCAAAACCAAAGAGTTGGCAAAGCAGATCGCCTATTTGCCACAAAAGCTGCCCTCTTCGGCTGGTTTAACAGTAGAAGAGCTAGTGCGCTTAGGCCGCTTTCCGTGGCGTGGGGCACTTGGTCGTTGGAAAGCTGAAGACAAACAGATCATCACGCAGGCTATGGAACGAACAGGAGTTACACCTTTTGCTCAAGCTTTGGCGGATGACTTATCGGGCGGCGAGCGTCAACGCGCTTGGGTGTCTATGCTGTTGGCTCAACAATCACCGATTTTGATCCTAGACGAACCGACCTCCGCGCTCGATGTTCACCATCAATTTCAACTGATGGCGCTACTGGCAGAGCTGAATCGAACCGAGAACGTAGGCATTATCGTGATCCTTCACGACTTGAACTTAGCACTGCGCTATGCAACCCACATTGTTGCGCTCAAGAAAGGTCAAATTGCGTTCGAAGGCAACGCCGACATGTTGCTAGATGAGGAGCGCCTTTCTGAGTTGTATGAGTCACCGATTAAGCTCATTGATCATCCAACTCCAGCCAACACATTGGCGAGCCAAAAGGTGGCTGTTGTATGCGCATAATAGCTCGTTTACTTACTGTGGTTACACAATCTGCTTTTCTGTTGGCATTTTTTATGACTAATGCAAATGCAGTCATCACCGTTACCGATGAATATGGTGAGCATAGTTTTGAGCAAGCGCCACAACGCGTTGTTGCCTTAAACTGGGACATCTTAGAACAAGTTTTGGCGCTAAACGTAGAACCAATCGCAGCCCCAAATTTACCAGGCTACCGCCAATGGGTCGTCAATCCAACTGCACCAGAGTCAATTGAAGATATTGGAACCCGAGCAGAGCCCAACTTAGAAAAAATCGCCAGCTTGAAGCCAGATGTCATCCTTGCTGCGTCTCCACAGCAAGACTTGATTCCGTTACTCAAACAAATTGCTCCGGTTATATATTTACCTAATTTTTCTGAAAATGAGGCTGCGGCCGAGACTGCTATTCGTCACTTTCGTACGCTCGGCAAGCTATTCAATAAAGAGGCTCTTGCTGAACAGAAACTGGCAGAATTAGATGCTTCATTTGCGCAGATGCGCCAGCGAATTCGCCACTATTACTCTGAACCACTCAGTGTTCTTGTGATGCGATTTTCAACCCCGAATACTGTATTACTTGCAACCGAAAACTCCACCACTGACTACGTGGTCAGAAAACTGGGATTACAGGCTCCAATTAAAGAGGCCCCACGTGCGTGGGGGGTAAAGCAAGATCGGATTAATCGACTTCAAAACCTTCACAACAGCTATGTTCTCTACGTACAACCTTTCCCAGAAGAACGCAAACTGAAAGATTCGCCACTTTGGCAAGCGATGCCGTTTGTAAAGAAGCAGCGGGTAAATTCAGTCAGAGCAGTGTGGGCGTATGGCGGTGCTATGTCTTTGCAATACACCGCTGAAGCGATTACCGACAGTCTAATAGAGTTGGCACCAAAGCAATGAGAACGAAACATTATATTGGTTATCTGGCGCTGATTACGTTACTTAGCGTCTTTAGTCTACAAATTGACACTAATTTATCACTCTTCGAACAATGGCAATTATTAACAAAACCAGAGGTAGCGAGCGAATTTCGTGACGTATTTTTTACGCAAGCTCAGCTTCCTAGGTTAAGTATGACCCTGCTTGTTGGTGCCATGCTTGGTCTCACCGGCAGCTTAATGCAGCAATTAACGCAGAATAACCTCACCTCTCCTTTGACTCTTGGCACCTCTTCTGGAGCTTGGCTTGCATTAGTCGTGGTAAACATTTGGTTCGTCGATTGGGTAGCCGATTACTCTGCATTAGCCGCAATGGTAGGCGCCTTAGTGGCGTTTGGCCTGATCGTATCTATTGCCGGTGTGCGTAATATGACAGGTTTGCCGCTGGTCGTTTCGGGGATGGTGATCAATATCTTGCTCGGTTCTATCGCCACAGCCATTATTATTTTAAACGCCCAGTTCGCACAGAATATTTTTATGTGGGGAGCGGGCGACCTTTCTCAATACAGCTGGGATTGGTTTGAGTGGTTATTGCCTCGCTGCACTATCGCAATCGTAATTTTGATCGTCGCACCACGTATTCTGACCTTAATGAAACTGGGACAAGAAGGCGCAGCAGCCCGAGGCTTAGCGGTATTACCCGCGTTTGGTGCATTAATGGTGATGGGTATTTGGCTGGTATCTGCCTCAATCACCGCAGTTGGCATTATCAGCTTCATCGGATTACTAACATCCAATATTGCCAGAGCGATGGGGGCAAGAACACCGCGCGACGAATTGATCAGCAGCATGCTTTTGGGCGCAATGCTGTTAATCATCACAGACTCTGCCGCCATCTCATTAAGCTTATGGTTAGAGGAAACCATTCCTAGCGGCGTAGCGGCTGCAGCTATTGGCGCTCCCGCTTTAATTTGGTTTACTCGTAAAAAGCTGACGGCAACCGATCAACTTAACCTTTCAATGAGCCAAGGAAAAACGGCGCTTTCTAAGCGCGCAGTTTGTAGCATAGTGATAATGAGCATCGTCGGGGTTCTGGTTTACTCATTCGTTACCCATGGTATAAACGGGATCCAATGGTCCGTGCCAGGGGAGTTCCAATGGCAATTACGCTGGCCGCGAATGCTAACCGCACTTTCTGTCGGTATTGCGCTATCCGTTGCCGGAATCATTTTGCAACGCATTGTTTACAACCCTCTGGCCAGCCCAGATATTCTCGGTGTGTCTTCCGGAGCCACGTTTGCCATTATTACGACAGGAGTCATCGCTGGGTCACTTCTCTCCGCATTTAACTGGGGTATCGCTTTTTTCGGAAGTATGTCCGTATTGATGTTATTACTGATTATCGGTAAACGAAGCCATTTTAATCCATCTAACTTCGTGTTGTCCGGCATAGCACTAACGGCACTATTAGAAGCCCTTGTTCAATTTTCGCTAGCTCAAGGTTCTGGTGACAGTTACAAAATTTTATTGTGGCTAACTGGTTCAATTTATCGAGTCACAGCCGACACCGCACTGATGCTATGTTTGGCAATAATGGTTCTGCTTACCGCTGTATTCGCGATTTCTCGCTGGCTAACATTAATTTCCATCGGACGACAATTCTCAAATGCACGAGGACTTAACCCCACCGTAGCCAATACGCTAATGCTCACCATCGTTGCTTTATTATGCGCCTTTTCTACCGCTACAGTTGGTCCGATATCTTTTGTTGGCTTGGTCGCTCCCCATATGGCGATGATGTTAGGAGCAAGAAAAGTGAAAGAGCAACTAAGTGTCGGAGCCTTAATTGGTGCAACCCTAATGTTGTGGGCAGATTGGCTGGGACAAATCGCTATTTATCCAAGTCAGGTCGCAGCTGGCACATTGGTCGCTATTTTAGGCAGTACTTACTTTCTGTTTTTAATGCTGAAAAGTAAATTCAGCTAAGTATTCAGGGAATATAGTTAGAGCTGGAAATACCGTTAGAAAAACAAACCCCGCTATGTTTGATAGCGGGGTTTGTTTTAACTGGCGTACGACACTTCTCTATTTTTCACTCACCACAGGAAAGCGCTGCTCATAAAGTTCCATAAAGTCTTTACGAATCAAATGCTCCAAGTGGTTAGCTTTATCGGTCGGGCAGAAAATCATAACATGCAAAATCTGCTCACCATTGATATTACTAGAAATATGCATATGTGGCTCTGCACCGGGAAGATCGACCCCCGCGTGTTTTTCAATCATCGCATTGTAGCGATGCGCAACATCACTGAAGTAGCTACAATGCTCTTCAATCTTGTCGGTCAAGATTGGTAACAGAGGATACAAATTAACGAAGTCTTTCACCACGATAGAAAAATTGTGGTAGACGTAGCGCTTCATAAAATTGAGGTTCTTTACTGGGTAAGTAAAAAACATACTATTGGGTAAGGTCGCGGTTTTTCCGGTGTAGTGATATTGCCCATGGTGCAGGTCGATCTCTTGAATCACCGTCGCCATCATATTGTGCTCAATCACTTCGCCGCACAGTTTACCGACCTCAATCCAGTCACCGACACGAAAAGAACGTGAGCTTGCTCTTTGAATCGAGCCTGTAAAACACAAAATTATCTCTTTGGATGCCACAACAATGGCAACCGCTATCGCCGTGACACTTAGAGCAAACTCGTTTATTTCTGATTGCCATAAAATAAATAAAATCAGTAATGTAACGGCAAAGGTGCCGTTCTTAGTTCTGGACATCCAGCTGCGCTGATCTTCAGAAAGAAAGGCATGGTCACCACGAATCATCGATAAAATGGTACGACGAATTAACCACATAATCACAAAGATCAGTGCGGTAAAAATCAGTTTATGAGTGAGAAGAAAATCGACGACTAACTGCACTTTCTCCATTCCACGGCTCCCTTAGAATTAAAATACGGCCTAGTAACGGGTAACCATAACAAATTATTTTGTCAGTTGTCCGTGTTCACTCAAGTACTTTTGAGATTACTCCTCTCTAAAGGCGCGATTCATGCTTTCAGTGATTGGCTTGATTAAATAACTTAAAGGCGTTCGCGGTTCAGATAAAATAAGCACTTCCGCGTTCATTCCTGAAGTTAAGCGGTGTTTGGCTACATCTTCTTGCGAAATTGCAATTCTAGCGAGGTAAAAATCCTCTTGGTTTTCTTGTGAAAGCTTATCCGCAGAAATCGTTAACACCGTGCCGTCTAATGGTGCCAACGTTCTAGCATTCAGAGCGGTCAGACGAACATGCGCCTGCTGACCTGGGTTAACTAAATCGATATCCTGAGGATTCACGCGAGCCTCGACTAACAACTTATCGTCTTGAGGAACCAACTCTAATAGCGTTTCACCCGAACCAATCACACCTTTTTCGGTAAACACCTGCATGTTGACCACACGGCCTGCAATAGGTGCATTGATGGTTGTTCTCGCTACAATATCTTGGGCTGAGCGATACTCTTCACGGATGGCGACGATTTCCTTTTTGGTGTTTCGTAGCTCCTCGACAATCTCATTCAGTCTTTCAAGCTTCAACTCTTCAATTTGCGCTTGGTTTTCATCCAACCTTTTGCTTACTGTGAGTGATTGTCTGTCTAACTGACTTAAGGTACTCCGCACTTCCGCCGCAAGACGTTTGAGTTGAAGTAAGGTGGATTTACCCGAAAAGCCTTTTTGAACTAGAGCTTGGTTACTGTCTATTTCTTCGGCGATAAAATTGAGTCTTTCTCTCTCAATTACTTTGGTTTGCTGGAGGTTTTCCAGCTCCAAATTTGCCCCAGAAATACTCTGCTCAATGATGCTCAGCTTACTATCAAAGAATCGCTTTCTCGCTTCAAAGATCTTGTTTTGAACCAGTTGAGCTTCTTGGACGATATCGACGCGAGGAATACTTTCAAGATCATCAGACCATACGATCGTTGGCAATTCATCTAGCTCAGCACTTAGACGGTTTTCCTTCGCTAGAGTATGAATAAACTGACCACTTAATGAATCCAACTTCGCCATAGCTTGTCGCTTAGAGAGTTGAATTAATAATTGACCTTTTTCAACCAAGTCTCCCTCCTGCACGTACAGCTTTTCAATAATGCCGCCTTCTAGATGTTGAATTTCTTGTCGCTTAGTGAGAACAGACAAATCGCCATAAGCAATTGCAGCACTCTCTAATTTCGCTGTCGCAGCCCAGTAGCCTAGGCCACCAAGAAAAATACTTAGCGTCACCACACCAAGTAAAATTGGCTTTCGAAAGCTTAGTTTCGCTTGCGGACTAAAACGATAAACGGTTTCAGACGGATGCTGATTAACGGCTGGCAGTTGATTGCTCATTTCTTACCCTTGGAATATCTGTTCTTTCTTCGCCCATCAAGCGTTTTAATACTTCATCTTTAGCACCGTATAATTTGACTCGACCTTCAGCCAAATACAGCAATCTATCCATTTGTCGTAATGTACTCGGATTATGGGCAATGACGATAATCGTTGAGCCTTGCGCTTTTAAATGAGCCATCAAACGTTGATATGCAGCCTCTCCTTCACCATCAAGGTTGGCATTAGCTTCATCGAAAATCACAATAGGCGGATCGCCATAAACGGCTCTTGCAAGTGCGATTCTCTGCCTTTCTCCTCCAGATAAACCACGGCCATTTTCACCAATAACGAAATCATAGCCTTTGTTTTTCTTGAGTATTAATTCATGACATCCTGCTAGTTGCGCCGCCTTGATGACTTTAGCGGGGTCTTCTTCTTTGAAGCGCGCGATGTTCTCCCGAATTGTGCCAGGAAACAACTCTACTTCTTGAGCGAGATAACCAAAATGGGCGCCGCGATCTTCCGATGCCCAAGTAGACACTTCCATACCATCAAGCGTAACCTTACCCGCTAGTGGCTTGATCGTACCTAATAACAACCGAGCAAACGTCGATTTACCAGTACCAGAAGGGCCAATAACTCCGACAGCGACTCCGGGAGGAATAGATAAGCTGATCGATGAGAGTACAGGCTCTGTTGTGCCAGGATGGCGATAAGCAAGTCCAGTTAGTTCATAGTGTCCTTTTGGCTTTGGCAGTGGCATATTCGATTCATCTTGGCGCACGATTGCGTCGATTTCTTTTAGCCGTTTATACGCGCCTTTAGCAGACATAGCACTTCGCCATGTACCAATCGCCTGCTCCATCGGCGAGAGTGCCCGACTCATTAAAATGGAACTCGCGATCATCGCTCCCGCAGTAATCTCATGTTGAATCACTAACCATGCTCCGCCTCCCAACAAGAAGATCTGTAGTGAACCACGTACAAACTTAGAAAAGTTAGCCATGTAAATGGACTTACCTGCCACTCGCTCTTCGAGCATATTGACTTCATTCACGCGCGACTGCCATTTCTCTAAAAACGCGTTCATCATCCCCATCGCAAGAATTGAATTGGCATTTTGCGTGGCTAGCTCGGCGTTGTTGATATGAGAGATCGCCCTAACTTCACTCTCTTGCATGGTTTTACGCGTCATTAGCTCATTGAGTAGCCCGAGACTAAACAATACGATAGACCCGAGTAACGCGATGTGACCCAATACTGGGTGCAATAAATATACGAACAAAATAAACAGCGGTGTCCAAGGCGCATCCAATAGTGGATAGGGTGCTTGGCTGCTCAAAAAGCTTTTGATGTTCTGAATGTCTCGCAGCGTTTGCGAGGTGTAACTCTTCCCTGTGTGCGATTGATATTGAATGCTGCGCTTAAGCATAAAAGTGGACAGTTTGGTGTCCATCCAATAACCAAATGATTTACTCATTTGCGCGCGAGCGATATCAATAATCGACATGGTTAGTAACGCGACAATCACGATAATAGTGAGCAAAAGTAGAGTATCGGTTGAATAGGAGGAAATCACTCGGTTGTACACTTGAAGCATGTACAAGGGAATCGAGAGGACTAGTATGTTGATAAAAAGGCTAAAAGCGATTAGCAAGCCCGCAAGCGTGCATAGTTTTTGTCTCACTTCTTTGAAAACCGTTTTTTGCACGACTATTTCCGTTTAAATTGAAAATGTAGGCGCCAGCAAAAGCTAGCACCTAACTTAAGACAGCCTCAAATACACTCTAGAGTGACTGAGTTAGTTCACCTCAGCGTGACAGAGCCACACAAACTAATCCCATTTAGAGTGATTTAAGTCATTTAGATTGCAAATAAATCCGCACCGTAAGTATTGATGTCAGTTTCGGTAACGCCAATGAGTTTCACTGTTAGATCAGCACCATCGGTAAACACGGCATTACCTACAGCATCATAGCTAAAGCTTAAATCACCGAAGTCTGTGACCGAGTCGCTAATAATGTGCAAAGAATCTTCACCAATGGTGAAATCCACAACTTTTGCTTCGCCATGGCCACCAAACTTATCCGTGAACACAAACTTATCGCCATTGCTGCCGCCAACTAGAACATTATCACCAGAACCAGCTACAAGAATATCTTCACCGACGCCGCCATTTAGTTTGTTGTCACCCAACAAACCCAAAAGCAAATCATTACCTGTACCACCGCCGAGGTAATCGTTTCCTGTACCAGCCCTTAGGATGTCATCACCAGCACCACCAGTTAGGCGATCATCACCGTCGCCGCCGATCACATAATCGTTACCGCCACCGCCAACAAACGAATCATTACCACCAAAACCAATAAACAAGTCATCGCCGCCATCGAAATCAGCAAACTGGTTATTTACACCTGCATCGCCTAGATACGTGTCATTGTCACTTGTGCTCATTTTTATTCCCTCTTGTCTTAATAATTGAATAGACCTTTTATTCTATGTCTGAGTAGATTTGTAACAGACATGAGAAGTCTAATAGTCAACCGAATAGGAATAAGTTTGAATATGGGATGATATTTCAGACTGACATTTTAATAATAAATATAAAACTTAGTACTTTATAGAGTATTTTCTTTTTATTACAGTAAGTTAATACTAGTACTACAGATTTCGCCTAGCCCAACTTGTTGCTTGCGTACGGTTCTTTACTTCTAACTTTCTAAAAATATTGTATAGATGTGATTTAATAGTATGCTCACTGATAAATAAAGAATCAGCAATTTCCATATTTGAGCCTCCTTCTTTCAACATTTTTAAAACTTGAATTTCACGCCGAGTAAGCTCTACCTCGATAGCAGGCTCAATAATGCTATTCGCTTCTTTTCCTCGATAATAATTAACCAGCTGATCCAGTAATCTTCGAGACAGCCAATTATCTCCTTTTATTATTGCTTTTAACCCCTGACACACCTTGTCCATGGAGTCTCCCGGACCGAATATACCCTTTACATGCGGCCATGAGGCGAGTTCTTCTGTGTCTAAGTCATAACCTAAATTAGTAATCGTTCACCAAGGTAACTTGACTTGATATTAACGGAGGGCGAGAGCCGCCTATAGATCAAAGACGTTGGGGTACGCTCTCTTCGCCACAACAGCCGTGATGATTTCACTCAACACTGACATTG
>NZ_JAKKCL010000008.1:0-221153 GCF_021728175.1 Vibrio sp. A1-1
GCATGTGTTAGGCCTGCCGCCAGCGTTCAATCTGAGCCATGATCAAACTCTTCAATTTAAGATTTTGTTCGGCTCAATGAATACTGAACATTACATAAAGTAATGTTTGAATTGACTGTGCTGAATCCGAAGATTCAATGGTCACTTCGTTTCATTGAAACCTAATTTGATACCGAGGTATCGAATTGGATTATCATCAACGAGTGCCCACACAGATTGATAGGTCTATATTTTTAAAGAGCACACTTTGAACTTCTCTTCAAAGCGGACGGCCATTTTAGCTAGATAACTTATCGTGTCAAACACTTTTTTAAGTTATTTATCTGCGAGTTAATTCTTAACTCACTGACCTTGTTGTCTAGGCTTCGCTTAACTTGCTTTCCCTTGACAACGGAGGCGCATTATAGGGCGTTCATTAAGGAACACAAGTGCATTTTTAAAAAAAACTCACCTTTTTAGTTCATTCGTATAGAAAATAGGCAAAGGGTTCTAAAACATTATAGAAAAGGGGCCAAATGGCCCCTTGAATGTGATTTTTATCTCATTTCTTATTGTATCTGTGCAATTACTGATGGGCACGAATTTGGTCATTAGTAACGATTAGCTGCACTTTCTTGTCTGGAACAATTTCACCAGAAAGAATCGATTTGGCTAATGGGTTCTCGACATTCTGTTGAATTGCGCGTTTTAAAGGACGCGCACCGTATACAGGGTCGAAACCAACTTGA
Source organism: Vibrio sp. A1-1 (assembly GCF_021728175.1). Classification (NCBI taxonomy): domain Bacteria; kingdom Pseudomonadati; phylum Pseudomonadota; class Gammaproteobacteria; order Vibrionales; family Vibrionaceae; genus Vibrio; species Vibrio sp. A1-1. The sequence continues at coordinate 729 of NZ_JAKKCL010000008.1, forward strand.
GCGATCAAATCAAGTGCTTTGTCAGAAACCTCTAGTTGATATCCTTTTTCTTCTAGTCGTTTCGCCAAACGTTCCAATTGAATAGAAGCGATGGACTTGATGTGTTCTTGACCAAGTGGATGGAACACCACGATTTCGTCAACACGGTTCAAGAACTCAGGACGGAAGTGTTTGCTAACCACATCCATTACCTCACTCTTAATACCTTGATAGTCTAACGTTGCGAAATTCTCTTGGATACGAGATGAACCCAAGTTCGATGTCATGATCACCACCGTATTACGGAAGTCAACAGTACGACCTTGACCATCCGTTAAACGCCCATCATCGAGAACTTGCAGCAGAATGTTAAATACATCCGGATGCGCTTTCTCTACTTCATCTAACAAAATTACCGAATACGGCTTGCGACGAACCGCTTCCGTTAAGTAACCACCCTCTTCATATCCGACATAGCCTGGAGGCGCACCAACCAATCTTGCCACTGAGTGTTTCTCCATGAACTCAGACATGTCGATACGGACCATCGCATCTTCGCTGTCGAACATAAAGCTCGCAAGTGTCTTACAAAGCTCTGTTTTACCTACACCAGTTGGACCTAAGAATAAGAAGGAGCCAATTGGTCGGTTTGGATCAGAAAGCCCAGCTCGACTACGACGAATGGCATTCGATACAACAGAGACCGCTTCGCTTTGCCCTACCACACGATTATGCAGTACGTCTTCCATACGAAGTAGTTTCTCTTTTTCCGCTTCTAGCATCTTGGATACTGGGATGCCAGTTTGCTTAGAAAGTACTTCTGCAATCTCGTTGTCGGTTACTTTATTACGCAATAGTGTCATTTCCTGCATTTCCGCTTGGGTTGCAAGATCTAACTGCTTCTCAAGTTCAGGAATACGACCATATTGAAGTTCCGACATGCGGTTTAAATCACCAGCTCGGCGAGCAAACTCCATATCCATACGAGCTTGTTCAAGCTCAGACTTAATATGTTGAGTGCCAGAAAGTGCGGCTTTTTCTGTATTCCAAACCTCTTCTAGTTCAGCGTACTCACGTTCTTTTTCATTGAGTTCTTCATTAAGCGCTTTCAAACGCTTTTCACTCGCTTCGTCGTGCTCGTTACTAAGCGCCTGTTGCTCAATCTTAAGTTGGATGATTTTACGTTCAAGCTTATCTAATGACTCTGGCTTAGAGTCAATTTGTAAACGAATGCTTGAAGCCGCTTCGTCGATTAAGTCGATCGCTTTATCTGGCAGTTGACGGTCAGAAACATAACGATGTGACAAACTCGCCGCTGCAACAATCGCTGGGTCAGTAATTTCAACGTGATGATGAAGCTCATAACGCTCCTTCAAGCCACGTAAAATCGCCACGGTATCCTCAACGGTCGGCTCATCCACCAGCACTTTTTGGAAACGACGTTCTAACGCCGCATCTTTTTCGATGTACTGACGATATTCATCCAGTGTAGTTGCGCCAACACAGTGCAGTTCACCACGGGCTAATGCAGGTTTGAGCATGTTCCCCGCATCCATTGAGCCTTCACCTTTACCCGCACCAACCATAGTGTGGAGCTCGTCGATAAACAGAATGACATTACCTTCTTCTTTAGCGAGTTCATTCAATACCGACTTCAAGCGCTCTTCAAATTCACCACGGTACTTAGCACCAGCAACCAGTGCGCCCATATCTAATGACAGCACGCGGCGACCACGCAAACCTTCTGGCACTTCATTGTTGACAATGCGCTGAGCTAAGCCTTCAACAATTGCGGTCTTACCTACGCCAGGTTCACCGATGATCACAGGGTTGTTTTTAGTACGGCGCTGCAATACTTGGATGGTACGGCGAATTTCATCATCACGGCCAATAACCGGATCCAGTTTGCCCTGTTCTGCTCGCTCGGTCAGGTCAATGGTGAACTTTTCCAATGCTTGGCGAAGCTCTTCTGCATTCGGATCATTAACCTTTTGACCACCTCTGATCTTTTCGATTGCTTGGCTAACTTTTTGCTCTGTTAAACCGATCTCTTTGAGTAATTGCCCCAATGGTCCGCGATCTTCTAAAGCAGCAAGCAGGAAGATTTCAGACGAGATATAGGAGTCTTGACGCTTTTGCGCCACTTTGTCACACAGGTTAAACAACGTGCCCATCGAACTAGAGAGCTGTACATCTCCACCGATGCCACTGACTTTTGGTAATCGATCTAGCATTTCACTCAATTTAGAGCGTAAATGCGTTACGTCCACATCCAGCATAGTAAGCAATGGACGAATTGGACTGCCATTTTGGTCAAGCAAAGCCACCATTAGGTGAACTGGCTCGATATATTGATGATCGCGCCCTAACGCTAGTGATTGAGCATCAGAGATAGCGATTTGAAACTTACTTGTGAATCGATCAAGACGCATATCTACCTTCCTAACCTCAACTAAAGGAAATTCTTTTGACAGTTAGAAAGATGGATACTCAGAGGAGGAATTTCAAGGGAGTGAATGAATAAAGATAGCTTTGCAAAAATAGCACTATGCATCTTGGCACTTTAGTGCTTATAACTAATCTTCAATCCAAATAAAGGTGGCTTGCCGACCAGTTTTACCATCACGGCGATACGAATAAAAAGAGGCTTTATCTTGGTAAGTACAAAGTCCAGAGTCAAACACTTGTGTCACACCAGCTCGATTTAGACGTTGCGTTGCCAGCTTTGACATATCAGCCAACCATTTACCTTTAGCCTCTCGTGGCATAAAAGCTTGATGTGCCAGAGAATCGACATCAACAAAAGCTTGCAGAACATCTTCACCGACTTCAAAAGCTTCAGGCCCAATAGCAGGCCCAAGCCACGCTATCACTTCACCTGAAAACAACGCTAATGCATTTTCGACAATACCATTTGCTAAGCCGCGCCAACCTGCATGAACGGCAGCGACCTGCGTGCCTTGTGTATTAGTCAATAATACAGGTAGACAATCGGCGGTCATCGCTGAACAAACAACATGGCTTGAAGAAGTAAATACACCGTCCGCATCAAGCACTTGTGTTGTTGGTTCATTTGCTTGAGCCACAACGGTCGAATGCGTTTGGTTTAACCAGATTGGCGCATTTGGCATGTTCGCCTGCTGCGCCAACCAAGCTCGGTTCTTCTCTACTAAAGACAAATCATCCCCAACGTGAGTACCTAAATTTAGCCCTTGATAAGGGCCTGTCGAAAAACCGCCTATGCGTGTTGAGGCAAAAGCTTTGACATTTTTAGGCGCACGCCAATTCGGAATGATTGTCTTCATCTTAGAACTCTTCCGGTAAACCGTGCTCTTCCGTATCTTGACGAAGCGCTTCAGTCATCGCCACCATGTCATCAGGCACAGGGGCATGGAATTCAAGTACTTCTCCCGTAATTGGATGTTCAAAGCGTAGCATTACGGCGTGCAATGCTTGGCGATCGAAGCCACGGATCATTGCCGTTAGCTCTTCAGAAGCACCTGTCGGGATGCGAGCACGTCCACCATATGCAATATCACCGAGCAGCGGATGCTGAAGGTAAGACATGTGCACACGGATCTGGTGCGTACGACCCGTTTCAAGACGCAGACGGATACGTGTGTGTTCGCGGAAACGTTCAGCGACACGGTAGTGCGTTACCGCTGGTTTACCCATTGGTGCTACCGCCATAAGCGTGCGCTTGGTAGAATGACGACCAATAGGTTGGTCCACTTTACCGCCCGCTGTCATACGACCAATAGCGATCGCTTCGTACTCTCGAGTAATATTACGTTTTTGCAGTGCGCGAACCAGACGAGTTTGTGCAGGAACGGTTTTCGCCACCACCATCAGACCCGTTGTGTCTTTATCCAGACGGTGCACAATGCCAGCACGAGGCACTTCTGCGATATCAGGGTAATGATGCAACAACGCATTAAGGACCGTACCATCTGGCGTACCGGCACCTGGGTGAACCACAAAGTCACGAGGCTTATTGATAACGATAATATCGTCATCTTCAAAAACGATATCTAGCGGGATATCTTGCGCTTCCCAGCGTTCTTCATCTTCTAACTCGGCTTGCAATGTAATTTCCTCGCCACCCATTACTTTGGTACGAGGTTTGGTGACAACTTCACCATTAACTTGAACTTTCCCATCAAGCAGCCACTCTTTCAGGCGCGAGCGAGAGAAGTCCGCGAATAATTCGGCGATAGCTTGGTCTAAACGTTGACCTAACTGGCTATCTTTTACGGTATTTGTTAATACAATCTGCTGAGCCATATCGAACTTTTTTAAAAACTGTGAGACTAATGCTCACGACTGTGAAAAAATAGACTATTACGTCATTGTATCTGTTACTGGAAAGAAAGTAACGGCAGCTTAAGAAATATTTAGATTCAAGGAACAGACTCCTGATATGAAACGTCAGACTTTAACAGGCCTTTTAGCGGTATCCCTTCTGTTTGGATGTGCAAGCAAAGAAGAAATCGTTCCTGATGTGCCGCCTTCGGAACTGTATGCAGACGCACAGATTTCTCTTCAAAGTGGTAATTGGCTTTCTGCAATTGAGAAACTGGAAGCATTAGACTCACGTTACCCATTCGGTGCCTACTCAGAACAGGTGCAGCTTGACCTAATCTATGCGTACTACAAAAACGACGACCTTGCTTTGGGCTTGGCAACCATTTCTCGCTTTATGCGTTTAAACCCGACCCATGAAAAAATGGACTGGGTACTGTACATGCGCGGCCTAAGCCATATGGCGCAAGATCGTAACTTTATGCATGATCTGTTCAGCGTAGATCGAAGCGATCGCGATCCTGAGCCAGTAAAAAAAGCGTTTGATGACTTCAAAAAGCTGCTTCAACGCTACCCGAACAGTCCATACGCAGAAGATTCACAAAAACGCATGGTTGCGCTGAAAAACCGCCTAGCGAACTATGACTTAGCGACGGCTGACTTCTACCTCCGCCGTGAAGCCTGGGTAGCTGCAATTAATCGCAGTCAAGAGCTACAAAAAGCATTCCCAGACACAGAAGCGGCACGTAAGTCACTGACTATCCAGCTAGAGGCCTACAAGCAACTCGGTTTGGAAGACGCCGTAGCAAGAACTGAAAAGCTTATCGAGCTCAACCCTGTGAAGTAACTGAGCCGCTTCAAACTAAACCGCCACCGTTTTTACCGTGGCGGTTTTTTATTACCCGCAATAGCGTGTTCTGCCCTTGCTTGATGATCTACGGGGCTCTACATATGCTTAAAGTTCCCCTCCCCTTTATAAAAGGATGTGAACGTGACGATACCTAAGCTATGCGCAGTTATGCTGCTCTTATTGTCTGCTTCCGTTTGCGCACTGCAAATATCACCACTCAAGCAACCTCCTTACACTGGGGATCTCGATGTTATTAAAGAGAAGAATGTTTTACGTGTCCTCGTTTCTGCTGATCTAGGCTTCTATTACATTGAAGGCGGTACACCAAAAGGAATAGGTGCAGAACTCCTGGCGCATTTCGAAAAAGACCTTCGTAAGCTCAAACCGAAACTTAACGTACAAATTATTCCTCTAGCCCGTGACCAACTTCTGCCAGCCTTAGAAAATGGCTCCGGTGATCTAGTCGTAGCCAATCTGACCATGACCAGCACACGTAAACAGAAAGTCGATTTTAGTTCACCCATTCTTACTGGTATTGACGAGTGGATAGTCACGAACAAAAACACACCAGCCATGACTAACATTGAGCAACTGAGCGGCAAAGAGGTTTGGGTACGTGCCAGTTCTAGCTACTTTGAGAGTATTCAAGCACTAAATAAGAAGCTAAATAAAAAAGGCTTGCCACCCGTTGTCGTACATTTTATTGAAGAAACACTGCAAGACTACGAACTGGTTGGGATGCTCAATAACGGCTACGTCAAAGCCATTGTTCTCGATAGTCATAAAGCCAAACTTTGGCTGAAAGTGATGGATGATATTCGAGCTCACACAGAAATCCCTATTCGTGAAAATGGTAAAATCGCTTGGGCAATGCGGGAAAACAGCCCAAGTTTGAAAGCCGTCGTGAACAAGTTTATTCAGAAATCTCGTTCTGGGACACTGCTCGGTAACGTCATTTACGGAAAATACATCGATAACACAGGTTGGCTAAACAAAGCCCTTAACCCCAACAAAATTGCTCAACTAGAAAAACTTGCTACGTTGTTTTCACGCTATGGTGAGAAGTACGATATCGACTATCTACTGATCGCAGCCGTCGCTTATAAAGAGTCCGGCTTTAATAACGACCTCGTTGGAAGTCGAGGTGCAGTCGGCATAATGCAAGTTCTACCCAGCACGGCTCGAGACCCTAATATCAATATCAAAAACGTTCGGCAGCTAGAAAACAATATTCATGCTGGCGTGAAGTATTTAGCATTTTTGCGTAAACAGTACTTCAGTGATCCTGCTATTACGGCGGAAAATAAACTCTACTTTACCTTAGCGGCTTACAATGCTGGCCCCGGGAATGTAGAACGAATTCGTAAACGTGCAGCCCAGCAAGGCTACGATCCTAATATTTGGTTCAATAACGTGGAAGTCGTTATGCGGAAAAGTTTAAGCTCAACGGTTGGGTACGTCACAAGCATTAATCGCTATTACGTTATATACAAACAGCTAGAAAGTTTGGACCAGGTCAAAAGTCTAGAGCGGGTATCACTGGCTCCAAAGGATCCCTTCTTCATGATACCGCTACGAAAAGTCAGTCAAACGCCAGACACAAAAAAGCCGCTTGTACAATAAGCGGCTTTGTAAATAAATTCGTCTGAGAGACTCAGTGACTGTCATCACACTTTACGTATAGTTAAATTTTAACCACCTCTAATATTAGGCCGTAAAACTTCCCTAAAAACGAAGACGTTTTCAGCTGAGTACTCTATCCAATCTACGGATTTACTAACCGATAACAAGCAATTTCACGATAAATCTCAGCAGATCTTGAGTGAGATCACATTCATTTTTCATCATAAAGAACCCGAACAAAATAATGATCTGAGTCACATTTTTTTATGCTTAAAGCGGTAATCTGAACTCAACCCATGAGGGATGCAACAGAGGAAAAACACTTATGACAATGAATATCACTGGCAAAAACATCGAAATCACCTCTGCAATCCGAGCTCATATTGAGAGCAAGTTTAAAAAACTGGAGAAATGGCAAGTAGACCTAATTGGTTGCCAAGCAACTTTCAGTGAGGAACCAAACAAACAGAAGAAATTCGAAGCGGTTATTAAAGTTCCTAAAGGCCAGCTCATTGCCTCAGCAACTCACGAAGATCTTTACGCAGCTATCAACGAAGTGGAGCAAAAACTAGAACGACAATTGAACAAGCTGACCCACAAACCTGAAGCTCGACGTGCAAATAAGCCTGAGCTAGTGGAAGAAGAAGAGTAAACTGACCTGATTGAGGAAATAGCGCCGAAAGGCGCTATTTTTTTGCTTGACGCTCTCCCCTGCCTTGCTTATTGTGTTTAAACACTCATAAATTAAGCACTATTTATGCATTTAACCTCACTGTTTATTTTTGACTTCTTTTTCCTCCCATAGTCGGAGAGGCGAACTCGTTTGTGAAAGAAAAGTCAAAAACAAACAGAAAGCCTCCCAAATCGGGAGGCTTTTTTATAAGGAAAGAATTGATGACTGACCAACCTATTTCCCTCGAAGAAATTCGTTTGCGCTTGAATGAGCTGGATGACCAACTTCTCAACTTATTGTCTGAGCGCCGTAAACTCAGCATTGAAGTAGCCAAAAGTAAAGTACAAACCTCAAAACCCGTTCGTGATGCCGTTCGAGAACAACAACTATTAGTTAAGCTGATTTCTAATGGCCGAGATAAATACGAACTCGACGCGCAGTACATCACTAAACTATTCCATACCATCATTGAAGACTCAGTGCTTCTTCAGCAAAGTTACCTGCAAAACCTCGTTAACCCGCAACAAAGTCGTAAGCCACTTGCTCGCGTCGCTTTCTTAGGAGCCAAAGGCTCTTACTCGCACTTGGCAAGCCGCGAATACTTCAGCCGTAAAAATACAGAACTTATCGAGCTCAACTGCGAACACTTCAAAGAAGTGACTCAAACAGTAGAATCAGGCCATGCTGATTATGGTGTTCTGCCTATCGAAAACACCAGTTCAGGCTCTATTAATGAAGTGTACGACCTACTACAACACACGACGCTGTACATCGTTGGAGAGCTAACTCAACCAATCGAGCACTGCTTGGTTGCGAAAAAAGACATTCGTCTGGAAAACATTAAAACGCTGTATTCACATCCTCAGCCACACCAACAGTGCAGTGAGTTTTTAAGCCGTATGAAAGGTGTAAAACTGGAGTCTTGCGCCAGCACGGCAGATGCAATGCAGAAAGTTCAAGAGATGGATCGTGATGATGTTGCTGCAATTGGTAATGCATCAAGCGGTAAGCTATACGGCTTGCAAGCAATTCAAGGCAACATCGCAAACCAAACTGAGAACCATACTCGTTTTATCGTGGTTGCTCGCAAACCAGTTGAGGTTTCAACTCAGATTCCAGCAAAAACCACCTTGATCATGTCGACCTCCCAAGAGGCTGGCTCATTGGTTGAAACACTATTAGTGCTGCAACGTTACGGCATCAATATGACCAAGCTAGAATCACGTCCAATTATGGGGAACCCATGGGAAGAGATGTTCTACGTAGACTTGGAATCTCATCTTGCTTCGACAGAAATGCAACAGGCACTAGAAGAGCTAACAAAAATCACTAAACACTTGAAAGTATTAGGGTGTTACCCTAGTGAGAACGTAAAGCCTACCCAAGTAAAATTGAGTTAATAGACACCAGTGAGTAAAAAGATCATGGCAACCCAAAAAGTCGTAATCGCATCGCTAAACCCAGCTAAAATTAATGCCGTTCAAAGTGCATTTAACAGTGCATTTCCGCACCAAGAGTTCAACTTCGTTGGCGTCAGTGTACCGAGTGAGGTCGCAGATCAACCTATGACTGATGAAGAAACTCATCGCGGTGCACTAAACCGCGTTAAAAACGCAAAAGTAGAGATGCCAAACGCGGATTACTATGTCGGACTTGAAGCGGGAATTGAAACAAACGTGACGTTTGCGTGGATGGTGATTGAGTCGAATACTCACCGTGGTGAATCTCGCTCTGCGAGCTTAATGCTGCCGCCTAAAGTATTGGACAAACTCAAGCATGCGAATGAGCTGGGAGATGTCATGGATGAGGTGTTTGGTACCGAGAACATCAAGCAGAAAGGTGGTGCCATCAGCCTGCTCACCCAAAACCAGCTGACTCGAAGTTCGGTTTACCATCAAGCCTTGATTCTGGCTCTGATTCCATTCACAAACCCTGAGCATTTCCCTTCAAATTTATAACGCTCCCCCCATTCGCTAGGTACGAAAAAGGGCGGAAATATCCGCCCTTTTTAACACGTTATCTTAACCACTAGTGATACCAATACCTAAAGGCGAATTGGAATCACTGGCTACTTAGATACCGCAACTTGCTCTAACAAAACCTTGAGTTTGTCTTTCTCTTCATCAGATTTAGACTTTAACTCGTTAGAGCCACGAGTAATAGTGGCAATACCCACGCCAAGCATCTGGCTGATCTGGCGTTGAGATAATTCTCCTTTAAGAAGCTCGTTAATAATATTAACGCGTGATATTAATGATTCTCTCTCATCACGTGACATCAGCATGGTTAACAGCATGTCATCTTGCTCACTGTCCATGCTAGTTCGAATTAGCTCAATAATCTGTTGCCAGTCTTTGTACTCGGGTTCGTGCGACATCAAGTTACCTCACTCAATACTTGGTATTGATCTCATGTTGATTCAAGAACGCGCCATCGATACCCAAAAGATCACGGTAATATGTTTCAAACATCAGGATGTTTTGTACATAACCGCGTGTCTCTCTAAATGGAATTGCCTCAATAAAGGCATAAGCATCCACTTTTCCTTGGGTACGCTCTCGCCACGTTTTTACTCTGTTAGGACCTGCATTATAAGCAGCAAGAGCAAAAATACGATTATTATCGTAATCCTCTAATAAGCCTTGCAAATAATGGCTACCAATTTCGATATTTTTGCCCACATTGTAGAGATCCTGCGTACCTTGATAACTCAACTTATATTTACGTGCCGTGTACTTCGCTGTAGCGGGCATGATCTGCATAAGACCACGAGCACCAACTGGAGAACGGGCTTCGACATCCAACGCACTTTCCTGTCGAGCCAGGGACATCATCGTCACGGGATCTATGTTGTGTTTTTTTGCATAAAAGTTAAACCACCAGCGATGCGCAATCGGGAACCTCAGTTCGATATTATCCCACATCTGCGCTTGGATACTCGCGGTCACCGTTAGGTTATGCCAACGCTTAGAAGACGCATAAGCCGCCAACATCGCCTTTTCATCTTTCCCTACGCGGCGCAATAAATGTGCCCATTCACTTTTCGCTGCTGCGATTTTATCCGTCGCGATCAACTCTTCAATACGAACTAACGAGTCTTGGTAGGGTTGAACCACTCGCTTATCAAACTTAACCGTATGCGTAGGGTATTTGATTGATTGTCCAATCGCATTGGCGGCTGCCACACTATAGAAGTTTCGCTGCCCGACCAAAGTCGCTAAACGCTGTTTCCCTGCGATGTCATCACCTAACGCAATTTCACTTCGTCCAAGCCAGTATTGCCAGCGAAGCGACGCTTGCTCTTCTTTATTGAGAACGGCAATCCACTCTTGTACGCCCTTCCAATCCGCGTTCTGAATCGCTAAGCGAATGCGAGTTTCAATGAGCGGTAAGTACTGGCTGGTTTTCGTTTTATCATCGCGCCACTTAGCTAGTGACTCAGACTCAGTACGGGTCAATCGAAATGCGATATAGTCAGCCAGGGCTTGCGCCTTTTCTGGAGAAAACTTCTGCCCTTTAATGACGGCATCATACGCACTCTGCGCTTGACTGGTATTCATGCGAGCTAGCTTTTCCAGCGCATATTCGCTTTGCGCTCGATTAAAATCATTAGCCGGTTTTTTCTTCGCGAACTCCGCAACGCTTGAAGGGTTGTCAAACAACGCCTTCATTTCTTTCGCTTGTTGCCTTGCCTGCGAGGATTTAGGCAGTTTAAGTAAGTAACTCATCAAACTGCCATTACGAGCATCAAACGCCAGTAGCATACGCTGGAGAATTAATTCATCAGTACGTTCACCTGCCTTGTCCCATGCTGCGAATAATGGATCGCACTCATCGGCAATACTTCTGCCACGCAACCACATATGCTCAGCCCCTTTAAACGCGGCGACTGTCTTACCTTGCTCTAACTGAGCCAGGTAGAAAATACATTGGTAACGCTCGCCACTTGGAATGACTTTTTGAAACTCAGTAATGGTTTTCCAATCTTTTTGCTTATAAAGATGGTTGAGGTATGGAGCGCGCACACGACGAGAAAAAGGAAACGACTCGTGCTCCGAAATAAATTCGTTCACCTGCTGTGGCGATTTTTCCGGTAACTGTCTAATAAACGTTCGGTAGTCCACATAAGGCGTCAGTGGATAGTCAGAAATTTTAGGACGGATCGAAAGGTATCCGTCGATGTCATTTTTATCTAATAAATCTTGAGCTTGCTCATAAACTTCACGCTGCTTTTCCAAGCTCAGCGCAGCATTAGCACTCAAACTCATCGCACACAGCGCGGCGGCGCAGCATACGTTTTTAGCCAATTCAGATACGTTGAATCTCATTTGTGTCATTTTCCCCAGACATATACTGCCCCAAAGCCTCGTTTTGTTAGCGTTCATGTGATGTTAAGGCAATTTTCACACATGCATCTATTTACACAGAATGCAGATGTCCATGTAAAGCAACTTAGTGTATTAAAAATTGTACTCGTGAAACTTTTAAGACGATGGAGACAAGGAGTTCCTAACTTGTGCAGAAAGCACTTCGTCATTTATAACGAATAACAAAAGTGTATACCCTAACCGTGTAAGTTTCCGGTCAGCTCAAAATAAGAAATCCATTCGAAAGGGAAATTCTTGCAATGCGGTAACAAAAACAAAGCACTTGGTATAAAATGATGGGTTTGAATGACAGTTAATTTAGGAACGATCGGCAATGGCTGAATACGTATATACCATGTCGCGGGTGAGCAAGATTGTGCCACCTAAGCGTCAAATTCTTAAAGACATCTCTCTGAGCTTCTTCCCTGGTGCGAAAATCGGTGTTTTAGGTCTGAACGGTGCAGGTAAATCCACACTGCTACGTATCATGGCAGGTATCGACACGGATATCGACGGTGAAGCACGTCCACAACCTGGTCTAAACGTAGGCTACCTACCCCAGGAGCCAGTATTAGATGAATCAAAAACCGTTCGTGAAGTTGTTGAAGAAGCAGTTGCTGACGTTGCTGACGCACTGAAACGTTTGGATGCGGTCTATGCGGCTTACGCAGAACCAGATGCAGACTTCGACGCACTTGCAAAAGAGCAAGGCGAACTTGAAGCTCTGATCCAAGCGAAAGATGGTCACAACCTAGAAAACGCACTTGAGCGAGCAGCAAACGCACTTCGTTTACCTGAATGGGACCAAAAAATTGCGCACCTATCAGGTGGTGAACGACGCCGTGTCGCTATTTGTCGCCTGCTACTTTCTAAACCAGACATGCTGCTGCTTGATGAGCCTACCAACCACCTAGATGCAGAATCTGTCGCTTGGCTAGAGCGCTTCTTAGTGGATTACACAGGTACTGTAGTCGCTATCACCCACGACCGTTACTTCCTAGATAACGCCGCGGGTTGGATCTTAGAGCTTGACCGTGGTGAAGGTATCCCATGGGAAGGTAACTACACTTCATGGTTGGAGCAAAAAGACGCTCGTCTACAACAAGAAGCATCTCAAGAAAGTGCTCGTCAAAAAACCATCGAGAAAGAACTTGAGTGGGTACGTAAAAACCCTAAAGGTCGTCAAGCGAAATCAAAAGCACGTATGGCACGCTTTGAAGAACTGCAAAGCTCTGATCACCAAAAACGTAACGAAACCAATGAACTGTTTATCCCGCCAGGTGAGCGCCTAGGTGATAAAGTTATTGAAGTGAAGAACCTAACGAAGTCATTTGACGGCCGTGTTCTAATTGATGACCTATCATTCAGCATCCCTAAAGGTGCGATTGTTGGTATCATCGGTGCGAACGGCGCAGGTAAATCGACCCTATTCAAGATGTTAAGTGGTACTGAGCAACCAGATTCAGGCACAATTGAAATGGGCGACACTGTGAAACTTGCATCGGTCGATCAGTTCCGTGACAGCATGGACGATTCTAAAACCGTATTCCAAGAGATTTCTGAAGGCGCTGATATCATTAAGATCAACAACTTCGAAATCCCAGCTCGCGCATACTGTTCACGCTTTAACTTTAAAGGCAGCGACCAACAAAAAATCATTGGTGAGCTATCAGGTGGTGAGCGTAACCGTGTCCACCTTGCGAAACTGCTTAAAGCGGGCGGTAACGTGTTACTACTCGACGAACCGACCAACGACCTTGACGTGGAAACACTGCGTGCCCTAGAAGAAGCACTACTAGAGTTCCCAGGTTGTGCAATGGTTATCTCGCACGACCGTTGGTTCCTTGACCGTATCGCGACCCACATCATTGACTACCGTGACGAAGGCCAAGTTAACTTCTACGAAGGTAACTACACCGAGTACATGGACTGGTTGAAGAAAACGTTGGGCCCTGAAGCCGCAGAACCACACCGCATCAAATACAAGCGTATTGCGAAGTAATCGCAACCCGCAAAGTTTGATTGTAATTTGTACAAAGGCCGCTATCATAGCGGCCTTTGTTTTCTTTGTTATAAAAAAGAGCTCATTAGCCCGTCTCGTTCGTTAAGAACATGACATTGCACTTACGTCACTCTGTAGCGACCTCGACACTTTTCAAACAGCAATCGAACATTTTTTGTTCGCATTGATATACTATTCAATTCTGTTTGAAGACATGACGAGAAAATGCACATGGCAGAGAGACGACGCTTTTCACGCATTCTCCATCAAGCGCCAGCGAAGGTAGAACAACGTGACTTGGCAATTGAAGCTAGGATTCAAGATCTTTCCTTACATGGTTTACTCATGAAAGTGGAAGAGACTGAGGCTTTGGATCCAACCCTTCCAGCCCATGTTACTTTTTCATTTGATCAATCTGAACAAGTGATTACGTTAAAAGCGCAAATTGTGGATGTTTCTAAGTGTGAGATTAGGTTAAAGATCATCAAGATAGACATCGAGAGCATTAGCCAACTAAAACGATTTATAGAATTGAATGTAGGCAATAACGACCTTCTGAACCGAGAGTTAGAACATCTCTCTGATTTAGGAGAAAAATAAATGAACGCCTATTTAAGTAACAATAACTATGTCTAAAAAAATCATCATGCAGATCCCGACGAAAGACGGCGATCAGCAGTTCTATTTGGGCCGCAGTTCGGTCCTAGCAGTATTTGCTTCGGTATTGGCATTACCCGCCGTCGTTGGTGGCGCGTGGTATCTCAATCAACAGCAGATACACAATAAAGACGAACTAACACAAACCATCGCCAAACTAGAAAGTGAAAAGGCCGAAATCACCGCTCTTTATGAAGAGCAGCTTGATACCAACCACTCGCTTTCTCAGTCATTGACCGATAAAAACAATCAAATTCAGCTATTAGGAAAACGGGTATTCGACGTCGAATCGGTTCTAGGTCTCGCTGACGAAGAGCTGATGATCGATGAAAACAACATGGCGTTAGAAGAGCGAATTGATGCAGCAGCTATCGATTCCGCGGTTCGAGCAACCATGTTTCGTTTGATTCCAAATGATAGCCCAGTGACATACCAACGTATTTCTTCTTCCTACGGCAGTCGCATTAATCCTATTTCAGGTAAACGACACGTTCATACTGGTATCGATCTTACCTGTAAACGAGGAGAAGAAATCCTCGCACCTGCAGACGGAGTGGTGGAAACCGTTCGCCCGAGTAATCGTGGCTATGGCAACTATGTCACTATTCGTCATTCATTTGGCTTTATGAGCTCCTTTGCTCACTTACAACGCTTTAAAGTGAAAAGCGGCCAATTTGTCAGTAAAGGCGATGTGATTGCTCAATGTGGTAGTTCAGGTAATTCCACTGGCCCGCACCTGCATTATGAGGTGCGCTTTCTCGGGCGAGCACTCAACCCTCAATACTTGATGGAGTGGACACCTGAAAACTTCAATTATGTATTTGAAAAAGAGAAAAAAGTGAAATGGGGCCCTTTAGTTCAATTGATTGATAATGTCGTGCGTCTGCAAGTCAATTTAACCAACTCCCCCTATCGCGACACCAGTATCAATACAGTATCAAGTGAAGATACCAGCAATACCGCGACTAACTGATTTATCTCTCGACACAAAAAAGAGCAGCGTAAGCTGCTCTTTTCGTTTCGGGCTCCACACGGATAGATAACCCGCGATTAACCGCGATGAATATTATCATTCGCCTGTTTGAGTAAGTTTTGGCTCTCATTCATAAATTGTTGTGAATAATCACCAAACCACTCACTCACCTGCTCAAAGCTTTCGACAAATTTGGCTTTATCTTTGCTATCCAAAATCGCAAGTGCTTCGCCGAAGCGTTGGTGGAATCGCTTAATCATGTCGATGTTTTCTTGCGATGAGAGAATAATGTCACCGTAGAGGTTTGGATCCTGACCAAACAGACGCCCTACCATCGCCAACTCCAGGCGGTAGATTGGTGAGCTCAACTTTAACAGTTGCTCAATGTTCGGGTTCTCTTTGCTTAGATGCATGCCGTAAGCAAATGAGGTGAAGTGACGCAGCGCTTGGATTAACGTCATGCCATGATCGTGCTCTTGCGCATCAATCTGACACAAACTCGCGCCCCAAATACCAAACTGTTGCAGCAACCATTGGTATTGATCATTTCCACGGCCATCACAGTACACAATAACCTGCTTGGCAAGGCTCGGCACATCTGGACCAAACATTGGGTGTAAACCAACCACCGGTCCTTGGTGCACATTCAACATTGCTTGCAGTGGCTTAGATTTGATAGAAGTCAGGTCACACAGAATGCAGTCTTGTGGCAGATTACCTAGCTTTTCAATCACACCTTCTGTTAGGTGAATTGGCACAGTAACCACCACCAGGCCCGCATCTTTTAGGATGTCATCCGCACGATCCCAATCTTTGCTACCAAGCACTTTGACTTGATAACCAGATAGCTTGAACATACGTCCAAACAGGCCGCCTAACTGGCCATTACCACCAATAATGACCACTGAGCGTAATTCAGGGTTCAAACACTTAAAACCGGAGTCTTTTTCACTGGCATAAGACTCACGCATGGTACGACGCAGAATATCTTCAATAAGCTGTGGAGGAATTCCCATTTTCTCAGCTTCTGCTCGGCGAGAAGCCAGCATCGCCGCTTCACGATCAGGGGCATAAATAGGCAAACCATGTTCGCTTTTTACTTCCCCAACTTTCTCTACCAGCGCTAAACGCTGAGCCAATAGCTCCAACATTTGCTTGTCGACTGCATCAATCTGATCGCGTAACGCGTTAAGTTCAACTGCCATTGATGTTCCTTAAATCCTGTATTAATTAGCCTTTAGACGATTTTCTAAGAAAGGCACTAGCTCTTCATGTGCATGACGTAATAGTGCCTCAGTTGAATCCCAATTGATACATGCGTCAGTGATAGATACACCGTATTTCATCTCTTCAAGAGCTAAGTCAGAAGATTGATTTCCTTCATTGATATGGCTTTCAATCATAAGACCGATAATAGATTTATTGCCTTCACGGATTTGATGAATCACATCCTCCGCGACTAATGGCTGGCGACGGTAATCTTTACGTGAGTTGGCGTGACTGCAATCCACCATTAGTGATGCATCAAGACCAGACTTAGCCATTTCTTGCTCACACTCGGTAACTGATACTGAGTCGTAGTTAGTTTGCTTGCCACCACGTAAGATCACATGCCCATTAGCATTACCCTGAGTGGTCAATAGCGCTACTTGTCCCTCACGGTTGATCCCCATAAAACGGTGGCTAGAAGACGCAGCTTGCATCGCATTGATTGCGGTTGCCAAACTACCATCCGTGCCATTTTTAAAACCAATTGGCATAGACAGGCCACTTGCCATTTCACGGTGAGTTTGTGACTCCGTAGTACGTGCGCCGATCGCAGCCCAACTAAAAGTATCCGCCAAGTATTGTGGGCTAATTGGGTCCAGAGCTTCAGTCGCGAGCGGGATTTCCATCTCGGCCAATTCCACTAGCAGTTCGCGTCCAACATGCAGACCATGTTCAATATCGAAGCTGCCATCGAGGTGCGGATCGTTAATCAGCCCTTTCCAGCCGACCGTGGTGCGTGGTTTTTCAAAGTAAACACGCATAACAATATACAGTTGGTCACTTAGTTGTTCAGAGAGCGCTTTAAGACGTTTTGCGTAATCCTTCGCCGCTTCCACGTCGTGGATAGAACATGGACCACATACAACCAGCAGGCGATGATCCTTTTTATGAATAATATTAGCGATAGTTTGGCGAGACTCTTGAATAAAGCGGCGCGCTTTTTCACTCAAAGGAAGCTTGGTTTTTAGCTCCTCTGGGGTAATAAGAACCTGCTCTTCGCTAATATTAATATTGCTCAACTCACTTTTCTGCATAACTCTAACCTGTACATTTATTTTTACACCCAACCAAATCCTTGGTGAGACAACTAAGCTTTAACGACAAGATAACAGGCTAAAAAAGAAAAACAAGCGTACACAATAAAAAACATTTGGTGTAAATAATTGTTTACAGACAAATAAAAAGCCAAAGTATAATTAACTTTGGCTTCTAATCGGTGTTTTGAATCGTTTACAAGAGGTTTAGCTGGTCAAGCGTTTCATCGCTTCACTCGCCGCTTTCCACTCTTGAGATAACTTGAGATCGCTTAGAAAAAACGACTGTTTTTTCAGTAACGCATCCGCCAGTGGCACTGTTGATACTGGCAAGTTATCCAACACCTCAATGTGTGCTTCACGCTTATTACACATCAATAGCATATCGCAACCGGCTTTCAAGGCTTGAGCCCCACGCTCGGCAGGACCACCCATGATGGCAGCGCCTTCCATCGTCAGATCATCGGAGAAAACCAAGCCTTTAAAACCGAGTTGCTGTCGCAAAACTTGTTTCAACCAGTATTCTGAACCACTCGCAGGCTGAGAGTCGTAGTTCGGAAAAATCACGTGAGCAGGCATCATGGCATCTAAAATACCGGCATCAATTTGCGCTTTAAAGATAGCCATGTCTTGTTCAAAAATGTCGCTGCGCTCGTCGTATGGCGTTTCTAAGTGTGAGTCAGCAATCACACCACCGTGACCCGGGAAGTGTTTGCCTGTTGTTGCCATTCCAACGCTCTTCATGCCCTGCATGTAAGCGGTGCTAAATCGAAGAATGGTATCGGCATCTTCGCCAAATGCTCGGTTACCGATCGCTTTACATTGATGACCTTTATCGAGCACGGGTGCAAAGCTTAAATCAATGTCGTGTGCTATCAACTCCGCTGCCATTAGCCAACCGCCCATACGTGCTAACTCTTCACCATTTTGATGTTTGGCGTATTCTTCGGCTGCAGGGATCAACGAGAAACCTTCACGGAAGCGTTGTACTCGCCCCCCTTCTTGATCCACACCGATCAAAATCGGGCGCTTGGCTGCCCTGCGGATTGATTGAGTAAGTGCTTGAAGCTGTTCACTATCATGATAGTTGCGAGCAAATAGAATTAAGCCACCAACCGTAGGATGTTCCAGAATTTCTTTGTCTTCAGCGGTCAGTTCATAACCCGCGACGTCAACCCATAACGGTCCCATGTTTTCTCCTCAAAATCGGCTGAATATCTCGTATTCGATGAGGTTATTCGCTTCAGATTTGCTTTACAATAAGTGAATGAAGAATTGACGAGATCGGCTATGAAATTTAACGAACTGTACATTGGTGTGATGTCTGGAACGAGTATGGACGGCGTTGATACCGCTCTGGTTGAAATAAGTGATGAGCACGTTCGTCTGGTTGCACACGACGATTACCCAATGCCCACGGCACTGAAAGAAATGCTGTTATCTGTTTGTACCGGTCAAGCCACAAATTTAAAAGCCATAGGTGAATTGGATCACCAACTTGGCCACCTCTTCGCTGACGCCGTTTTACAACTGCTCAATAAGTCTGGCTACGTCGCGGAACAAATTCGTGCGATTGGTAATCACGGTCAAACGGTATTCCACCAACCTACTGGAGAGTTACCCTTTACCACTCAGTTGGGTGATGCCAACATCATCGCAGTGAAAACAGGGATTGATACGGTTGCAGATTTTCGACGTAAAGATATGGCGCTAGGTGGTCAAGGTGCACCGCTGGTTCCCGCTTTTCATAAAAGTATCTTTGCCATGCAAGATTCCACCACCGTCGTGCTGAACATCGGTGGCATTGCCAACATATCTGTACTGCATCCCGAGCAACCAGTCATTGGCTATGACACAGGCCCGGGCAACATGTTGATGGACGCGTGGTGTGCGCTGCACACTGGGCAAAGCTTCGACAAAGATGCACAATTTGCACTGAAAGGAACGGTAAACGCTACTTTGTTGACTCAATTACTTAAAGAAGCTTATCTCGCCATGCCAGCACCTAAAAGTACCGGGCGAGAACTGTTCAATATTGACTGGCTGCATCAGCAACTGGCTCATTACAATTTACCAACCGAAGACGTACAGCGTACACTCTGCGAATACTCTGCGATTACCATTGCCAACGAAGTCGACAAGTTTTCTCATGGCATCACGCCTCAACTATTGGTCTGTGGCGGTGGAGCAAGAAACCCACTTTTAATGCAGCGATTGACTAAGTTATTGCCACAATGGCACGTTGCGACAACGGCAGAAAAAGGCGTTGATGGTGACTACATGGAAGCCATGGCATTTGCTTGGCTTGCGCAGCGCTATATTCATAGCCTCCCTAGCAATTTACCGGAAGTCACAGGGGGAAGTCGTCTCGCTTCACTTGGCGTACTCTACTCAAAAAATTAATCACGAAGGCTTAAATTACTATGACAAATGACGCGCTTATTGCGGCTCTTTCTCACCTTGTCTCTGAAGGTCGAAATCCTGAAACAATGGATATCGATCTTCTTCCTTCATTCGATATTGTGCAGCGTTTAAACCAACAAGATAAACTCGTCCCAATTGCGGTCGAGAAAGTGCTACCAGAGATCGCTCAAGCCGTTGATAAGATCACGGAAGCATTTAAGGTCGGAGGTCGGTTGTTTTACATCGGTGCAGGCACCAGTGGTCGGCTCGGCGTCTTGGACGCTTCAGAATGCCCACCAACTTTTGGCACGGATCCAGAGATGGTCGTTGGTATTATTGCGGGTGGAAAAGAGGCAATGTTCCGCGCGAAAGAAGGGGCAGAGGACGATCCTGCACTAGGCGAGCAAGATCTTAAAGAGAATGCGCTAACACAACACGATGTCGTCGTTGGTATTGCGGCAAGTGGACGGACACCGTATGTGATCGGTGGCTTAGAGTATGCGAACGAACTTGGTGCCACCACTGTAGCACTATCTTGTAACCCTGACTCTCCGATTGCAGATATTGCCGATATTGCGATCAGCCCCGTTGTTGGACCTGAAGCGTTAACGGGATCCACTCGCTTAAAATCAGGGACGGCGCAAAAGCTCGTCCTGAACATGCTCACTACTGCAAGCATGATTCGCCTAGGCAAAAGTTATCAGAACTTAATGGTAGATGTGAAAGCGACGAATGCAAAGCTAGTTGCAAGAGCGGCTCGTATTGTTATGCAAGCAACAGATTGTACTAACCAAGAGGCTAAAACTGCGCTCAAAGAAACGGACTACGACGCCAAGTTAGCGATTTTGATGATTTTAACCGGGCTGGATAAAGAAAGCGCGACTGAGCAACTGAAAGCCAAACAAGGATATTTAAGAAAAGTCGTGATCGATCAAGCGAATCAATCTTAATCAATAAAGCGCCTCACTTATTTAAAAGTCAGGCGCCTTTTATGGCTTAATTTAGTAGTTCAATCGTTCAATGTGAGTAATACCGACTTTACCTTCAAGGTCGCTGAACATATGAACCATTGCTGGGTATGGTTGTGCTCCAGGGTAGACAACTTCTGCATTACAGAAAAACGCATAGTTTTGTCCGGCTACGACTTGAGTAGCCACAACCAAAGGGGAGTATTTGACGCCGACAAACCCCTCGATACCTTTAGCAAATACTTCTTTATCCTCTGCTTTGAGTTCATTAAATGGACTCCAGCCACCAGCCATTTGCGTTGACATAATGTGATTCCTTTTTTCTGTGCTCACTATCAAGCAATATGAACATAGTTTAACAATAGAAATTTTGCCACATTTATGTTATGCAGACAGTATCACAGCGGCTTTATTGACTATTAATTTGAGTACTCATTCCAGCCACGCTGCCATTCCATACGGAATTTTTGTGCTTGCTCAGTACCTTCACAAACTCCTTCATAATACTGACCAGATAACCCCATTTGATACGCAAAAGCAGGGTTACAGTATTCACGTAGACCCTCTAAATAACCTTGGTCGTAGTCACTTTGCTTAACGCTACCCAACTCACGCAGCTCGCTCATCGTGCGTGATGTGTGTCCGGCTACACCATCTTGATATCCGATCTGATGCCAATCTCCTGACTTGGCAAGATCTTCCGTCGTTGCAGCGCATCCTGCAAGTAAAGCCAGCGCCAAACCTAACGTTGCCTTTTTCATGGTTCTTCCTTAAGCAATTGTTTTCAAAAATAAGCTTACCACTAATTATTGGCGTTTGCCGCTTAGCTTGCAGATTAAACCACTGACGCCTCAAATCAGCCGCTCACTACTGCAATCAACCATTCGCCATTTTTAAAAACCGCTCAAGCAGTATATCGACCACTCAGTGCTCTATTCGACCACTCATCTACTAACCGAATGCATTTAACACAAGTGACGCATAACATGCATCCTGAGATTAAAAAATTACCCTACCCAACTAAGACCAAGGACAATTGCTATGATGTGGTTTCTAACCTGTGTCGCAGCCCTAATCGGCGGATACTTCATCTACGGCGCTTTCGTCGAGAAGATTTTCGGCATCAATGAAAAACGCCAAACGCCTGCTCACACCAAATCGGACGGTGTTGACTTCGTTCCAATGTCAACAAAGAAAGTTTATCTAGTTCAGCTACTTAACATCGCTGGTGTTGGTCCAATTTTCGGCCCAATCATGGGTGCACTATACGGTCCAGCGGCAATGCTTTGGATTGTTGTCGGTTGTATTTTTGCTGGCGCAGTACACGATTACTTCTCAGGCATGCTTTCAGTGCGTAACGGCGGCGCATCTGTACCTACTATCACAGGTCGCTACCTAGGTAATGGCGCAAAACACTTTATGAATATTTTTGCCATTGTCCTACTGCTTCTTGTTGGCGTAGTGTTCGTTTCTGCACCTGCAGGCATGATTACTAACCTCATCAATGATCAAACAAGCTTGAGCGTAAGCATGACTACAATGGTTATCGCTATCTTCGCTTACTACATCATTGCGACGATTGTTCCTGTCGATAAAATCATTGGCCGCTTCTACCCACTGTTTGGCGCTCTACTTATCTTTATGTCTGTTGGCCTAATGACAGCCGTTGCGTTTTCTAGCGAACACACAGTAATGGGTGACTTCCAAGTTTCGGACATGTTCTCTAACCTCAACCCAAATGACATGCCGTTATGGCCTGCATTGTTCATCACTATTGCATGTGGCGCTATCTCTGGCTTCCACGCGACTCAGTCTCCACTGATGGCGCGTTGTATGGAAAACGAGAAAAACGGTCGTTTCGTTTTCTACGGAGCAATGATTGGTGAAGGTGTTATCGCGCTAATCTGGTGTGCTATCGCTCTGTCTTTCTTCGGCTCTCTAGACGCACTATCAGAAGCTGTGAAAAACGGTGGTCCTGGTAACGTGGTATACAGCGCATCATTTGGTCTGCTTGGTGTGTTCGGTGGTATCCTTGCGTTCCTAGGTGTGGTTATCCTACCAATTACGTCTGGCGATACAGCATTCCGTTCAAGCCGTCTGATCCTTGCTGAATACTTCAACATGGAACAAAAGACGCTACGTAACCGCCTACTGATGGCACTTCCACTGTTCGTTATCGGCGGTATCTTAACTCAAGTAGACTTCGGCATTATCTGGCGCTACTTCGGTTTTGCTAACCAAACAACAGCAGTAATGATGCTTTGGACTGCGTCCGCTTACCTACTACGTCACAACAAGCTGCACTGGATTACCACTATCCCTGCTATCTTCATGACCACGGTATGTGTCACGTTCATCTTAAACAACAGCTCGCTAGGTTTTGGTCTGCCAATGCAACTATCAACTATCGTCGGTATTGTGTTTGCCCTAGCTGTGACAGGTTACGTTATCAAAACCTCTAAGGGTAAAGGAGAAACTGAACTGGCTGACGAAGAGAAACCACAAGCCGTATCAGAAACAGCGTAATACTCGTCACATCTGAGTGACTAAGATAGGAGCCTGCCAATTGCAGGCTCTTTTTGTTTTATACCCAAGTCACTTTAAGATTCAGAAAGCACAGCGCAGCATCATTTACTTAGCTGTTCTTATCTCTCTGAGCCAAGCATCTTAAGGTTACTTAGGTATACAATAACAACATTGATTCTAGGTTAGGTTCACTATGGAACTGGTCATCTCCCTTTTACAACAGATGTGTGTGTACTTAGTTTTGGCTTACATGCTAAGTAAAACGCCAATCATCTTACCTTTGCTGAGTATTTCTTCGCGCTTAAGCCACCGCCTAATTTGTTACGTACTTTTCTCTGGCTTTTGTATTCTCGGCACCTATTTCGGTCTGCATATCAACGACGCTATTGCCAATACTCGAGCGATCGGCGCGGTCATGGGCGGGCTGTTTGGTGGCCCAGTGGTGGGTTTCGCCGTCGGATTTACTGGTGGCATCCATCGATACTCTCTTGGTGGCTTTACTGACCTCGCCTGCGCAATTTCAACCACCGCCGAGGGTGTAATTGGTGGCTTGCTCCACGTTTACCTTATCAAGCGAAATAAAGGCGCATTGCTGTTTAATCCAAGCGTCGTATTCAGCGTCACGTTTGTTGCTGAAGTGGTGCAAATGATTTTGCTGCTCGCCGTCGCTAAACCCTTTGATCAAGCCTATGAGCTGGTGTCTGCCATTGCAGCACCGATGATCATCGCGAACTCATTTGGTGCGGCATTGTTCATGAGTATCCTGCAAGACAGAAAAGCGATCTTTGAAAAGTTTTCTGCGACGTTTTCGCGTCGAGCACTCACCATTGCTGATCGCTCAGTGGGAATTCTAAGCAACGGCTTCAACACCGAAAACGCAGAGAAAATCGCACGTATTATTTACGAAGAAACCAAAGTGGGCGCTGTCGCGATTACCGACCAAGAAAAAATCTTGGCGTTTGTGGGCATTGGCGATGATCACCATAAACCGAACACGCCGATTTCATCGCAAAGCACATTGGATTCCATGGAGAAAAACGACATCATTTATCTTGATGGCGCAGAACGTCCATACCAATGTTCCATCGCAAAAGACTGCAAACTTGGCTCCGCGCTGATCATCCCACTACGTGCGGGAAAAGAGGTCATTGGTACCATAAAGCTGTATGAACCGAAGCGTAAATTGTTCTCCACGGCCAACATGTCAATGGCGGAAGGGATAGCTCAGCTTCTCTCTAGCCAAATCCTGTATGGCGATTACCAACAACAACAAGCCTTACTCGCTCAAGCAGAAATCAAACTGCTTCACGCTCAGGTGAATCCACACTTTTTGTTTAATGCACTCAATACTATTAGTGCGATTACTCGTCGTGATCCTGACAAAGCGCGCGAGCTAATCCAAAATTTATCGCACTTCTTCCGCAGCAATTTAAAGCAGAACATTAATACCGTGACGCTAAAGGAAGAGCTTGCACATGTGAACTCGTACTTGAGCATCGAAAAAGCTCGTTTTACGGACCGCTTAGAGGTTGAAATCGATATTCAACCTGAATTGCTGGACATCAAATTGCCAAGCTTTACACTCCAGCCTTTGGTTGAGAATGCCATTAAGCACGGCATTTCAAACATGCTTGAAGGTGGTAAAGTTCATATATACAGCGAAGCCCACCCACAAGGTCATTTGATTACTGTCGAAGACAATGCAGGCAGTTTTGAACCGCCAAAAGAAAACCACTCCGGGCTAGGTTTGGAAATTGTCGACAAACGTCTCACTAATCAATTTGGGCGTGATGCATCGCTAAAAATTACGTGCGAGCCACATCAATTTACTAAAATGAGCTTTATCATTCCCCCAAAATCATAAAAGCACGCTGAAGCAATAAAGGTAATGTTGGATGTTAACCGCACTCGTCATTGATGATGAACAGTTTGCTCGTGAAGAGCTGACAGAGTTATTGGATGAAACAGGCCAAGTTGAAGTCGTGGGCAATGCCTCAAACGCGATCCTTGGCCTAAAAAAAATCAATGAGCTCAAACCTGATGTGGTGTTTCTCGATATCCAAATGCCTCAAGTCACTGGGATTGAACTACTTGGAATGCTTGATCCAGAAACCATGCCTTATGTGGTTTTTGTCACGGCTTACGACCAGTATGCAATTCAAGCATTTGAAGACAACGCCTTTGATTACTTGCTCAAACCTGTCGACCCATGCCGTTTAACCAAAACGGTCAAACGGCTAAATAAAGTCATTAGTCAATCAGCCCTAACTCAACAGCTGTCTGCTATTACGCCCGATACTTTAGATCAGATTCCGTGCATCGGGCACAACCGTATCGTTATCATGGCCACCGACACGGTAGAATGTGCATACAGTGACATCAGCGGCGTGCATGTACGCTCCACCAGCCAAGCCGCGAGCACTCAACTGACATTAAAAACGCTAGAAGAGAAAACCCCACTGGTACGCTGTCATCGCCAATACTTAGTCAGCATTAAGGCCATCAGCGAAATCAAATTACTCGAAAACGGATTAGCAGAAATCATCACCAAAACTGGCTTTGAGATACCAGTAAGCCGCCGCTACCTTAAAGTGCTCAAAGAGATGCTGGGCATTAGCCACTAACACAAAAAGTTCACACATCACCGCTGAGTTTCCGCTAGCGTATAAATAAGACGCTCCGAAAAGACGAGGCGATGATGTATAAAGTTTTGTTCATATGTAAGCACAATGCTGGACGAAGTGTGCTCGCTGAGTCGATCGCAACCCATATCCTGCCAGCAGATTTTAGTGTCGCCAGCGGTGGCTCTCATCCCACAGGCAAAGTTCACCCGGTGGTGCAAAAATATTTAGATGACCACCAACTTCCCATTCCACATATCCACACCCACTCATGGGAAGAGCGAACTCAGTTTCTTCCTGACATCGTTATTATTCTCTGTGACTCTTTACATCAAGAGGCAGCTCCTCAGTGGCTTGCGGGTGGCGTTCGAGTAAACTGGCAAGTCGATGCCTTTCCGACTGAAGGTTCTGATGAAGAGGTGTACGCACATTGCGAAAGGGTTGCTCAGTCGCTTGAGCGAAGAATCACGAAGATGTCCGATATGATTATCGATGGTTTAGGAAAAGACCAAATTCGTGATTACCTAAATGAACTGAGAGAGATGTAAAAAAGGCGACCCACTGGTCGCCTTTTGAATATTCGATAAATGGAGATTAATCCACTTGCTTGATTTGCAGTTCTTTAGGTACTTCAAAGAACATATTCTCTTCGCGACCAAGTACTTCATCGACCGCTTCGGCACCGACGAGTTCTTTGATTCGCTCTAGAATCTGATTGACGAGCTCTTCCGGAGCAGATGCTCCCGCAGTCACGCCGACCTTTGTTTTGCCTTCGAACCACTCAGGTTTGATATCTTCCGGACAGTCGGTTAAGTAGCCAGGTGTCCCTAGCTTTTCAGCTAGCTCTTTAAGACGTGTAGAGTTTGATGAGTTTTTAGAACCCACCACAACCATCACATCTACGTCACCCGCTAATTCACGTACGGCATCTTGGCGGTTTTGTGTCGCGTAACAGATATCGTCTTTACGTGGTCCTTGGATATCTGGGAAGACGCGGCGTAGCTCTTCGATAACATCGGCAGTTTCATCTACAGAAAGTGTCGTTTGGCTTACGTAATGAAGATCAGATGGATCTTTCACAATCGACTTCAGTTTCTCAACATCGGCCGGGGTTTCAACCAAGTACATACCACCGGTTTCACTCGCGTACTGCCCCATTGTGCCTTCCACTTCAGGGTGACCTGCGTGACCAATCAGAACCACTTCCATATTGCGGCGGCTTGCTCGCGCTACTTCCATATGCACTTTGGTTACCAACGGGCACGTCGCGTCAAATACCGTCAAATCTCGCTGCTTGGCTTCCTGACGAACCGCCTGCGATACACCATGAGCAGAAAAAATCACAATGTTGTTGTCTGGCACTTCATGCAGCTCTTCAACGAAGACAGCGCCACGTTGTTTTAGCCCTTCAACCACAAAACGGTTATGCACCACCTCATGACGAACATAAATCGGTGGCTGATACATCTCTAGCGCACGCTCTACGATGCTAATCGCACGGTCTACACCAGCACAAAAGCCGCGTGGGTTAGCTAATAGGATTTTCATTTCATTGCTCATGGAAATTATCTTTATTGGGTTCGCTATTCTACTGACAAAATTTCAACTTCGAAAGTCACGTCTTGTCCCGCTAGAGGATGGTTGAAGTCCACAGTGACTGAATCGCCAGCAATCTCTGTAATAATGCCCGGGATTTCCATACCATCAGGACCACTGAACGCCATGATTGTACCCACTTCTACTTCTGCATCACCTACAAACTTAGTGCGATCCATATGGTGTACATGGTCTGGGTTTGGCATGCCAAACGCGTCTTCTGCTTTTAGCTCAATCGCTTTTTGTGCGCCTGTTTCGAGGCCTATCAAGCACTGCTCAAAGTTTTCACTCAAGCTGCCATCACCCATAACAAATTTCGCTGGTTTACCCATGTTATGAGTACTATCCGCAACCGATCCGTCTTTCATTTTAATCGTAAAGTGAAGGGTTACTACAGATTCATTGGTTATTGTTGTCACGTTACTGCTTCCTTGTTCTTGGGTTATTACGCTGTCAGCTTGGTCTTTTTGTACATTGATATGCTGATTGGCGCTCCAACATAATAAAAAGCGTCGCTCGAATCAACGGGCGACGCTTAGGGTTATTCAACTTTTCGCAATATACACTGCCACTACTTAGGCTTTCTCCTTGTCTTTCTTTCGAAAGCCGTCAAGAATAATCATCGCGGCACCAATACAGATCGCCATGTCTGCAAGGTTGAACGCTGGCCAGTGATAATTACCCCAGAAAAAGTCCAAATAATCCACGACAAACCCATGTATTACTCGGTCGAATACGTTGCCTACTGCGCCACCAATAATCATGGCATAAGCAATCTTATTCCATTTCTCTTTCGCTGGTAGTTTGCTCATCCAGTAAGTCAAAAGACCTGTAACGATAAAAGCAATACCTGTAAATAACCAACGTTGCCAGCCCGCTTGATCACTCAAAAAGCTAAAAGCAGCACCATAGTTATGCACGTACAAAAGATTAAAGAATGGCAAAATTTCTATGCGGTTTGCCCAGCCATATCCCATGTTGTTCATTACAACATACTTAATGCCAATATCAGCTAAAAAGATAACCACCGCTAACCATAACCAGCGAATACCAGATTGCTTTAAAGACAGTGCTTTTTCACTCATTACTTTACCTACAAACAGCCCCAGTAAATACTGGGGCTGTTAATTTTAAAAAAAGTTCAGTCGTTCTAGGTAATTACGCGAATTTACGTACTTCACCTTCGCCTTCTACGTTAGACACACAACGACCACAGATTTTCTCGTGACCTTCAATTGTGCCTACGTCTGGCGTGTGGTGCCAACAACGATCACACTTCTCGCCTTCAGCTGCTGCTACTTCAACAAACAAGCCTTCGATATCCGTGGCTTGTGCTGCATCAGTCTTCTCACCTAGAGGCTTAACTTTCGCCGCAGAGGTCAGTAGAACAAAGCGCAGTTCATCTTCAAGTTTGTTGATCTTCGCCGCTAAAGCGTCATCAGCAAATAGAGTCACTTCAGCTTGTAGCGCACCACCGATGGTTTTCTCTTTACGCGCATCTTCTAGAAGTTTGTTTACTGCACCACGAACCGCTTGGATCTCAGTCCAAAATTCGTTGTTCAGCTCTTCACCTTCAGCAAGACCGAATAGGCCGTCGAACCACTCACCAGTGAATACGAACTTGTCGCGCTCGCCTGGCATTTCGTTCCAGATTTCATCTGCAGTGAACGACATGATTGGCGCCATCCAACGAACTAGCGCTTCTACGATGTAGTAAAGTGCTGTCTGACAGCTACGTTGAGCGTTACCGCCACGTTTTGCTGTGTACTGACGGTCTTTGATTACGTCTAGGTAGAAAGAACCCATTTCGATTGAACAGAATTGCATTAGACGCTGAGTTACACCGTGTGTGTTGTACTCTTCGTATGCTTTAACAATCTCTTCTTGTGCTGCTAGCGCACGACCAACTGCCCAGCGATCTAGCGCAACCATCTCTTCAACAGGAACGATGTCTGTTTCTGGGTTGAAGCCGCTCAGGTTAGCTAGGAAGAAGCGAGACGTGTTACGGATACGACGGTAAGCATCTGCACTGCGTTTTAGGATTTCATCCGAAACCGCAACTTCACCAGTGTAATCGGTAGAAGCAACCCATAGACGAAGAATGTCAGCACCTAGCTTGTTAGTTACGTCTTTTGGCGCAACCACGTTACCGATAGATTTAGACATCTTACGACCCTGACCATCAACCACGAAACCGTGTGTCAGTACTTGTTTGTAAGGCGCTTCGTCTTTCATCGCGATAGATGAAATTAGAGAAGACTGGAACCAACCACGGTGTTGGTCAGAACCTTCTAGGTATAGGTCTGCACTGTTGCCGTTGTACTCTTCACGAGCATCAACAACGGAGAAGTGAGTGACACCTGAATCGAACCATACGTCTAGCGTATCTAGTACTTTTTCGTATTGGTCAGCGTCAGCACCTAGTAGTTCAGCTGCGTCGACATCCCACCATGCTTGGATGCCTTTCTCTTCAACCAGCTTAGCGACTTTTTCAATCAGCTCTAGTGTGTTTGGATGAAGTTCTGCTGTTTCTTTATGAACAAACAGAGCGATTGGCACACCCCAAGTACGTTGACGAGAGATACACCACTCAGGGCGACCTTCGATCATACCTTCGATACGGCTTTGCCCCCACTCTGGCATCCACTGAACACCTTTGATGGCTTCTAGTGCTTTTGTACGTAAACCCGCTTGGTCCATAGAAACGAACCATTGAGGCGTAGCACGGAAGATGATTGGAGTCTTATGACGCCAACAGTGTGGGTAGCTGTGCTCGTAAGCGTGGTGGTGTAGTAGTGCACCTTTTTCTTTCAGTACTTCTACTACCGCATCGTTCGCTTTAAATACGTGCTGACCAGCAAATAGCTCTGTATCTGGTAGGTAAACACCGTTTGAACCAACTGGGTTTGCTACTTCTAGGTTGTACTTGTTACCAACCGCGAAGTCTTCTTGACCGTGACCAGGTGCAGTGTGAACAACGCCAGTACCTGAATCAGTCGTAACGTGATCACCCAGGATCGCCGGTACAGTGAAATCGTAGAATGGGTGTTGGAATTGAGAAAGCTCAAGCTCCGCACCTTTAGCAAAACCAAGGTTGTGGAAGTGCTCGATACCAGCACGGTCCATCACGTCTTTCGCTAGTTCAGCTGCAACGATGATACGTTCAGGTTGCTCGCCTTCAACTTGGATAAGTACATACTCAAGGTCATCACGTAGACACACAGCACGGTTCGCAGGAAGCGTCCAAGGAGTTGTCGTCCAGATGACAATAGAGATATCGCCTTTACCTTCATGACCTTCAGTCAGCTCAAACTTAGACAACAGTGCCGCTTCGTCAGCCGCTTTAAAACGAACGTCGATAGATGGCGATACTTTATCTTTGTATTCTACTTCCGCTTCAGCAAGAGCAGAACCACAGTCTGTACACCAGTGAACAGGTTTGAAACCTTTTAGCAGGTGACCATTGCTTGCGATCTTACCAAGAGCACGAATAATGTTCGCTTCAGTTGCGAAATCCATAGTGCGGTATGGCTTGTCCCACTCACCCATGATACCAAGGCGTTTGAAGCTCTCTTTCTGACCTTCAACCTGACCTGCTGCGTATTCACGACATTTCTCGCGGAATTCTGCTGCCGTCACTTTTTGGCCTGGCTTGCCTACTTTTTTCTCTACCATTAATTCAATAGGTAGACCGTGGCAATCCCAGCCAGGAATGTAAGGTGCGTCAAAACCTGAAAGTGTTTTGGATTTAATAATAATGTCTTTAAGAATCTTGTTTAGTGCGTGACCAATATGAATGTCACCATTTGCGTAAGGAGGGCCATCGTGCAATACGAATGACTTTTTGCCTTTCTTAGCTTTACGGATTTCACCGTAAAGATCTTCTTTGTACCAACGCTTAAGCATTTCTGGCTCACGATTGGCCAGATTGCCGCGCATTGGAAACCCTGTTTCAGGTAAGTTCAGGGTATCTTTATACTCACTCATCGATTCTTAATTCCGTTATATTGGGCGAAAATTAGACATTATGTTGAACGGTGGAATAAACCGCTCAACGCTTAAGCTGACGCAGCCACACCCTTGCTGCTTCAGCATCCAATTCGATTTGTTGTTTAAGTGCTTCAAACGACTCAAACTTTTGCTCATCTCGAAGTTTATGCAAAAGTTCCACTTCTAGTTGCTTGCCATATAAATTGGCATGAAAGTCGAATAAGTGTACTTCTAACTGCTGGCGAACGCCATTGACAGTCGGTCTTTGACCAATATTAGCGACACCACCAATTGGCTTATTTCCTAAGCCAAGCGCTTGAACAACATAGACTCCGGAGACCGGAGAAACACAGCGTTTCAAAGGAATATTCGCAGTAGGAAAACCTATCGTTCTTCCCAGCTTTCTTCCGTGAGAAACACGACCGCTGATGCTGTAGTTTCTTCCCAGCATCTGTTGCGCGGAATGCAAATCGTCACGCGCCA
This sequence comes from Vibrio sp. A1-1, assembly GCF_021728175.1. Lineage (NCBI taxonomy): Bacteria > Pseudomonadati > Pseudomonadota > Gammaproteobacteria > Vibrionales > Vibrionaceae > Vibrio > Vibrio sp. A1-1. The sequence continues at coordinate 33,045 of NZ_JAKKCL010000008.1, forward strand.
GCGCTTGACGGATAGCCGTACTGCTGACACGTAATTGTTGTAAACAAAAGCTCTGGGTACTCACGACATCAAAACCGTACTTTTCCCCTGCTTCCTGCAGCATTGCAAAGTTGCCAGTTCGGCCTTTGCCAAAGCAGAAATCATCACCAACGACAAGAAACTTAACACCCAAACGCTCGACCAACAAGTCACGGATAAATTCTTCCGCGGTTAAACTTGCAAAATGACGATTGAAATTGACGCAGAGCAAGCGATCAATATCGAGCTTACTCAATTGCACGAACTTATCGCGTAATCGCGTCAACCGTGCAGGTGCCTTATCTTTGGCAAACAGCTCCATCGGCTGAGGTTCAAAGGTCATCACAACAGAAGGCAATGATAGCCTGTCCGCTTGCTCAGACACTTGCTGCAATACTTGTTGATGGCCTTTATGGACACCATCGAAATTGCCAATAGTCAGCACGCAACCATGATGTCGCGGGGTGATATTGTGAATGCCTCTAATCAGTTCCATTGGATACTGCTTTCTGCCTCTGTTTTTACTTTACACTGTGTGAAACTGACGGATTATATACTAATCACCCTTAGTCTGTCCCAGCTTTTAGGTCTTTTAAGCGTGCACCAGTTAAAAATAGAACCACTAGGTAAACCACGGCTCCTAGACCGATCAACATTCCTAGTACACCGCTGCGGTGAGCAAAGCTCCAATCTAGCCACACTGACATGTCTTCCAATTGCCATAAGATCGCAGCCACCATCGCCGCACCTGCAATAACCAAACGTATAATAAAGAAGACGGTTCGTTTGGTGATTTGGTATACCCCTGCGATATGTAGACCACGATACAGCAATGCCATATTTACGAACGCCGAAAGTGCCGTCGCGATAGCCAAACCAACGTAGCCATAAAAGTACGCAAAAATTGCGTTAAACACCATGTTTGTCACCATCGCAATGATGCCGTACTTTACTGGCGTTTTAGTATCTTGACGCGAGTAATAACCTGGCGCGAGCACCTTAATCAGCATGAAGTTCAACAAACCTGAAGCGTAGGCAAAAAGCGACAATGATGCTTGATGTACGTCTTGAGGAGAAAATTCACCTCGCATAAACAGAACCATCAGCATAGGTTTTGCCAGTACCATCAGACCAAGCATTGCAGGAAGGCCAAGCAAGATCACCATGCGCACCCCCCAATCCATGGTTTGCGCGAAGCCTTCACTTTGTGCGTCAACGTGTTTACGTGAAAGCGCGGGTAAAATCACAGTCGCAATCGCAATACCAAACAGACCTAAAGGAAATTCCAATAAGCGGTCTGAGTAATATAGCCAGCTGATCGAACCGGTTTGCAAAAAACTGGCGATGAACGTATCAAACAACAGGTTAATCTGACTGACCGATACGCCAAATAAAGCGGGGATCATCAAAGTACGGATTTTCACTACACCCGGATCGCGCCAGCCCCATTTTGGCTTAACCATGACGCCTGCTTTAATAAGGAAGGGAATTTGGAATAAGAACTGGACCAAACCACCTAAGAAAACACCAATAGAAAGCCCTATTTCTGGCATTTCCATTTGCGGCGAGATAAACCACGCCGCCAAAATAATCATCACATTGAGGAAAACAGGGGTAAAGGAGGAGACCGCAAATTTACCTAATGTATTGAGGATAGCGCCCGATAGAGCGACAAAGGTAATGAACCATAAATAGGGAAAGGTGATTTTGAGCATCACGCTAGCAAGCTCAAACTTTGCTGCAGCCGGGCCACCATGCATCCAGTCAAGGAACCAACCAAAACCAAACACTGCAGTGACCACGCCGGAGCCTAGGACACCTAAAATGGTAACAATCGAGACTATCACCCCTAACGTACCCGCCGCTCTAGCAATCAGTTCCCGAGTTTTATCCATGTCGCCTTGAGCATGGCTTTCCGTTAAAACAGGTACAAACGCTTGGGAAAAAGCCCCTTCAGCAAACAAACGTCGTAAAAAATTAGGAATTTTATTGGCGAAGAAAAAGACGTCTGCGCTTGCTCCTGCCCCCATTAAATTTGCCACTACAACATCACGAACTAGGCCAAGAACGCGGGAAATAAATGTCATAGCACTGACGATCATGCCAGACTTGAGTAGTCGTTTACTCACTGTAACCTCGGAATATCACCATAAGACAGCTAACCCTATACTGTTTCTCTGACAGGTGCTGTAAATAGACGTCAAAAATCTATCCGCGGGTTGTAAGGAATAAGTGTGCCTTTCGCGGATAATTATTAGCATTGGTATAAAAATGCTGTTAGAATCCCCGCCATCTTAACCGCGATAACCTCTCTTACCAAAATTTGTTTTGGCTTAGATCGGTTTTTGCACAAATCATTTGACATTTAAGCGCAAATGAGGGATATTCCTCGCCCTTAAATTGTCACAGAACTAAGTTTTTGGGAGTTAGACCCTTGGCAAATAGTAAATCTGCTAAGAAGCGCGCTATCCAAGCTGAGAAACGTCGTCAGCACAATGCTAGCCGTCGCTCAATGATGCGTACTTACATGAAGAAAACTGTTGCTGCTATCGAAGCAGGCGACAAAGAAGCTGCAACTGCTGCATTCGCTGTAGTTACACCTATCCTAGACCGCATGGCAACTAAAGGCCTTATTCACAAGAATAAAGCAGCTCGCCATAAGTCTCGTTTCGCTGCACAAATCAAAGCTCTTTAATAGAGTCCTGATTTTACAGTGAAGAAAAAACCGACCTTGTGTCGGTTTTTTTATATCTACAAAATTTTCTTAATAAAAAAGCTGGCAATGCCAGCTTTTCTTTTTTCTGCACGCCTATTCAAAGGCATCAGCTTATTTACCTTATAAAGCTCAAACTGGAAAGCACCAATAAAACACTTGAGAACAAAGCAAATTGGTCGATGCGCAGCAACTCTACCATCAAAAGTTTAACGCCACTCTCAAATATTCCAACGAGTTAGACTCACAGCCTAAAATGAACGATATATTAGGTATATGTAATTAACGCTAAGCGCTTTCAGCACAATAAAGACTATGCAGTGTTTTTATTAACGCTTTCACTTCATCACTCTTTAATGTGTAGTACACGGTTTGTGCTTCTTTCCTTGTCGTGACTAGCTCATCACGGCGAAGCCAAGCAAGATGCTGAGATAATGCCGACTGGCTTAGCTCTAACTTTGCACACAGCTCTCCCACGGACAGCTCTTGGTTATGCAGCATACAAAGGATTTGTAGGCGTCTCTCGTTTGCCATCGCTTTGAGCAACACGACGGCTTTTGCGGAGTTCTGCTCCATTTCTTGTAGATTCATGTGTTGGACCTCTAGCTACAACTTACTTATTCCAACCCTGGCCAGCTTGTTGTGTTGCACTGATTTATATATCTAAGAAAATCAAGATACACTTCCAGAGTCTTCATTATTAGAACCTCTAATTTAGTTGTTAGTGATACACCAATATTATCCACCAAAGTGGAGAATTGATGCGCCATCAATAATTAATAGTTTTGCTCACTAAAACAAGTATCTTGAGTTACTTAGGTATTATTTAGAATTATATTTTTATTGATAGTAATCTATTTATTTGCGCAACGATACGGGTTTACTCAAACATTTGACTGAAATCAGCATCACAAACATTTTTTACCGCTGGGTGTTGGATCATTCGTTCCGCAAAAATCACGTAGTACTCTTCTTTTAACCCATCGACATGACCAATTAGCTGTAGATTTCGGTCGTCCTCAATCTCCGACATGTATACGGTCGGCGCTAAGAAAATCACATCATCGTGATACCGTGCGAAAGCCTTCATCAACGCGACATCATCAAACTCTCCCAACACATTAGGCTGAAGACCTTGACGATCAAACCACTGAATAACCTTACGCCCCATTGCTGTTCGGCTTGCAGGAATCAAAAGCTTTTTCTGTTCCAGAATCTCAGGGAAACGCACATTTTCAATTTCAGAAGAGGCGAAAAAGCTCATGCTGCTCTCACCTAGCTTTTTGCTATAAAGGCCAGGGCTTTGAGTTGAGTCAACGGGACAATCCGAGAGGATCATATCCAGCTTGTGCTGAGACAGTCGTTCAAGTAGCAATTCGTGGGTTGACTCATAACAGCGTAAATGAATACTGTTATCTTCCGGGACAGTCGTCATTAGTACTTTACTGACCAAGCGCTTAGATAACGCATCGGCTACGCCAACTTCAAACAGAATGTTCGAGTGCTGACTGTAATTGACGATATCTAACATCTCATAACTCAAACCAAACATTCGGTCGGCGTACTTAAAAACAAGTTGCCCTAACTCAGTTGGCTCAACTGTACGACCATTTCGTTTGGTTAACTTTCCTTTCATGCGTTCTTCAAGCGCTTTAATCTGCCCTGTCACGGTTTGCGGTGTTAGGAAAAGCGCATCGGCCGCTTTAGTTACAGAGCCCTGTTTGCACACCATCCAGAAATAATATAGATGGTTGTAGTTTAGATGTGACATGATCAAGTCCCGAAAAGAAAGTGATGCTTTTTATACCAAATGTGACAGAGACAAACAATAAACTCGACAAAACCATACAATACATTACAAAAACATAAGTTTTACCGAATATATAAAATTAATACTGTCATAAAAGTTGAACTGAGGCGCATTTTCTTTCTAAAGAAAACGCAATAACCACACAAAACGAAAGCCAAATTTATTCATTAAATTCAAACATTTAAAAACCTTCATTTTTCCCTACTCACACCACTATCAAAAAGAACAATAAAAATTACTCACAGCAAGAAATCTGTAATATTACTGAAATATTTGTTCTCTAACATCGCCCGCAGTTTCAACTACAGACCGAAAAATGAACTGAAAGGTCAACGGAGAAAATTATGATGAACCAAGCTACTTCAACAGTGGCGCCAATTTCGAGCACTGCTCGTTGGTTACGCTGGGCTAACTTGGCATTCATGTTGTATCTGCTTCTTCTAGCAGTATCTATGGTTGGTAGTGGCTTCAAATGGGCAACTGGCGATCAAGCTAAGGTGCTATTTGAGTTTGCCGCTCACCCTGTTGCAGGTCTAATGATCGGCTTGGTGGCAACAGCCTTAATTCAGTCCTCAAGTACTGTAACGTCTATTATTGTAGGTTTGGTTGCAGGTGGCTTACCAGTAGAAACCGCGATTCCAATGGTGATGGGTGCCAATATTGGTACCACAGTGACCAATACGCTTGTTTCTCTTGGTCACGTACGTTGTAAAGAAGAGTTCAAACGTGCATTTGCAAGCGCAACTATTCACGACTTCTTCAACTTACTTGCTGTTGCTATTTTCCTTCCGTTGGAAATGATGTTCGGCATTTTAGAGAAAGTTTCTCATTGGCTTGTTTCTCCACTACTTGCTACTGGCGATATGAGCATTAAAGGCTTCAACTTCATTAAGCCAATAACAAAACCAGTTGTGAGTGCAATTAAAGAGCCACTTTCAACATTCGGTGATACTGTTGGTGGCATCATGCTTATCGTTTTGGGTATTGCGACAATCTTCGTTGCAATTACGGTAATGGGTAAGCTAATGAAGAGCCTAATGGTTGGCCGTGCACGTGAAATTTTGAAAAACGCGATTGGTCGTGGCCCTATTCACGGTATTGTATCGGGTTCAATCGTGACTGTGTTGGTACAATCTTCATCAACAACAACTAGCTTGATGGTTCCACTTGTGGGTACAGGCGTTCTTAAAGTTCGTGATATTTACCCATTCACGCTAGGTGCAAACATTGGTACTTGTATTACGGCGCTACTAGCAGCAACAGCCGTATCGGGTGAGTTTGCGGTATTCGCACTTCAAATCGCTCTGGTACACCTAGTATTTAATATCATGGCAACACTGTTTATCTTTGGTATTCCGTTCCTACGTGAAATTCCAGTGAAAGGCGCTGAGATGATTTCTGAAATGGCTATCAAGAACAAAGCTGTTGTCGGTGGCTACTTAATGTCTGTATTCGTTATTTTACCAGGCGCGATCTTAGCCCTAACGACATAACAATAACTTACATACCATCGCTTATTGTTTAGGCTCCACATTGTGGGGCCTTTTTTGCGTTAATGACGCTGTTCAAATTCGTTGTCTGGTGATAATTTGAGCCATACCAGCATACTTATGCTGGGCTACCTCATTTGGAGTCGACAACATGACGCAGCTTAATGGCACTATTTCTGATCAGCTACTCGCAATAGACGAAAACCTAACTCAACTGGTTGCTGATATTGATATCCTCAGTAGCGTGAATCCTCTCAATTATGCTCAGGAAAGAGAGCGCTTTATTAAGAACAAATACTCTCAAGAGCCTAACTTCCAATACTCAACTACCAATCTAGATACTCACAGCGCAAAGCGACGTCTGTATGAACTGCCTTTAGAAAATATTCAAGACACCCAATTACAAAAGCTGTACGCGGATGTGATTCAGTCTTACGCAGATAAATTGGATCAAGTGAATACTATCGGTACACAAGAGTTTCTTTATAACTCCTTGCGCTATTACGGAGAGCCGAGCGCCAAAGATATTGCCAACGCCCATTTCATTTTACACCTTCCCACGGAAGAAGAGAGCAAACCGCAGCATGATAGCCGCGCGATAGCACACTTCATGCAAAACTTTGCTCAACGTAATGGATATGAGTGTGAAATACAGGTGTTGGATGGGATGTTAGCAAACGCACTCGTTTCGGGATCTCGAGTCAAAATTAACCACGCAGCATACATCACGACCGATGAGTTAGAGGCTCTCGCACATCATGAAATGGGTGTACACCTTCTTACTACGCTTAATGGTCGTCAACAACCGCTAAAGGTCCTGAGCTTAGGGTGCCCAGCCAATACCAACACCCAAGAAGGGCTGGCTATATTGTGTGAATATCTGTCAGGACATTTCAGTATCAAACGCCTAAGAACATTAGCCTTACGAGTCCTGGCGGTAGAGTCGATGATCAAGGAACGCGATTTCCGCCATACGTTCATGCTATTAAAAGAACAGTATAAAACGTCTGACCTTCAAGCATTTACAACGACTGCTCGTGTGTATCGAGGAGGCGGTTTGACGAAGGATTACTTGTACCTCAGAGGGTTCCGAGAGGTGCTCAATGCCTACGATAAACTGGGCAATGACTTTTCATTGTTGCTATGTGGGAAAACAGAACTGAAGTATTTTGAGCTTATTCACTCATTAGTGAGCAAACAAATATTCACCCAACCCAAGTTTATTAGCCCGGCACTGTCTGCACCGAAGCAGACCAACCCTATTCACCGCTATATTGTCAGTGCACTCAAGTAATATCTTCAAAGTACGAAAAAGCAAAAAAGCTCCATTCGGAGCTTTTTTCATATCTTGAAGAACAACACTGGTTACACTGAGAATGGGTAACGAATAGGGTCGTGATGCTCGTATCCTTCAACCCAAAAGTCATCCAGTGTGACCCATGTTTCCAGATCTTCTAGAGATTTAATCTCTGGATTGATGTGGAACGTCGGCGCTTTTAATGGTTCACGCTTCAACTGAACATCACGCATCAGTTCAAGCTGATCTTCATAAATGTGCGCATTCACAACCTTATGAAATGCCTGACCAGGTTTCTTGCCCGTGATTTGCGCCATGATCGCCAAGAACACGTAAACTTGAACCATATTGAAGTTTAAGCCAAGCGGTACATCACACGAACGCTGAGTACTGTTCAGGTAAAGCGTATCATCCAGCAATGAAAAATGGTGGCTATACATGCAAGGACGCAAGCACCCCATGTGGAATTCACCCGGGTTGTAGAAGTTCAAGATTTCACCGCGATCATCAACACCACGCGTTAAGTCATCCACTATCTTGCGTAATTGGTCAACATGCCCGCCATCAGGCTTCGCCCATGCGCGCCCCTGGACACCGTAGACACGGCCCATGTCGTCTTCACCTTTACGGTATGGATTATTTAACCAAGCATCATTTAGGTTGGCATTGGCATCCCAGGTTTTCGTGCCCAGCTTACGAAAATCTTCCGCATTATCGTAACCACGAATGTACCCTAGTAGCTCTGCAACGGCCGCTTTCCAAAAACTTTTACGTGTGGTTACCAACGGAAATTGATTGTTCGCAACATCGTAGGTTAAATCCGCGTTGATTACGGTCAGACAGCGCTTGCCTGTACGCTCATTTTCAACCCAAACACCTTGGTCAACGATGCGTTGACACAAATCTAAATACTGTTTCACACCAATACCTTACTTCGTCTTTTGTGGTAACTCGTCTTTGTAATGACCACGTTTGTATGCCCAAACCATCATTAGGACACCGATAACCACCATTGGCAGGGATAAAATCTGTCCCATGGAAATAAAGCCACCGAATAAACCCAAATGAGCGTCTGGTTCGCGCACGTACTCAACTAGGAAGCGGAATGTACCATATCCAGCTAAAAATAGCCCTGAAACAGAACCTAGAGGACGAGGTTTCTTGATGAACCAATTCAAGATGAAGAAAAGTACGATACCTTCAAGCGCCATTTCATAAAGCTGCGATGGATGACGTGGCAGTGGACCGCCATTTGGGAAAACGATCGCCCAAGGCACATCCGTTACTCGGCCCCACAATTCGCTGTTCATGAAGTTACCTAAACGCCCCATACCCAAACCAAATGGCACAAGCGGCGCGATAAAGTCGGCAACGCCGAAGAACGTTCGCCCGTTTTTGTGTGCATACCAGAACATCGCGGTAATCACACCCAGTAAGCCCCCGTGGAAAGACATACCACCGGTCCACACTTTAAACAAATACAAAGGGTCAGCCAGGAAAAGCTCAAAATTGTAGAAAAGCACGTAGCCAACACGGCCACCAATCACCACGCCAAGGAAGCCTGCGAACAACAAATCAGAAACCTGTTCTCGTGTCCAACCACTTCCCGGCTTATCCGCACGTCGGTTCGCCAACCATAGGGCGAACATAAAGCCCACAAGGTACATCAAACCGTACCAACGAACCGAAACAGGACCAATAGAGATTAAAACCGGATCAATATTGGGAAATTCAATATATCCCTGAGACATAAATCATTCTCTTCTTATCACAACAAAATAAATATACCCAAGTAACCTCTAGATGCTTGGTTCAGCGAGAATGACTTGGGTACAAACTTAGAGCAGCATGGTCGCTGCTACAAACATTAAGAACACCGCGAATATCTTTTTTAATACCGCAGTTGGAAGGTTAGTTGCCAGCTTCGCACCCACTTTTGTTGTGAGCATCGAGGCCATGGCAATAGCTAATAATGCTGGAAGATAAACATAGCCAATACTGTATGAAGGTAAGCCTTCCACTTTATAGCCATGTAAGATGAAACCGATCATACCAGAAATAGCAATCACGCAACCACAAACGGAAGATGAACCCACCGCTTTACGCATTTCTATCCCGTGTTTATTTAAAAATGGGACCGATAGTGAACCACCACCAATACCAGCAAGGCTTGATACGACGCCAATCCCCGTGCCATACGCAACGGTCACCGGGCTGCTCGGCATAGGTTTACTGCTCGTAACTTTAATGGAACGGAACATTTGTACTGACAGGCAAAGAACAATGACACCAAATACTTTCGGCAAGTAGTGCGTAGGGATCCACTCAGCAATATTGGCACCGACAAAACCACCTATAACCACACCTGGCATCAACCATTTTACGACGAACATATCGACATTGCCGAGCTTAAGGTGATTCATCGCCGATGAGCCTGACGTGACAATAATACTCGCTAACGAAGTGGCTAGGGCCATGTGCATACTCATTTCTGGAGAGATTCCAGCAAGAGGAAGCAAATACAACAAGGCAGGAACAACAATCAAACCACCACCGATACCGAGTAACCCCGCCATCACACCCACAAAAGCGCCTAGCGCCAACAATAACAAAAATAAAGAGACGGTCACGATTTCCTACTTTTTACCTGCACGGATAAAGCCCGCAAAGCCCTGTTGAATGAAGAAGTCATGCATCATTTGATGGATGTCCTCCCCGTAGGATTTTGTCATTGCTTGCTCCGCTAATTTTTCTAATTCTTCTTGTTGACTATGACGAATCAAATATTTCACCTTAGCCACGTTGGAGGTGTTCATACTCAAACTGGTATACCCTAACCCAAGTAAGAGAAGAGCGCCAAATGGATCACCCGCTAGCTCACCACAAATACACACGGGCACCTGATATTTATCACACACCTCATGGATTTGCTTAAGCGCTAACAGTACCGCAGGATGCATAGATTCATAGACATCCGCTACGCGCGAATTGTTCCTATCTACCGCTAATAAATACTGAGTTAAATCGTTTGTCCCGACAGAAACAAAATCAACACGGTGAGCAATCGTTGGCAATAAATACACCATTGATGGCACTTCGATCATGACCCCAACTTGTGGGAACTGAATTCTATCATCAAGCAACACGGCTTCGCTGTGGGCTTGATTAATCAAGCTAATGGCATCGTCTAGCTCTTTTACCCCAGACACCATTGGCAACAAAATACTTAAATTACCGCTTTCTGCACTCGCCCTTAACATTGCACGCAGCTGGATCAAGAAAATATCTGGGTGATCTAATGTAAAACGAATGCCACGCCAGCCTAGAAACGGATTATCTTCTTCGATCGGCAAATATGGCAAAGGTTTGTCACCACCAATATCCAAAGTGCGCATCACCACTCGTTGATTCGGATAACTGTTGAGTATCGCTTGGTATTGATGATACTGCTCATCTTCTGACGGAAAGTGATGCTGAAGTAAAAATGCAATCTCAGTTCGGTACAACCCAACTCCATCAACACCTGTATTGATGGCAATATTACTGTCTGCACTGAGCCCCGCATTGAGCATAATTTCGATGTGGTGATTGTCTTGCGTAACCGCTGGGAGTGCTAGGTCCTTGTTTACCATGGCAAACAATTCTGACTCTTCACTCACTAAGCTGCGATACTCTCGCAATAATTGACGGTTTGGCTCTAGGAAGATCTCGCCCGTATAACCATCCACTATCCCGAGTTTGCCATTGACCACATCCGGGTTAATGTTGGCGCCCATGACAGCGGGAACTCCAAGTGCGCGAGACAAAATAGCCGCATGAGAGTTCGCGCCACCTTCTAGTGACACGACGGCTAACAAAAACTCTTTAGGTACAGACGCGAGCAAGGTGGCTGTGAGTTCACTCGCCACCAAAATAATGGGACGATCAATTGCAGAATTTTCTTGCTCACTGTTATGTAGAAAATAGAGCAGCCTTTGCCCTAACTCTCGGATGTCTTGCGCTCTCTCGCGCATGTAGACATCCGACATTCTGGCAAATCGATTCGAGTATGATTCTACCACTTGGCGTAACGCCCAATCTGCCCTGTCTCCTTTTTCAATCTGTTTCTTCAAATCACCACGAAGCATCGGGTCATTGAGTAAGTGCGTAAACAGATCGAAGATCGCCAGCGCATCTTTGTTGATTTCACTGTCCAGCTTTTTCCGCATACGGCGAAAATCATTTAACGCTCGCTCTATGGCCACCAGCAATGTCTCGTGCTCACGTTCCTTATCTAACGTGGACGATGGGAAAACATCCGATAAACTCGGTTGGGTATTGTCGAACCAAAACTCTCCAATCGCGACACCAGTAGATGCAGGCAAACCTTTTAATACCGTGGGTTTAGATGCCAACTGCCAATGCCCAAGATTCTGCGCATGCGCAATAAGCACTGCTAGCTGAGCGGACAACGTGACAAGAAACGACTCTTCCATTTCACTGAACAAGCGCGGTGTTTTTTGCTGGATCACCAACACACCTAAAACTTGTTTTCGATGAATGATTGGAGTGGCTAAAAAGGAGTGGTAAATCTGTTCGCCGAGTTGAGGGAAAAATTTAAACTCGGGATGTTTTGAGGCTTCGGCAAGGTTGAGTGGCTCTGCGCTTCGTTTAACCAACCCAACCAAGCCTTCATTGAAGTTGATATGAATACTATCACCTTCAAAAATAAGGCCTTGAGTTGCCATTAACTCAAGGCGCTGCATTTCTTCATTAGCAAGATAGATAGTACAGCACTCAGTGCGAAGGGCAGCACAAGTCTCTTTCACCAATATATCGAGCGCCAGATGCACATCATCGACCCTGGAGACTTTCTCAACTATTTCCCTTAGCTGACTGAGCATGATTATCCTCTACGTTGCTTTTTTCTTTTCCCTTTCGCTTTTCTCTCTCGAAAAGGCATGGCTAAGGATGCAAACTCTTTCATCGCTCGTCGATAAACATCTCGCTTGAAAGAAACAACTTGCCTAACTGGATACCAGTAACTCACCCAGCGCCAACCATCAAATTCAGGGGATTTTCCGCGTTGCATATTAATACGAGATTCATCGCATTCTAATCTCAGCAGAAACCATTTCTGTTTTTGGCCGATACAAACAGGCTTGGAGTCCCAACGCACCAATCGTTTTGGTAGCTTATATCTTAACCAATGACGACTTGTTGCAATGATCTTAACGTCTTTTTTCGTTAAACCGACTTCTTCATATAACTCCCTGAACATGGCTTGTTCAGGAGTTTCACCTTCGTCAATTCCACCTTGTGGGAATTGCCATGAGTGTTGCCCGTATCGTTTAGCCCAGAAGACCTGACCATGGTTATTACATATCACAATACCAACATTAAGTCGGTAACCATCGCCATCTATCACTGGCTAACCTCTATGAATAAATTTTTTATTACCGTGATTTTTCCACATATCCCCATTACTAGCAAACTTACTGATGTGATATGAGCAAGATTTATTACCTTTTCACCATATTTGGATATCTTTTAATCAAATCATACCTTATCAACACAAGAGTGAGACATTGCCCACATTTATTCACCTTTTCTGTGAATAACTTTGTGAAGAATTCAATTCAAATGAGTAATTCAGTTCAATCCCATCAAAAGAAAAACAAATAAAGAAACAAGAAAATAAACATAAAACATTGATATAAAAATATTTATTTTCAAAAATAACGATAAATCGATCTTCAGTTTTTTGATGATCTTTTCACCAAACTCAGATCGGTCAAAGATCCACCAACAGGCTATTTATCCACACTCACCTGCTATTCGTTTAGATGATTACAACAAAATCAACCCCAAAAATGCATTTTAACCCCTGTTTATTCATACAGACCCCGTCAGGATCTTATCAATACCTTCTCCACCTGTGGATAAGTTATGAATTGATCGTTCCTACACCGCCTCGGTGAAATCTTAAACAGTAGATTTGGCCGGAGTTTGATAAACTATATTTTTTGTAATACCACCTTGTGACTATGAAACCAGAACCACAAACAGAAGCTGAGCTATTGGAACGAGCGCATGATGTGGCAGGACTCAGTTTTGCTGAGTTGGCCGCCGAGGCGAATATGATTGTTCCTGAAAACTTAAAACGTGATAAAGGTTGGGTGGGTCAATTACTCGAATGGCACTTGGGCGCCCCAGCTGGCAGTAAACCTCAACAAGATTTCGCAAAACTAGGGATCGAGTTGAAAAGTATTCCGATCAGTCACTCTGGCAAACCATTGGAAACAACCTTTGTTTCGGTGGCTCCCCTCACAGGTGTTCATGGTCTTACATGGGAAACAAGTCATGTTCGAAACAAGCTATCTCGTGTGCTTTGGGTACCAGTGGAAGGGGAACGAGAAATTCCACTTGCAGAAAGACGTGTTGGTAGCCCACTGATTTGGTCACCAGACGACGACGAAGAGCGTATTTTACGAAACGACTGGGAAGAGCTAATGGAGATGATCGTCTTGGGGAAATTTGATCAAATTTCCGCCAGACACGGAGAAGCGCTGCATCTTCGCCCTAAAGCCGCGAATGCAAAAGCCCTCACCGAAGCATATAGCTCAAATGGCAAGCCGATAAAAACTCTGCCCCGAGGTTTTTACCTCAGAACACAGTTTACTGAGCAGATCTTACTCAAGCACTACATCAGCACGCCATCTGAGTAATGTTGTTTCCGCCATTTAGTGCGTCACGAGCGATAACTCGATATCACAGTACGAGGCTGCCTCTTCAGTGCCACATTCGTCATACGCATTGTGCAGCCTTAAGTACGCTTTATCTACCCCTAACCTCAGCAGCTCTTCTTTCACCAAATCTAGCGAACCGAAATGTATCGGATCTTCACCGTCTTTAATCGGCTCAAGTTGATGCTTGTACTCCACTGCTAGCAAATAGTCAGAGACATCAGAACACCCAATCACAAATACTTTGGGAGTTTTATAAGTATCTTTATGGGGACCGTGTAACCACATGTCCAATTGATGCTTCTGCATAACGTACCTCCTTTACACGATCATTTAAGTGTAGTTAGGCTATGTATAGCTTTCGAGTTTGGTCTTCCTTTATACGTAAATCATTTGCGATAGCGGTTAAAAATCCCCTATATTGGAATCACTTATTTAGTCGGTAACTCTTCAAGGACGTGATATGCAATACACAAAACTACCGCACTCATCACTTGAGATCAGTAAAATCTGCCTCGGAACCATGACGTTTGGCGAGCAAAATACAGAAAAGGACGCCTTTGAACAGCTCGACTTTGCCCTTGATCATGGGGTGAATTTCATTGATACCGCAGAGATGTACCCTGTACCTCCCAAAGCGGAAACGCAAGGACTCACCGAGCAATACATCGGTAATTGGTTAGCAAAGAGCGGCAAACGTGAAAAAGTTGTGCTGGCAACAAAAGTGGCTGGCCCTCGTGGTGTCCCTCACATCCGAGACAACATGAGCCTTAATCGTCGCCACATCCATACAGCAATTGATGACAGCCTTAACCGCCTGCAAACGGATTATGTCGATTTATACCAATTACATTGGCCTCAACGCCAAACTAACTGCTTTGGTCAACTCAACTACCCTTACCCAGACAAACAAGAAGAAGTCACATTAATTGAAACCTTGGAAGCGCTGACTGAGCTAGTGAATGCAGGCAAAGTACGCTACATCGGTGTATCAAACGAAACGCCATGGGGTGTGATGTCATTACTGCGTTTAGCTGAAAAGCATGATTTGCCACGCATTGTCTCGATTCAAAACCCATATAACTTGTTGAACCGCAGCTTCGAAGTTGGCTTGTCTGAAATCAGCCACTATGAAGGTGTCCAGCTACTGGCCTACTCTCCACTGGCATTTGGCTGCCTAAGTGGCAAATACTTGAATGGTGAGAGACCAGAGGGTGCTCGATGCTCGAAGTGGGAGCGTTTTGCGCGCTACTTTACTCCTCAGGGGATAAAAGCGACCGAAGCTTACGTCAATTTAGCCCAAGAGCATGGTTTGGATCCTGCACAAATGGCACTCGCATTTGTCAATCAGCGCCCATTTGTAGCATCTAATATTATCGGCGCGACCAACCTCAACCAATTAAAAACCAACATCGACAGTATCGATCTAAAACTAAGCGATGAGCTCCTTACTGAGATTCAAGCAATTGGTACAACCTACTCGAATCCATGCCCTTAACAGTAAAGCTCCCCTCAAACGAAAACAGCTGACCTTCAAGGTCAGCTGTTTATCAAATGAAGTATGACTTCATATCGCACGTTAAGCGTGTTGAATGACTCGATAGCAACTCAGTCAGTCCAACACGCTAACGATTACGTCATTATTCGCGACGTTAAAACTCGACGAAGGTGACGAACTCGACGTTCAACTTTTACTGCATCCGGAACATTGGCGCGTGTGGAACGACCATCGCTATCTAAACCAATATCCCTCAATAGATGAACATTCGTCCATGGAACATCATGAGCAGTGCGGCGTATGGTTCGCTGCCATTGCTTTTCTTCGCGTTTAAGGTCTGCTTTCAATAGCAAAGTTGCCAGTTGTAAGTAAATAGAGTGACGCATAATATTTTCTCCGATTATCGATGTATTCGACTGGGAAAAATAGTGCGTAAAATGAACAGAGGTGTTCTGTTTATACTAAGCCGCTACTTTTCCGCAGCCTAGTAATAAATAAGATAGGTTACGGATTAATTTTTATCTTGTGAGCCAGTGGTACTGGTATCATCCGACTTAAGAGTCATCGGAGCGATAGGCATACGATCAGCGCAAGCAGTGGTGTTAACAACGTAATGTTTCATCTTGCGCCTCCTAGCTAAAAATTAATCCGTTTATGAAAGGTATAACTCATTGAGTTACGGTTAAATTGTAAGCTTTGATGAATATATATCAAACATTTTTTGTCTTTTTGATTAAAAACAAATCAATACACCGCAATTCAGTTTCATATACTTTTCTATATAACATATTCACCTAGGGAATATATGAAATTACGGATTTTATAAATCAAACTGAATACAAAACAAAAAGAGCGGCTTTGTAGCCGCTCCTTCACTGATATTCATTCACCAATTTAACTTCAGAAAGAACAAATTTACATGGCTTGATCAGAAATCAAATTATGTTTGTTCAGTAGTCGATACATCGTCGCGCGTGAAACACCAAGCTCCTTCGCCGCATTCGAAACTTGACCAGAATGAGATTCCAAAACAACCAGTAACGCGTCACGCTCACTCTTCTCACGAATCGATTTCAAACTACGCTTTGAGTCATTACGCTGAGGCAAATCTAGGTGATGCTCTTCAATCATTACGCTGTCAGACATCAGAACCGCTCGTTTCACTTGGTTCATCAACTCACGTACGTTACCTGGCCAGAAATAACGTGTCAGTGCCTTGAGTGCATCCTCAGAAAAGCTTTTTGCTTGCGAGTTATACTCTTTAGAAAACTCTTGTAAGTAATAGCGCGCTAACAAAGAAATATCGCTCGCGCGCTCTTTTAAGCTCGGGACATTAATGCGTAATACGTTAATGTAGTGATAAAGCTCTTCATTAAAATCTCCGTCAATCAAAGCTTTTTCAACATCTGACGAGTTAGCCGCAAGGATGCGTACGTTAACCGCTTTTACGCCATCTTTGGTATCAATGGTGCCTTCTTGCAAGAATCTCAGCAGATTCATTTGCTGCTCTTTTGAAATGGTAAGAATGTCATTAAACAACACCGTACCGCCATCTGCTTGTTCAAGCAGGCATGCTTCCATATCTTCATCGGCGTTAATACCAAATACTTCAGCTTGGAAACGTTGCTCATTGAGTGCGCGACAGTTAATTGCCATAAACGGTTTATGAGAACGTGAAGAGACTTTGTGGATAGCGCGAGCAACCGCTTCTTTACCTGTACCACTTTCCCCAGAAATCAGAATACTGACGTCCGTCGGACCGATTCGCTTTACTTGATCGCGTAAACGCTTCATCGGGATAGATTCACCTATCAGCCCCATGTCTAAGCTGCTACCAAAACTAGGCCAAACTTTTTTCTCCAACTTGAGCATACCAAGCTGGTGACCAATCGTGCTTAAAAGCTGGGCATCCGGGATTGGCGCAGTGAAAAAGTCGATACAAAAGTTAACAATGAACTGGCATATGGTGTCAGTGCCAAGCTGAGATTCACGAATAAACGCTAACCAACGCACGTGTTTGTGAGAACTGACTAAGTTCGCCAAACCGTTCAAGCTGAATTCGTCATGGCTGAGATCGACAATACCGATACATGGACCAATATCCTCTAACAACGTATTAGCTTTGCGTAAGTCACCCACTTGGTGACACTTCCAGCCCACTTGCTCAAGTACTGATAACCAAGGCTCATAAGTACCGCCAACTACCACAAGCGATCCCGGGATGGAATCCATCTTAAACTGCCCAGCCATTCTCTAACCCTTTTTCATTGTTAATAGAAATTTTGCGCCACAAACCTATCTTTGCGAGCGGGTAACATTATCGAGACTCCGCGCCCCCACGTCTGTCTCAGTATTAAGACTATGCAATAGATTGAGATTTGGCGAATGTTTATTTGCATATCCTATTAAAAAGCAAATGCAACAACTTGAACTTATTTAACTAAAAGGCATAAAAAAACCACCCGAAGGTGGTTTTTTTGATCATCCTGCCAAATTACGCTTGTGGGCGCATTGCTGGGAATAGGATCACGTCACGGATAGTGTGCGTGTTAGTCAGTAGCATAACCAGACGGTCGATACCGATACCTTGGCCTGCCGTTGGTGGTAGGCCGTGCTCTAGTGCAGTGATGTAATCTGCATCGTAGAACATAGCTTCGTCGTCACCAGACTCTTTAGCTTCAACCTGTGCTTTAAAGCGCGCGTCTTGATCTTCTGCATCGTTAAGCTCTGAGAAGCCATTCGCCACTTCACGGCCGCCGATGAAGAATTCAAAGCGGTCTGTAAAGAACGGGTTGTCATCGCTACGGCGAGCCAATGGAGAGATGTCCGCTGGGTAGCCAGTGATGAACGTTGGCTGCATTAGCTTAGGTTCTGCTGTTTCACCGAAGATTTCTTCTAGAAGCTGACCACATGTCCAGAAGTCTTCTACTTCAACATGTACTGATTTCGCGATAGAAACCATCAGTTCACGGTTTTGTAGATCTTCTTCGGTTAGCGCTTGGATTTGCGCGTGATCTGGGTTGTACTGCTTGATTGCTTCAAACATGCTCATACGAGTGTAAGTGCCACCAAATTCAACCGTTTCATCACCGTAAGGCATTGATGTTGAACCTAGAACTTCTTGCGCTACCGAGCTTAGTAGTTCTTCAGTAAAGTCCATCAGATCTTTGTAATCCGCGTACGCCATGTAGAATTCCATCATAGTGAATTCTGGGTTATGACGTGGAGAAAGACCTTCGTTACGGAAGTTACGGTTAATTTCGAATACGCGATCGAAGCCACCAACCACTAGACGCTTCAGGTATAGCTCAGGTGCAATACGTAGGTACATTGGCATGTCTAGCGCGTTGTGATGCGTGATGAATGGGCGTGCACTTGCACCACCAGGGATCACGTGCATCATCGGCGTTTCTACTTCCATGAACTGTTTTGAGATCATGAAGTTACGAATTGCAGACATTACTTTAGAACGTACAATAAATGCTTTACGTGAATCTTCGTTCACAATCAGATCAACGTAACGCTGACGGTAACGCATTTCTTGGTCAGTAAGACCGTGGAACTTCTCAGGAAGTGGACGAAGTGCTTTAGTTAGCAACTCGTATTCTTCCATGTTCACGTATAGGTCACCCTTACCAGATTTGTGCAGCGCACCTTTAACACCGATGATGTCACCGATATCAAGACCTTGGTATTTCTCTTTTAGCTCTTTTTGTACGTCTTTAGCAGCGTAAGCTTGGATACGGCCAGATGTTTCTTGAATTACTAGGAATGGACCACGCTTAGCCATAATACGGCCAGCAATTGCAACCACGTGGTTAAGCTCTTCTAGCTCTTCCTTCGTCTTTTCACCGAACTCTTTTTGAAGGTCGCCCGCTAGTGCGTCACGACGGAAGTCGTTTGGGTGGCCGTTTGCTTTGCAGCTCTTTCGGATTTCATCCAGTTTAGCGCGGCGTTCAGCAATCAGCTTATTTTCTTCTAGTACAGTTTCGTTTTGAACAGCATCAGTCATTTTCGATGTATCCTGTTTTTGTCGGTGAAAAGCTTTATAGGCCTGACTTCAGGCTAGCTTCAATAAATTTGTCCAGATCGCCATCAAGAACCGCTTGAGTATTACGGTTTTCAATGCCCGTACGGAGGTCCTTAATACGTGAGTCATCCAATACGTAAGAACGGATCTGGCTACCCCAGCCAATGTCAGACTTAGCGTCTTCATTAGCTTGTTTTTCCGCGTTTTGCTTTTGCAATTCAAGCTCAAATAGCTTCGCTCGAAGCTGTTTCATTGCCTGATCTTTGTTCTTATGTTGAGAACGGTCATTCTGACACTGAACCACGGTGTTCGTTGGTACGTGCGTAATACGTACCGCAGATTCTGTGGTGTTGACGTGCTGACCACCTGCGCCTGACGCACGGTAAACGTCGATGCGTAGGTCAGAAGGATTAATGTCGATATCGATGTTTTCATCAATCTCTGGATAGATGAACGCAGACGCAAATGACGTATGGCGACGGCCGCCTGAATCGAACGGAGATTTACGAACAAGACGATGAACGCCCGTTTCAGTGCGCAACCAACCGTAGGCATACTCACCAGAGATACGAACTGTTGCCGACTTAAGACCCGCGACTTCACCTTCAGAGACTTCAATCACTTCAGCTTTGAAGCCCTTCGCCTCTGCCCAGCGTAGGTACATACGCAGCAGCATGTTGGTCCAGTCTTGTGCTTCCGTACCACCAGAGCCAGCTTGCAAATCGATGTAGCAATCTGAACTATCATGGTCGCCCGAGAACATACGACGGAATTCAAGCTTTTCTAGCTTCTCTTCCAACTCAGCAAGTTCTGGTTCGATTTCGTCAAATGTTTCTTGATCTTCTTCTTCTACAGCCAGCTCAAGAAGACCTTCTACGTCTTCTACACCTTGCTCTAGTTGATCAATAGTTTCAACAACCGCTTCTAGCGATGCACGCTCTTTACCCAGTGCTTGTGCACGTTCAGGTTCGTTCCATACATCAGGTTGTTCAAGCTCTGCGTTGACTTCTTCTAGACGCTCTTTCTTCGCGTCATAGTCAAAGATACCCCCTCAGGACATTTGTGCGCTGAGACACGTCCTGCAGACGGTTTTTAATTGGATTGATTTCAAACATGTTTACTCAACATTTTAGAATAGAATTTAACCGAGAAATTCTACTGAAAAATGTGACCGAGATACAGGAAAATTTCGGATGAGAAATCAGATTGCGGTTAGAGAGAGCACGGTCATAAAATTTTACACCCTCTTAGGGGCAACCGTACTCTATAAGAGAGGTTAATCTAGATATTACTTAGCTTCGATATGATCGATCATCAATTGCAGTGATTGATTACCACGAAATTCATTCACATCCAATTTGTAAGCTAAACGTACCGTTTTAACTGATGCATCCGGCCAGCGACGCAAATCGACATTAAATGCAATACCATCGATCATCACATTGGTAGGATGACCTTTGTAAAGCGGCTCTAACATCAATTTAAGATGCTTCTCACCCACCAGCTTTTGATGCAACACTTTAAACTCACCATCAAAGATTGGTTCAGGGAAGGCTTGTCCAAAAGGGCCACCAGACCGCAGCTGTTCAGCGACATGCATAGAGAATTCTTCAGGCTTAAGTTCACCATCTGACATGATCACGCCTTTTAGCGCCGCTTCATCGAGTTCCTTTTTTACCACTTCATCAAATAAACGGCTGAAACGTTCGAAATCCTGCTCTTTAATTGTTAAGCCTGCCGCCATCGCGTGACCACCAAATTTGATGATCAAACCTGGGTTTTGCGTGTCGATGAAATCCAACGCATCGCGCATGTGTAACCCTGGAATTGAACGACACGAACCCTTAATTGTCCCTTCTCCGCCATCAGCAAATGCGATGACTGGACGGTGAAACTTCTCTTTGATGCGCGAGGCCAAAATACCAATCACACCTTGGTGCCAATCACGTTGGAACAAGGCTAATCCGTAAGGAAGCTCACTGCCTTCACCAAACTGAAGACGCTCGCAGAAAGCCATCGCTTCTTGCTTCATGCCTTCTTCAATCTCTTTACGAGTTTGGTTCAAACCATCCAGTTCACTTGCCATACGACGAGCGGCGTGAATGTTGTTACACATCAACAGTTCAACACCAAATGACATGTCATCAAGGCGACCAGCAGCATTGATACGAGGACCTAAAGCAAAACCAAAATCGGACGCCACCAAACGACGCGCATCACGCTTCGCGACCTCAATCAATGCTTGAATGCCAGGGCGCGCTTTGCCCGCACGAATACGCTGCAGGCCTTGGTGCACAAGAATGCGGTTGTTTTCATCCAGTGGGACAACGTCAGCTACAGTGCCGAGTGCAACAAGGTCAATCAGTTCCATCAACTTAGGCTCTTGCATGCCCTGCTCAGCAAACCAATTGTGTTTTCGCATATGAACGCATAGTGCCATCATGAGATAAAACGCGACCCCGACACCAGCGAGCGCTTTAGACGGAAAATGACAGCTCTCAAGGTTTGGGTTCACCATTGCATCCACATCAGGCAACACTTGTCCCGGTAAATGGTGGTCGGTAACGAGCACGGTAATGCCGTTTTCTTTTGCGTAACGCACGCCTTCGATTGATGACACACCGTTATCTACCGTCATGATCATCTCAGCGCCAAGCTCTAATGCCTGGTCAACAACTTCTGGGCTTAACCCATAACCGTCTTCAAAACGATTCGGTACTAGGTAGTCCACATTGTGACTACCAAGCATACGCAGAGCGAGCACCGACAATGCAGAGCTCGTCGCGCCATCAGCGTCAAAATCACCGACAACGATGATGCGTTTTTGTTCTTTTATTGCCTGAAACAAAAGCTCGACGGCTTGCTCAATCCCCCCGAGTTTTTGGTAAGAATGCAAACCACGAGCTGACGTTTCTAGTTGCGCAGGATCCGTAATCCCACGGTTGATGTAGATACGTTTGAGAATCGGAGGAATGGAATCAGGAAGAAGGGAAAGATCAGGTTCAGGACGTCGTTGAATTTCTATCATGCTTGAAAAGAGCCGGCGACTTTGCCGGCTCTGCTCCTAAAGGATTATTGTTGCTTTAAACGTTTCAATAGCTCTGCAGGTGGTAGGTAACCGCCAACCATTTCGCCATTCGGTAAGAAGATCGCTGGCGTACCAGAAATTCCCAATTGGCGACCTAGATTGTAATGTGATTGGATGGTTTCTTTACACTGTTTTAAGTCTTTCGCAGGGTTATCAAACGTACGATTCACTTTCGCGTTGTGCATTGCCGACTTTGGATCTTCAGCACACCAAATCGTCGCCATTTGCTCTGCCACTGGGCCAGTAGCACCTTGGCGAGGGTAAGCCATGTAACGCACTGTAATGCCTAGATCGTTATAGCCTTGCATTTGGCTGTGCAGACGCACACAGTAACCACAAGTGATATCAGTAAATACCGTCACTGCATATTTTTCATCGTCGGCTTTGTATTCAATCATGCTATCGGAGAACTGCGCGATTTTCTCCGCATTAAGCGGCGCTTGGCGCTCTGCAATGACATCTTTGTAACTACCATCGTCATTGATGGCATAAAGCGTACCGGCGATAAAATGGCTACCATCATTTGAAGCAAACAAGATCCCGCCATTAGTTTGGATTTCCAATAAACCAGCAACTTCTGATGGCTGAATATCAACGATAGATAAACCAAGCTTTGAGAACTTAGTTTTTAATGCTGCTTCATCAAAACTGCTTTGCGCAGCTGGTGCCACTTGCTGTGCAGGAGTGTCCGTTTTAGCCTGACTTTCTTCTGCACCACACGCGGTAACAAAAAATGGTAAAGTCAGCAGAGTTAGTCGGCGTAATACGCTCATGAAATTCACCTTAATATAAAATCGTTTTTCCAAGAAGACATGGATGAATCTAACCATTGTTATGCTCTTGGGTGGTGTTGACTGTGGATCTGCTTCAATCGTTCAGTCGCCACGTGAGTATAAATTTGCGTGGTCGATAAGTCACTATGTCCTAATAGCATCTGTACGACCCTGAGATCTGCGCCATAGTTCAATAAATGCGTGGCAAAGGCATGACGCAGTACGTGCGGCGACAACTGTTCAGTGTCAATCCCTGCTATCAAAGCATAGTACTTAATACGGTGCCAAAACGTCTGACGAGTCATTTGCCTTGCGCGTTTGCTAGGAAAAACAATATCAGATGATGTATCACCAAGTAACGCAGGACGCCCTTGTTGAATAAACGTCTCGATCCAATCTACCGCGTTCTCCCCCATTGGCACTAAGCGCTCTTTACCGCCTTTACCTGTGACACGTACAACTCCTTGACGCAAACTAATGTTTTCCATAGTTAAACTGACCAATTCCGTCACACGCAAACCAGTCGCATACAGTAGTTCCAGCATCGCTTTATCCCGCAATTCCACAGGATCATTCGGGTCTGGCGCTTCGAGCAAGGCGTCCACTTGCTCTTCACTAATATCTTTGGGCAAGCGTTGTGGCAGTTTAGGACTGACCAAGAGCGCACTCGGATCATCAGCACGTACTTTCTCACGATGCAGATATTGGAATAAACGGCGAATTGCCGACAACATACGCGCACGGGACGTCTGCTTGTAATCCAAGTCTACAAGGTAGCTTTGGTATTCTTGCAAGCCAGACAAACTAATGAAATCAAGACGGTAGCGATGTTTCTCCATCCACGTGAGCAGCTTCATCAAATCATTTCGATAGGAAGCCAGCGTGTTCTCTGATAGCCCACGCTCCATCCACATCGCATCTAAGAATTGTTCAACAAGCGAAAAATCTTGTTGATTGACAGGCTGTTGTGCCGTCATGAACGCTTCCTTATCTGTTTATATTTACAGTACTTAGATTAAGGCACCTACCGATCCAATACCATAAAAAAATCATCCCGCTTAGGATATTCGCTGCAATCTTCCTCAATTTATGGTTAGAATCTTCCACAACAGCAATACAAATAACGATGAATATAATGAAAATCGGACTCTTTTACGGCTCAACGACCTGCTACACCGAAATGGCAGCAGAGAAAATTCGTACCATTATTGGTGAAGACCTTGTCGACATTCACAATGTGAAAGAGACACCGTTATCACTAATGGCAGACTACGACTTATTACTCCTTGGCATCTCAACTTGGGACTTTGGTGAAATTCAAGAAGATTGGAATGCGATTTGGCAAGACATCGCAACAACACCATTAAAAGGTAAAGTTGTCGCGCTGTTTGGTCTGGGTGACCAAGAAGGCTACGGTGAGTGGTATTTGGACGCGATGGGCTTACTTCACGATGAATTACAAGCGACCGGCGCAACCTTTATCGGTTACTGGCCAAATGAAGGCTACGAATTTGAAGCATCGAAAGCACTGATTGAAGATGGCAGCAAGTTTGTTGGACTAGCGTTAGATGAAGACTCGCAGTACGAACTGAGTGATGAGCGCATCGAAAAATGGTGTGAACAAGTTCTTGTAGAGTTCCACGACACACTTTAATAGTGTGAACGCTTCAAAGATAAAAAATAAAAAGCCCGATGAAGTAATTCATCGGGCTTTTTAATATCTTGATAGTGCGAAGTTATTACGCTGTTTCTTGTGCTAGCTCTGGACGAGGTTTCGCGATGAAGAACATGCACACGATAGCCGCAAATGTTGGAAGCACCCAACCCATGCCCACTTCGAATAGTGGCAACATGTTAAACGCAGAAACATCAACACCCGATACTTTTGCCGCATCAACCAACGCAAACAGCAGAGATACAAGCAGTACCGCGCGGTAAGCAAAACGTGGATTTGGCAGTTTGCTGCGTACAAATGTTAGTGCAACCAACGCGATCGCCACAGGGTACAGCGCAAACAATACCGGCACTGACAGAGAAATCAGTTGTGCAAGGCCGACATTCGCAACCAACGCACAAACAGAACCGTTAATCAATACCCATTGCTTATATGACAGTGGCGTTTTCGAGCTGAAGAAGTCTGAACACGCAGAAATCAAGCCAATAGCCGTTGTCAAACACGCTAGTAATACAATGACAGACAGAACGATTTGACCGTATGGACCAAACAGCGCTTGAACGTATTGGCTAAGTACCAGACCACCGTTATCTGCACCAGCAGCAACAGTTGCACTCGTCGCGCCCAAGTAGAATAGTGAGATGTAAACAAACGCAAGACCGGCAGCTGCAATACAACCTGCATAGATCAGATACTTAGTGGTTGCAGAACGCTCAGTAATGCCTTTACCTCGCAGTGCATCAACCATCAGCATGCCAAACATCAATGACGCGAACGTATCCATTGTGTTGTAGCCTTCTAGGAAGCCTTTGGTCAGTGGTTGCGTTAAGTACTCACCGTGCGCGCCCAGCATGTCACCTTGAGGATCAATAAATACCGCGACAGCAAGAATGATCAAACCCACGAACAATGCCGGCGTCAGTACTTTACCGATAAGATCAATCAAACGGCCTTGGAACCATGAGAACATCATCGCCGCAATAAAGAAGATCACTGAAAATGCAGTGAGATGCGTTTGTGACGCTTCAAGGAAGAAAGGTTTCACCGCCATCTCGTAAGCCACTAGGCCAGTACGAGGCGCAGCAAACGCAGGACCGATGATGATGAAGATCAACGCAGCCATAATAACCGCTGCTTTTTTCGGAAGGTCTTGCGTTAAGTGATCCCAAGAACCACCAGCAACAGCAATAGCAACGATAGTAATAAGAGGTAGACCTACCGCTGTTAGCAAGAAACCAAACATCGCTGGCATTAAGTTTTCACCAGCTAGCTGACCCGCTAGAGGTGGAAAGATGATATTGCCCGCACCCAAAAAGAACGCAAATAGCATAAAGCCTACTGCGATAATATCTGTTAGTTTTAACGTCTGCTTCACAGATAACCCTTGTCTTTTAATTAATGAATGTTGTGTAT
The DNA here is from genome assembly GCF_021728175.1 of Vibrio sp. A1-1. Lineage (NCBI taxonomy): Bacteria > Pseudomonadati > Pseudomonadota > Gammaproteobacteria > Vibrionales > Vibrionaceae > Vibrio > Vibrio sp. A1-1. The sequence continues at coordinate 59,575 of NZ_JAKKCL010000008.1, forward strand.
GCTTAGACCACTTTTTGTATACCTAAAGTCAATAAGTACACGTGGTTCAATCTATAAAATTTTCGCCGCATAATGACGAAAGACTCATCATTTGGCAACCTTTAAGAAAAAAACACCATATTAATTTAGTTTTCAAACTTAAAAGCAGTGGATATAACCAGTTCTAAACAACAGACCAGTTCTTTATCTCGATCAATTAACAATACAATTTAATAACCAACAAAACAACAATCTATACAATTAAGAAACAATAGAGAAATTCACTTAATTATTGAGCAAACATAAAACAATCATGAAGAGCAAAAAACTGAAAACTAAAGGCTTCAATTTTAAGCAATTTTGTATTGAGGGCGGCGAGAGTGGTATGCCCGTCAGCACTGATGGGGTAATGCTTGGTGCTTGGATTCAAAGCCCGAACAACGCTCAAATTCTCGATATTGGCACTGGCACCGGGTTGCTTGCCCTGATGTGTGCCCAACGCTTTACAGAAGCTCAAATAACCGCGGTCGATATTGAATTAACAGCTATTGAAGCTGCGCAAAAAAATGTAGTTCAGTCGCCTTGGTCAGATCGTGTGAGTGTGCATCATTCCGACATACTAGACTTTACGCCGACGCATCCATTCCAACGCATCATTTGTAATCCGCCCTACTTCAACAGCGGCGAGCAATCGAAACACAGTCAACGTGCAACCGCGAGGCACACTGATACGCTACGCCACAACGCGTTGCTACAACGTTGCTATCAGTTGCTTGATGAACAAGGGAAAGCTAATTTTGTGTTACCAATCACCGAAGGCGAACGGTTTATTGAACTAGCATTACACCAAGGTTGGCATCTATCGCGAGTCTGTCGTGTACAGCCATCAGAAAAGAAACTGGTACATCGACTGTTATTTGAACTGGCGAAGCAGCCTTGCGATACTCAAGAATCACATTTAATAATTCATTCGCATGACGGCTACAGTGACGATTTCGTCCAATTAACCCGCGAGTTTTATCTTAAGATGTGAAATAACATGTGATCCTTATCACCAATCACTTTATAATGTGCGACCTTTTTGTATTCTATGCTGTTGTGGCGAACCATTAACCAAGCTTTGCTTGTGGAGAACTCATTGTGATCAGAACCTTTGCTGAACTTGATCTAGACCAAAACCTACTTGAAGCCATTGAAGAGATGGGTTACGAACGCCCAACAAAAATTCAGGCAGAAGCGATTCCACAAGCGTTGGATGGTCGTGACATTCTAGCGTCAGCGCCAACAGGTACTGGTAAAACGGCAGCCTTCGTTCTGCCAGCATTGCAATACTTGCAAGACTTCCCTCGTCGCAAGCCTGGACCTGCGCGTATTTTGATCCTAACGCCGACGCGCGAATTGGCGATGCAAATCGCTGATCAAGCACGAGCTTTGGCAAAAAACACTAAACTGAACATTTTCACCATCACAGGTGGTGTTCAATACCAAGAGCACGCCGATATCCTTGCGACAACACAAGACATTGTGGTTGCAACGCCTGGCCGTTTAAAAGAATACATTGATGCAGAGCGTTTTGATTGCCGTGCGATTGAATGGTTAATTCTGGATGAAGCAGACCGTATGCTAGACATGGGTTTTGCTCCTACTGTCGATCGTCTATCTAACGAGTGCCGCTGGCGTAAACAAACCCTTCTGTTCTCAGCAACTTTAGAGGGTAAAGGCGTAGAAGGCTTTACCGCTGATCTGTTGAATGACCCAGCAGAGATCGATGCAAAATCGCCACTGCGTGAGCGTAAGAAGATTGCTCAGTGGTACCACCGTGCTGATGATGCTGAACACAAGCTTGAATTACTAAAACACATTATTACTCAGCAAGCAGAACGCACCATTGTCTTCTTGAAGACACGTGAGCGTTTGGCAGAGCTACGAGCGCAGCTTGAGAGCGCACAGATTCCATGTTCTTGGATTCAAGGTGAAATGCCTCAAGATCGTCGTAACAATGCGATTTCTCGCTTCCGCGATGGTACTGTAAACGTGCTGCTCGCGACGGACGTTGCTGCGCGTGGTATCGACCTTCCGGATGTGTCACACGTTATTAACTACGACATGCCACGTACGGCTGATGTCTACCTTCACCGTATTGGCCGTACGGCTCGTGCGGGTAAGAAAGGTAATGCTATCTCAATCGTAGAAGCACACGACCAACCAATGATGGATCGCGTTGCACGTTACGTGAAAGAAGACATCAAAGAGCGTTTCGTGAAAGAGATGCGTCCGAAACACAAAAAACCTGTGTTTAAGAAGAAAAAGAAAAAAGAAGACAAGAAGAAACCCGCGAAAAAGAAAACCGCTAAGAAGAAGTAATCTTATTGGGGCGAAATAGCCCAAGCTAAAACATAACAAAGGGTTGGCACTGCCAACCCTTTTTCGTTTGTACTGATAGAGATTAACGTAGACTGCGTCTCAATCAGTTTTAGTTTTGCTCTTCGCGTTTAAATACTAACTCTGTTGGTGTCGATTCATCTTCAACAAAGTAGTAACCCGCCGTATCAAACTTAGTCAGATCTGCCACGCTCTCAATACGGTTTTCGATGATGTAACGCGCCATCATGCCGCGCGCTTTCTTCGCGTAGAAGCTGATGACCTTGTATTGGCCATTCTTACAATCTTTGAATACTGGCGTGATCACTTGCGCATCTAAGTGCTTTGGCTTAACCGCTTTAAAGTATTCATTTGATGCAAGGTTGATAAGCACATTATCACCTTGAGCAGAAATCGCTTCGTTCAGCTTGTCCGTAATAACATTGCCCCAAAACTGGTACAAGTTCGTACCTTTGTCGTTTGCAAGCTTGGTACCCATTTCAAGACGGTATGGCTGCATCAAATCAAGTGGTTTTAGTAAACCATAAAGACCCGATAGCATACGCAGATGATCTTGAGCATATTCGAAGTCCGCCTCAGATAAGGTTTCGGCGTCTAGTCCTGTGTAAACATCACCTTTAAACGCTAGGATCGCTTGTCGTGAGTTTTCTGTGGTAAACGTTTCACTCCACTCTTGAAATCGCCCGACATTCAAATCGGCAATCTTGTCGCTCACTTTCATTAAAGAGGCAACATCAGCAGGAGTCAGTTTGCGGCAAACATCGATAAGCTCTTTTGAGTATTCGACCAACTCAGGTTGAGTAAATTTTTCTGTCGCTAACGGAGACTCGTAATCAAGAGTCTTCGCTGGAGAAACTACGATAAGCATGACTTTCCCTTCTCTAATTCTGTTTTTTAATAGGGTACAAAAAAAGCCATGCATTGTCTGCATGGCTTTTTACATCGTACTAATAGCTTTCAACTATGAGTGATAGCTCACTTAGTCTTTTTTATCGTTGTACCAAATGCCCTCTTCAAGCTGAGATTTCAGCTCAGGGAAGTCATTCGCATCAAACGTTGGTACTTTACCTTCACCAAGTTGGCGGTTGTAATCTTTTGCTAGCTTAATCACGATGCCAGATAGCAAGATGATTGCCACCAAGTTGACTATCGCCATCAGCCCCATCGAAACATCAGCAAGTGACCATACGACTGGGAGCGAAGCAAGTGCACCAAACATCACCATACCAAGAACAACAACGCGGAAAATGCTTAGGCCCGCCTTATGGTTGTGCTCTAGGAAGATTAGGTTCGTTTCAGCGTACGAGTAGTTCGCGATGATTGATGTAAATGCAAAGAAGAAGATTGCCACGGCAACAAAGATGCCACCCCAATCACCAACTTGCGAGCTCAATGCACGCTGAGTTAGCTCGATACCCGTCACTTCTGTTGCTTGACCGACATACTCACCTGACATCAGGATGATAGCCACTGTCGCTGAACAGATAACGATCGTATCCATGAACACGCCTAGCATCTGAACATAACCTTGAGATGCAGGGTGTGGTGGGTAAGGCGTTGCTGAAGCCGCCGCGTTTGGCGCAGAACCCATACCCGCTTCGTTCGAGAATAGACCGCGTTTAATACCGTTAATCATTGCCTGTGCAATCGCGTAGCCAAGACCACCAGCCGCCGCTTCTTGCAGACCAAATGCACTCTTAAAGATAAGCATTAATACATCAGGTAGCTTCTCTAGATTAGAGAACATGATGAACAGTGCTAGAGCCAAGTAAAGCAGCGCCATTATCGGAACGATCATCTCTGCGACTTTTGCGATACGCTTGATACCACCGAAAATTACAATCGCAGACAGTACTACAACCGCGATACCAACGTACAGGTCACTCCAACCAAATGCGGTGCTCATTGCATTTGCAATTGAGTTAGCTTGTACGGCGTTGAATACCAAACCAAAAGCGATGATTAGGAAAACTGAGAACAATACGCCCATCCAACGCATGCCCAGGCCTTTTTCCATGTAGTAGGCAGGACCACCACGGTAGTTGCCATCATCATCTTTGGTTTTGTATAGCTGCGCCAGAGTACTCTCTGCAAACGACGTTGCCATACCAAGCATTGCGATCAGCCACATCCAGAAGATCGCGCCAGGACCACCTGCAGTCAATGCAACTGCAACGCCCGCCATGTTACCTGTACCAACACGTGCAGCAAGACTAGTACAAAGCGCTTGGAAAGAAGAAATACCAGCTTTGTCTGCTTTACGACTGTTCTTAAGAACAGAGAACATGTGGCCGAAATGGCGGAACTGAATGAACCCTAATCGAACGGTGAAGTAAATACCAACACCAACAAGAAGATAAACCAGAATCGACCCCCAAAGGAGATCGTTCATCAAATTGATTAAGTCTGTCATGTGTACCTCAAAGTGAGTTGCGCCGGTCTATGCGTCCAAGCCATCCACCAAATTGCCTGCTAAGTGTCAAAGTGTGCTTAGCTTTTTAAGTAATGTTTATGGGCAATCTAGAATCGTAAACGTCGCTTCATGCATCCATTTTACGTACCAGCGTATTTTTTGACGGGCGGATAATGCAACCTAGGAGCGCAAAAATCAATATGCAATCATGATAATAACATTGTTATTTTTCACTATAAAGTCACCAAAAAATAACATAAATGGAAGACTTAACACCCATAAGCCGCAACATTTCAATTACCAAATGCCAACATAAATAATTATCGCCCACCAAACAGAACGGAGACCCATATAATTAAGACCAAGCTAGTATTCACAAGGTGTTACATAAATTTGCTCTAGTGCCTTACCATCTAATTGAACACTATTTCATCAAACTGGTTTTATGCAACTTTGACCTTTGCACTGTCCCCCCACTCGCCAAATCGAATTAACATTGAAAATCTCTCTATTTAATCGTTTTCTTGAGATCGTTTGTGCATTTTTTAGCCATCACATTGCAATGAAAAGTGTGATTTTGAGAATATTTTTGCACGAAAATGTCATGCTACCGACACAAATGCGAAATATATCATGGTTATTCTCACGGCTATTGTGGTACTTAAAAAACTCCACAAGGACTGGTTACAACAGTTTAGCTTAAGAAAGGTAAAGGTGGCTTATGGAAGGCTTTCAACTAGATGACATTTTTAATCTGGATACTACCTCAACAACCAAATCTCGTGCCAAACCAGTAAAGCGAAAGTGGCGTGAAATAGAAGAGATGAACGACAGGCGTAATTTGCTTAAAGAGCTACGCGAACTTGATGCCTGTACCGACTACAACTTGGAAGACATTAAACTCTAATTCAAACAAAAGGCACCTTAAGGGTGCCTTTTGTTTTTGTTTACAGTAACGGTAAACGACTTGAGTTTAAGCGCCAGGATTTGAGTATGAGTACCGTTATTACTCAATAGGAATTTTCCCGTCTTTGGGTCGAGAAGCGCAAACGATAAATTTACGTCCAATTCTCAATAAATAAGAAATGCAGCTAACAAACCCGAGTGATACTTTCGCTCGCTCAGGTTTTATCGCACACACTTAAACATACTCAGCATCACTTTGACGCACACGTTCAGCTAACTGTTTATAACGATCGGCAATGGTGTCACCAAAAACTGGGTCATCTTCACTGACGCTCCATAAGCTTTCAACATGCTGCCAATCTTCGGTAGTGAATAACTCCTCAATGAGAGGCAGGATTTTTCGCTCCTCTAACTCCAAGTGGCGTCTTTGTGATTCAATGAAATCCTCTAGGTGGGCCACAAACATGTCTTGAGGCACAACAGCATCCTGCAGGATCATCTCTATCAAGGAAGCAAACTCTTTGGTTTTACTTGCTAGCTCTTGGTGTTCTTTCTCTAAGTTTTCCATGGTCTGTTGCTTACCATAGTGCTCCAGAAAGTGGTGATAGAGAATATCTTCTTTCGGATGGTGAACTTTTTCTGAATGATTAGAGAGGTAATCAACTATCTCGCTTACTAATGCATAGTTGATCGCACGTTCTTCTTTTATCTCATTAAGTTTATGGCGCAGTATCGCCAACAGACGAACCATATAGCCGTGTTCGCGTCGAATTCTTTCGATCATCATAGCGTCTCTCCTTAACACCTACTTTTAATAAGTGTACATGAGAAATTTGCCATCAGCCTCGAGCGTGCTCAAAAAAACAGCGATAATGGTAGCATTATCGCTGTCTCTTCTTTTATACAGTTAATGGCAAATGCCAGTTGATTGGTGCTTTTCCTTGCGAGGCAAGTAACTGGTTTGCTTGAGAGAAATGCTTACAACCAAAAAAACCTCGGTGTGCTGAGAGTGGTGATGGATGTGGTGCGGCTAACACATGATGTTTATTGCGATCAATAAAGCGCCCTTTCTTCTGAGCGTGAGAGCCCCACAATAAAAACACCACGCCTTCCTGATGCTGGTTTATCGCTTCAATCACTCGGTCAGTGAACGTTTCCCACCCCGTTTTTGAATGTGAATGCGCTTTACCTTGCTCAACCGTCAATACTGTATTGAGCAACAATACACCTTGCTCTGCCCAGCTTTGTAAGAATCCATGCTGAGGGATTTGGAACCCTTCAATATCTTGAGCCAGCTCTTTATACATATTAACGAGTGATGGTGGTGTTTTGATTCCAGGAAGAACAGAAAAGCACAAACCATGTGCCTGATTTGGGCCATGGTATGGGTCCTGCCCCAGAATCACTACTTTAACATCGTTAAACTCGGTAAATCGAAACGCGTTAAAGACATCTTTCGCTGGCGGAAAAATCGCTTTGCCTGCGGCGCGTTCTGCTTCTACAAAATTCAAAGTATCTACAAAGTAGCTCTGTTTTTTCTCTTCGCCGATCACATCGTGCCAAGTGGGTGACTGATTCATGGAAAGTTCCTGTCCTAAATTTTGCTTCTATTCTAACGAGCGAAACCCAAACAAACAAAAACTTACCACGAACTTGAGAACAGTAAAAAAAGACTAATGCTTCTGTGGCGTTCGAAAATGCCCCTGTCCGGTAATGTGACGATTAGGCATCGGCAAACGAAGCACGCGGCGGCTATATGCGTAAGAAGCAAAAGAGAGTGGTCGAGACATAGTGGCATCCTTCTTTCTTAATTCCAATTGACTTAAGTGGCTAAGAAAGAAAGGTGCCAACTCTGTGATCACATCATTGGTTATCTATCGCCGCTAGATGAAACTGACGCAGTGCGTTGATTTCTTGCTGCCAGATGTCCGGATCAATTGTTTCTAAAATCAGAGGGATACCATCAAATCGAGGGTCTTTAGCGATGTACTCAAAGCAATCCCACCCGATCTCTCCTTTGCCTAATGAGTGGTGGCGATCCACTTTGCTGGCAAACTCAACTTTTGAATCATTTAGATGCATTGCTCTTAAATAGTGCATCCCAACAATACGGTCGAATTCAGCAAAGGTATGCTCACAATCCTCTTTAGTACGCAGATCGTAACCGGCGGTAAACGTGTGGCAAGTATCGAGACATACACCAACACGTTCTTTGTCTTCCACTTGATCGATGATTTCAGCAAGATGCTCAAACTTCCAACCTAGGTTTGTACCCTGACCTGCCGTATTCTCGATTACCGCGATCACATTCGGCACCGCTTTGTGCGCAAGATTGATCGACTCAGCGATCGTCGCTAAGCACTCCTGTTCCGAGACTTTCTTTAAGTGGCTCCCAGGGTGAAAGTTCAGCAACGTTAAACCCAATTGATTACAACGCTCCATCTCATCGATGAATGCAGCGCGTGACTTATCCAACTTATCCGCTTCTGGTGCACCTAAGTTAATTAGATAAGAGTCATGGGGAAGAATATGTTCTGCGCCGAAACCCAGCATTTTACAGTTCGCTTTAAACGCACTGATGGTTTTTGCTTCTAAAGGCTTCGCCACCCACTGGCGTTGGTTTTTTGTAAATAGTGCGAACGCATTCGCGCCAATTTCGCGAGCTCTCAACGGCGCTTGATCGACCCCACCAGCAGCAGAGACATGTGCACCAATGAGTTTATTCCCAAGCTTGTTTTTCATGTTTGTCATTTAATCACTTTAGACTTTCAGTATTGCTACCTAAATACAGATAGTTGCGTTAATCAGTTTAAACTTTAAGCTCATTTTGTAGTAAATTTACAACAAAATGAGTTATTAAATATTTTTTATATTATCAAATAAATTGTAATTAGTTTGTTTTTAAAGGTTTTATTGATTTAACTCAACAAAATCACCTTAATAAAAATAATGTTTTTGGTTGTTTTTTGACTTAAATCAATATTAAAATAGTGGATATTAGCTATATAATACTCAGCTCAACGAAAATTCGAAAATTAACACCAATAATCACCACGTAAGTGGTCTAGGAGATAGTGATGATCCAAGGTATCCAAATTACAAAAGCGGCAAACGACGACCTACTAAACTCTATCTGGCTATTAGATAGCGAAAAAAATGAAGCTCGTTGTGTTGCTGCAACTGCTGGCTACGAAGCAGACCAAGTTATCGCAATCAGCGATCTAGGTGAATACGAAAGCCGTGAAGTAGCAATCGAAACAGCTCCTCGCATCGAAGGCGGTCAACACCTAAACGTGAACGTGCTTAAACGCGAAACACTAGAAGATGCAGTTGCACACCCAGAGAAATACCCACAGCTAACAATCCGTGTTTCTGGTTACGCAGTACGTTTCAACTCGCTAACTCCAGAGCAACAACGTGATGTCATCGCTCGTACTTTTACTGAGACGCTATAATCTCAATAAAATCGACTTACTCACATTTAAAAAGCTTGGTCTCAATGGCCAAGCTTTTTTTGTTTTTCCATGCATCTAACCGTTCTGTTCCTTTACGGAGCATTTCTCTGTGACGGATCCTTCTTAAACACTTCAGCCAGTGAGGTTGGGTCAAGCCTTTCTCTTTGTTGTGAAGCGCCTTCTGCCCACCAAATGAGTTGATGAATTGTGCGATTCATATAGCTGTCCCACTGCGTCTGCTGCAATTCATCCGCAACGACACCCTGTTCGTCAAACACTTCTTGCGCTTTCGGAATGTGAATCATCGCCGAGACAGGTAAACATCCAAGTTCAGATAAGAAGGTACGCATCGACACTGCAGCTCGAACACCACCCCATTGTCCAGCAGAATAGGTCACGATAGCACTTGGCTTATAAGAAAACAGCGAACTACCAAAATGGTTAAGCATATTAGCCAAGGCAGGACTCATCGAATGGTTATATTCCGGACTGACCATCACGTACCCATCGGCACTTTTAATTTTGTCTGCCAGTTCTCTCAAGTGGGCTGGCACTTTAGCGCGATGGTAAGCAAACTCAGGCTTAAACACGTCGTCAAAGTCGTAGTTCAATGGGTCAATGATTTCGACGGTATGTTGCGAATACTGATTCTTAAACAACGTTTCACAAGCTCTACTCACTCGCATGCCCAAGCGGGCTGGTCGTGGCGGTGTGCTGTCCCTTACTGAGCCTAGAAAAATCAAAAAATGCATGCTTCTATTTCCATCTTTAAGTTCATTTCTCAATCATAAAGAGAGTCGAGACTTACCGACAATAAAAAAGGCGAATGATTGCTCATTCACCTTTCGTCGTTCATCATTTTAATAATTACTGTACGCGGCGCAGTACTTGTTTCAATGCATCAAAGTCTGCGTCTAGCTCTTCCGATAGCAGTTCCATTGCCGCGTGCTTCGCTAGCGGTGCAGGAAGCTCGATGTCAGATTGCAAAATGTCATCCACCACTTCTTTGAACTTCGCTGGGTGCGCAGTACATAGGAACAGACCGGTTTCACCATCTTGCAGTTGCTCTTCAAGAACGCGGTAAGCAATCGCACCGTGCGGTTCACATAGGTAGCCCAATGAGTACAGGTCTTTCACAGATTGTGCGCTTTGCTCATCTGAAACCGCGCCTTTACCTAGAGTCTCTAGGCCCCACTCTTTCACTCGGCAGAGCTCTTCGATACGCGGCCAGTTGTTCGGTTGACTCACGTCCATCGCGTTCGATGTCGTTGCAACCGTTGGTTTTGGCTCCCACTTACCTGTTTCTAGGTAGCGCGGAACCGTGTCATTAGCGTTAGTTGCAGCGATAAAGCGTTTGATCGGCAGACCCAGCGCTTTTGCCAGTAGACCAGCAGTTAGGTTACCAAAGTTACCACTTGGTACAGACACGACTAGGTTTTCACGCTCTTGTTTACTCATTTGCGCAGCTGCTTCAAAGTAGTAACAGATTTGCGCCATCAAACGGCTGATGTTGATTGAGTTTGCAGAATTCAGACCGATCTCTTCACGCAGTGCGGAATCATCGAAAGCTTGCTTAACCAGAGCCTGGCACGCATCGAAGTCGCCATCGATCGCGACAGTGTGAATGTTCTTGCCTAGCGTACAGAATAGCTTCTCTTGCAGTGGGCTGATCTTGCCTTTCGGGTAAAGAATCACAACGTTGATGTCTTCCATACCATAGAAAGCGTGCGCAACGGCTGCGCCAGTATCGCCAGAAGTCGCAGTCAGAATGGTGATCTTGCCACCGTCCGATACCGCCGCAAGAGATTGCGCCATAAAGCGACCGCCAAAATCTTTAAATGCCAGCGTTGGACCATGGAAAAGCTCTAACGCGTAAACACCGTCTTTGACTTGATTGATTGGCGCCGGGAATTGGAACGCTGCGTCCACAAGCGCGTTGACTTGCTCTTCCGCCAGCTCATCACCGATAAACGCTGATAAAATCTTAGTGCTACGAGAAACAAAGTCTTCTGCCAGTAGCGCATCAACGTCTTCAAACTTTGGTAATTCCGATGGGAAAAATAGACCTTGGTTACGGCCTAACCCTTGGCGAACGGCTTGGCCAAAGGAAACTTGTTCATCATTTTCTTTTATATTGTAAAGCTTCATAGCTCACTTCCTGTTACTTTCGAACCCTGCTTATCTAGACGACAAACGTGGACGAATCCTTCTTCGTTTTGTACGTAGTTCTGTTCTAACCAGCGAGCAACTCGCTCAGCGACATCTTTCTCTTTGCAAATACTGAACAGTGTTGGACCACTGCCAGAAATACCGGTTGCTAACGCACCTGCTGATGCAGCGTATTGACGTGCATTCGCAAAGCCCGGAAGCAGTTTCTCACGATACGGTTCTGCGATCACGTCTTTGATCATTTTTGCAGCTAGCTCTGGCTGACCAGAATGACACGCATGAATAAAGCCCGCAAGGTGACGACCATGAGCGATGATATCTTGTCGGCGGTATTGAGATGGTAGGATCTCACGCGCTTCTGCTGTTGATACTTTGATTCCCGGATACGCCATGACCCAGTACCAATCATCAAAACAAGGCACTTCTTGACTGATGATACCAAGCTCTTCCAGCATCAACTGCACACCACCAAGGTAACACGGCGCGACGTTATCGTAGTGAATACCACCAGAGATCTTGCCTTCCATTTCTCCCATCAGCGCTAACAGCTCAGTCTCATTCAGCGGTTGACCATGGAATCGGTTTAAGGCATCCAGCGCCGCCACGATAGAACATGCACTTGAGCCTAGACCTGAGCCTATTGGCATGTTCTTTTCTAGCTTCATTTCAAGTGGTTTTAGCTCAACACCTTTTTTGTCTAGTTCGCGAGCAAACACCACCCAACAATCGTAAACGATGTTTTCTTTTGGCTCTGTAGGCAACTTAGAGACAAAATTACCCGCAGTTTTCAGACTGAACGGCTCAGTCCCTGCCTTAACTTGCACTCTGTCACCTAGCAAGGTTCCATCCACTGGGGACACCGCCGCCCCCAATACATCAAAACCAACACTTACATTACCAATTGATGCTGGGGCATAAACCACTACATCCATATCACTTGAACTCATTCTTGTTATACCCCTAGTTTCCAACCTAAAGTACGCATCACGTCAGAGAATACACCCGCAGCTGTTACCTCAGTACCTGCGCCATAGCCACGCAACACAAGTGGGATTGGCTGGTAGTAACGGCTGTAAAATGCCAGTGCGTTTTCACCGTCTTTGATTTTATACATCGGATCGTTTTCATCCACCGCAGCGATGCTTACTGTGCACTTGCCCTCGTTAATTTCACCAACGTAACGCAGTACTTTGCCTTCTTCTGCTGCTTTAGCCGATAACTCTTTGAAGTAAGCGTCCGCTTCTGGGAGACGCGCCATAAACTCATCAACACTGCCTGAATCATCAAAGCCTGGCGGTAACGCTTGGTCAACAACAACGTCTTCAAGCTCTAGTGACATGCCCGCTTCACGAGCCAGGATCAACAGCTTACGCGCGACATCCATACCAGACAGGTCATCACGAGGATCTGGTTCAGTAAAGCCATTTTCTTTTGCGATATTCGTCGCTTCACTTAAGCTCATTCCTTCATCTAACTTACCGAAAATATAAGAAAGAGAACCGGAAAGAATACCGCTGAAGCGCTCCAGTTCATCGCCTGCAGAAATTAGGTTTTGCAAGTTTTCAATAACTGGTAGGCCTGCACCTACGGTTGTTTCATACATCAATTTACGACGGGAGCTACGAGCCACATCGCGAAGCTGATGGTAGTACGCCATGCTTGCTGTGTTTGCTTTTTTGTTTGGTGTTACAACATGAAAACCTGCCGCTAGGAAGTCGGCGTATTGTTTAGCAATGTCTTCACTGGAAGTACAATCAACCAATACAGGGTTGATAATATGATTGCGTTGTACCAAAGAAATCAGACGCGCTAGGCTGAATTCTTCTGTGGCTGCTGACATACGATCACGCCAGTGCTCGAGCGGTAAGCCTTCGCTATCAAGCAAAAGACCTTTGCTGTTTGCTAAGCCACAAACTCGAATCACAATGCCTTTCTCAGCCAGTTTGACTTGTTGGCGCTCGATCTGATCCACAAGCTCGCCACCCACACCACCAACACCAACAACGAACACATCGAGGAAGTGTTTCGAGTTGAATAGGTTTTCGTGACACGCTTTGATCGCTTCAGAAATTTTGTCTTCTGGAATAACGGCAGAAATCGCACGTTCTGATGAGCCTTGTGCTATCGCTACGATATTCACGTTCACTTCAGCTAGAGAAGAGAAGAAGCGAGAAGCCACACCACGCGATGTGCGCATACCGTCACCAACAAGCGTAATGATTGAAACATTATCAATAAACTCGACCGGTTCTAGTAAGCCATCTTTCAGTTCTAGCTCGAACGCATCTGCCAGCACTTGCTGCGCTTTCGCTTTATCTTCAGCCTCAATACAGAAGCTGATGCTGTATTCAGAAGAAGACTGAGTGATCAGAACAATAGATACACCAGCAGACGACATCGCACCGAATACACGGCTCGCCATGCCTACCATGCCTTTCATACCAGGGCCTGATACGTTAACCATGGTTAGGTCGTTAAGTGTTGTAATACCTTTGATCGCAAGATTATCTTCACCAGTATCTTGGCCGATAAGAGTACCTGCACCTTGAGGGTTAAAGCTGTTTTTGATCAGACATGGAATGTGGAATTGAGCAATAGGGGCGATGGTTTTCGGGTGCAGAACGGAAGCACCAAAATAAGAAAGCTCCATCGCTTCTTGGTAGCTTAGTGATTTAAGTAGGCGAGCATCTTCGACTAAACGTGGGTCACAGTTGTATACACCATCAACGTCGGTCCAGATTTCACAACAGTCTGCGCGTAAGCAAGCTGCAAGAACCGCTGCCGAGTAGTCAGAGCCATTACGACCAAGCGTGACAAGCTCTCCTTTTTCGTTGCCAGCTGTAAAGCCCGGCATAATGTTCACGTGGCCCTGAGGAAGGGGTTTTTGACGGAAGTTTTGCGTTGAAATATCCACATCAACCATAGCTTCAAGATGATCACCTTGGGCATACAGATACTCGACAGGATCGATCAAGCTCGCTTGTTGTCCCTTCGCCTCCAAGACAGCTTTCATCAACTGAATGGAAACACGCTCACCTTTACTGATAATGCGCGCATTTACGTTGTTTGGGCACATACCTAATAGATTGATGCCGTGAACAAATTGACGTAATTGAGATAACGAGGTTTTCACTTGGTTATCGAAAGCTGAACCATCAATATTGGGGAGTACTGCTTGGATTTGAGTGAAGAGCGTTTTAAACGATTCATCCAACTCTTTGATTTGCAGCTCTGCTTCACCATTGCGCAACGCGCCTTCAATGACCGCAACCAACTTATTTGTTGTTTTACCTGGGGCTGAAAGAACAACCGCCACTTCTTCTTGTTGAGCGTTATTGGCAATGATGTCTGCCGCTCTTAAAAAGCGATCTGCATCAGCTAGTGATGAACCGCCAAACTTCAATACTCGCATCCCTTCCTCCGGTATATCTTCTCAAACTTGTCTAAATTCTGGATAAAAAAGCATAAAAAAAGGCCTGTATCTTGTTGGATACAGGCCTTTTTTGTGAATTTCTTTCGCTCAGCAGCCTGCCCCAACATGTGTCGTGTCGGTAATAATAATGGTCGTGGTCATTACTACTAGGCTGTTAGATGGCATAAATAAATATTCAACGTTAATTGTGTTTGCTTAACTCTACGTTTACCGAGTTTCCGATTCATAGTCAACAAAAAATTGTTTGTTTTTCAGTCTTACAGCGATTTCTGCTAAGCAATCTTATTGATACTTAAAGCTAATTGGATGTTATTGCTCGTTAGGAAATCTGTCGCTAATTTTTGTAGGGAGCTCATCCCATCGTCATCAGTCTCACTTTTTACTCCATAACTAGTCTGATCTTCGTCATAAAGCGTAAGATCAAATTATGAAAGGGAGTTGTTGACACTTAACAACAACTTAACTGTGACCTATGTTCACAGGATCGAATTATTTAGAAAATAGGTGAGCTAGCTTTCATATTCTATGCTTTAATAGTGAGAAGCTTTGGGCACATACTAATAAAAAAGTTGACACAAGGAGTGGTGAGCATGAAAAGAGGGCTTTTTCTGTTGCTGTTTTTTGTGCCTGGCGTTTGTCTAGCAAACGAGCTTCCGCCTCTTCCAGGCAAAACATCCCCTTCTCCTCATAAACTATTTATTTCCAGCGACAGCTATCAATCTGACAGTTTCGATGTTTGGAATATCGACACGGGTTATGCGTACGAACTCTTTGACTCAGTAGACGTTTACGTCGGTGCACGAGTCAACAACTCTCCAACCCAAAACCAAAGCGGTTTTTTGAGTGGGATCAGCTATCACTTCAATGATCGTGTCACACTAAAAAGTACGGTTCGCTCTTACAAGAATGAGACTGCGGAAGGTATTCGCCAAGAAGACAGCAGCCTCGCAGCTGAAGTTTCAAGTCGCGTAAAAATCACCGATAAACTGGATCTTCACGCGACTCTTGATTACCAAGATTGGCAACAAGGTATTGAGGTAGGTTTAGGCTTTCGTTTTTAGAAATCTAATTTTTGCTTTGAAATCAACACACCATTCCAATCAGCGTACACATAATGCTTCGGCTGCACGATTTGGTTTTGCATCGTTAAGGTCACATTGACCTCTCCCATACCTCGCTTCTCTGTCTTAAACGGATTGGTACCAAGTGCTTGCACACCAATGTCCATCTGAGATATTTGTGCTACGTCGCGTATTGCACCATAGACAATAATGCCTTCCCACCCATTTTCTATTCCGAGTATTGCTAATTGATCGCCAAGCAATGCTTTCTGACACGAACCATGTCCGTCAACAATCAATACTTTCCCCGTCCCATCTTCGCCCAGTACTTCACGTACTTTTGAGTTGTCGTGATAGCAACGCACTGTGACAATTTCTCCGTAAAAAGCGGTGCGTTGACCAAAGTTCTGCAGTGGCAAAGTAAG
This sequence comes from Vibrio sp. A1-1, assembly GCF_021728175.1. Classification (NCBI taxonomy): domain Bacteria; kingdom Pseudomonadati; phylum Pseudomonadota; class Gammaproteobacteria; order Vibrionales; family Vibrionaceae; genus Vibrio; species Vibrio sp. A1-1. The sequence continues at coordinate 75,798 of NZ_JAKKCL010000008.1, forward strand.
CAGGGTAACTTGGTCTTCAAATTGGTCACAAATATCGGGTGTAATGTCTCTCATATTTCCTCCGTGAATTTTCTCACCCAAGCAGTGCTTCGGTGAGTAGTATCCTTTCCTATACGAGTCGAGGCTTAAGGGAGCCTAACTTATGCAACACTTTCGGCTGTGAGCACGCAATAAGGTAAAGTTGATCATCAATGACGTAGTAAATCGCGTTTTGTTGAAAGTCATTCGCCAATGCGACCGCCGCCTCTGGTGATAACTCGACGGCAAAGCTTTCCTCATACCATGTAAAAGAGCTGTCACCTACTGTGATAGGCGCGTAATTAACGTGCTGTAGTAGCGTTTCTAATGCTTGATTGCTTATGCAGTTCTCTTCTTTGGACCGCAAATTACTGTATGGGTTCCAAGCGGTTATCACAGCGTAGTTTGAAACGCACCACTCGGCCTCGAATCTGAAAAAAGATTCTGAATAAGCATTCCATAACGATGCGTCTATGTTCGTATTACTTTTTTCTATCATAAGTCTTAAACGATTAATAACAGTTACATTTCATCAATTGATATAAATCAACAAACTGAATGGAATTAACATTTGAGCATTGTTAGCATGCTGTTAACAATATAAAATCCGCTCCATATCTTAGGGTGTTTACGTTTCAGGCCCCACAGAAAGCAGGAAATGAAAGGTAAACAAGCCCTTTAGAATAAACGTCGCCATTGGATACTGGTGAGTTGGCAAAATTCCATGGAGGGCGGATAACTGAAAGAAGTGTTTTTTTGATCAACTTGATTTATTATCAAAATCACATTACCTGTATGTTATATTTTTGCCTAGAATTTATTCTATTAGCACAATTTTGTCACAAATTTAGGTACCGCCAATGCAAACCCCGCAGATTCTTATCGTTGAAGATGAGCAAGTAACTCGTAACACTCTTAAGAGTATTTTTGAAGCAGAGGGATACGCTGTTTTTGAAGCCAGTGACGGTGAAGAGATGCACCAAGTGTTGTCTGACAACTCAGTCAACTTGGTTATTATGGACATTAATCTTCCAGGCAAGAATGGCCTTCTGTTAGCGCGTGAACTACGCGAACAAGCGAACATTGCTTTAATGTTCCTGACAGGCCGTGACAATGAAGTGGACAAGATCCTAGGTCTTGAGATTGGTGCAGATGACTACATCACTAAACCATTCAACCCACGTGAACTGACTATTCGTGCTCGCAACCTACTTAGCCGCTCAATGAGCTCTAACGCGGTGCAAGAAGAGAAACGCTCAGTAGAAAAGTATGAATTCAATGGTTGGGTACTGGACATCAACAGCCGCTCTCTAGTAAGCCCTGCTGGTGATAGCTACAAGCTCCCTCGCTCTGAGTTCCGAGCTCTACTGCACTTCTGTGAGAACCCAGGTAAGATTCAAACTCGTGCAGATCTTCTTAAGAAGATGACTGGCCGTGAACTTAAGCCGCATGACCGTACTGTAGACGTAACGATTCGTCGTATTCGTAAACACTTTGAGTCTGTTTCAGGTACTCCTGAAATCATCGCGACTATCCACGGCGAAGGTTACCGCTTCTGTGGCGATCTAGAAGACTAATTGAATCGCTAATACGCAAAGGGCTTGCTCATTGAGCAAGCCCTTTTATTTTGGGGTTAGCAATTAGCGGACAATCACTGAATCTAATAAACCTTGTTAATCTTCACGTACTTTTCCACCAACCAGCGCTGTTTACCTGCGTCGTCTAAAAGTACCGCGATATCAACCGATTTTTCTGTGTCCGCGTCTACCTGAGACGTGAAGGCAACTTCCCATTGGCTCTCACTATGAGTTCGAGTTTCTAAAGAGTCTTCATCCACCCACCACTCTTTTTCCCCTTGCTTGATGATAAGCGCTTCGGCAGTCAGGTTGGCTGGGAGTAACTGGTCTCCTTCAAGGTAAAGTGATCCTTGAATGCTTTGTTCTTGCACTTCCCCAACGGTCGGCATCAGGTTCACCCATACGTTACTTTTGAGCTCGACATTCACCTGGTTAATCGTAATCTGACTGTTTTGTTGCCAGTTCACACTTGGAACGGAACTGCAGCCTGCCATCAATGCTATAACCAACGCCAACGGTGCGATTTTTTTCATGTTATTTCCTTTGTTCCAACCAACTTTTGAGGACTTGAATATCGTTTTGGTATTCATTTTTGATCTCTTCAACCCAGTCTGAAATGTTTTCCCACCATGCTGGCATATCGGGAGATTGCGCTTTCTGCGCCACACTTTGGATACGTTTGAGGCCAATCGAACCTGCAGCGCCTTTAATTTTATGCGCTTCAGAAACAATCCCATCTTGATCTTTCGCCGTCATGTTTGAGTCTAAGACATCAATATAGTCTGGCATCATGTCCTCAAACATTTTTATGCTGTCGTAGACCGGCTTGGCACCAACAATGTCGACGTAAGACTCTAACATATCCATATCGAGCAAGTGTGTCTCAATCACAGGAGAAGGAGTCGGCTCTTCCACTGTTTCTGGAACGCTCTCAGGTTGCTCTTGCTGCTCTACCTGATGCGCGAAGAATTTATCAATTACAGACTGAATGGCGTTCACAGCAAGCGGTTTACTGATGGCATCATCCATGCCGTTATCTAAGTATTCACGACGATCTTTCATCACATTAGCTGTTAGGGCGACCAATGGAGGCAGATTGTTATAATGCTCGCGATAATAATTTGCGACATCAAACCCCGTCATATCAGGCAGCTGAATATCCAACAACGCCAAGTCATATTTTTCTGGCACAAAGTTCACGAGCGCTTCTTGTCCCGTCATCGCCACGGTAACGGAGTGCCCTAAGCTCTCAAGCAACGATTTGGCAACAGTGACGTTAAGCTCAATGTCTTCGACCATAAAGATGTTGAGATGCACATTATCGCGTTTTGCATCAATGACAGGTTCTTCGAGTTCCACAATAGGAACGTGAATCGATACGGTAAAAGTACTACCAAAACCCTCTTCACTGGCGACAGTGATGTCACCATCCATCATATTGATCAGTTGCTTAGATACCGCCAAACCAATGCCTGTACCGACCGCATGTAGGTTGTCTTTGCCCGACTTCACTTGGTAATACATGGCAAAGATTTTATCGAGCTCGTCTTCTGGTATGCCAATACCTGTGTCTTCCACTTCCATAATAATGGTGGCAAAATCGTCTTCTACATCCGCGCTCACCGTCATCACAACGCCACCTTCTTTGGTAAACTTCATTGCGTTGCTAACCAAGTTCCAAATTACCTGACGTAAACGGGTCGCATCCACTTCAATTGCTTTTGGTAAATCACTCAAACGTTCTAAGTCAAAACGCAGCCCTTTTTGCTCCGCCATCAAAGCTGAGATGCTTTCAATCTCAGCGACGAAGTCTTCGAAGTTAAGTGGCGCAGGTAATAGTTCTAGCTTGCGGCGATCAAACTTATCCATATCGATAATATCGTTGAAGATGTTACCTAGCGTAATCGCACTCACATTGATTGTCTGCATGTGTTTGCGCTGCTCTTCTGTCAACGGACTATCGAGAAGCATGCGACTTAAACCCACAATGCCATTTAGTGGCGTTCGCAGTTCATGACTGATAGTTGAGATGAAAGTAGTCTTATCACGGCTTGCTTTCTCTAACGACTCTTCATGACGTTTACGTTCAGTGATATCACGGCCAAAACCTACCAATCCAAGGTGACGACCATCTTTGCTGTAAAACGGCACTTTACGCAGTTCAAAGTAGTGCTTGCGTCCATCAGGATACTCTAGCCACTGCTCGTAAGTGATGGCTTGATTATCAGCGAAGACCTTTTGGTCAGTATCAACGATGTGCTCAGCGATTTCTTTGCTATACACATCCCAAGGGCTTAATCCGACTAACTGGTGCTCTTTCTTGCCCGTTAGCTCTTCCATTGCCCGGTTACAACCGGAGAACACACCATCGGCATTGCGGTAGTAAATTAAGTCTGGCGAGGCATCAATAAATGAACGCAGTAGTGCAGTGCGTTCCGCCAGCTCTAACTGAGTACGCTCTCGTTGGAACACCTCGTTTTCGAGATCTTGCATCGCCTCTTCTCGAGCTTCTTCTGCTTTAATACGCTCTTCAATTTCTTGGTTGAGCTTTTCGATGTTTTGTTGCAGTTGATAATTCAGTTCTTGGTCTCGCGAGCGCATGTCTTTCAGTTTGGACACCAACTTGGTTAAACGCTGGCGAGACTCTTCTAGCTGATCAACAACAACAGAAAGAAAATAAACCGCCCAAGGTGTAATCAAGAGACCAAAAAACACCGAACGGACAATGTCGATATCGTCGACTCGCCCCTTGAGAGCTAAAGTAATCCCCACCTGCACCACAACGGCTAATGCCACCAGCGCAAGGGCCAGCAAAATCGAGAAACGAACAATCCCCAGTTTGACTAGCAAGTCGACATAATACTGGGCGAGATTTTTCATGGGTTTCATTAACTACTCCATGGTGCTGGCTAAATGTTGCCCTTCAATGATAAAAAGCGAGCAGACATATTCGGCCTAACGCAATTTAGGTCTGTGTGATTAGTGAAAAATACGTAGTGCGAACTGCGCTTGCTAAACAAGATAAAAAGATAAGTTAACCAACGAACGCACAGGCTTCGGTAAGTTTAACGTGTTTAATACGGCGATTTAAACAATCAGCTATCAACTTAGAGCAAGCGGTCACAAAGCGTTAGCAAGAACTGGGGTGAATACAGGTGCGATTACGTCCATCAGCTTTGGCTTGGTATAGCGCACTGTCAGCCATGGCAATACCCATTTCCGGTTCATCACCATGTTGAGGAATATAAGAGACAAGACCGATACTGACCGTGAGACGTTCCGATGCTTCTGAGCTGTCGTGCTCCATATCGAGTTGTCGAATTTGTTCATGAATACGCTGCGCTACATTGCTCGCGCCTTCCGTTGTGGTATTCGGCAGGATAAAACCGAACTCCTCACCACCATAACGCGCAACACAATCCGAAGAGCGATTGATGACTTTTGTGAATACGGTAGCAACACTGACCAATGCTTCATCACCTTGTTGATGGCCGTAACAGTCGTTGTAATCTTTGAAAAAGTCGATGTCACACAACATGATAGTGAGCGGCAGCTTTTCGCGGGCATGGTGGTACCATAGTACCTGCAGTTGTTCATCGAAGCGGCGTCGGTTCGATACCTGAGTTAAGCTGTCCATAAAGCTCAACTTTTCTAACTCTAAATTGGCTCTCTCCAACTTTTGTTCGGCAAGGTAACGTTCAGAAATATCACGCGCCATGATCAGCACACCATTCGTTCCTGAAGCTTTATCTTTAAAGGGCGATTTCACCACATCAAACCACGTACTTTTGCCATCACTGCTAACGACTTTATCTATGTATCGGACAGGCTCTGACTGACGCAATGCATCTAAATCACTAGCAGCTAAGCGAGCGTACATCTCTTCAGGAATGACATCTTGAAGGCGCTTACCGATCAAATCAGACACGTCTGAAATACCTAATGCATTAACGAACGGTTTATTACACGCTTGATAGACCATATTCTCATTGAAGATACCGATAGAGTCAGGGCTAGCGTCAAGAATAGTTTGTAAGATGGTATCCCTTTGCGCCAACGCAACTTCTGTATCTTTACGGCGCTCCATTTCATCTCTCAGGTTTTGCTGCATTTTGTGCCACTCGGTCACATCATGACTAATGGATAATGTACCGATCAGCTCACCACTCGGTGACACAAGGGAATTTTGATTCACTTCCAATAAGCAACTGCGACCTTGTGGATCCGTCGTCCACTTGCGCTCACTCTTTCTGCTAGCCTCACCCATGGAAGCCTTTGATGCGCAGGCTTCTTCCCTTCGCCCTTCCCAAAATTGATCAAATGCTCGGTTCGTCGTTAATAAATTCCCTTGGCGATCTTGGGTACAGATTAACTCAGAGAGTGAGTCTAGTGCCGAACGGGCAATCGTTAATTGCGCAAGCTCTTGTTGCTGCTCTTGATGAGTGGATTGATATGGCTGCGCGTAGATGATCCAAACACGGTGATTGCGCAGCAAACTCTTTCTTCCTGACAACTCCACCTTGATAGATTCGCTTTCAGATAAGCGCCAATCAAATACCTGCTGGCTAAAATGACGACTAGAGACACTGTCTAGAAACGACTCAAGCTCACGAATATCGAATAAAGCGGGATACAAATATCCCGTGCCTAGAGAGCGAATACCTAATAATTGCATCGCAGCTTGGTTAGATAACAAGATCTGAGCATGGCCAGTATCCAGCACTATGACTGGATAGGGTGAATCCGTTACGAGTTGCTTAAGTGATGTTTGAAAGTGCAAATAGATCAGTGCTAACGCGCACACGCTAGCAATTAATAACAAGACGACATAGCCATAACCGCCTTGACCATCCCAAAGCCAATTGAGTAACTGATCCATCGTTTAAACCTTTAAAAAAAACTGGTTAAAATATATCAGTTATTTATTGAGCGATCTGCTATTAATTCCGGTTTAGTATAGATAAAAGCGTTTCCCGTTAGGCTTCCTTGAGCACCATGTTCACTGAGGGATCGACCAATTTCAGTCATCGCCAGCCAGCGGTTTTCACACCACAGTGGTGATAATAAGGTAGGTCTACGAGCTGCTGATGAAACCCGATGGTAAATCACGTCCGGTGGCGTCATACGAATAATCTCACTGGCAATTGCGACATACTCTTCTAGCTCTGGCGCCTCTAATCGTCCTGCACGCCACGCTTTCGCCATGGTGCTGCCTTCCACGATATGAAGACCATGTAACTTGATGCCATCAGTGCCCACAGCCAACACTTTTTTCAGCGTCTCAATGTTATCGTCGCGGCTTTCTTTCGGTAATCCCACAATTAAATGAGTACAGACTTTAATACCTAGCGCACGCGCACGCTTGGTGATTTCGGCATAACATTCGAAATCATGACCGCGATTGATGCGCTTAAGGGTGTCGTTATTAGCGGTTTGAAGCCCTAACTCTAGCCAAATTTCATAACCTTGCTTTACATAGTCAGACAGTAAATCTAATACGGCATCAGGCACGCAATCTGGACGAGTCCCGACACACAATCCCACAATATCAGCCGCTTTTAGTGCTTCTTCATACATATTTTTCAGCACTTGCACTTCCGCATAAGTACTGGTGTAAGCCTGAAAATAAGCGAGATACTTCTTCGCTCGATGAATTTCGCCCGCACGATCTTTCAACTGATCGTGAATACTCTTTATCTGTACTTCTTCATCCGCAAACGAAGCCACATTACAAAAAGTACATCCTCCCCGACCAATCGTGCCATCTCGGTTAGGGCAACTAAATCCACCGTGCAACGTTAGTTTATGGACTTTTTCACCGTATCGACGCTGAAGATCTTGGCCGATTGTATTGACCAACTCATGTAACTGCATAAATTCTCACCAACAATGAACCGTAATCAATCTCACTACGATCTGTGTAAATAAATTACATCCCTGCAAGAAAAAACACACAATACTAGTCAATTCAAACAAACATCATACGGCTCAAAATCAATAAACCTGCATAAATACAGATAAAAAACGTTCATGTTGCGTAAATGTTAAACTAAAAATGCATAATTAAACGAAAAAATTGGGTCACAACGTCGACTTTTTCATTGCATTCTGAAGTGACAAAATTGTAGGATACTTACACAACCCCGTTATTTTTGTGACTTTTATTACAAAGTACACTGCGGGATTTGTCGGTGTTATCCCACTCCTACCTATATAAATCACTAAATAGTGGCAATAAATAAAGGGATACCACCAAGGATTGTTTTTCTCGCAAAACTTTTCCTGCGAGATACGGAAAGGAATCAAGATCGGTCAACCTAGATCGGTGGCGATAATAAATATAAAGGACAAGACGTAATCAATGGTCTAGGTGGCATTTGCCTGCCTAGTGCTTTTGCGTCGACATTGAACTGGAAGGATGTATCTATGGTAGATAGAGAGCAAAATCCACAGGGTCTATATACTCCTGAATTGGAGCATGACGCGTGTGGTATCGGTTTTGTTGCTCACCTTAAAAACCGTAAATCTCATGAAGTAGTGACTCAAGCATTGGATATGCTAGCTCGCATGGAGCACCGTGGTGGTCAAGGTTGTGATCCATGCAGCGGTGATGGTGCGGGTATCTTGCTACAAAAACCTCATGAATTCCTATTAGAAGAGGCCGTTAAGCTCGGCATTAAACTGCCTTCATTTGAAAAGTATGGTGTGGGTGTCGTACTTTTCCCGAGAGACGAATACAAACGCGAGCAATGCCGTGACATTCTAGAACGCAACGCTCAGCGTCTAGACCTTGAAGTTATTGGCTACCGCGTTTTGCCAACCGATAACTCGATGATCGGTGCCGACCCGCTAAGCACAGAACCTCAGTTTGAGCATGTGTTTATCTCTGGTGGTCCAGGTATCACACCTGAAGAGCTAGAGCGCAAACTGTACGTACTTCGTAACTACACTGTACGTGTTTGCCTAGAAAGCGTTTCGAACATTGGTGATGACTTCTACATTAACTCAATGTCTTACAAGACATTGGTGTACAAAGGTCAGTTAACGACCGAGCAAGTCCCTCAGTACTTCCTTGATCTGCAAAACCCGACCATGGTGACTGCACTGGCACTGGTACACTCTCGCTTCTCTACCAACACCTTCCCGAAATGGCGTCTTGCACAGCCTTTCCGTTACATTGCCCACAACGGCGAAATCAACACCGTTCGCGGTAACTTGAACTGGATGAAAGCCCGTGAAGCAATTCTAGAATCAGACCTGTTCACTCAGGCTGAAATCGACATGCTTCTTCCAATCTGTCAGGAAGGCAGCTCGGATTCATCTAACTTTGACATGGCACTTGAGCTCCTAGTTCTTTCTGGTCGCAGCCTGCCACACGCATTGATGATGATGATCCCGGAAGCATGGCAAGAAAACAAAAACATGGATCCTAAGCGTCGCGCGTTCTATCAGTACCACGCGAACATCATGGAACCATGGGATGGCCCGGCATCGGTTTGTTTTACTGACGGTGTTCAAGTTGGTGCGACACTCGACCGTAACGGTCTGCGTCCTTCTCGCTACACAGTGACCAAAGATAACTTCCTAGTAATGGCATCAGAATCTGGTGTTGTGGATATTGAGCCAGAGAACGTTGAGTTCCGCGGTCGTCTACAACCAGGTCGCATCTTCGTTGCAGACTTAGAGCAAGGTCGCATCATCTCTGATGAAGAAGTGAAAGACACCATCGCAACAGCGCAGCCTTACGAAAAGTGGGTAGAAGAAAACCTACTGAGCTTGAAGAAGCTGCCAGATGCGAGCAACCAATTCAGCCAACCTAAGCCAGAACATCTTCTACACCGCCAACAAGCGTTTGGCGTAAGTACTGAAGAAGTGAACGAAATCATCGTTCCAATGGCAAATGAAGGTAAAGAACCGCTATCTGCAATGGGTGCAGACTGGCCTCTTGCGGTTCTATCTCATCAGTCTCAACATCTTTCAAACTACTTCAAGCAACTGTTCGCACAGGTAACTAACCCACCGATCGATCCGATCCGTGAGCGTATGGTTATGTCGCTGAACACTTACTTGGGTAAAGACCAAAACCTTCTGACTGAAACACCACTTCACTGTCAGAAAGTAGAATTGGAATCGCCTGTTCTGGCGAACTCTGAGCTTGAGAAACTGCGTGCTATTGACAACGAGCATCTTCAGGCGAAGACACTAGATATCGTATTCCAAGCCAGTGAAGACCAAGGCAAGCTTGAGCGCGCACTAAAACGTATCTGCCAATACGCAGAAGACGCGGTTATTGATGGTTACTCAATCATCCTACTAACTGACCGCGCAGTGAACTCAAACCACGCCGCTATCCCAGCCATGCTGGCAGTTGGTGCAGTGCATCACCACTTGATCCGCAAAGGTCTACGTGCGAAGTGTGACATTGTGGTTGAAACCGGTGACGCGCGTGAAACGCACCACTTTGCAACGCTAATTGGTTACGGTGCCAACGCCGTTAACCCATACCTAGTGATTGAAACCATCATTGAGCTTCAGCGTACGAAGAAGCTGGACCCAGAAGCGAACCCTCGCGATCTGTTCAACAACTACCGTAAAGCGATCAATGGCGGTCTTCTGAAGATCTTCTCGAAGATGGGTATCTCAACCCTGCAGTCGTACCACGGTGCGCAAATCTTCGAAGCCTTAGGTATTCATAAGTCAGTGGTAGACAAGTACTTCACAGGTACAGTTTCTCGTATCCAAGGTCTCACCCTTGACGATATTGCTAAAGAAGTGCTCGTTCGTCACCGCATCGGTTACCCACAACGCGAAATCCCAATTCAAATGCTGGATGTGGGTGGTGTTTACCAATGGAAACAGCGTGGTGAGAAGCACCTATTCAACCCAGAAACCATCTCGCTACTGCAAGAGTCTACGCGCAACAAGAACTACGATCAGTTCAAGCAGTACGCGACAGCAGTCGATAAACAAGGTGACAACGCGGTAACTCTGCGTAGCCAGCTAGAATTCATTAAGAACCCAGCTGGTTCTATCTCTATCGACGAAGTCGAGCCAATTGAAAGCATCGTGAAACGCTTCGCGACAGGTGCAATGTCATTCGGTTCTATTTCTTACGAAGCACACTCCACATTGGCTGTTGCGATGAACCGCCTTGGCGCAAAATCGAACTCTGGTGAAGGTGGTGAAGACCCAATGCGTTTCGAGCGCAAAGAGAACGGCGATTGGGAACGCTCTGCAATCAAACAGGTAGCTTCGGGTCGTTTCGGCGTAACCTCTTACTACCTAACCAACGCTGATGAGCTACAAATCAAGATGGCTCAAGGTGCGAAACCAGGTGAAGGTGGTCAGCTACCAGGCGATAAAGTAGATGACTGGATCGGTGCTACACGTCACTCAACTCCGGGCGTCGGTCTTATCTCGCCACCACCACACCACGATATCTACTCAATCGAAGATTTGGCTCAGCTTATCTACGATTTGAAGAACGCGAACCGCGCGGGTCGTGTAAACGTGAAGCTGGTATCGGAAGCTGGCGTAGGTACGATCGCTTCTGGTGTTGCTAAAGCGAAAGCGGACGTTGTACTTATCGCAGGTTTCGACGGCGGAACTGGTGCATCACCAATGTCTTCAATCCGTCATACCGGTCTTCCTTGGGAACTTGGCTTGGCAGAAACGCACCAAACGCTACTGAAGAACGGTCTACGTAATCGTATCGTGGTTCAAGCGGATGGCCAGATGAAGACACCTCGTGACCTTGCAGTCGCAACACTACTTGGTGCAGAAGAATGGGGCGTGGCAACCGCAGCATTAGTGGTTGAAGGTTGTATCATGATGCGTAAGTGTCATAAGAACACCTGTCCTGTTGGTATCGCGACTCAGAACAAGACGCTTCGCGAGCGCTTTGATGGGCGCGTAGAAGACGTCGTAACCTTCTTCCAATACATGGCACAGGGTCTTCGTGAAATTATGGCTGAACTTGGCTTCCGCACTATCGATGAGATGGTCGGTCAAGGTCAGAAGCTGAAGATTCGCCAAGACGTTTCTCACTGGAAATACAAGAACCTAGATCTGTCTCCTGTTCTACACGTTGAACAGCCACGTGAGTCAGACGGTATCCATAACCAAACGCAGCAGAACCACAACCTAGAAGAAGTGCTAGACCGCAAACTGATTCAAGCGGCGATTCCTGCACTCGAGAAAGGCGAAGCGGTAAATGCCGAGTTCCCTATCGTCAACACGGACCGCTCTGCAGGTACCATGTTGTCGAACGAAATCTCGAAAGTGTACAAAGATGCGGGTCTACCTCAACCAATGAACGTGAAGTTCAAAGGCTCTGCGGGTCAGTCATTCGGTGCATTCCTAGCTAAGGGCGTGAAGTTCGAAGTGGAAGGCGACGCGAACGACTACTGGGGTAAAGGCTTATCTGGCGGTACGTTAGTACTTTACCCAGATGCGAAATCAAGCATTGTCGCAGAAGACAACATCGTGGTTGGTAACGTGTGTTTCTACGGTGCAACTTCGGGTGAGTCTTTCATTCGCGGTATGGCTGGTGAACGTTTCTGTGTTCGTAACTCAGGCGCGAAAGTAGTAGTAGAAGGCGTCGGTGACCACGGTTGTGAATACATGACGGGCGGTGCAGCAATTATCCTTGGTTCAACAGGTCGTAACTTTGCCGCAGGTATGAGTGGTGGTGTGGCTTACGTATGGGATAAATCAGGCGACTTTGAGTCAAAACTGAACCCAGAGTTAGTAGACCTAGATCCAATCGAGAAAGAAGACAGAGATCTATTACTCGACATGCTAACTAAGCATGTTCAATTCACAGGAAGTGAAGTCGCTCAGTCTTTCCTAGACAACTTTGAAGCAAGCCTAGCCTCTATGGTTAAGGTGATGCCGCGTGACTACAAAGCGGTGCTTCAAAAGCGTAAAGCTGAAGCGCAGTCTCAAGGAAACGAAACTCAAGCGGAGGCAGTATAATGGGTAAGCCTACTGGATTTTTAGAGCACGGTCGTGAACTACCACAGAAGATCGACCCAGCTGAACGCATCAAGAACAACAAAGAGTTCGTTCTGAACGAGGAGTTTGGTGACAAGATCAATACTCAAGCGTCTCGTTGTATGGATTGTGGTGTGCCGTTTTGTCATAACGGCTGCCCTATCGGTAACATCATCCCAGAGTTTAACGATGCGGTTTATCGTGATAGCTGGGAAGAAGCATGGAACATTCTAAGCTCAACCAATAACTTCCCAGAGTTCACTGGTCGTGTTTGCCCTGCTCCATGTGAAAGTGCTTGTGTACTTGGCATCAACCAAGACCCAATCACTATCTGTAATATCGAGAAAACCATCGTAGAAACGGCGTATCGTGAAGGGTACGCCAAGCCAAAAACGCCACGTTCTCGCACTGGTAAAACGGTGGCGATCATTGGATCTGGACCTGCTGGTCTTGCGGCTGCTGAGCAGCTAAACAGCGCAGGCCATACCGTGACAGTATTCGAGCGAGACGAGAAGGTTGGTGGTCTGCTGCGTTTCGGTATTCCAGATTTTAAACTGAGCATGGAAGTCATTGATCGTAAGATCAATCTAATGGCAGAAGCTGGCGTTGAGTTTAAAGTAAACCAACACGTCGGTGTTGATGTAAATGCTCAGCAACTGCGTCAAGAGTTCGATGTGGTTCTACTGACGGGTGGTTCAACGGTTCCACGTGATTTGCCAGTTCCGGGTCGTGAGCTCAAAGGCGTTCACTTCGCAATGGAATTCCTAGGTCAAAACAACCGACGTGCAAATAACATGGACCTGAAAACGGAAGAGATTCACGCAAAAGGTAAACATGTGGTTGTCATTGGTGGTGGTGATACCGGTTCAGACTGTGTAGGTACGTCAAACCGTCACGGCGCAGCAAGCGTAACTCAAGTGGAAATCATGCCGATTCCACCAGAGAAGCGCCCAGCCAATATGCCTTGGCCTCAATACCCAATGATCCTACGTACTTCGACCTCTCATGAAGAAGGTGTCGATCGTCACTGGAACATCCTGACCAAAGAGTTCATCGGAAATGACAAAGGTGAAGTCACTGGCCTTCGTCTTGCTGATATCGTTTGGCAAGATGCAAAACCAGGCGAGCGCCCAAGTTTCAAAGAAGTAGAAGGCAGCGAGCGAGTGATCCCATGTGATATGGCATTCCTAGCAATGGGCTTCTTACACCCAGAACCTACAGGCGTGCTTGCTCAACTGGATATCGCGCTAGATGATCGCGGTAACGTAGCAACTCAAGGTTTTGCTACTAACCAAGAAGGCGTATTTGCTGCTGGTGATATGCGAACAGGCCAATCTTTGGTGGTTCGTTGTATCAACGAAGGTCGCGAATGTGCTCGTGCTATCGATGACTACCTAATGGATGGCACAAACCTAGAAGCAAAAGCAGATTCACTGATGCTTTCTGCTTAACGGAAGTATTCACGCTTCCCTCTTTCAATGCCATAAATAGCCATCAGCGATATCGATGGCTATTAGCAAAGAAAGAAAACAATTCCTTCCAATCTTTCTATTTTGACCAGCATTTTATGCTGGTCTTTTTTATTTCCCACAGAATCAAATATTACTTTTTTGTAACAATCAATTTTCTATCCATTTGAAATCATTAAACTATTTTAGCTTATTAAATGGTAAATCGCATATTCACGTGATTATCCACTAATAACTTGACCTTTTTTACAATAAGCTATAGCTTGTGAAGTTGATGAAAATAAAACACTCAAAAAATGTTAAATATTTCACAGCTTTTATTGAATAAATATACATAAAACCATAAAGATGACGCATATTCAGTCATCACTATCAACGTAAGCAGTGTTGATATATCTGTCGGGATGACGGATAAGCAAAGGGAGAATTGCAATGGCTCTTTATGATCCAAGTCTTGAGAAAGACAACTGTGGATTTGGCTTGATCGCGCATATGGAAGGCGAACAAAGCCACAAGCTGGTTCGTACAGCAATTTCTGCACTTGACCGAATGACCCACCGTGGTGGTATTGCCGCCGATGGTAAAACCGGTGATGGTTGTGGTCTTCTATTACAAAAGCCCGATTCCTATTTACGTCTTATTGCCGAAGAAAATGGTTTCAACCTTGGCAAGCAATACGCCGTAGGGATGATTTTCTTCAACCAAGATCCGGTCAAAGCTCAACTCGCTAAAGACATCGTCAACAGAGAACTTGCGCAAGAGACGCTAACAGTGGCCGGTTGGCGTGAAGTTCCAACCAATTCAGAAGTGCTCGGTCCAATTGCGGCTAACTCGCTTCCAAATATTCAGCAAGTCTTTATCTCTGCACCGGCTGGTTGGCGAGAGCGTGACATTGAACGCCGTCTCTACATCGCACGCCGTCGCATCGAGAAACAAATCACCGAAGATCCGGATTTCTACATCTGTAGCTTGTCGACTCAAGTTTTGGTGTACAAAGGCCTGTGCATGCCTGCGGATTTGCCTCGCTTCTACCTTGATCTTGCTGATCTACGCATGGAATCCGCTATCTGTCTGTTCCACCAGCGTTTTTCTACCAATACTCAACCGCGTTGGCCATTGGCTCAGCCGTTCCGCTATCTTGCTCATAACGGTGAGATCAACACCATTGAAGGTAACCGCCAATGGGCGCGCGCGCGCGCTTACAAGTTCTCGTCACCACTGCTGCCCGATCTTCAAACTGCAGCACCATTTGTGAACGAGACAGGTTCAGACTCCTCTAGCTTAGATAATATGCTGGATCTCTTCTTAGCTGGCGGCATGGATATCTTCCGTGCCATGCGCATGCTTGTGCCGCCTGCATGGCAAAACCACCCAGATATGGATCCGGATCTGCGGGCGTTTTACGATTTCAACTCCAAGCACATGGAACCATGGGATGGCCCAGCAGGTATCGTACTGTCCGATGGTCGTTATGCTGCTTGTAATCTAGACCGAAATGGTCTGCGTCCTGCACGTTATGTAATTACCAAAGACAAGTTGATCACTCTGGCATCTGAGGTAGGGATTTGGAATTACGCCCCAGATGAAGTTGCCGAAAAAGGGCGTGTAGGGCCGGGTGAATTGCTCGTCATCGACACTCGTAAAGGTAAGCTTTGGCAGTCTAGCGAGATCGATAATGATCTGAAATCTCGTCACCCTTATCGCGAATGGATGGAAAACAACGTTCGCAAACTCACACCATTTTCTCAGCTACCTGAGGATCAAGTAGGCGAGCGCAGCTTTGATGAAGACTTACTTAAGACTTATCAAAAGCAATTCGCCATGAGCAATGAAGAAGTCGACCAAGTTCTGCGTGTACTCGGAGAAATGGGCCAAGAAGCCGTTGGTTCTATGGGTGACGATACTCCAATGGCAGTGCTCTCCTCAAAAGAGCGCTTGGTAACTGACTACTTCCGCCAGAAGTTCGCCCAGGTAACCAATCCACCGATCGATCCACTGCGTGAAAAACACGTGATGTCACTGGCGACCAGTATCGGTAAGGAAATGAATGTCTTCTGTGAAACCGATGGCCACGCGCATCGCGTAACATTTGATTCGCCTGTACTGCTTTATTCAGACATGCAGCAACTGCTCGAGCTTGGTGACGATCACTACCGTAATACCATTCTAGATATCAACTACGATCCACAAGAGAAAGATCTTAAACAAGCCATTAATGATCTCTGTGAGCAAGCAGAGCAAGTCGTACGTGAAGGCACGGTTTTAGTGGTACTTTCAGATCGCGCTTTGGTCAAAGGCAAGTTACCAATTCCAGCGGCAATGGCAGTCGGCGCCGTTCAAACTCGTTTGATTGATGCGAACTTACGTTGCGATGCCAACATTGTAGTCGAAACCGCAACTGCACGTGATCCACACCAATTTGCTGTCTTACTTGGCTTTGGTGCGACTGCAGTTTACCCATACCTTGCTTATGAAGCGTTAGGTAAACTGATTGATGATAAGGCACTAGAGAAAGACTATCGCGATGTGATGCAAAACTACCAATACGGCATCAACAAGGGCCTGTATAAAATCATGTCAAAAATGGGGATCTCAACCATCGCCTCCTACCGCTGCTCACAACTGTTTGAAGCAGTTGGCTTGAGCCAAGATTTGGTCGATCTGTGTTTTAAAGGCGTCACAACTCGAATTGAAGGCGCGAATTTTGACGACTTCCAGCAAGATCTTACAAACTTATCTCGTAAAGCATGGGCGAAACGCAAATCGATTGATCATGGCGGCTTGTTAAAGTATGTCCATGGAGGTGAGTATCATGCTTACAACCCGGATGTTGTCGGCACGCTGCAACAGGCCGTTAAATCTGGCGAAAGTAACGACTATCAGAGCTTTGCTAAGCAGGTAAACCAACGCCCTGTTGCCATGCTGCGTGACTTAATGTCGCTGAAAAAATCAGACTCACCGCTGCCACTTGAGCAAATAGAACCGAAAACCGAACTGTTCAAACGCTTCGACTCTGCGGCCATGTCCATTGGCGCACTTAGCCCTGAAGCGCACGAAGCACTTGCAACAGCGATGAACCGCCTTGGTGGTTACTCTAACTCGGGTGAAGGCGGTGAAGATCCACGTCGCTTCGGTACAGAGCGTAACTCGCGTATCAAGCAGATTGCTTCAGGTCGATTTGGTGTTACACCTCACTACCTCACCAATGCTGACGTACTGCAGATCAAGGTCGCACAGGGTGCGAAACCGGGCGAAGGTGGTCAGTTACCGGGACACAAAGTCACCGCAGAAATTGCAAAACTGCGTTATTCGGTACAGGGGGTGACTCTGATCTCCCCTCCTCCGCACCACGATATCTATTCGATTGAAGATTTGGCCCAGTTGATCTTCGACCTTAAACAAGTCAACCCAAATGCGCTGGTTTCGGTGAAACTCGTCTCCGAGCCAGGTGTCGGCACCATCGCAACGGGCGTAGCCAAGGCTTACGCTGATCTTATTACCATTTCGGGTTACGACGGTGGTACCGCAGCAAGCCCACTAACCTCAGTGAAATACGCAGGTAGCCCTTGGGAATTGGGACTGGCAGAGACACAACAAGCACTGGTTGCTAATGGTCTGCGTCATAAGATTCGTCTACAGGTAGATGGTGGTCTAAAAACGGGTCTAGATGTGGTGAAAGCGGCGATTCTCGGTGCAGAAAGCTTCGGTTTTGGTACTGCGCCAATGGTGGCTATGGGTTGTAAGTTCCTGCGAATTTGTCACCTCAATAACTGTGCAACAGGGGTTGCGACTCAAGACGAAACGCTGCGTAAAGAGTTCTTCAAAGGCTTACCTGAAATGGTGATGAACTACTTCACCGGACTGGCAGAAGAAGTGCGCGAGCTGCTTTCTGAGCTAGGCGTTGAAAAACTGACGGACTTGATTGGTCGTACCGATTTACTTGAAGCAGTAGAGGGCTTTACCGCGAAGCAAACCAAATTGGATCTATCCAACATTCTAGAAGCTCCCGTCTCTCCTGAAGGTCATCCACTGTTTTGGACGGAACCAAATAAACCGTTTGATAAAGCTGAGCTCAATCAAAAGATCATTGATGATGCCATGCATGCGGTAGAAAACAGCCAATCGGCAAGTTTCTTCTACAATGTCATCAACACTGATCGTTCTGTGGGTGCACGCTTATCTGGCGAAATAGCGAAGCGCTATGGCAACCAAGGATTGGCGGCTTCCCCTATCAAAATCTATCTTGACGGCACTGCAGGTCAGTCGTTTGGTGTTTGGAACGCAGGTGGTGTAGAGCTGTACCTCACAGGTGATGCGAATGACTACGTAGGGAAAGGCATGGCAGGCGGCAAGATCGCCATAAAACCTCACTTAGGTACAGCGTTCAAGTGTCATGAGGCCACCATTATTGGTAACACGTGTTTGTACGGCGCAACGGGCGGTAAACTGTTCGCAGCCGGTAAAGCGGGTGAACGTTTTGGGGTACGTAACTCAGGTACGATTGCCGTCATTGAAGGAGCTGGCGATAACGCTTGTGAGTACATGACTGGCGGTATTGTTGCCATTCTAGGTGCAACAGGCGTGAACTTTGGTGCAGGTATGACCGGAGGCTTTGCCTATGTTCTGGATGAAAACCAGAGCTTTGAAGGTCGAGTCAATACAGAATCTGTCGAAGCCATTTCATTGTCCGATCTATACATCCACCAAGAGCATTTGCGCGGCCTGATTGCGGAACACCTTGAAGAAACAGGGTCGAGCCACGCAGAAAATATTTTGGCGAACTTTGATGAATGGATTCCAAAGTTCTATTTGGTGAAACCACAAGCGGCAGATCTTCGCACGCTACTTGGTCACCAGAGCCGCAGTGCTGCAGAGCTGCGTGTTCAAGCACAGTAATCATGGAGGATGTTTGAATCATGAGCCAGAACGTTTATCAATTTATCGATGTACAGCGTGTAGATCCTGCGAAAAAGCCTATCAAAGTTCGTAAGATCGAGTTCGTTGAAATCTATGAACCGTTTACTAAGCAGCAGGCGACTGCACAAGCGGATCGCTGCTTAGATTGTGGCAACCCATATTGTGAATGGAAATGCCCAGTCCACAACTACATCCCTCAATGGTTAAAACTTGCCAATGAAGGTCGTATTCTTGAAGCGGTTGAACTATCGCATCAAACCAATAGCCTACCGGAAGTATGTGGGCGCGTTTGTCCTCAAGACCGCCTATGTGAAGGTTCATGCACGCTTAATGATGACTTTGGTGCCGTCACCATCGGTAACATAGAAAAGTACATTACCGACAAAGCGTTTGAAATGGGCTGGAAGCCAGATATGTCCAAGGTGGAGTGGACCGATAAAAAGGTCGCAATCATTGGAGCTGGCCCAGCAGGCTTGGCAGCCGCTGATATCCTAGTGCGCAATGGCGTTAAGCCAGTCGTGTTTGACCGCTACCCAGAAATCGGCGGACTACTGACTTTCGGTATCCCTTCGTTCAAGCTTGAAAAAGGGGTAATGGAAAATCGTCGCCGTGTGTTCACTGAAATGGGCGTCGAGTTCCGCATGAACATGGAAGTAGGCAAAGATGTCCAAATGCAAGAGCTGCTTGATGAATACGATGCTGTTTTCTTGGGCGTTGGCACCTATAAATACATGCGTGCAGGTCTAGATAATGAAGATGCGCCGGGTGTGTATGACGCGCTGCCATTTTTAGTTTCGAACACCTACAAAGTCATGGATCTTGAGAGTAACCAACCCTTTATCGATATGGCAGGAAAGAAAGTCGTCGTACTGGGTGGTGGTGATACAGCAATGGACTGCGTTCGTACCTCAATTCGCCAAGGTGCCTCCAACGTAGTTTGTGCTTATCGTCGTGACGAAGCCAACATGCCAGGTTCACGTCGAGAAGTGAAAAACGCTAAAGAGGAAGGCGTGAAGTTTATGTTTAACCTGCAACCACTCGGTGTGGAGGTCGACGCCTCAGGTAACGTATCGGGCGTTAAAGTGGTAAAAACTGCTTTAGGTGAGCCCGATGATGCAGGTCGTCGCAGACCAGAACCAGTGGAAGGCAGTGAACATGTATTGCCTGCGGATGCCGTGATCATGGCATTTGGTTTCCAGCCACACAAAATGGACTGGTTGGAACCGTATGGTGTCGATTTAGACCAATGGGGACGTATCAAGGCACCTGTTGAGCAAGCGTTCATGTACCAAACCAACAATGCGAAAATCTTCGCTGGCGGTGATGCGGTCCGTGGCTCAGACCTCGTCGTAACCGCCATTGATGAAGGGCGAAAAGCGGCAGAAGGCATTCTTGATTACCTAGAAGTCTAATCACAGCTAACATCACAAAAAGGATCCTATTATTGGATCCTTTTTCTTTTGTATCCATATAATTAGAAGCAAAATTATAAGAGTAAATACAATGAAAAAAGCCGCTCTCCTTTCCATCACTTTACTCAGCCTTACAGCCTGCAGCCAAGGAGTCACCAGTATGCCAGATCGTTCTCAATCACCTTGTGGTGACAAACCAAATTGCGTTTCAACTCAGGACTCAAGAGACAAGTTTCAATTAGCACCTTTTTTGCTCACTGAGTCCGCAACGTTAGATGCCATTGAGCAAGCCGCGCTTCAAATTCCTGGCGCTAAAACCGCGGTAAAAGAGGGTGATTACCTTCGGATAGAATGCACATCTAAAATCATGCGCTTCGTGGATGACCTCGAATTAAAAGTAGCAGGAGACAAACTGATTGTTCGCTCAGAGTCACGTGTGGGCTATTCTGACTTTGGCGTAAACAGAAAGCGCGCCGAACAATTACGAGAAAAGCTCACTCAAGCTAAGCTCATCAAATAGAAAACTGCTCACGGGGAGTGCTATACTCTCGGCCAACTAAAATATTTACCGAAAGAGAGTGTTATGAAAGTTGGTATCATCGGTGCGATGGAACAAGAAGTGACCATCCTAAAAGAAGCAATCACAAACTGCAAAACCGTAAATAAAGCAGGTTGTACGTTTTTCTCTGGTCAAATTAATGATGTAGAAGTAGTCGTACTACAATCAGGTATCGGTAAAGTTGCAGCAGCAGTAGGCACTACCATTCTTCTTGATGAATACCAGCCAGATGTTGTGATTAACACAGGCTCTGCTGGTGGCTTCGATTCAAGCCTAAATCTAGGTGATGTTGTTATCTCAACAGAAGTTCGTCATCACGATGCAGACGTGACCGCTTTTGGTTATGAAATTGGCCAAATGGCTGGCCAGCCTGCTGCATTCAAAGCGGATGAAAAGCTAATGGATTTAGCAGAAAAGGCACTAGCGCAAATGGAAAACACTCATGCAGTTCGCGGCCTGATCTGTACTGGTGATGCATTTGTTTGCACCGCTGAACGCCAAGAGTTTATTCGTAAGCACTTCCCATCCGTTATCGCGGTAGAAATGGAAGCATCTGCTATCGCTCAAACTTGTCACCAATTCAACACGCCGTTTGTTGTTGTGCGCGCAATCTCTGATGTCGCTGATAAAGAGTCACCAATGAGCTTTGATGAGTTCCTACCGCTAGCAGCAAAAAGCTCTTCTGAAATGGTATTCAAAATGCTGGAACTCATTAAGTAAACGACTCATTCATGGAAGAAGTTTTTCAGTCATTTTATGCCAACGGTGCGCTCCTTATTATGTGGGGCGCACTGCTCTTTCACCTTATTTTACCAATCCCCCGTTCATCGCATCCCATCACTTTATGGCGAAAGTTAGCTGAGAACCTCGCCAACAAAGTAAACAATAATCATAGTTACTCACAGAGCCTGACCTCCGGCAGTCTTGCATTGGGCTTGATGCTATTGCCTTGCTTGATCTTGCTGATTGCCGTGGAGCCATTCGTTTGGCAAGTGCCTTTATACGAACTAGTGCTATTGATCATTGCTTTGGACTGGCGCAACAGCGAAGCCTTAACGAAACAACTCGTCACAAGTATGTCGAGAGAAGACAAAGCTCAGTGCCGACAATTACTAAGACCATACCTTAATCGCGATACTGACAGCCTCTCGATCATCGGCATAGGTAAAGCAAGCTCAGAAGCTGTGATTATGGGATACAGCCGCAACGTAATCGGTGTGTTATTTTGGTACGCACTAGCAGGTGGTATTGGTGCGTTAATGTATCGACTAGCCACAGAGTTAGCTCGAGTTTGGTCCCCTAGCCGACGCCAATATTTGCCCTTTGGTAAACCTGCCGTTCAGCTGGTTGCCGCTCTGGATATTATTCCACTTCGTCTCTTTGCCATACTTTTAGCTGTAGGAAAGAACGTAAGCAATGTGCTTTCTGGTGTACAGCAACAAGCGAAGTCTTGGCCACTACCCGGGCCCGCCTGGGTGTTGTGTACCATCGGACACAAACTACAACTCTCTTTATGCGGCCCTGCTATCTATCAAGGTATACGTGCGGAACGCGCAAAAATCGGTGGACGAATCGCCCCATCGGCTATTCACCTTTCACAAATACATACGCTGCTCGTTTGGCGAGTCTTCGTTTGGATAGCTATCCAAAGTCTGCTTTTAGGAATGATTTATCAAGGATTATGATGAATAAACTATGCTTCGCATTAACGCTGTTTGTTTCGACAGCGACCTTCGCTCAAACACCAGCGCAACGCATTGTAAGTTTAGCTCCGCATGCCACTGAAATTGCCTTTGCGGCAGGGCTAGGAGACAAGCTTGTTGCTGTCAGCGAAATGAGTGATTATCCAGAGCAGGCAAAGCAGCTGGAAAGAGTCTCTAATTACCAAGGAATTAAATTAGAGCGCATTATTGCTCTTCAACCGGATTTAGTCATTGCTTGGCCGGCAGGAAACCCGGCAAAAGAGCTGGAGAAAATTAAACAGTTCGGCATTCCTATCTATTATTCCACTACAGGCTCACTGGAAGATATCGCCAATAATATCGAGCAGCTAAGCCAATACAGCGAAACCCCGCAAATAGGACAAAAGGCCGCTGAAGATTTTAGAACGCAACTGAATACACTAAAAGAGAAGTACAACACGCACGAGAAAGTTCGTTACTTTTATCAGTTGAGTGAAAAGCCTATCATCACTGTTGCCGGGAAGAACTGGCCAAGTGAAGTCTTTACTTTTTGCGGTGGTGAAAACATTTTCGCAGCATCCAGCGCGCCTTATCCTCAGGTCAGCATCGAGCAGGTCATCACTCGCCAACCAGAGGTTATTTTTACTTCTCGTCACGCAATGAGTAATGATGGTATGTGGGCAGAGTGGAGCAATGAGCTTCCCGCACTTAGAAATAAACACATCTGGTCTCTAAACTCAGATTGGATTAACCGCCCAACCCCACGCACACTAAATGCGATCACAGAAGTGTGTGAGCACTTTAAAAGCGTTCGTCAAAAACGCTAACGATTTCGTGGCAAATACCGTACAATTTCCGCCCATTTTTTCTCACACTATATAAAGGTACTAAGTAACATGGACTCCATGCTGCTTTATATGATCGATTTGTTCGGTACCGCTGTTTTCGCTATCTCTGGCGTGTTACTGGCGGGCCGTTTAAAAATGGATCCATTCGGCGTTATCGTTCTCGGCAGTGTGACTGCTATTGGTGGCGGAACAATCCGAGACATGGCGCTAGGTGCCACTCCTGTATTTTGGATAACAGATACTACGTACTTATGGGTGATATTTGTTACGTGTCTACTAACCATGCTCGTTGTACGCAGACCAAAACGGCTGTCATGGTGGGTATTACCCGTCTGTGATGCGATCGGCCTTGCAGTATTTGTAGGAATAGGTGTAGAGAAAGCCCTCGCTTACAACGCGTCTGGGATGGTCGCCGTGATCATGGGAGTCATTACTGGTTGTGGTGGTGGTATTATACGTGATGTGCTGGCTCGCGAAGTTCCTATGGTATTAAGAAGCGAAGTCTACGCTACGGCATGTATTATTGGCGGCATCTTCCATACGATGGCGGTAAACATGGGTTATGACCACTCAACGGCTTTACTCGCTGGTGTAATCTCAACGCTCATTATACGTCTCGGTGCTATTCGTTGGCATCTATCCCTGCCAACTTTCGCAATTAATCGTTAAACACAAATTACATGATTCGGTCATGGAGTCGACTGAGTGTCGGCTCCTCTCATTTATACTCATTTGATTCGCCAATTCTTGTACAATTCGCTAAATTATTTCAACCATTCCTAACTTTCATTAATTATTATGTTGCTTGAAGGTATTGAGACGTTACTTGTCCTCAGTAAAGAAAAAACCATGAGCCGCACGGGCAGCCAACTCTATATTAGTCAATCTGCGGTGAGTAAGCGCATTTCGAATCTAGAGAAGAAGTTAGGAAAAAAATTGATTGAGCCAAGTGGTCGGCACATAAAGCTGACCTCCGATGGCCTTGCGCTCATCAACACGATCGAGCCAACGTTCAATGAGTTAAGAGGTCAGATCTATGATCAGCAAGAAATAGAAGATACTTCTTTGATCAAGATAGACTGCTCTGAAACCTTAGTCGCTGGATACCTTAGTGTGATCATGGCAGAACGCTTTGCCCATGACCAATACATACGAATATCGACCAATCATACACCACGCATTATTGAGAACGTCAAATCAGGTAAAGCGACACTGGGATTCTGTGCTGGTTATTTACCGCCTCATCATGGATTAATGAGCCTTCACCTCGCTGATGAACCTTTTTCAATCGTCAGTAGATACCCACTTTCGCAACTACCCAAAGCCATTTTGACCAATGACTTAACCAATCCTGCCAACACTTACCAACAAGCTATTTTGTCAAAATACGGAATTGAGCCTTTGATGGAAATGGATTCATACACTGCGGCAGCACAACTGGCTTTGG
The DNA here is from genome assembly GCF_021728175.1 of Vibrio sp. A1-1. Lineage (NCBI taxonomy): Bacteria > Pseudomonadati > Pseudomonadota > Gammaproteobacteria > Vibrionales > Vibrionaceae > Vibrio > Vibrio sp. A1-1. Next base: position 100,722 of record NZ_JAKKCL010000008.1, read on the forward strand.
GCGGAATGGCTCCCGCTTTAATTCCTAAATCTATCCTGAAGACACTTAATATCACATCCAAGTTCTGCTATGACTTTGAAGAACTAAGACAGTTAATTCGACCAATACATATCTGCTTGCGCCACAGCACATATCGCAGCGAACGAGTTAAAGCACTGACAAAATCCATTGCTGATGTTGTTGCCAAAGAAGTTTAGTTGCCATGAGCATCGACATCACAATAACTAGAGGACGAATCCATTTTTGCCCTTTACTTACCACGACCTTCGCCCCTAACTGAGCACCAAGAAAACCGCCAACAGCCATGGTTAAGCCAAGCTTCCACACTGGTAACCCAGCTAAGATAAAAAAGAGTAGTGCCGCAATGTTTGACGTGAAATTGAGGATTTTGGTTCTAGCAGTGGCTTCGACCAAAGAAAAGTGACCTAGTGCAACAAAACAAACAGTAAAAATAGATCCAGTCCCAGGGCCAAAAAAGCCATCATAGAAACCGATCCCGCCACCAATGCATAGCGCAAACATCGCTTCAGATAGCTTTGGTTCTCCATCGATTTTTCGTGTACTTGGCGCGAGTAAAAAATAGAGGGAAATGGCTATCAAAAGAACAGGGATCAAACTGGTGAGTACGCTAGCATCAATAAACTGCACAGCCTCGGCACCGATCGCTGCACCAATAAAAGTACAGAGTATCGCGAAACGCATTTCCTTTAAGCTGACAATACCGTTACGCACGAAATACCAGCTAGCAGAGAAACTGCCAAACGAACTTTGTAACTTGTTGGTTGCTAGAGCTTGAGTCGGACTCAACCCCGCTGCCAAAAGCGCAGGGAGCGTAATGAGCCCTCCCCCACCAGCCATCGCATCAATAAAGCCTGCGGCAGTCGCAACAAAAAATAGAGCCAACAAAATCTCAACCGTGATTTCCACTACACATCCTTTTTATTTAAAGAGGCATCAAAGAGGAAAAACGGTAGCACTTATTCACAAAACCACCAATGGAAAGTCAAGACACCAATCTATTCCTAATTTTCATCTTTGTGAAATTTTCATTTTAGTTTCACAAAAAAAAGATACATGCCTCAAGGATACGAATGAAATAGTATTTTCATTGTGTCAGCCGTGTAGGCAAGGTCATAATAAAATTATGGTTTCAAGGAGAAAACGATGTACCCTGCAATACAACAAGACTCAAGTAGCAATACCAAAGAAGTACATATAGTATCAGTAAGCGTATTTGATGACTTAATTAACAAAAACATCAAAAGGAAAGGTGTTACTGAAAAATGGAAAGTTATCAAAAATAAACTAGAAAATACTGCAAACTATTACACAACAGCCGATGATCTTATATTTTTAACAAAACTAGCGAATAATCTAATCGGAGCAACAAACCCTGTCCATATAAATTACTATTCTGGCCAACCACATTTTGTCTTTACGGGGACACCGGCCCTGAGAATAAAGTTAAGTGCTTTGGGTTCTCATGCACCGACTCCAACAATTACTAACTTTGCTGTAGGTCCAAAAAGTGCTATCCAGTCTATTAAAAGTGGAACAATTATTACAATCGTACTAGTAAGCTCTTTTAGAGCAATGGAACACTTCTTTTCGGAAAAGAATAAATCAACATTACTGAGTTTGTTTGGCACAATAACTAGTGACATCCTAAAGTTAGGAATTTCATCCGCAATTGCTGCAATTGCTGTAAAAGGAATTTCTGGAGCTACTACTATTTTCGCTCTAACTTCTGGCCCATTATTTTTAGCTATAGGTATAAGCTTGGTTATTGGGAGCATATTAAATCATATAGATAAAAAGCATAATATAACAAAAAAATTCAAATTAACATTAGAGAAAAAACTAGATGAATCAATAAAAAATGAAATAAATCAAGAAGAAGCAAGAATAAAAAATTTAATTGGTTCTACATATATAAAAAATGGAATGTTTTTATGAAAAAAGAAGACAACCTAGATCTAACATCAACATTTTTAACATCACTGTTATTCCTTTCTCTAGGATTGTTATGCATTTATTTTTTTTACAACGATACCATAAATAACATAAAAGACATATATAACGAAGAACGTATTATAGAAATTTCTCAGGGATCATTTTATGGGTTATTTGGAAGCTGGGTATTTATATCTATATTTATTCTTTTAATTACTGTGTTTTTAAAAAAAAGAAAATTATCATATAAGAAAGAAGGCATGTTCATTAAAGTTATAATCTCTTTTTCAATTATAACAATTATAGCACCAAGTGCATTTGTGTTTCTCACTAAAAAACACTTAACAAATCAGGGTTACTCTGTTTCAATTGATAAAGAAGACTCCTGGCTACAAGATAAGGTTTATATTTTCAAAAAATAAACTTCAATTTATGTTACATAAAAGAAATTAAAATTTGAGAAAAAATTCAATTAGCATAGCGAACATCTCAATAAGTGTATGTTTATACTTGGCATTGACTATTGGTCTGACTATTAGCTTAAGCATTTGGAATGACTGGTTTTCTTTTACTCAACACATTGATCTAGATACGTACCTTCTTACATTGGGAGCTATTACGGTTGTTGTTGTATGCATTCCAAACATCCTGACAATAAGCAAAGGATTAAGTATTGCTGCAAAAATAAACTTAATCACTATCTCTTTTATCATTCTTACCTGCAGTATCAACTTTGTTGTAGCAAGTGGTAGTACTATTTCTTCATCTTTAGGAACATTGCTTGCCATAATTAGCTTGATGCTCTTCAAAAGCGAAGCATACCAATCGTTCCTAGCACATTTTAATACTCTTCATTTTAGAAAAACCTCGATATAAAAAAGCCCGCTCAAATGAGCGGGCAATGAGGTTGTCATGTAAGCCCTGACTAACGAGCTTACTGATTTTTATCTGTTACGCGTCTAGACTCGCTTTCACTTTAGCGTGTAACTCTTGAACCGAAGTTACTGATGCTTTTGCGTCTGCAGTGTGAGACATACATGTAGCGAACGCTGCGTTCAGTGTCGTTGTGTAGTTCACTTTTTCTGCCAGTGCACCGCGGCGTAGAACTTTCGAATCTTCAATCGCTTGACGACCAGCTGCCGTGTTTACGATGTAGGTGTATTCGTTGTTCTTGATGCGGTCAAGAATGTGTGGACGACCTTCGTGTACTTTGTTTACCAAGCGTGGGTTGATACCCGCTTCGCCCAGAATCACAGCAGTACCGTGTGTCGCATCCAACTGGTAACCCAGTTTCACTAGCTTAGAAGCTAGGTCAACAACACGCTCTTTATCGCCTTCACGTACAGACAGTAGCGCACGACCACCTTCAGGGTAAACTGCACCACAACCTAGCTCTGCTTTCGCGTAAGCTTCTGCGAACGTTGCACCAACACCCATTACTTCACCTGTTGAGCGCATTTCTGGGCCCAATAGAGGGTCAACACCAGGGAATTTGTTGAACGGCAGAACCACTTCTTTCACTGAGTAGTAAGGAGGGATAATCTCTTTAGTAAATCCTTGTGACTCTAGAGATTGACCCGCCATTACACGTGCAGCGATTTTCGCTAGAGGTGCACCTGTCGCTTTCGATACGAATGGTACCGTACGAGCAGCACGAGGGTTCACTTCGATTAGGTAAACGTCGTTGTCTTTCACAGCAAACTGCGTGTTCATCAAACCGCGTACACCGAGTTCGAACGCCAACTTCTCAACTTGCTCACGCATCTTGTCTTGAATTTCCTGACTTAGCGTGTATGCAGGCAGTGAACATGCAGAGTCACCAGAGTGAACACCCGCTTGTTCGATGTGTTCCATGATACCGCCGATAACGACGCGTTCACCGTCACAGATAGCATCAATATCAACTTCGGTTGCATCATCCAAGAAACGGTCTAGTAGAACTGGAGACTCGTTCGATACGCTTACTGCTTCGTTGAAGTAGCGACGCAGGTCTTGCTCGTCGTATACGATTTCCATCGCACGACCACCGAGTACATAAGATGGACGAACAACTAATGGGAAGCCAATTTCTTTCGATTTTTCAACCGCCTGTTCCATCGTTGTTACTGTCGCGTTTTCTGGCTGAAGTAGACCTAGACGGTCAACAGCTGCCTGGAAGCGTTCACGGTCTTCCGCACGGTCGATAGCATCTGGGCTAGTACCAATGATTGGAACACCAGCCGCTTCTAGAGCACGAGCCAGTTTAAGTGGCGTTTGACCACCGTACTGAACAATCACACCTTTTGGTTTTTCAACGCGAGCGATAGACAGTACATCTTCCAGAGTTACTGGTTCGAAGTACAGGCGATCAGACGTATCGTAGTCAGTAGATACCGTTTCTGGGTTACAGTTAACCATAATGGTTTCGTAACCGTCTTCACGCAGCGCAAGTGATGCGTGTACACAACAGTAATCGAATTCAATACCTTGGCCGATACGGTTTGGACCGCCACCAAGAACCATGATCTTGTCTTTGTCTGTTGGGTTTGCTTCACACTCTTCATCGTAAGATGAGTACATGTAAGCCGTGTCAGAAGAAAACTCAGCGGCACACGTATCCACACGTTTGTAAACCGGGTGAATATCAAACTGCTCACGAGCACGGCGAATTTCACTTTCAGCGACACCAAGCAGTTTAGACAAGCGCGCATCAGAGAAGCCTTTACGTTTCATCTGGCGAAGCACTTCTTTGGTCAAACCTGCGTAGCCGCCCGCCTTGACTTGCTCTTCGAGTTTTACGATTTCTTCGATTTGAACCAGGAACCAACGGTCAATTTGAGTCAAGTTGAACACGCCGTCAACTGACATGCCAGCTCGGAATGCATCGGCGATGTACCAGATACGCTCAGCACCTGCTTCTTTAAGTTCGTGACGAATCTTAGTCAGTGCATCTGGTGCTTCTAAATCGACCATCTCGTCAAAACCAGTTGCGCCAACTTCTAGGCCACGAAGTGCTTTGTGAAGAGATTCTTGTTGGTTACGACCAATTGCCATTACCTCACCAACCGATTTCATCTGAGTAGTCAGACGGTCGTTTGCGCCAGCAAATTTCTCGAAGTTAAAGCGAGGAATCTTAGTTACGACGTAGTCGATAGTTGGCTCGAATGATGCTGGTGTTGCACCGCCCGTGATGTCGTTTTGTAGTTCGTCTAGAGTAAAGCCAACAGCAAGCTTCGCGGCAATCTTAGCGATTGGGAAACCTGTTGCTTTTGACGCTAACGCAGAAGAGCGAGATACACGTGGGTTCATCTCGATGATAACCATACGGCCATCTTTCGGGTTGATACCAAACTGTACGTTTGAACCACCTGTTTCAACACCAATTTCACGTAGAACGGCTAGCGATGCATTACGCATTAGCTGGTATTCTTTGTCAGTCAGTGTCTGTGCTGGTGCTACTGTGATGGAGTCACCCGTGTGGATGCCCATTGGATCAAAGTTTTCGATTGAACATACGATGATACAGTTGTCCGCTTTGTCACGAACTACTTCCATTTCGTACTCTTTCCAGCCGATTAGTGACTCATCGATAAGAAGTTCGTTGGTCGGAGATAAGTCCAGACCGCGACGACAGATTTCTTCGAACTCTTCTTTGTTGTACGCAATACCACCACCAGTGCCACCCATGGTGAACGATGGACGGATGATACAAGGGAAGCCAACCATATCTAAAACTTTGTAAGCTTCTTCCATGCTCTTCGCTGTATCTGCGCGAGGACACTCAAGGCCGATAGACTTCATCGCTTTATCAAAACGAGAACGGTCTTCCGCTTTGTCGATTGCATCTGCAGTTGCGCCGATCATCTCTACGCCGAATTCTTCTAGTACGCCGTGTTTCTCTAAGTCTAACGCACAGTTAAGTGCAGTCTGGCCACCCATGGTTGGCAAAACTGCATCTGGACGCTCTTTTTCAATGATCTTGCGTACCACTTCCCATTGGATTGGCTCGATGTAAGTCGCATCAGCCATCTCTGGGTCAGTCATGATCGTTGCTGGGTTCGAGTTAACCAGAATAACTCGGTAGCCTTCTTCACGAAGTGCTTTACAGGCTTGTGCGCCAGAGTAGTCAAACTCACATGCCTGACCGATAACAATCGGACCAGCACCAAGAATTAGAATACTTTGAATGTCAGTACGTTTTGGCATTATCTACTACTCCGAATTAAGCGCTGTGTTTTTTGATTAGTTCGATAAAGTGGTCAAATAGCGGTGCCGCGTCATGTGGACCTGGGCTAGCTTCTGGGTGACCTTGGAAGCTAAATGCTGGCTTGTCTGTGCGGTGAATACCTTGCAAAGAGCCATCAAATAACGATACGTGAGTAGCACGTAAGTTTTCCGGTAACGTTGCTTCATCTGCCGCAAAGCCGTGGTTTTGCGAAGTGATCATAACAACGTTACGCTCTAAATCTTTTACTGGGTGGTTTGCACCATGGTGACCAAACTTCATTTTCACGGTTTGTGCACCTGACGCTAACGCAAGGATTTGGTGACCTAAACAGATACCGAAGATAGGTAAGCCTTTTTCTAGGAACACTTTTGTCGCTTCAATCGCGTAAGTACATGGTTCTGGATCACCAGGGCCATTTGATAGGAAAACACCGTCCGGGTTCATCGCAAGCACTTCTTCCGCTGACGTTTCAGCAGGAACAACCGTTAAGCGGCAACCGCGGTCAACCAACATTCGTAGGATGTTGCGTTTTGCGCCGAAGTCGTAAGCAACGACGTGGTATGGCAGCTCGCTGTCATCTTTCGCCTCTGGAAGTCCACCTTCAAGCGTCCACGAACCTTGTTTCCATTGATACGCTTCTTTCGTTGTAACTTCTTTCGCAAGGTCCATTCCTTTTAAGCCTGGGAATTCTTTTGCTTTCGCTAGAGCCAAAGCTTCATCTAGGTTATTACCCGCAACAATACAACCGTTTTGAGCACCTTTTTCACGCAAGATACGAGTGAGCTTTCGCGTATCAATATCAGCGATGCCAACGATATTTTGAGACTTAAGGTAATCAGAGAGGGATTGTTCATTACGGAAGTTAGAAGCGATAAGAGGAAGATCGCGAATCACAAGGCCTTGTGCATGAATGGAAGAGGACTCTTCATCTTCGGAAGTGGTTCCGGTATTGCCAATGTGAGGATAAGTAAGGGTGACGATTTGCTGAGAATAGGAAGGATCAGTGAGGATTTCTTGATACCCCGTCATCGAGGTATTAAAAACGACTTCACCAACGGAAATACCATCTGCCCCGATGGACACTCCGTGGAACACTGTCCCATCTTCTAGGACTAACAGTGCTAATTTACCCAAGACAACCTCCAGAATAAAAATGCAAAAAAAATAAATCAAACTGCAAACATGCCTTCCTTTACCTATAAAATCTACATAAATAGGTATTTCAGACAAATTGGCGGTATTCTAAAGTTGGACTGGAAACCTGTCAACCTACAATCAAAAATAAATTATCAATTTCTAGCGAGTAAGGTCATTTCGAATCAGTAAGGCTCAAAAAGACAACTTTTGAATGCTATTACATAGGGAGGGATAGAGGTTTAATGAATTTTACAAATTTGAACTTTTTAGGGATCACAAAAAATTATGAGTTTTTAACGCAAACGTTCACTAAGACAAAAACAGGAACACTTTTAACGGTTACACCCAAAAACAAAACCAAAACAGATAAAAACACAACAAAAGTAAGTGCTAAAATCTTCTCTATCAGAATCATTTTATTTACAAATAATTCTATAGATATAAAAAAGCCGGCTAGCGCCGGCGAATAATTATGTATTTAGAGTTCATTCAATCCCAAAACATCTGTCATGGTATAAAAGCCCGCAGGTTTAGCACTCAACCAAACGGCAGCCTTTACGGCCCCATTAGCAAACGTCATGCGATCAGTCGCTTTGTGCGTTATTTCCACTCGTTCCCCGATATCAGCAAACATAGCTGTATGCTCACCGACGATATCGCCAGCGCGAATCGTAGCAAAGCCGATCTCATCTTTTGTTCTTTCACCAGTAATGCCTTCTCGGGCATAGACAGCTACATCATTCAGCTTATTACCCATCGCACCAGCAATAGCTTCTCCCATTCCGATAGCGGTACCAGAGGGGGCATCAACTTTATGGCGATGGTGTGCTTCAACAATCTCGATATCACAGTAATCCCCCATCACTTTGGCCGCTTTCTCAAGAAGCTTAAAGACAAGGTTTACGCCTACAGAATAATTTGGCGCCATCACAACAGGCACTTGCTTGGCTGCTTCATCGATAAGATCACGCTCTGCATCGCTGAAGCCAGTCGTCCCAATCACAATGCTCTTACCGTATTTCTTACACAACTCGAGATTCGCTAATGTGCTTACTGGAGCGGTGAAATCGATGATTACATCAAAATTATCGACGTCTTTAGCAAGATCATCCGTTAAGAGCACATCGAATTTACCTTCACCACAAAGCTCACCGATATCGACGCCGACAAGTGAAGACTCAGGTCGTTCTGATCCCGCGCTCACTGTCGCTTCAGGATTAAGGTGTGAAGCTTTGACCAAATTGCGGCCCATTCGGCCAGCTGCTCCTGCGATTGCAATACGAACCATTGCGCTTTCTCTCCTTCTCTGGATAACGAGGTTTGCTCTCGTTCTCTCGTTTCGCTTAATCTGTTTAAACTAACAACATACCGTGGTTACCACAAGCAAGTTCATCGAGCTTAAGCAAACTCTTTTACAACACGCTCCAAGATAGGTACGTTCGCTTCAGGAAAGGTGTAGTCGCCCAATTCGCTGATTTCAACCCAGCATCCTTCTTGACCTTCTCGACCGTAAGGCTCATTACTGAATTGAGATACTGTAATAAAATCAAACTTGAGTGATTTGTCTGGATAGTCGTATTCCAAATGTTCAAAAGGGGCTTGCTCAATAACTTCAATTCCTACTTCTTCTTCGAGTTCTCTTGTAATAGCAAGCTCAATGCTTTCTCCCGGCTCGACTTTGCCACCCGGAAACTCCCAAAACCCGCCTTTGTGCTTATCATCAGGACGCTTTGTAATAAAGATCTTTGATTTGTCTTGGTTAAAAATAATTGCCGCGACTATGTGAATTCTTTTCATGGGGATTCCTAACTCTCAAGACCGTTGTACTTTACTATTGTGACAACGAGCTTCTACATCTCAAAAACTTTCTGACCTATCAAACTTATGGAATTTGATAGCCAAAGAATTTATTTAAAAAAAGAGTCGCCTAAGCGACTCTTTGATAAATAATCCGACTAACAGATTAGTCGATTTTGCCGTGGCACTGTTTGTACTTCTTGCCACTGCCACAAGGGCAAGGTTCATTACGACCTACTTTACGTTCATCACGTACCATTGGTTGATTTGAACCTTCTTCAGATTCTTCGCCTTCAGAAAGCGGATTTTGTGCTGCAGCGTGTTGCGCTTGCGCACGACGAGCGGCTTCTTCAGCTTGCGCACGACGCTGTTCTTCCATACGTTCAACTTCTTCTTGTTGCTGAACGCGAACACGAGATAGAACAGTAATAACGTCTGTTTTCAGCGCTTCTAGTAGATCCTCAAACAGTTCAAACGACTCACGTTTGTATTCTTGTTTTGGGTTCTTCTGTGCGTAACCGCGTAAATGGATACCTTGACGCAAGTGATCCATCGCAGCCAAATGCTCTTTCCAAAGCGTATCCAGAGTCTGAAGCATGACCGATTTTTCGAAGTTGCGAAGCACTTGTGCACCCACCACTTCCTCTTTCTCTTTGTACACTTCAACGGCTAGGTTGATGATCTTTTCACGTAATGCTTCTTCGTAAAGCTTGTCGTCTTCTTCAAGCCATTGCTTCACTGGCGCATCAAGATCGAAGTCCGCTTTCAAGCGCTCTTGTAGACCTTCAACATCCCACATATCTTCTAGTGACTGTGGTGGAATGTACTCATCAATAACCGCTGTTAGCACATCTTCACGGTTTTGCTCGATCATGCCGCTGATGTCTTCAACGTTCATTAACTCGTCACGCAGTTCGTAGACAACCTTACGTTGATCGTTCGCTACATCATCGTATTCAAGCAGCTGCTTACGGATATCAAAGTTCCGACCTTCCACTTTGCGCTGTGCTTTTTCAATTGAGCGAGAAAGCATTTTCGATTCAATAGCTTCACCTTCTTCCATACCACTTTGAATAAGGCTCGCCATACGATCAGAAGTGAAAATACGTAGCAAAGAGTCTTCCATAGATAGGTAGAAGCGCGATGAACCCGCATCACCTTGACGACCAGAACGACCACGTAGCTGGTTATCAATACGGCGAGATTCGTGTCGCTCAGTACCAATGATATGTAGACCACCAGCTTCTAGCACTTGGTCATGCACCACTTTCCACTCTGCTTTAATCGCATCGATTTGCTCTTGAGTTGGGTTCTCTAAAGCTTCAACTTTTGATTGCCAGCTACCGCCAAGCACAATGTCCGTACCACGACCGGCCATGTTGGTCGCGATAGTTACCGCACCAGGCATACCCGCTTCAGCAACAATTTCCGCTTCTTTCTCATGGAATTTCGCGTTCAATACGTTGTGTTTGATCTTAGCCTTCTTCAATGCGTTAGAAAGAAGTTCTGACTTTTCAATCGACACAGTACCAACAAGCGTTGGCTGCCCTTTGGCAACACGCTCTTTAATATCTTCAATGATTGCCGCAAACTTCTCTGCTTCAGTACGGTAAACCACATCTGGCATATCGTTACGAATCATCGGCTTGTTGGTTGGGATAACCACCGTTTCCAAACCATAGATAGACTGGAATTCGAACGCTTCAGTATCCGCTGTACCTGTCATACCTGACAGTTTTTCGTATAAACGGAAGTAGTTCTGGAAGGTAATAGAAGCCAAAGTTTGGTTTTCGTTTTGGATCTTAACGCCTTCTTTCGCTTCTACTGCTTGGTGAAGACCTTCAGACCAACGACGACCTGGCATTGTACGACCAGTGTGTTCATCAACGATGACCACTTCGCCTTCATCAGTAACGATGTAATCAACGTTACGCTCGAATAACACATGAGCACGCAAAGCAGCATTCACGTGATGCAACATGCTGATGTTAGCCGGAGAGTAAAGTGTATCCCCTTCCTCCATCAGACCGTTTTTCACCAACAGTTCTTCAACGTATTCTTGACCTGTTTCTGTTAGGTATACTTGCTTTGATTTTTCATCAACAGTGTAGTGACCATCACCACGGTATTCTTCAGAGTCTTCTTTATCTTGCTTTTTCAGATGCGGGATCAAAAGGTTGATTCGAGTGTATAGCTCAGAGCTATCTTCAGCAGGACCAGAAATGATCAAAGGAGTACGAGCTTCATCAATTAGGATTGAGTCCACCTCATCGACAACAGCAAAGAAGCGATCACGCTGTACACGGTCTTCGCTACGGAAAGCCATATTGTCACGAAGGTAGTCAAAACCAAATTCATTGTTGGTTCCGTATAGAATGTCAGCTTGGTACGCTTCTTTTTTCTCTTGAGGAGGCATGTTTGGCACGTTTACGCCAACGGTCATACCTAAAAATTCAAATAGAGGGCGGTTCGTCTCAGCATCACGTTTAGCTAGATAATCGTTCACTGTTACGATGTGAACGCCTTTACCAGCAAGAGCATTTAAGTAAGCTGGAAGCGTTGCAGTCAGCGTTTTACCTTCACCTGTACGCATCTCCGCAATTTGACCCGCATTTAGAACCATACCACCGATAAGCTGAACGTCGAAGTGACGCATGCCGTAGACACGCTTAGATGCTTCACGAACCGTAGCAAAAGCTTCAGGAAGTAGTTTATCAAGAGTTTCACCTTTCTCTAGGCGCTCACGGAACTCAACCGTCTTTGCTTTTAACTCTTCATCACTTAGAGCTTCGAATGTTGGCTCGTAGTTATTAATTTCTTTTACAATTTTTCTAAGGCGGCGCAGTGTTCGGTCGTTGCGACTGCCAATCACTTTTGTCAGTAGCTTAGTTATCATTTTTCGTGAATCTCTCTTTAATCAGACCGTTCCCGATCTACTCATAATGCCTTCAGTCTCTGCCAGTTTGGAACTAAGAATACTGAGATAAATCATTTATCAAAGATATTGAGTTCAAACATCCATATTTCAAGGCTAAGTTTCGAAACAATGTGGCTTAGTGTAAGGATTTTTCATCGATACAACCATAAATAGACGTATTTGTTTGAAGCACTCTGAAGTTTTTACTTAAAGTGGTGACTGATTAGACGATATTGCATACCACAATATGTGTAATTTATTCAGAGCAGACTTTGCTTTTTACCTTGCTACATTGTAAAACTGAAGCGAAAGACGTTAATGTAAACTATACCTTGATAGAAAGCTGCTCTAGAATAGCTGATATCTCAACAAAATTAGATTTTACCTATGCGTGATCACCGTCCAACCTCGACTGAAGATGTTATTGCTGAATCACAGTTCAAGCAGATTCAAGAACATGCTGGAGAAATCTTACAGCTTAACCAAGCTTTGCAAGAGATCTTACCCACAGGGACGGCCGATCATTGCCGGGTGGCGAATGTTCGTAACGGCCACCTATTGATCGATGTTTCTAGTGCCGCGATCAAAATGAAGATCGATTACGATCGCCTCATGATCCTAAATAAACTTCGTACTCAAGGCTTTGCCAAACTGATGAGCGTTGAAGTGAGGATCAATCCATCATTATACAGAAATCGTTTCGAACAAGACGACAGACCTAAACGTCCACCATTAACAGAATCTGCAGCAAAGTCATTGATGACGATTGCCGACATGGCACCGCCTAAAATTCAAGAGCGTTTAAAGCGATTGGCCGATATGGCAGAAAAGAAAGACCGTAAGTAACCGTTATTTCAATATGCTGAAAAGCTCGAATGCTATTAATAAGCCCAAGATTAAAGCCAAATAGCAAAAAACCAGGCATAAGCCTGGTTTTTTATTAATTTTAATGCCGAGTATTTACGCAAGCACCATATTTGGTTCAGCGAATGCTACTGGTGAGCCGACTTCTTCTTCGAATGTAGTCCACTCCCAGGCTTCTTGATCAGCAAGAACAGCTCGCAGAAGTTGGTTGTTCAAACCGTGCCCTGATTTAAAGGCGCTAAATTCACCGATGATTGGGTGACCACACATGTAAAGGTCACCAATCGCATCCAACACTTTGTGAGTCACAAACTCATTTTCAAAGCGTAGACCTTCTTCGTTAAGAATACGGTAATCATCCAATACGATAGCATTGTCGAAACTACCACCCAAAACTAGGTTTTGAGACTGTAGATATTCGATATCACGCATAAAGCCAAACGTACGTGCACGAGAAATTTCACGAACGAAGCCTTTTGAGGAGAAATCAAACAGCAAGCGCTGTTCGTCTGACTCAATAGCAGGGTGATTAAATTCAATTTCGAAGTCCATGCGGAAGCCGTTAAATGGTACAAACTCTGCCCATTTATCGCCATCTTCAAAACGAACTGGCTTTTTAATACGGATGAAACGTTTTGGCGCATTTTGCGTTTCTATACCTGCTTGTTGTAGCAAGTATACAAATGGGCTAGCACTACCATCCATAATTGGAATTTCAGGTGCGTCTACTTCGACAACAATGTTGTCGATGCCCATACCAGCAAGTGCCGCATTCAAGTGTTCTACAGTTGAAATACGCACACCTTCGTCGTTTACCAAAGCAGTACATAGCATGGTGTCACGAACAGAAGCTGGATCAGCTGGAAAATCTACAGGTGGGTTTACATCTGTACGACGGTAAATGATACCTGTATTTGCAGCAGCCGGGCGCAGAGTAAGCGTGACTTTACGACCAGAGTGGAGGCCCACACCAGTTGTTTTCACTATTTCTTTCAGAGTACGTTGTCTGATCATCTGCTTGCCTCTCAAAAATTTGCTACAAAACACGGCCGTCTGTAACGTCGACCGTGAATGCTACCATAATTTTGAACCATGTCAAATTTATGGATTAAAGATTAATCAGCCTGACGACGCAAAAATGCCGGGATATCTAAATAACCACTTTCCTTCTCTTGCTTCGGAGCCGCAGAGCTTTGGCTCGACGATGCTGGAGAAGAAGAAACTGTATTTGTCGGCTGAGGAGTTACCTGTGGCTTCTCTTGCACTTGATTATTTTGCAAGGTTTGTGCCGGTTTCTCTTCAGCTTGCGTTGCCGCCGCTTGCTGTTGTGGTTGAGCCTGCGGCGTCGGAGCCACTTTCGCTTTACCACCCGCAACTAGCGTAATATCTGGCTTTTTCTCATTGCCAATACCTGTCGCTACAACTGTTACGCGGATTTCATCAGTCATATCTGGATCTAGAGAAGTACCGATAACAACAGTTGCATTGTCAGAAGCAAATGCTTTCACTGTATTACCAACCGTCTCAAACTCGTCAAGACGCATATCCAGACCTGCAGTAATATTGACAAGAACACCACGAGCGCCCGCTAGATCGATGTCTTCCAAAAGTGGGCTAGAAATTGCCATTTCAGCCGCTTCTTCAGCACGATCTTCGCCTTTAGCAATACCGCTGCCCATCATCGCGTGACCCATTTCAGACATTACTGTCCTTACGTCCGCAAAGTCGACGTTGATCATGCCAGGGCGAGTAATTAGCTCTGCAATGCCTTGAACTGCGTTCTTAAGAACGTCGTTCGCACTTGCAAAAGCTTCTAGTAGCGTGACACCACGGCCAAGTACTTTAAGCAGCTTTTCGTTTGGAATCGTAATCAAAGAGTCAACGTGCTTAGACAGCTCATCGATACCTTGCTCAGCGAACGCCAAACGCTTTTTGCCTTCAAAGCTGAACGGTTTTGTCACGACCGCGACAGTTAGAATGCCAAGCTCTTTAGCTACTTCAGCAATAACAGGTGCTGCACCAGTACCAGTACCACCACCCATACCAGCTGCGATAAACACCATATCGGCGCCAGTTAGGGAATCTTTAATTCTATCTCTGTCTTCGAGAGCTGCGTCACGGCCAACCTGTGGATTAGCACCTGCACCCAGACCTTTGGTGATATCGCCACCGATCTGAATAACATTGCCAACGCTTGTCTTACGAAGTGCTTGCGCATCAGTGTTGACGCTGATGAATTCCACACCTTCGATGGATTCACGCACCATGTGTTCAACGGCGTTACCACCGCCGCCACCAACCCCAACGACCTTGATTACTGCATCGTCAGACATTTCCATCATCGGTTCAAACATGTGTTGTCTCCGTTTATCCTGCAACTCAGGTTAAAACTCTTTTTGTATCCAGTTACGCAATTTATCGAAAAAGCCAGTAACAGATGAGCGTTTAGGTTCATTATAATCGCTATCGTCGCTAGACTGCATGTCTCTTGCGTAATGAAGTAATCCAACTGCCGTAGAATGGTACGGCTCTTTTACATAGTCAGTTAATCCGCTGACTTCGAGCGGTTTGCCGACCCTTACTTGATTGCGGAATACGCGTTCCGCACATTCTATCACTCCGTCCATTTGCGCAGCACCGCCGGTGAGTACAACTCCCGCAGCTAGATGGTGCTTTATACCCTCTTCGCGCAATTTCGCTTGTACAGAGTCAATAGTTTGGTTAACCAGTCCCATAAGTTCAGAGTAGCGTGGCTCTATCACTTCTGACAACGTTTGACGTTGCAGACTACGTGATGGTCGCCCACCTACGCTTGGTACATTAACCGTGTCATCCTTACTGACCAGTTCACTCAAAGCACAGCCATATTTAACTTTTATTTCTTCAGCATCGCTCACTGGCGTACCAAAAGCAAAAGCAATATCGCTGGTTACAGCATTTCCTGCGTACGAAAATACTTCTGTGTGACGTAACGCACCGCCAGTCCAGATGGCCACATCCATCGTGCCGGCGCCAATATCCACCACACAAACTCCAAGCTCTCTTTCATCCTCGGTGATTACTGCATTACTTGCAGCAAGCCCAGAAAATACGAGTTGCTCTACTTTAAGGCCGCATCGTTCTACCGCCTTAATAATATTGCGTGCCATGTCATTATGGCATGAGATAAGGTGGACACTTACTTCCATTCTTACCCCAGATAAACCAAGCGGATTTTTGATTCCCTCTTGGTAATCAATGGTGAACTCTTGCGGAATCACATGAAGGATTCGCTGTTCATCACCGATTTTAATCGATTTTGCGGTATGGATAGCGCGATCCATGTCTTCTTGAGACACTTCTTCATCTGAAATCGTGCCCATACCTTTTTCAATTCGGCTTGCGATATGCTTACCAGACAACGAAATGAAGACTCGGCTGATCTGGCACTCGGCCATCAATTCAGCTTGATCAATTGCACGTTGTACTGATTTTACAACCGACTCCAAGTCATTCACGCCACCTTTATCCATGCCACGTGAAGGGCTACTACCTGCGCCAATAATATTAATTTGACCGTCTGGTAGAACCTCACCCACTAGAGCCGATACGGTTGCAGTGCCTATATCAAGACCAACAATAATGTTGTCATCAGCGGCCTTAGTCATCTGTACTCTCTTCTAACTCTTGTTCAGGAAACCAACCAACTGCGGCTCCTGTATCGTACCTAAGATCGATATAACTGATTCTTTGCGTGTCACTGCCAAGCTTGTTATAGAGCTTAAAAAATCGCTCTATACGCTCAAGAAGAGACTCTTTACCGAGCTCTAATCGAATACCGTTATCAAGGATGATTTGCCAAGCTCGTCGCTCGTTTAATACCAGAGACGATATCGCTAAACCCAATTGCTGAAACTTAGGACTCAAATCACGGTAAGTCTGTAAGACTTCTGGTCCGCTGTCTTTGGGTCCGTACAGTTTCACTTTTTCTTCTTGTAACAGAGCCACATCGCCATCAAAAACAAACCCGTTTTTATCTAACAGTTCGTTGCCATTCCAAATGGCTTCAGGTTGATGCTCTGTCAAAAAAACTTTTACTGTATCCGGCCACTGCTTTCGGATTGCGGCATGCGCCACCCACGGCAGAGCTTCGACACTTTGCTGTAATACATCAATATCCTGAGACATAAATGTACCGATGTGATCTATTCGACTAAATGCAGCCTGCACATCGTCAGCTTGGACATACTCCAGTTTTCCCTGAAGTACTATTTTGGAGAGAGGTAACCTTTGGTCATCCCACATCCAACTGATCGCCGAGTACAAAACAGAACTAATTAAGGTCACAACCACAACGAAAAATAACGCACCCAAGATTTTCTCTTGGCGACCACGGTTATTATCCGTGTTTGGTCGCTCGTCATTCAGTGCAATATTCAACAACGTCTTCGTTTCCTGACTTTTGTCGTGTACTTTTTACCCACATAATTACGCAGAGGTAAAAGTCTTGACTTTAACCTTGGGATTATACTGAGCTCTTGTAAACTATCAAACACTGATAGCAATAAATCACAATGATATTGACGCAAAATCGAGATCTGAGTCTTTATCTGTCCTTCGCGCCAACAATCTATGTTAACCAAGCATCTTGTTTATATTTAATTCAAGACCTGCCAGTTGTTTCGCCACTTTACCAACATCACCCGCACCTTGCGTTAAGATTAGGTCGCCGTCTTGTATAACGTTAGCTAAAACTGAAGGTAATTGCTCGATTTCTGGAACAAAAATCGGATCTACCTTACCTCGGCTGCGAATTGTGCGACACAATGAACGTCCATCAGCTCCTGCAATTGGCTTTTCACCTGCGGCATAAACATCCAACATGATTAATACATCAACTTGCTCTAGAACATTCGCAAAGTCATCGTATAGATCACGAGTACGGCTATAACGGTGTGGTTGGAAAATCATAACGAGACGTTTATCTTGCCAACCGCTTCGCGCAGCATTAATGGTCACATCAACTTCTGTTGGGTGGTGTCCGTAATCATCCACTAACATGGCATGACCATTACCGGTATCAAACTCGCCAAGGTGATCAAAACGTCGTCCCGTGCCTTGCGTTCCGGCCATTGCTTTTAGAATTGCATCGTCTTCAATGTCATCTTCGGTAGCCACTGCAATCGCAGCCGACGCATTAAGTGCATTGTGACGACCTGGAATGTTCAGAGTGATATCTAGGTTGGCACGCCCTTTACGTACTACCGTAAATTTGCCTTGCTGACCTTCTTGACGATAGTTTTCAATGCGTACGTCAGCATCTGCGGAGAAACCGTAAGTAATCACTTGACGACTAATACGTGGGATTAACTCTCGAACCACAGGATCATCAATACAAACAATAGCTTGGCCGTAGAACGGTAGATTGTGTAGAAAATCAATGAAGGTTTGCTTTAACGTTTCAAAGTCACCCCCATAAGTATCCATATGATCGGCTTCAATATTAGTGACGATACTTACCATTGGTTGCAGGTGCAGGAATGACGCGTCGCTCTCATCCGCCTCAGCAATTAGAATACGACTCGAGCCTAAACGAGCATTTGTACCTGCGCTTTTCACCAAGCCGCCGTTTACAAACGTTGGATCAAGACCGGCTTCAGAATAAATTTGTGTCACGAGTGCCGTCGTCGTCGTTTTACCGTGCGTGCCCGCAACGGCAATACCATGACGGAAGCGCATCAACTCAGCGAGCATCTCAGCACGACGTACAATAGGTATACGTAACTCCCGCGCAGCCATCACTTCTGGGTTTTCTTCGTTGATAGCGGTTGAAACCACAACCACACTGGCTTTTTCAACATTGCTAGCTTGGTGCCCGATAAATACCGTCGCACCTTTTGATACTAAACGCTCTGTCACAGGGTTTTCTGATAAGTCAGAACCCGTGATTTGATAGCCTTCATTCAACAGCACTTCTGCAATGCCGCTCATGCCCGCACCACCAATACCGATGAAGTGGATGGATTTCACGCGGCGCATCTCTGGCACCATGGCGCGAATCTGAGCTAAGTCTTGTGTATGTTGGATTGTCATCAATTCTATTCTCAATAATTCGTTAACGCTTTTCGGTCAAAGCGACAATGGCTTGTGCGACAACTCGGTCGGCATTCAATTTAGCAGCGCCACGCGCTTGCTCAGCCATCGTAAGTAAAGCTTGGCGATCCAATTGTTGGATCTGCTGAGTCAGAGACTCAACGGTTAAATCTGGTTGTTCAATCATTTTCGCTGCGCCGCATTCTACTAGATGATCGGCATTCAGTGCTTGTTGGCGATCTTTATGCATAAAAGGAATAAAGATCGCACCAACGCCAGCAGCAGAAACTTCAGAAACGGTTAACGCCCCTGAACGACAAACTAAAAGGTCAGCCCATGCATAAGCCTCTGCTACGTCGTCAATGAACTCTGTGACTTCTGCATTTACCACACCATTAGCTTGGTATGCTGCGTTCACTTCTTCGGCGGAACCTTTGCCCGCTTGATGACGAATACAGTAATCACCGCCCAACTTTGCCATCACTTCTGGCAGAGTTTGGTTAAGAATGCGTGCACCTTGGCTACCGCCCATCACCAGAATACGAATTGGGCCTTGGCGATCTTGCATTCGCTCTGCAGGCGCTTCTAATCTTGTTAGGTCTTCACGAACTGGGTTACCGACTACCTCAGCATTAGGGAACGCGCCAGGAAAGGCCTGAAAGACTTTCTTAGCAATTTTTGATAGCCATTGGTTTGTCAAACCCGCAACCGCGTTTTGTTCGTGCAGAACAACAGGAATACCGCTCAACCAAGCCGCAATACCACCGGGACCACTCACATAACCACCCATACCTAACACGGCATCGGGCTTCCAATGCTTCATGTGCGCCCGAGCTTGCATGATGGCATTAATAATTTGAAATGGAGCTGCAAGCAGACGCTTTACGCCTTGACCTCGTAACCCTTTCACTTTGATAAAATCGATTTCAATGCCATGTTTTGGCACCAAATCCGCTTCCATTCGATCCGCCGTGCCTAACCAACGGATCTCCCAGCCTTGCTCTTGCAGCTGTTTTGCTACAGCTAACCCTGGGAATACGTGACCGCCAGTACCACCAGCCATCACCATCAAACGTTTATTTTGTTTCATTAGTTTGTTGTTCTGATTGTTGTTGCTCGCGTTTCAAGCGGCATTCGTAATCGATACGCAGCAATATGGACACTGCGACGGACATAATAATCAGACTGGAACCACCATAACTGATTAGCGGGAGTGTTAAACCTTTGGTTGGTACGATACCGGCTGCAGCACCAACGTTAACCAAGGTCTGGAACGCAAACCAAATACCGATACCGAAAGCCAGATAACCGCCGAACATTTCGCCTTCTTCAAACGCACGCTTGCCTATGTAAACCGCTTTTAACACTAAGCTAAAAATCAACATTAAGACCAACACAACGCCAACAAAACCGAGCTCTTCAGCAAGTACGGCAAACACAAAGTCGGTATGCGCTTCCGGTAGATATTCCAGTTTTTGAATTGAATTACCGAGACCTTGACCGAACCATTCACCACGACCAAACGCCATCAAAGACTGAGTCAACTGATAGCCACTGCCAAATGGGTCTTCCCACGGGTCAAGGAAGGAGGTTACTCGTCGCATACGGTATGGTTCGACTAAAATCAAACCTACCACAGCGCCGATACCTGCCACCATCAACGCGAGAAACTGAGTCAGTTTTGCGCCTGCGATAAACAGCATGCCAAACAGTGTTACTAGCATCACGACGACCGTACCCAAGTCTGGCTGACCAAGCAGTAATACTGCGAAGAAAGCAAACACCATGATTGGCTTCATAAAGCCACCAAAGAAGGTTTGTCGTACTTCGTCTTGTTTTCGAACTAAGTAACCAGACATGAAGATAAACAGCGATAGCTTCGCGACCTCTGCTGGCTGAAGGTTAAACAGCCCAAGAGGTATCCAACGAGACGCACCATTGACCGACTTACCCGCCAAGAGCACGATGATCAGCAGTGCGAAAGAAGCCCAAAGTAAGTAATGGCTCTTCTTAAACCACTCTTGCAAAGGCACTTGCAAAATAACAGCGGAGGTTCCTAACGCCAGCACGAGAAACGTCGCATGACGAAACATAAAGTGGAACGGCTGTTCCGTTAATCGAGAGCTGATTGGAAATGATGCAGAGGTTACCATGACCAAACCAGTCAACATCAAACCCAGTGCAATCCACACTAACTGACGATCAAACATCGCCTCTGGGGCTGGATGCTTGAGCCAATTACCAATACTGCGTTTAACGTTACCTAAACCCACGAAGTGTGTAACCTTTAATTATGCATATTTCTGAGCAAGAGCAGCGAAAGCATCACCTCTTGCCATAAAGTTGTCGAATTGATCAAAGCTAGCACATGCAGGAGACAGCATCACCATATCACCTGGTTTTAACTGCGAAGATACTTGTTGAATCACATCTTCCATGGTGTCGAAACGTATTGCAGATTCATGCAGTGGCATAAAGTCATCGCCATCAGCGCCAAAGCAGCACAGTTGCAAGTTAAGCGTCGCGAAGATCGGTTTTAATGGCGAGAAGTCAGCACCTTTGCCAACACCACCAACGAGTAAGTAGAGCTTACCTGTCGACTCCAAACCAGATAGCGCAGCCATAGTGCTCGCAATATTAGTTGCTTTAGAGTCATTCACCCATTTTACGCCTTGATTATCCGCAACCACCTGGCATCGGTGTGTCAGTCCCGTGTAATTTTTAAGTGCATTCAATGCGTTGTGATAGTTTACGTCCGCAGCTTTTAATAGCGCTAAAGCAACCAGAGCATTAGATAAGTTGTGCTTACCAACCAACTTAAGCTCATCACTTGCGACGACTCGTTGACCGTGATCGAGTAGCCAAGTGCGATTGCCATCCAGCTCGAGACCAAAGTCCTGATTGTCGCTGCCAAATGTCACCAATGGCACCTCTGCATCTGGGAAGGTTTCTTGATCATCACGGTTCACTACCGCGAGATCAGCATGATCAAAAATACGCAACTTGGCTTGTCGATAGTCAGACATGCCTTGATAACGGTCCATATGATCTTCAGAAAGATTCAGAAACGCAGCGGCTTTGAGCTTTAAGCTTGACGTTGTTTCCAACTGGAAGCTTGAGAGTTCAAGCACATATAGGTCTGCGTCATGTTCTAGTAAATCCAAGGCAGGAACGCCGATATTGCCACCAACGCCAACATCAAAACCCGCGGCCTTGGCCATCACGCCTGTGAGATCGGTGACAGTGCTCTTACCGTTTGAGCCCGTAATCGCAATCACAGGCTTCTGCACCGCCCAGGCGAATAACTCAATATCACCAACTACTGTCGTGCCTTTTCCCAATACGGCTTGGATCTCTGGTGTCGCTAGCGCAATACCAGGGTTGGTCACGATAAGATCAGCGTCAGAAAGCCAGTCTGTATTCCAACCACCACTATGCAGTTGAACACCTTCCGGCAAGCGCTCTGCTCCCGGAGGGTTTACGCGAGTATCAATGACTTTGACCACAAGCTGTGGCTGATTTTTTCTTAGGTGTTTAACGACAGAGAGCCCGGTAATACCGAGCCCTACGACGACAACACTATGTATGTTTTGCCAACGTTCCATATTTGATCACACTGTAAATCTTGTTCTTGGAAAGTGCGATTAACGCACTTTCAATGTCGCAAGACCAATCAGAACAAGAACCATAGAAATAATCCAGAAGCGCACGATTACGCGAGGTTCTGGCCAACCTTTCAATTCGTAGTGGTGGTGAATAGGTGCCATACGGAAGATCCGCTGACCACGCAGTTTGTATGAACCCACCTGTAGAATTACCGACAGCGTTTCCATCACAAACACACCGCCCATGATCACCAACACCAACTCTTGACGAACGAGAACAGCAATGGTGCCTAATGCGCCGCCAAGCGCTAGTGAGCCGACATCACCCATGAACACTTGTGCTGGATACGTGTTAAACCACAAGAAACCAAGGCCTGCACCGACGATGGCTGTACATACGACAACTAACTCAGAAGCATGTGGTAGGTATGGAATATGAAGGTATTCAGAGAAGTTAACGTTACCCGTCGCCCACGCAATAACCGCGAAGCCTGCAGCAACAAGAACCGTTGGCATGATTGCCAAACCGTCTAGACCATCGGTCAGGTTAACCGCGTTACTCGTACCGACAATCACAAAGTAAGTCAGGATAATGTACATCAAACCAAGTTGCGGCATGATGTCTTTAAAGAATGGCACCACGAGCTGAGTGGCTGCAGTGTCTTTACCGTAAGCGTACAATGCAAAAGCCACGACAAACGCGATCAACGATTGCCAGAAGTACTTCCAACGCGCGATCAAACCATCGGTATTTTTGCGCACCACTTTACGATAATCATCAACAAATCCGACTGCACCGTAGCCAAGCAAGACCGTCAATACCGCCCATACATATGGGTTGGATAAGTCAGTCCAAAGCAAGATTGTGATTGAGATGGCCGCTAAGATCATGATACCGCCCATCGTTGGAGTACCACGCTTACTAAAGTGAGATTCAGGACCTTCGTTACGTACTACCTGACCAATTTGCAGCATTTGCAAACGCTTGATCATGATTGGTCCCATCCATAATGACAGACCCAGAGCGGTTAATACGCTTAGAATTGCTCGAAAAGACAAGTATTCAAACAATCGGAAAAAAGACAGGTATGGCTGTAGCAGCTCGGCAAGCCAAATAATCATTAATAATACTCCTTCAAAGCAGCAGCGACTTCAAACATACGTGCACCGTTCGCTCCTTTCACCAAAATCGTATGGTTTTCAGGAACGGCTTGGTCTAGATGCTGCTTGATGTATTCAATCATCTCTTGGTGCGTCTCAAAATGAATGCCTTGGCAAAGCTCACTGATCACCTTGGCGTCTGCACCATATGTGAGAACATGTTCAAATTTTTGTGGGGCAGCATGTTCCCCGACTTGACGATGAAGTGCAAGACTTTCCTCGCCCAATTCCGCCATATTACCTAAAATCAGCCAGCGCTGACCTGGGAAAGCAGCTAATAAGTCAACCGCCGCTTTCATGGCTGGCACGCTTGCGTTGTAGCTGTCATCAATCAATTTGATTTTTTCGCTCAGCGCTTCAACCTCGACGCGACCTTTCACTTTGTTTAAATGTTTAAGGCCAGCGCGAACCTCTTCTAATGTGGCGCCCATTTGTAACGCAATAATAGAAGCTGCGATTGCATTCGCCACGTTGTGTTGACCTATAATACCCAGAGACAGTTCAATTTCTTGTGAGCTTGCTGCGATATGTAGGTTAAAGCTGGCCTCTCCCGCGGCATTCATCACGATATTTGATGCATAGTAATCAGCCGTAGAATTACTTTGTGAGAAGGTGATAACTTCCTTATCCGCCAGCACGCTTTCCCACTTTGTTTCGCCATTGCTGTCTAAATTGACAATCGCAATACTACCTTCAGCAAGACCTTGGTAAATTTCACCTTTGGCTTGTTTCACGCCATCAATAGAACCAAAGCCTTCAAGGTGCGCGGCGGCTACATTATTCACTAACGCGATATCTGGTTTTACTAACTGCGTTGTGTAAGCAATTTCACCGATATGATTAGCACCAAGCTCAATCACGGCATAATCGTCATCCTGCTGTGAGCGCAATAACGTCAACGGAACACCAATATCATTATTGAAGTTACCTGCAGTAAACAGCACTTTGCCTTTCAATTGCAGAATGCTCGCGACCATTTCTTTGACGGTCGTTTTACCACAACTGCCTGTGATGGCAACGGTAGGTGTTTGGCAAGTTTGATGCACCCAAGAGGCTAACTCACCCAGTGCCATTTTGGTGTCCGACACCACGACTTGTGGCACATTCACATCTAGACGTTTTTGTACGAGTAAAGCACCAGCGCCTGCATCCACCGCTTGTTGGCAAAAATTGTGCGCATCAAAGCGCTCACCCACCAGCGCAACAAATAAAGCACCGTTGTCAATCGCTCGTGTGTCAGTAGAAACCGCGTCGATAAGTAGATCATCGCCGAATAGCTCACCGCGAGTGATGTTGGCAATTTGAGATAACGTTACTTTGATCATAAGGACAATCCTAAAAGCTGCATAGCAGACTCACGGTCGGAATAATGAATCGTTTCGCCATTCCGAATTTGATAATCTTCATGGCCCTTCCCCGCTAACAAGATGATGTCGTTTGGCGAAGCATTCTCAATGGCATAAGACAGTGCTTTGAAACGGTCATGCTGCACAATCGCTTCGGCAGGTTTTGACAGCCCGGATAGCATGTCTTTTACAATCTGAACCGGATCTTCACTGCGTGGGTTATCGTCCGTCAACACCACTCTGTCACCTAGACGCTCTGCAATTTCTGCCATCATTGGACGCTTACCTGCATCGCGATCGCCTCCGCAACCAAAAATAGCCCAAAGCTGCCCCTCACAGTGAACTCGTAAAGCTTGCAGTGCTTTTTCTAGTGCATCAGGAGTATGGGCATAATCGACCACGACTTTGGCATGGTCCTCTGTTTGGAATAACTCCATTCGGCCGAGTACAGGTTGTAACTGACCTGCGGTTTCGAGTAACGCTTGTTTATCCTTACCCAAGCTTAATAAGGTCGCAAAAGCGAGCATTATGTTGGTTGCGTTAAACTCACCAATCAGTGGCGCGTGCAATTGACCTGAGCCAAATTTACCATCAAATTGGATAGTAATCCCCGACTCCGCGTAACGGACATCTGTCGCCCAAATTGCGCTTTCAAATTCAGTGTTCGGTTTGAGTGACACCGCAATCGCATTGCTTAACTGCGACGCCCATGCATGACCGACTTCATCATCGATATTGATAATGGCACGTTCACATTGATGTTGTGTAAACAACCCCAGCTTTGCATTGGCGTACTCTTCCATCGTGCCATGATAATCTAGGTGATCACGACTTAGATTAGTAAATACACCCGCCGCAAACGACAACGCCTTGACACGGCCTTGCGTTAAGCCATGAGAAGAGACTTCTAGCGCGGTGTATGTGGCTTGTTGATTTGCGAGAGAGGAGAGCGTTTTCTGAATTTCTACAGCATTCCCTGTTGTATTCGCGGCTTGCTGTAAATTGTCGAGAAAACCATTTCCCGTCGTGCCCATCACTGCCGCTTTGTGGCCAAGTAGCTCTAGCCATTGTGCAATTAGCTGGGTAATGGTGGTTTTGCCGTTGGTACCGGTGACACCAATCAAATCCATATCTGGGTAAGCATAGAGCTTTCCAGCGATTGCAGATAAACATTGATCCAACGTATCGAGGTAAATAACGGGAACGTCATCGATGATTTCCACCGTGCTGTGTGCTTTTACATCACAGGCTTGCGCTAGAACCGCATTGGCCCCTTGCTCAATGGCAGAAGCAATGAAGTTACGCCCATCCACAACATGGCCAATCACCGCGACAAACGTGGTTCCAGGTTGAACTCTTCGGCTGTCGAGCTCCAATTCAGAAACAAGAACGGACGATAAGCTGGGGCAATCCACCCAAGGGGAAAGCAGCACGTCCATACTGATGGCTTTAGTCATATTTGTTCTCCGAGCTTTGGCTCAGGTTTTCTTAATTTTGTTTGCTCAGTAAGCCACTCAGCTTACTGCTGGAATTTGTTTTCGTCTGGTGCAACATTGAGTATTTGTAGCGCGCCTTTCATGATTTCAGAGAAGACAGGAGACGCTACCGAACCACCATAGTAATCATCACCTTGAGGCTCGTTTACGATCACAACCAATGCAATTCGCGGATCGCTAACCGGAGCAAGCCCTGCCGTATAAGTGATGTACTCATCGCTGTATCCACCTGCAGACGCTTTACGTGAGGTACCCGTTTTGGCTCCCACTCGATAACCAGGAACTGCCGCTCGACGAGCTGAGCCTCCTTTTTGGGTTACGGTTTCCAGCATGTCCAAGACCTGGCGTGCGTACTTTGCACTCACTACTTGGCGCGACATGTCATGATCATTGCTTTCGATAATATGGATTGGCTCGTATTTGCCGAGATTTCCAAGCGTCGCATAGGCATGCGCTAACTGGATTGGCGTTATCGATAGACCATAACCAAACGCAATCGTGGCACGTTCAATAGGAGACCATCGTGTTCGTGTCGGGAAGATACCAGTCACTTCCCCAACGAGGTTCAGACCAGAAAGCTCACCAAAGCCCACAGAGCTGTACAGACCGAGCAGCGCCTCTACTGGCATTTGCATTGCCAGCTTCGTCACACCGATGTTACTCGATTTTTTGAGGATCGTGGTCAAGCTCGCTTTACCCACGCGGGATACATCTCTTACTCGGCTACCACCTAAACGAAGTACACCATTACCGGTATCTACGATGGTATCTTTATCGGCTACCCCATTTTCTAAGGCGGCTAAAATAACGAAAGGCTTAATGGTGGAGCCTGGCTCCATCGAGTCCGTGATCACTCGGTTACGCATTTTATAGCTTTGCCAGTCGCTACGATTGTTAGGGTTGTAAGAAGGCGCATTCACCATGGCCAATACGGCGCCGGTTTTCACGTCCAACATAACAACGGAGCCTGACGTGGCGCGATGGTCCGCAACGGCTTGTTTAATCGCACGATAAGCAATCGCCTGTAGGCGCTGGTCGATTGTCAACTGGAGTGACTTACCTTCTTGCTTGTCTTGCCACGCAATGTTTTCTACGACGCGACCATAGCGGTCTTTACGAATGGTTTTCTTACCTGCGGCGCCAGTAAGCCACTCATCGTAGCTACGCTCAACACCTTCTAGACCATGCCCATCAATCCCCGTCACCCCAACTAAATGAGCACTAACCTCACCGGCAGGATAATAACGACGAGACTCTGACTTAAGACCCACACCAGGCAGCTTTAGCTCACGAATATAGTTCGCCATGGCCGGACTCACTTGGCGCTGCAAGTAAATAAAGCGGCGCTTTTCATTGTGCTTGATCTTGTCTATCAACCCTTGTCGGTCAACACCAAGAACATCTGCTAATGCATACCAACTCTTGGTCTGGCTTAAGGCATTTTCTTTAAATATCGTCGCGGGATCCGCCCAAACGGCCTCAACAGGCACACTGACAGCGAGCGGCTCACCATTTCGGTCCGAAATAATACCGCGTGCAGAAGGAATGGATTTCACACGAACCGAGCGTAGGTCACCTTGTTTAATCAGGTTATCCGGTTCAATGATTTGAATATAGGCTACGCGCGCCACCAAAAGTGCAAATGCACAAAAGACAAAAAACAGTAATAGATGGAAGCGCCAACGAATCAGAAAGGATTCTTCAACCGCCACTTTTACTGCTTTTTTCTCGGTTTTCGTATCCCCCGAAGCGTTTTTTTCTTTCGCGACAGGTTTACGCTTGTTGCTTGGTTTCGTGTTGGTTTTCTTTCTAATCATTTGAGCGTGACAACCACTTCTTTATCGCCATCAGGTCGTTTCATTTCAAGTTCTTTTTTGGCAAGGTCTTGAACACGACTGTGTTCCGCGAGGGCCGTTTCTTCCAACATCAGGTTGCGCCATTCGCTATCTAAACGCTCTCGTTCAACCAAAGTGTGATCTTTTTCGGTGATCGCTTGACGCGCATGGTGGGTAGCAAATACCACTCCCATTGCCGATGCCACGATCAATAGCAACAACAGTAATGGCCAGCGACCAACGGTGATAAGATCCGTTGCAATCAACTTAGCAAGGTTAGGAGTGGGTTTCGTCATAATAATTAAAGCTTTTCTGCAATTCTTAGCACAGAGCTGCGCGAACGAGGGTTCATTTCAATTTCTTGTTTGCTTGGCTTAATCGCTTTGCTCACCGCTTTCATATTCGCACTACCAAGAGCACGAATTTGCTCTTCAGTCATTGGAATGCCATGTGGCACTTCAGGTCCTTTGCTCTCTTTACGGATAAAACGTTTGACCATACGGTCTTCCAGAGAGTGGAAACTGATGACAGATAAACGACCTTCAGGAGCCAGAATACTTGCCGCGCCTTTTAGTGCCGTATCAATTTCTTCTAACTCACTGTTGATGTAAATACGAAATGCCTGGAACGCACGAGTCGCAGGGTGTTTTTTCTCTTTAAAGCTTTTGGGTGCAGCATCTGAGATCAGCTTCGCGAGCTGGCCAGTACGTACCAGTGGTTCATTTTCTTCGTCTTCACGGTAGGCAACAATCGCTTTGGCAATACGGCGCGCGTGTTTGTCTTCACCAAACTCACGAATCACCCAAGTAATATCATCTAAGTCAGCTTCCATTAGCCATTGAGATACGGGAATACCTGATGTTGGGTCCATACGCATATCTAGCGGGCCGTCTTTCATAAAGCTAAAGCCACGCTCTGCGTCGTCTAACTGCGGCGAAGAAACACCTAAATCCAGTAGAACGCCATCAACTTTGCCAACCAAGTCATACTCTTCAGCATACTCAGCAATACCAGAAAATGGACCATGAATGATGGTGAAGCGAGGATCATTGATTTTGCCTGCTTCAGCTATCGCTTGAGGGTCACGATCGATACTGTACAGTCGGCCGTTTTCGCCGAGTTTAGATAAAATAGTCCGGCTGTGACCGCCACGGCCAAATGTTCCATCGATATAGATACCGTCTGGTTTGATAGCTAAGCCATCAATGGATTCATTTAATAACACGGAAATATGTTGGAAGGTTTCGGTCATAGCTTTCTCGTTGAATGATCTTGAAGCGATTTTAAGATATGTTGCTCTCTCATGCTGAATACTTATAGCAAAAGATCAACCTACCATAGTGTACTGATTTCCCACATCATCGCCACCTCAAGTCTAAAGTCTGACGTGATTTAACGCCAAGTTTATTGGTAATGACAGGGTTTGCGTCAATAAAATGCAAAAAACCCATCACTACAAAAAGTAGTGATGGGTCTCGAATAGTTGGAGTCGACACATAAGCCGGGTTCTGTTCCGCTTGCGCGGCGGTAGCCATTCGTCTAGGCCAGCAATCGCTCACTGGCTCAAGCAACCTACCCGCCTCCTTACGCGAGCAACGCAATGTGGAGGCCTATTTGGTCTTGCTCCGGGTGGAGTTTACCCTGCAACGAACTATTGCTAGTCGTCCGGTGCGCTCTTACCGCACCCTTTCACCCTTACCTGTGCCCTAGGGCCATCGGCGGTCTTCTCTCTGCTGCACTTGTCGTAGGCTTGCGCCTCCCAGGCGTTACCTGGCACCCTGCTCTATGGAGCCCGGACTTTCCTCCCCTTTACCAGTCTCCCGAAGGACGTCAACGTCAGTCTCCCAAAGGACTTCAACGTCAGTCTCCCGAAGGACATCAGTAAAGCAGCGACTACCCAGTCAACTCCGAGGGCGGATTGTATAGAGTTATCTACTCAGAGTCTAGTGAGATCACAGATATGATGAAATGAATGCATTGAGTGGTGTTTTTTTAACCTAACCATCAAACATTGAGCCTAAAAAAGGCCGATATTTTCACATCGACCCGCTTTACCATGTGTCTCGTTAGCAGTGCTTAGTCTAAGTTTTCTAAGCCCCACTTATACAGCGCATTCTTCTTCAAGTTATGAATTTCTGCCACCAAAGCCGCTGCTTTTTTCAAAGGCAGCTCTTTGGTTAAAATCCCTAATGTACGCAAGGCATCATCTGGCAATGAATCGTCCGCGGTTTCGCGGTGACCATGTACCAATAATACCATTTCGCCACGCTGTTGGTTATCGTCACTTTTCACCCACTCAATTAACTCACCTAATGGCATACCTTGAATGGTTTCAAAGGTTTTCGTTAGTTCTCTCGCCAACACGACTTCTCTATCTGGGCCAAGAACGTCTAACATGTCTTGTAGAGAGTCCAAAATACGGTGCGGTGACTCGTAAAAAATACACGTACGCTCTACCGAAGCAATCTCTAGGAATTTATCCTTACGGCCTTTGCTTTTCGGTGGTAAAAAGCCTTCGAAGCTAAAGCGATCGGATGGCAAGCCTGATGCACTTAACGCCGTAATGACCGCGCAAGCACCAGGAAGCGGCACAACTCTAACGCC
Organism: Vibrio sp. A1-1; assembly: GCF_021728175.1. Classification (NCBI taxonomy): domain Bacteria; kingdom Pseudomonadati; phylum Pseudomonadota; class Gammaproteobacteria; order Vibrionales; family Vibrionaceae; genus Vibrio; species Vibrio sp. A1-1. The sequence goes on from NZ_JAKKCL010000008.1 coordinate 131,716, forward strand.
CGCTTGACGACATTTTGTCACCAAATGGTATCCTGGGTCGCTGATAAGTGGCGTACCAGCGTCAGAAACTAACGCGATAGACTGACCGGAAAGCAGCTTTTCTACCAAAACCTGTGCTTTTTGCTGTTCATTGTGATCATGCAGAGCAAAAGTTTTGGTTTGAATATTGAAGTGAGACAGTAATTTACCCGTATGTCGAGTATCCTCAGCAGCAATGATGTCCACCGTCGACAGAATTTCGATAGCACGTTGGGTGATATCCGCTAAATTTCCGATTGGAGTCGGTACGATATAGAGAGTTGGCCCCTCATTCGGCAACTTATTTTTATCTGTCATTTGTTTACCATCACTTCAACGATTAATATAGAGACAATTTTGTACAAAATTATAGAGAACTCACGGCAATGATTAACCATAAGAGACTCAGTGTACCACGCATACTTACTCCTGTTGCACTAGCAATTACGCTCGCCGCCTGTTCTTCAGGTCCAAGACAGCCTGATGGCGTTGATGTAACACTTGAGCCTACTCAGTCTGTTCAGAACTATATGATCCAAGCTGATAGCACGGAAGGCAGTTTACAAAATGACTGGTTGATCATGGCAACCAAAGCCGCTATTCAAGCGAACCAGCTTGATCAAGCAGAACTGTTGATCAAACGTCTGGCTCGACAACAGTTGACCGAAGTTCAGCAAGCGGAGTGGCAACTGGCGCGTGCGACCATACAGCAAAAGCAAGGTAATTACTCGCAGTTGCTGCAATTGTTAAACTTTAAACCTTGGTGGAAATTGCCAAACGAGCAATGGAAAGACTATTACTTGATGCGTGCCGACGCTTATCAAGGCCTTAACCAAGCGTTTGAAGCAAACCGCCAGCTGGTTGCATTTGGTCAATACGCCTCGTCAGCAGAGCAGAGGGAAATCTCTAGCCGTATTTGGATGAACTTTGGCAGCTACTCAGAATATGAACTCACCTCATTAGAAACAGAGCCGAATGAGGATGTTCTAGACGGCTGGCTTCAGCTGGCTGTTTATGCAAAAACGCTATCGGGCAACCTGTCCCAACTTAAAAATACGCTAGAGCGCTGGTTAAGCGAAAATCCTTCGCACCCTGCTGCTATCTATACACCAGAAGAGATTCAAAACATTCTCTCTCTTGATATCGTGAAGCCAAACAATACTGCTTTATTGCTGCCGCTGACGGGTAAGTTCTCGCCACAAGCGCAATTAATTCGTGATGGTTTTGTGTTTGCGATGATGAATGATCGTAATCGAGATCCTAGTGCAACACTTACGGTGATTGACACCAATGCGTATAACGCTGACCAAATTAAACAACGCTTGATCAATGAAAACATCGATTTTGTTGTTGGCCCTCTAGAAAAAGAGAACGTGGAGTTGTTGCACACAACCATGGATGGCTCAGCAAATGGCCCTACCATTCCAGCCCTTGCGCTAAATATCCCCGAGGATGTGCAACCAGATAGCAATATTTGCTACTTGGCATTATCACCGGAACAAGAAGCTGCACAAGCTGCAAAACACTTGTTCAGCGAAGGCTACAACTTCCCTCTTATTCTTGCACCAAAAGGCAGCTTTGGAGAGCGTGTAACTGAGGCTTTCAACAAAGAATGGCGAAAGTACAGCTCTAACAAAGTCGCAGCAAGTTACTTTGGTGACAAGCGCCAACTTCAAAAAGACATCAATGAAGTATTTGGCCTGCAAGAGAGCAAGCAGCGTATCGCCCAAATGCAATCATTAATGCGAATTAAGCTTGAAACACAGCCACGTAGCCGTCGTGATGTTGATGCGGTTTATATCGTAGCTAGAAGCACTGAGCTGACTTTGATCAAGCCGTTTATCGAAGTAGCGATTAACCCTGATGCGAAAGCACCACAAATCTTCTCTAGTTCGCGTAGCAACAGTGGCGGCGCGACATACGAAGATCTAACAGGCATCATCTACAGCGACATTCCATTGCTGATTGACCCAGATCCTAGCGTGACCGCTGAAATGAACGAGCTTTGGTCAGAGCAATCTAACATGGAAAAACGTTTGAAAGCTCTCGGTATGGATGCATATAAATTGATCGGTGAACTTCCACAAATGAAGGTCGTTCCTGGTTACTCAGTCGGTGGCCAAACCGGTATTTTAAGTATCGACAACAACTGTGTTGTACAGCGTGAATTGAGCTGGGCTGAGCGTGGGGCTCTTTAGTAAGCGCCAAATCGGAAATCAATATGAAGCTCTGGCGAAGCACTATTTGCAACGCCAGGGCTTGCGCTTTATTGAACAAAATTTCCTGACCAAGGTCGGTGAGATTGATTTAATCTTCCAACAAGGTGAAACTATCGTGTTTGTTGAAGTCAAATACCGTAAGAACGATCACTTTGGCTCAGCAGCAGAAATGGTAACGCACGCAAAAATGCGCAAGCTAATCAAAACTGCACAAGTTTGGCTTAGCCAACAAAAGCGCTTAAAACACAATATCGATTATCGGTTTGATGTCATCGCTATTCATGACAATGGGCGAGATATCAACTGGATAGAAAACGCAATCTCTGAAGGATAAGCGATGCTAGACAGCATTAAAGACAGCTTTACAGAAAGTATTCAAATTCAAATCGCAGCAGCAGAGGCGCTGCCCGATGCCATTACTCACGCGGCCCAAGCGATGGTCTCAAGCTTGCTCAATGGCAACAAAATTTTATGTTGTGGTAATGGCGGCAGTGCTTCAAACGCTCAACAATTTGTTTCTTGTCTTTTAAACCGTTTTGAAACTGAGCGCCCTAGCCTGCCAGCAATGGCCTTAACAGCCGATAATACAACCCTGACCGCTGTTGCAAACGACTACCACTACCAGGAAATTTTCTCAAAACAGGTACGAGCGTTTGGCCAGCCAGGCGACATTCTGCTTGCCATGTCGACTAGCGGTAACAGCAAAAATATTATCAAAGCGATGGAAGCGGCCGTAACTCGAGACATGACGATTATCGCGCTAACAGGAAAAGATGGCGGTGAGATGGCAGGCCTGCTTGGTGAGAACGACGTCGAAATTCGTATTCCATCACACCGCACTGCACGTATTCACGAAGTACATATGGTGACACTCCATTGTCTTTGTGATCTTATTGACCAGGTGCTTTTCCCTGCTCATGAAGAGTAACCAAGACTGAGGGTCAGAATTATGATACGTAGCCTCGTTATCTTATTAACAGCATTGAGTTTAAGTGGTTGCGCTGGCTTGTTTATCGCTGGCGCTGCAACCACAGCAAATATTGTCACGGACACACGCAGTACAAAACAAATTTGGCAGGACAACAACATCGAATTCGAAGTTGCGGCGATCGGTAACAAGGCGCCGTTTAAAGGTGAAGTTCGTGTGGTTGCCAGCTCCTATAACGGTACGGTTGTTCTTATGGGTCAGGCTCCAACGCAAGACCTTATCCATGCTTTAGAGCGAAGAGCTCGAGAAGTTAGTGGTGTGAAAGTCATACACAATCAAATCAAACAAAAAGAGCCACTCACTGTCACTCAAATTAGCAACGACAGCTGGATCACAACCAAAGTAAAATCAGCCTTGCTTACCGACTCTGAACTCAATGGCGTTAAGGTTAAAGTGATCACCGAAGACGGCGATGTTTTTCTGTTTGGTTATGTCACACCAGAGCAAGGCGAGCGAGCGACAGAAATCGCGCGTAATATCTCTGGCGTAAAACAAGTCATTAAAGGGTTCCAATATGGCGAAATGGAACCTGTTGAAGTGGACTTACCGAGTGACGGTGTACAAACAATAGAAAGTGAGACAAACGCGGAAAATGAAGCCAACGTCGAAGCATTTACGATTGAGTAATTGCGAAACATCACTTGAAAACACGTCAAGACACTAAAAAGAAAAAAAGCAGCGTTACGCTGCTTTTTTATTATTTAATCACTCTTAAGCTTGGTTTGCCTTTTGGTCGAGGAGCATCGTCCTCTTCGGCATCCGAATCAGAGGCTAACTCAGAAGGCTCATCGCTAACCGTTGTAAACGATGGGGATGATTCTTCCTCGGTCATCGCTTCTTCTTCGATGTGAGTGTACGCTTCTTCTGGTTCAAACATAGTACCAGCACCATTCTCACGCGCATAAATAGCTTGGACAGCATACACAGGCACAATTACTGAGTGTGGACGACCGCTAAAGCGAGCATGGAAGGTAATCGCATCATTACCTAACTCAAGATTACCCACCGCACGTGGCGCAATATTCAAAATAATTTGACCATCTTGAATAAACTCAACCGGTACACGTACGCCCGGCATCGTTGCATCCACCACCAAGTGAGGAGTCAAGTCATTGTCTACTAGCCAATCGTAAAATGCACGAAGCATATACGGACGGCGAGCAGTCATTTTTGCAATATCCATAACGTGTTCTAAATCGCTTAGCGAACTAGGCGCATTTCACGTTCAGCTTCAGTTAAAGAAGCAAGGAACGAATCACGTTCAAATACGCGGTTCATGTACACCTTGATTTCTTTTGAACCAGGGCCAACCAGATCGATACCAAGTTGAGGCAAACGCCACAATAATGGAGCTAGGTAACAGTCGATCAAGCTGAATTCTTCGCTCATGAAGTACTCATATTCAGCAAAAATTGGCGCTAATGTCAGAAGATCATTACGCAGCTTTGTGCGTGCTTTTTCTGATTCTTCTGCATTACCTTTCATCACTTTTTCAGCGAGTGAATACCAGTTGCGTTCGATACGGTACATCATCAAGCGGCTGTTGCCACGAGCAACAGGGTAAACCGGCATTAGAGGTGGATGAGGGAAACGCTCGTCCAAGTACTCCATGATGATTTTTGAATCGTAAAGAGCTAGCTCACGGTCAACAAGAGTTGGCACTGATTTATATGGGTTTAGCTCAACAAGCTCAGCAGGAAGGTTTGCTTCGTCAACAAGCTCAACTTCAACACTTACGCCTTTTTCAGCTAGTACAATGCGAACCTGATGGCTATACAAATCTGATGCACTTGAGAAAAGAGTCATCACAGAACGTTTATTGGCAGCTACAGCCATGGAGCCCTCCAGTACACTTACAAATAAAAACAATGGAGGCTAAGCCTCCATTGTACATCAATTAAAATTGGGAATTAGCACGGTATTTTAGCACAATTAATGCACATCGCGCCAATACTCTTTCTTGAGCATCACGACAACGATAGTTAGAAGCACTAAGAAGCCCATTACCCACCAACCTAAAGCATGACGCTCAAGCTGCACTGGGTCACCTGAATAAACCAAGAAGTTCACTAGGTCGCCAACCGCTTTGTCGTATTCGCCTTCGCTCAGCTCACCCGTACCGTCTGTTTCAGTACCAACAACAACTTGTACTTCTTCGCCATCTACGATTTTCGTATCGTAAATCGGCGTCGGGATACCCTGTAGCTCTTCGAGCACATGTGGCATACCAACACTCGGGAAGACAATGTTGTTCACGCCGAATGGACGAGATGGATCAACATAGAAAGAGCGTAAGTAAGTGTATAACCAATCAGCACCACGAACTCGTGCAACCAACGTAAGATCTGGTGGTGGAGCACCAAACCAGTTTGCCGCTTGCTTCGGTGGCATTGCGTTGACCATTAGATCACCGATTTTCGCTTCAGGATTGAAAATCAGGTTTTCTTTCATTAAGTCTGTTGGAATTTCCAAGTCTGTTGCTACACGCTCATAACGCTGATACTGCGTTGAGTGACAAGCAAAACAGTAGTTCATGAACAACTTCGCACCGTTTTGTAGCGAAGCTTTATCCGTTAGGTCAACATTCGCTTTATCAAGCGGAACGTTAGCCCCCGCTGCCATCGCTAGTGATGGCAACATAGCAAATAGAATTACAATCCACTTCTTCATTTGAATGTCACCCTCTCTGGTAATGGTTTGGTTGCTTCATTTTTGCTGTAGAAGAACAGCAACACAAAGAACATGAAGTAACACAAGCTAAAGATCTGAGATAGTAGTGTATACGTTGGGGTTGCAGGTAACGCACCTAAAATACCCAGAGCGATAAAGGCGATAGTGAACTGTACAATATTCAACAGATGAAGTTTGCTACGGTAACGGTATGAACGAACTTTACAACGATCCAACCAAGGTAGAACAAACAGCACTGCAATTGACGCACCCATTAGGATAACACCTAATAGTTTGTCTGGAACCGCACGTAAGATTGCGTAAAACGGCGTGAAGTACCATACCGGAGCAATGTGCTCTGGTGTCTTCAGTGGGTTGGCCGCTTCAAAGTTAGGCGGTTCAAGGAAGTATCCTCCCATTTCTGGGTTAAAGAACAGCACGTAACAGAAGAAGAACAAGAAACCAGCCACACCAACTAAGTCCTTAACCGTACCGTATGGGTGGAAAGGAATAGAGTCGATAATGTCGTATTTCTTCGTGTAGTAATCGTGGAACTTGAACTGTGTCTTGTAATCATCGCCCATTGAACCTTTTGGTAGCTTAGTTTCGATACCATCAGGGTTGTTTGAGCCGACTTCGTGCAGCGCCAATACGTGCAGAACCACAAGAAGAAGCAGAACGATAGGCAGTGCAATAACGTGTAGTGCGAAGAAACGGTTTAACGTTGCACCAGAGATGATGTAGTCACCACGGATCCAAAGCGTTAGATCATCACCGATAACAGGAATCGCACCAAACAAAGAAATGATTACCTGCGCACCCCAGTATGACATCTGACCCCATGGCAGTAGGTAACCCATGAATGCTTCAGCCATTAGAACGAGGAAGATCAACATACCGAAGATCCACAGTAGTTCACGAGGTTTTTGGTATGAGCCGTAGATCAGGCCACGGAACATGTGCAAGTACACAACAACGAAAAACGCAGATGCGCCAGTTGAGTGCATGTAACGTAGAAGCCAACCGTACTCTACATCACGCATGATGTACTCGATAGAAGCAAACGCACCGTCACCAGAAGGAACGTAGTTCATCGTTAGCCAAATACCCGTTAGGATTTGGTTAACCAGAACCAGCATCGCCAGAGAACCGAAAAGGTACCAAAAGTTGAAGTTCTTAGGCATTGGGTATTCAGACAAATGCTTTTTATAAGCATTCATTGCAGGAATACGCTTTTCAACCCAGTCTAACATTGCTTGCATTATGCATCCCCCTCATCAACACCCACAATGAGCTTGGTGTCGCTCAAATACATGTGCTTAGGAACGACAAGGTTCAATGGAGCAGGTACCCCTTGGAACACTCGACCAGCCATATCGAACTTAGAACCATGACAAGGACAGAAGAAACCAGATCTTACGCCCTGGACCTGCTCTGAGAAAGAGTCTGGTAGATAGGTTGGTGAACAACCTAGGTGAGTACAGAAACCAACAGCGACAAAAAACTCTTCCTTAATCGAACGAAACTCATTCTGAGCGTACTCAGGCTGCTGTTCCATTTCAGATTGCGGATCACGAAGCTTATCGCCGATCGTTTTTAAGTTATCTAGAACGCTTTGAGTGCGGCGAACAATCCATACAGGTTTCCCCTGCCACTCGACACGAACCAGCTGACCTGGTTCAATTTTACTTATATCCACTTCCACCGGTGCACCTGCCGCTTTGGCTTTGGCACTCGGATTCCATGATTTGATAAAAGGCACGGCGACGGCGACTGCCCCTAACCCACCAACAACTGCCGTTGTAGCGGTTAGAAAACGCCTGCGACCGTTATTTAAAGGCGCGTTGCTCATCCAAACATTCTCCCATTTGCTCCCTTTGGATCGTTATTATTCCGCTTATAAGAGCATGGCTAACAAATAATGAATTTAGTTCTATTTATTGGAGGGAAATGATAAAGAAAACCCTACTTTTTGACAAGATAAAGCTACCTTTTTGTAACATTTGTGAGGCAAATCGCTCGCGTCGTCACAAAAGCGGCAGAATTATAAAAAATTGATGTGATTTGTAACAAGAAAGCACAACATGGAAGTTCTGCTGAAAGCTATTCAAACCTTTTATCTTGGTAGTTTTCAGTTAATTACACAGCAAAATATTTCTTAGTGCGCATTCAACTTACGTTGTTTGTATTTTCACTTTTGTAGCACGCCGCATACGCAAAAAAGACGAGTAGGCATTTTAAAACATGTTGCAGGGATATTAAGACGTAAAGGCATCCACAGCAGATAAATAAGCTTATAACGTATGGTAAGGAAGAAGCTTTACTCTGAGCCTAGTTATAAGTGAATACAAATGGATATTGATAGGCAGGTATTATTTCTTTAAAAACAAAAAAGCCCGGCATAGAGCCGAGCTTTTGGTACACAGTTTCCAGAGTAACTCTGAAAAGCAGAATTTCCAATAAGAGGAAATTAACGCTTAGAGAACTGTGGACGACGACGTGCTTTACGTAGACCAACTTTCTTACGTTCAACGCAACGAGCGTCACGAGTAACGTAGCCAGCTGCGCGTAGAGCAGGACGTAGAGACTCATCGTATTCCATAAGCGCGCGAGTGATACCGTGACGGATAGCACCAGCTTGACCAGAAATACCGCCGCCTTTAACTGTTACGTAAAGGTCTAGCTTTTCAGTTAGTTCAACAAGTTCTAGAGGTTGTTGTACAACCATGCGAGCTGTTGGACGACCGAAGTATTCGTCAAGGTTACGCTTGTTTACTACAATGTTGCCGCTGCCTGGTTTAATAAAAACACGTGCAGCTGAGCTTTTGCGACGGCCAGTGCCGTAGTATTGATTCTCTGCCATTTTCGAAATCCCCAATTAGATGTCTAGTACTTGTGGTTGTTGAGCAACATGGTTGTGCTCAGCGCCTGCGTAAACTTTAAGCTTACGGTACATAGCACGGCCTAGAGGACCACGTGGAAGCATGCCTTTAACTGCAAGCTCAAGAACCATCTCAGGTTTACGATCGATCAACTTTTCAAAAGTGATAGATTTTAGACCACCTGGGAACTCAGAGTGACGGTAGTACACTTTGTTCTTAGCTTTGTTACCAGTTACAGCAACTTTCTCAGCGTTGATAACGATGATGTAGTCACCAGCGTCAACGTGAGGAGTGTATTCAGCTTTATGTTTGCCACGTAGGCGAGATGCAATTTCACTTGCTAGACGACCAAGAGTTTTACCTTCAGCGTCTACAACGTACCAGTCGCGTTTTACAGTTTCTGGTTTAGCAACGAAAGTTTTCATGCTAATAATAACCCGTTAATTAAAATTTAAACTTTAAGGAACACCGTTCTGGTGCTCCCACACTGTCTAAGAGCCCAGTCATCACCCCTTCGAGTCGTTGGTACTCTCGACCTTCAATTTCGAAATAACTTCGATAATCCGGTCTGCAGTAACGGTGGGTCGCAGGATTATAGAGAAGAGCGAAGAAAAAATCACCTTTTTTTGCGCCAAATCACTAATTTTTTCTTCACTTTTTAAGAACCCACTAGATTTAGGCCAAATGCTCACGCGCGAGGTACTCATGACTTTGCATCTCAGTGAGCCGAGACAAACAGCGCTTAAATTCAAACTCGAGCTGCCCCTCAGTATATAAGTCTTCCATTGGCACTTCAGCAGAAATAATCAACTTCACATTGCGCTCGTAAAACTCATCGACCAGTGCAATAAAACGTCTCGCTGCATCATCTATTTTACGATTCATCTGTTGAACGTCCGCCAGTAATACCGTGTGATAAATTCGGGATAGCTCAATATAGTCATTTTGACTGCGAGCGGTTTGGCATAACTGAGTAAAAGACGCATGCAGAACCCCATCACTCGCTTCAATTACCTCAAGCTGACGGTGATTAACTTCGATTTGATGAGCGACGATCTGACGTTCGCCCGTCAGCTGCTGATAATACTTGTTGAGGTTAATGTTGGCCTGTTCATCAAGTGGATAATGGTATATTTCGGCCTGTTCAAGCGTTCTTAAGCGATAATCAACGCCACTATCAACATTCAACACGTCACAGCGTGCCAAAATCATATCAATTGCAGGCAAAAAGCGCGCTCTTTGTAAGCCATTACGATATAAGTTCTGCGGTTCGATGTTTGAAGTCGCGACTAGGATCATCTGCCGCTTGAACATCTCTTGGAGTAACGTTGCAAGGATCATCGCATCCGTAATGTCAGAGACAAAAAATTCATCAAAGCAAACCACATCCGCTTCTTCTTTGAATTTATCCGCTACTTTTGCTAGCGGATTTTCGACATCACCTAACAGCTTCAACTCATCATGTACTCGATACATGAAGCGGTGAAAGTGTACGCGCATTTTTCTTTGGGTTGGTAAAGCATCAAAAAACGCATCCATGAGGTACGTTTTACCGCGTCCGACTCCTCCCCAAAAGTAAAGACCTTTTGGGGGCTCAGGCATGTCGATTTTTTTCCCCATGAGCTTTTGCCATTTGGAAAGCTGGGGCACAGGAGCTGACTGAAATTCAACGATAGCATGGTAAAGCTTATCTAATGCAACGACCGCTTGATACTGAGCTTCATCACGCTGAAACCCGTGTTCTGCTATGTCTTTTTGATATTGTTGTAGTGGTGTCATCGTATTAAGTCGTATAGAGGTACTGGGAAAAGGGTTACCTCGGGGTCAACTTTGAGAATAGAGAGAAGTAGTTATCAGTCCCCGAAGACATACTGCTATTTTTCTTTATCGGCTGTTCAAGCCATAGTAACATGGACTAGCACCGCGTGTAACTAAGTAGTAAAAGACTTGTTAAAACAACTATAAGGAGCAGTTATGCCTTGGATTTATGCCATTGTGGGTTTGCTGGTCGGTACAATCGTAGGCGTAGTCATTAGTAGACTAACCACCCCTGAATACAAGAAACAAAAGTCTGTGCAGAAAGAACTTGAAGCGGCCAAGTTTGAACTAGAGCAACAACGTCAAGAGCTCGTCGATCATTTTGCACAAACCGCAGAAATGTTGGATACACTAGGTAAAGATTACACCAAGCTGTACCAACATATGGCTAAGACCTCTTCTGAGCTTTTGCCAAACTTGCCAGAGCAAGACAACCCGTTTGATAAGAAAACGGCAATGTCTTCTGAAGCTATTGCAGAAGATCAACCAGAGTTTAATGAACAGCCAAAAGACTACGCCAATGGCGCAACGGGTCTTTTAAAGGATCAAGAGAAAGAAATCATTAATGCTCCCGAAGCGGTAACCGCAAAAGCATCATAATCTTCTCTTACCTCTATCTACTAGGGCCGATACATTTGTATCGGCCCTTTTTTGAACTTTTTCTCCTTACCTTTGCTCTAACTTGGATGTGAACTGCCTCCCCCTTTGATTATCCGAACTAGGCCCTATATTAGTTATTAACAAAGTGAACTAACCGTTCGGATATTTCTTTTTGGCAGACATGTTTCAAGAGGAGTTATTGGATGAAAAAACCACTGCTTGCGCTCACCGTTCTATCTCTGAGTTTGGGCTCTATTATTGCGCCAGTTCAAGCCACCGCCGCATTACCTTTAAATGTGGATGGCCAACAGTTACCTAGCTTGGCGCCCATGCTTGAGAAAGTAACCCCTGCTGTTGTGAGTATTGCTGTAGAAGGCAAACAAGTACAAACCAGCCGTATTCCCGAACAATTTCAATTCTTCTTTGGACCGGACTTTCCGATGGAGCAAAGGCGCGAGCGCCCGTTCAGAGGTTTAGGTTCTGGTGTCATTATTGATGCGAAAAAAGGGCATATCGTCACTAACTACCACGTAATCAAGGGCGCGGATGAGATTCGAGTTCGCCTCTATGATGGTCGCGAGTATGACGCTACGCTCGTTGGCGGCGATGAGATGGCCGATGTTGCGTTGCTTAAATTAGAAAAAGCGAAAAACTTAACGCAAATTAAAGTCGCAGATTCCGACAAACTTCGCGTAGGTGACTTTACGGTTGCGATTGGTAACCCATTCGGACTCGGTCAAACCGTGACGTCGGGCATCGTCTCAGCGTTAGGCCGTAGTGGCTTGAACGTTGAAAACTTCGAAAACTTCATCCAAACCGATGCCGCAATTAACAGCGGTAACTCTGGTGGTGCATTGGTCAACCTTAATGGTGAGCTGATCGGTATTAATACTGCGATTTTAGGCCCTAACGGCGGTAACGTGGGGATTGGCTTTGCGATTCCGTCCAACATGATGAAAAACCTCACCGAGCAAATTCTAGAGTTTGGTGAAGTCAAACGCGGCATGTTGGGTGTACAGGGCGGTGAAGTAACCTCTGAGCTGGCTGATGCATTGGGTTACGAGTCGAGTAAAGGAGCCTTTATTGGCCAAGTCGTACCAGACAGCGCAGCCGATAAAGCTGGATTGAAAGCCGGTGATGTAATTGTATCGGTAAACGGCAAAGCGATTAATACTTTCTCAGAGCTCCGCGCAAAAGTGGCAACGCTGGGCGCAGGAAAAGAAATCACGTTAGGTGTGGTTCGAGATGGTAAGAATAAAACCTTTGATGTAACGCTTGGCGAATCTACAAATATGAAAGCCAAAGCCGAAACATTACACGAAGGGCTCAAGGGTGCGGAATTAAGCAATACGACACCAAGTGATGCAATTCAAGGCGTTAAAGTATCGAGCGTTGCAGATAACTCTCCGGCTGCTCAATATCAATTACAACAAGGGGACATCATTATCGGTGTGAACCGTCAGCGCGTGAAAAACCTTGCTGAGCTTCGTGCAATCGTGGATAAGCACAAAGGCGTATTGGCTCTGAATATTCAGCGTGGCGAACGTACTATTTATCTTGTTATTCGTTAGTCACTTTCAAAGTAATAGGAAATAAGGTTTTCGATGCATAGCATCGAGTAATAAGCCTCGAATACTTTTCCTTATCGCTCAATAGCTAATGAAAAGGGCAGCACGATTCCGTGCTGCCCTTTTGTTATTTTTCAATGTAATGCTATTCTTCATCTTCTATGCCATTTTGGCGCTCATGCATGGAGAGGATATGCTCAGCTTTTTATTACGTTCTGTCTTTTTAGGCTTGGCTACTGCCGCAGTGGTATTACTGGCGGTGCCATCTTTGCGCCACAACGTAATTCCTGCCGCGCTAGATCCGCAACCTGTTAATATCGCGTCCGTTGAGTTGACATTTAATCAGGCGGTGCGAAGAGCAGCACCTGCCGTAGTAAACATCTACAGCCGTAAATATGTTGAAAATGATCGCAGTAAACTCTCGACTCAAGGTCTGGGTTCAGGTGTCATTGTCAGTGAGAAAGGCTACATCATTACCAACTACCATGTGGTTGCTCAAGCAGACCAAATTGTTGTCGCATTACAAGACGGTAGAGCCGCGGCAGCTCAGCTAGTTGGCACGGATAAACGCACAGACATTGCCGTACTTCGTGTCGAAGGTTCGAATTTACCTGTTATTCCTCTTAACTCTAATTACAAACCACAAGTTGGTGATGTGGTCCTAGCCATCGGTAACCCATACAACCTTGGGCAAACCACAACGTTCGGCATTATTTCAGCAACAGGACGCTCATCTATTAGCGATGGTCGCCAAGCATTTATTCAAACCGATGCCGCTATCAATGAGGGGAACTCTGGTGGCGCCCTAGTGAACACTCAAGGTGAGCTCGTCGGCATTAATACCGCCTCTTTTCAGCAAGCGACAGACTTAGAAACTTACGGTATTTCTTTTGCTATCCCTGCGCCACTAGCGAGTAAGATCATGCAGAAAATCATCGCTGATGGCCGCGTGATTCGTGGTTATATTGGAATCGACGGCCAAGACATTAATGCGGTCACTGCTCGTCTACTTGGAAATGAACACATAGGTGGTATTGTCGTACTTGGTATTGATCCAAATGGCCCAGCAAATGCGGCTGGCTTTCAAAAACAAGATATCATTATCAGTATTGATGGCAATAAAGTTCAAGGACGTCAGAGCGTTATGGATATCGTCACCGATTTACGGCCTGGCACCACCGTGGATGTCGGCATTATTCGCAAAGGAAAAGAGATGAGCTTGAAAGTCACGATTGCTGAAGACAAGCAAGAAGCATAAAAAATCCCAGCCATTGGCTGGGATTTTTTATTTGTGCGTTACTCGCTATCGCTTGGTGTTTCCGTCGTATCGGAATCGTCCAGCTCAACCTCAATGCGAGTGACTCGCTGCAAACCTCTTGGTAATAACCCACCTCGGCGACCACGTTCGCCACGGAAGTTATCAAGGTCAGACGGTTTAAGACCCAACTTTCGCTTACCCGCGTACAGCGTTAACGATGCACCTTTTGGTAAAGACATTAAGTGAGATAGTACTTCTTCTCGCTCTTTTGCTTTAGCAGCAGGAATATTGATGATCTTATTCCCTTTACCTTTCGCCAGTTGTGGCAGGTCTTTGATTGGGAACAGCAGCATGCGACCTTGGTTAGTGATTGCTAAGATTTCATCAGAATCTAAATCTTCAATCGCTTTTGGCGTCATGACCTCAGAGTTAGCCGGTAAAGTGACCAGCGCTTTACCACTGCGGTTTTTAGACAGCAAGTCAGCGCCTTTACATACAAAACCGTAACCTGCATCAGAGCCCACCAGCCACAGCTGATCTTCTTCACTCATGATCACTTGGCGAATACTGCTACCAGCCGTAATATTCAAACGACCGGTAATCGGCTCACCTTGACTACGAGCAGAAGGCAGCGAGTGTGATTCCAGAGAGTAACTTCGACCGTCACTACCTAGGAATACCGCTGGCTGATTACTCTTACCTCGCGCATGCGCTAAGTATTTATCACCCGACTTATAGTTCAGGCCTTCTGCATCTACGTCATGGCCTTTCGCGTGACGAATCCAACCTTTCTCAGAAAGCACAACCGTGATTGGTTCGCTTGGAACAAGATCACGTTCAGTAAGCGCTTTTGCCTCTGCACGCTCAACCAATGGAGATCGACGGTCATCACCGTATTTCTCAGCATCCGCTTTGATTTCTTTTTTCAGTAGTGTGTTTAGACGACGCTCAGAACCGAGCAGCTGTTCTAGCTTCTCACGCTCTTTCTCTAGCTCGTCTTGCTCACCACGGATCTTCATCTCTTCTAGTTTGGCTAGGTGACGAAGTTTGGTGTCTAGAATCGCATCCGCTTGGATATCGGTAATACCAAAACGTGCCATCAATACCGCTTTAGGATCATCTTCAGTACGGATGATCTCAATCACTTCATCTAGGTTTAGGTAAGCAACCAGCAAACCTTCCAAAATGTGTAAGCGAGCCATGACTTTGTCTAGGCGGTGTTGTAGACGACGACGTACGGTCGTGCGACGGAACTCAATCCACTCTGACAGAATTTGCACCAGACCTTTAACTTGAGGACGATTATCCAAACCAATCATGTTCAAGTTAACGCGGTAGCTGCGCTCAAGATCCGTTGATGCGAACAAGTGGTTCATCAACAAATCACAATCGACGCGGTTTGACTTAGGAACCACAACGATACGCGTTGGGTTCTCGTGATCCGACTCGTCACGAAGATCGTCAACCATTGGCAGCTTCTTCGCTCGCATCTGGTTAGCGATTTGCTCAAGCAGTTTTGCACCCGATACTTGGTGTGGCAGAGAGGTGATAACGATATCAGCCCCTTCTTTGTGCCATACCGCGCGCATCTTGATGCTGCCGCGACCATTGCGGTAAATCTTCTCAATATCCGCTTGCGGCGAGATGATTTCTGCTTCTGTTGGGTAATCCGGACCTTTAACATATTGCATCACGTCCGGCAGTTCTGCTTTCGGGTTGTCGATCAAATGAATAGTCGCATCTGCGATTTCACGAACGTTATGCGGTGGGATATCTGTTGCCATACCAACCGCAATACCGGTTACACCGTTAAGCAGGATATGAGGCAGACGTGCTGGCAACATTTGTGGCTCTTTCATTGTGCCATCAAAGTTAGGTTGCCATTCAACCGTACCCTGGCCCAGTTCGCCTAGCAATACTTCAGCAAACTTAGACAGTTTTGCTTCGGTATAACGCATTGCCGCGAATGATTTCGGGTCATCTGGCGCACCCCAGTTACCTTGACCATCCACTAATGGATAGCGGTAAGAGAATGGCTGAGCCATCAATACCATCGCTTCGTAACACGCTGAATCACCGTGCGGATGGTATTTACCTAACACGTCACCAACGGTACGTGCAGATTTTTTGTATTTTGCTGATGCAGAAAGACCAAGCTCTGACATCGCATAAATGATGCGTCGTTGAACCGGCTTTAAGCCATCACCAATGTATGGCAAGGCGCGGTCCATGATTACGTACATCGAGTAGTTCAGATAAGCGTCTTCAGTGAACTTGCGCATTGGCAACTGTTCGACGCCATCGTAGGTAATTTCTGTAGACATCCGTTACACCTCTGCCAAGTCGCCGTTGTTTTGTAGCCAAGAACGACGGTCATCTGCACGCTTTTTACCTAGCAGCATGTCCATCATTTCCATGGTCGCCGTAGAGTCGTCAATGGTTAACTGCACTAAGCGACGCGTGTTCGGATCCATGGTGGTTTCACGCAACTGAAGTGGGTTCATCTCACCCAAACCTTTGAATCGTTGCACGTTGATTTTGGCTTTCTTCTTCGACAAGCGCTCTAAGATGCCATCTTTTTCATCGTCATCGAGGGCGTAGAACACTTCTTTCCCGCAATCGATTCGATACAGAGGCGGCATCGCCACGTAGATATGACCCGCTTCAACCAGTGCACGGAAGTGACGAGTGAACAGTGCACAAAGCAGCGTTGCGATGTGAAGACCATCCGAGTCCGCATCGGCAAGGATACAGATCTTACCGTAGCGCAACCCCTCAAGGTTATCGCTGTCAGGATCAATCCCCAAAGCCACTGAGATATCGTGTACTTCTTGAGACGCAAGAACTTGATCGGCAGAGACTTCCCACGTGTTCAAGATCTTACCACGCAGTGGCATCACGGCTTGGAATTCACGGTCACGTGCCTGTTTTGCCGAGCCACCCGCAGAGTCACCCTCCACAAAGAAGATTTCAGTGCGACTTAAGTCCTGTGCTGAACAGTCGGTCAACTTGCCTGGCAGTGCCGGGCCGGACGCCACTTTCTTACGTACGACTTTTTTCGCTGCACGCATACGACGGTGCGCGTTAGCGATACAGACTTCTGCCAATTGCTCTGCTAGCTGAGGCTTTTCGTTCAACCAAAGACTGAACGCATCTTTTACTACGCCAGAGACAAATGCCGCGGTTTGACGAGAAGACAGACGTTCTTTGGTCTGGCCTGCAAATTGCGGATCTTGAATTTTAACCGACAACACGTAAGAACAGCGGTCGAAAACGTCATCACCCGTTAGCTTCACGCCACGAGGTAATAGATTACGGAACTCACAGAATTCGCGCATCGCTTCTAACAAGCCTTGGCGTAAACCATTAACGTGCGTACCACCTTGAGCGGTTGGGATCAGGTTAACGTAGCTTTCGGTGATCATCTCACCACCTTCTGGCTGCCAAATTACCGCCCAGTTTGCTGCTTCGGTATCCGCCAAGAACTCACCAGTAAATGGTTCTTCAGGAATAACTGGGTAGCCTTTTACGCCTTCCGCAAGATAGTCTTTAAGACCGTCTTCGTAGTACCACTTATAGTCTTTACCATTAACTTTGTCGGTTAATGTAATCTCTAGGCCCGGGCACAAAACCGCTTTTGCGCGCAGGTTGTTGACTAAGCGCGTAACAGAGAAGTTAGCCGAATCGAAGTACTTCGCATCAGGCCAGAAATGCACGCTGGTACCGCGATTGCGACGACCACATGTGCCGGTTACGGTCAGGTCAGAGACTTTATCACCGTGTTCAAATGCAATTTCATACACTTGACCATCACGACGAACGGTTACTTCAACGCGTTTTGACAACGCGTTTACTACCGAAATACCTACCCCGTGCAAACCACCAGAGAATTGGTAGTTTTTGTTAGAGAACTTACCACCTGCGTGCAGCTTGCATAGGATTAACTCTACGCCTGACACTTTCTCTTCTGGGTGGATATCAACAGGCATGCCTCGACCATCATCGATCACTTCTAGTGATTGGTCGGCATGTAGGATGACTTGTACTTTTGAGGCATGTCCGGCTAGCGCTTCATCGACACTGTTGTCGATAACTTCTTGGCCCAAATGGTTTGGGCGCGCTGTATCCGTATACATCCCTGGTCGGCGACGTACTGGCTCTAAGCCATTCAGTACTTCAATGGCACCAGCATTATATTGTTCAGTCATAATACGGAATTATTCTCAAAGTTTACTTGTTGCCTGAATATCACCAATGGGTGACCCCATACTCAGGAAACGAAAAAGCCACCCTGTTCACATCACTAAGTGCTTGTAAACATGATGCATAACAAAGTAGCCAGGGTCCTCGACCCTTAAGATCTTTTGGCAAAACATAGTCGGAAAGCATACCGCCCATGTCAAGAAACGGTTGGATATATCAATAAAAACTATGAGCCTTTTCCAATCGCTTTCGAATTACAGTTCTAGAAATTCGATAATCTGTGCAGGATAACGCTCAAAGCCTACAAAACTGTGATCACCGCCTTGTTCTACTGTTTGCTTAGCGTCTGCAAACTTATCTACCGCTTGTCGATAGTCTAAAACCTCATCTTCTGTTTGCTGCAACAACCAGAAAGAATGTGGCGACGCGATGCTTTGTACATCAAGAGCTTTTAACTCGTCAATATGACAAGCTTCAAGTGTATAGGTTTCGTGCGTATAAGGGTTAGTTTGCTCACCCAAATAATCTACTAACAACTCATAGGGCTTAACCGCGGGGTTGACCACAACCGCTTTAAATCCAAACTTGTCATTTAGCCACATTGACATAAAGCCGCCTAATGAGCTGCCCACCAGACCAATGTTATAGTCGTCTTTATATTGCTCGATGATATCCAACAACATTTTCGCCGCTTGTTGAGGATAACAAGGTAACTGGGGAACAATCACTTTGATATCAGGACGATGCTGCTCGCAGTATGCTCTCATCACATTGGCTTTCATTGAGAGTGGGGAGCTGTTAAAACCATGGATATACAGAAGAAGTGAAGGTTTACTCATAGATATCTCGCACAAAAAAGCGAGCCCGAACATAGAGCTCGGGCGCGTTAGTATCCGTTAGAAGAGAAGTCTGGTTGGAACTGACCATCAGGAAGTCGGCCCACTTGAGTCGTAATATCACCACAAGCATGCAGCTGCAGTTCACGCCAACCAGGCGAAGTCGTATCGAGGGCAAAATCATCCGAGTTAGGCTTAAACTGAACACACGTCGAGGGTGTTGCCATCACTCGAATGCCATTATGAAGCACATTCATGTCTTGATGAACATGACCACAGAGAATACCTTTCACGTTATCAAAACGATCGACAACCTGCCAGAACGCTTCGGCATCTTTTAAGGTATGTTGATCAAGCCACGCGCTTCCCACTAATAATGGATGGTGATGCAGCAACACAAGTGTGTGCCTTTCTGGGTGTTCTGCTAACTTTTCTTCGAGTAACGCTAACTGCTGATCACTCAAGCGTCCGTGGGGAACGCCAACAACTTGCGAGTCTAAAAGAACCAACTGCCAATGCGCGCCAAGCAATACATGCTCTGCCGCTTTGATTTGTTGCGAAGGTAATACACTGCCCATATTGGGCTTGTAGTCATGATTACCAGGCAGCCAAAAGCAGTCTTTCTCTAGCGGTTCAATGCCTTCGGCAAAGCGCTGGTAAGATTCTGCACTATGGTCTTGGGAAATGTCCCCTGTCGCCAAGATGTAATCAAACGTCACGTTGCGGCGTAAAACATCAGCAACAACAGCGTTAAAGCTATCGGCCGTTTTTACGCTCAGCAAACTTCCCTCATCGGCAGCAAACAGATGAGTATCCGTAATTTGTAAAAGTTTGATGCTGTCACTAGATGATTGCAAAATGAAAACCTGATTCGTCCACTATATCGTTATTTGTTATTTTCCTTTAGTGACGTGACGATCAATTGAAGGCAAGTGGTGTTCTACTGATACCACTTCGTAAACAAAACGTCAGCCATTCACCGAGGAATGTGTTTAGTTGATGCTTTTCATCTTTCTGCATCAGTTGGTCGTTGGGATAATCATACTTAGCTTTTATGCGAGAGAACTCTCCGCTTGAGCATACTTCGGCTACTCTCGCATCGTGATAAAGCCTGACAGACATCGTCGGTAAAGGAAACACTGGCGTTTCATCACTCTGACATATCTCAACAACTGTGGTGTATTTTGTGATTTCATTCACGGTCAGTTGGTAAACCATGTTCGCCGCTTGATAGCAGCGTACATCCCCAACTTCGGCAGAAGCAGGCAATAAGGCGTTCAATTTAGCGTAGTTGGTCTCATAGGTTCTCATTAGACCCGCTAAATCAACATGATACCTCTGTTTTTCAGCCACTTGTGCCATTACTTACTCTCCACCATTTGGGGTTGTCCCCACTGTGACTTCAACTCTTGATGGTTTAATTGCAACCATTGCAACGCAATAATCGACGCACCATTTTCAAATTTTCCGTCTTTCACCCATTGATATGCTTGCTCACGACTTAAAACATGCACGCGAATATCTTCATTCTCATAGTCTAAACCATGAATGCCGTGCGCTTTAGATGCGTCCACTTCACCAACAAATACGTCCAACTTTTCCGAGCAACCGCCAGCTGAAGGATAATAAGAAGTGACTGGCGCAACACGCCCCACTTGTATCCCCGCCTCTTCGACAGCTTCTCGGCGAATGACGGCTTCAGCTGATTCATCACGGTCAATCATACCCGCGACAATCTCTAGCTGCCATGGGTATTGATGCTCTAAGGCTCCTACTCGAATCTGTTCAATGATAACCACTTGATCCGTATTTGGATCATAAGGAAGCATCGCTGCAGCATGACCACGCTCGAACATTTCTCGTTCGACAACCTCGCTCCAACCTCCAGCAAATAGCTTATGCTGAAAGCGATATTTCACCATTTTGAAAAAGCCTTCAAATAAGGTTTCTTTCGAGATGACTTTTACATCTTGCGAAGTAAAATCCTTTTGTTGTTTGTCACACTGTTGCATTCGACACCTCTCTGAGTGAATCTTGTAGTTTACTCATTGTTATTCGCTTGCTCAAAGGACTTGGCTCAACTTTTTGTACAATAGTTACAAATTAATTTAAGTCTTTGGTGAAAATTTATTGCACAACTGGATAATTACGTGTAAAAAAGTGCAAACTTTAGAGTAAATATCGTGCAAATTGAGTTAAACTACTGAGAATTAACCAATCTATTGACCGCGGGAATGGAAAATGAAAAAATTGCTTCCACTATTTATCAGTGCAGCGCTAGGTAGCATGAGTACGTCTGCGTTCGCAGACTCTTTGGCTGAAATCTACGACTTAGCAAAACAAAATGATCCACAATTGCTCAGTGTAGCAGCACAACGTGACCAAGCTTTCGAAGCAATCACCTCAAGCCGTAGTGCTCTATTACCACAAATTAACCTCACTGCGGGTTATAATCTAACTCGTGGTGATAACGATTATAACGATGGTGCTCTGGGCAAATCTTCTAATGATCAAGATGCTCTAACTGCTGGTGTAAGTTTCTCACAAACTCTGTACAATCGCGCATCTTGGATCTCGCTAGATACCGCTGAAAAAAGTGCTCGCCAAGCAGACGCAACTTACGCTGCGACTCAACAAGCACTAATTCTTCGTGTTTCACAAGCGTATTTTGAAGTTCTACGCGCACAAGACAACCTTGTCTTCGTCCGTGCAGAAAAAGCCGCAGTTGGTCGTCAACTAGAGCAAACAAAACAGCGTTTTGAAGTAGGTTTATCTGCGATCACTGACGTACACGACGCGCAAGCTCAGTACGACCAAGTACTGGCGGATGAAGTGTTAGCAGAAAACGCACTGACTAACAGCTACGAGTCATTACGTGAAATCACTGGTCAAGAGCACAAAGATCTCAACATCTTAGATACTCGCCGCTTCACTGCTAGCCCATCGACCGTGCCTGCTGAATCACTAATTGACGAAGCAAAAACCAAAAACCTGACCTTGCTATCTTCACGTATTCTTCAAGATATCGCACGTGACAATATTTCACTAGCAAGCTCTGGCCACCTACCAACGCTGTCTCTAGATGGTGGTTACAATTACGGAGATTACTCAGGCACGGATAACACATTCAATAGTGGCCTTAACCGTAATGCCAATAGTGACCGTACTAGTGACAACTTCAATATCGGTGTGAACCTTGCGGTGCCGCTATACACGGGTGGTAACGTCACCTCTCAAACCAAACAGGCTGAATACGCGTACGTGGCTGCAAGTGAAGATCTTGAAGCACAATACCGTAGCGTAGTAAAAGATGTTCGCGCACAAAACAACAACATTAACGCCTCTATCGGCGCACTACGTGCTTATGAGCAAGCCGTTATTTCTGCGCGCTCTGCACTAGAAGCAACAGAAGCAGGTTTTGATGTGGGTACTCGTACTATCGTAGACGTGCTAGACGCAACTCGTCGTCTATACGATGCGAATAAAAACCTATCGAACGCTCGTTACGACTACATCTTAAGTGTTCTTCAGCTACGCCAAGCCGTTGGTACGCTAAGCGAACAAGACATCTTAGACGTTGATGCAGGTTTGAAAGCGGCAAAATAATTGCTGACTGAATGCTTCAGTTCTCAATAAATAAAAACGCCAGTTGATTTATCAGCTGGCGTTTTTTATTGCTTATAGTTCAGTTCCTAAAAGCGCTTCAGAACATCAAGTATTAAAAAGGCCGCACTTGGCGACCTTTTACAAACAAATAGCGTTTCAATGCCAACAAATCGTAGGCTTAGCCCTTACCGCCTTTGATTGCATTGATGATTTCACTGGTTGAGCAACCATCCTCAAAGTTCAATACACGAACTTCGCCACCTGCAGCAATGACTTCTTTACCACCAGCAATCTCTTCTGGTTTGTAGTCACCACCTTTTACTAGCAAGCTTGGCAGAACTTCCGAGATCAAACGTTGCGGCGTATCTTCACTAAATGGTACAACCCAATCCACAGCGCCCAAACCTGCCAATACCGCCATGCGGCGATCGGTTGGATTCACAGGACGACCAGGCCCTTTAAGACGCTTCACTGATTCATCGGTATTCACCGCAACAATCAGGCGATCACCAAGTTCTGCAGCGTGATTGAGGTAAGAAACATGCCCAGCGTGAAGAATATCAAAGCAGCCGTTTGTCATAACGACTTTCTCGCCACGTGCACGTGCTTTTTTCACTGCTTCAATCAGCGCTTTTTCTGAAATCACACCGTAATCCGTGTCTTGGCTGCCATGTACCGCTTCTGCCAGTTCAATTTCAGACAAGGTCGAGGTACCAAGCTTACCAACAACAACGCCTGCCGCAGCATTCGCTAGTGCACACGCTTCTTCGAAGGATTTGCCTGCGGCAACAGACGCTGCCAATACAGAGATAACCGTGTCGCCCGCACCTGTCACGTCGTACACTTCTTTCGCTTGAGTCGGAAGGTGGAATGGCTCTTGACCACGGCGGATCAACGTCATGCCGTTTTCACTACGCGTAACCAGTAGCGCTTCAAAATCAAACTCTTCAACAAGCTGAAGTGCTTTTTCAACCAGCTCTTGGTCTGATTTTACTTTGCCAACGACATCTTCAAACTCTTTCATGTTTGGTGTTAAGAGTGTCGCGCCGCGGTAGCGTTCAAAATCCGCACCTTTAGGGTCAATGAAAACTGGAATGTTTGCTGCGCGCGCTTTTTGGATGTATGCCTGAACATGCTCTAACGAGCCTTTTGCGTAGTCAGACATAATCACGGCTTTAACGTTTGGCAGAGCGGCATCCATACGCGATAGCACAGGTGCAGAATCCGTGTTTTCAAACTTATCTTCGAAGTCGAGACGAATAAGCTGTTGTCCACGGCTCATTACGCGAAGCTTCGTGATCGTTGGGTAATCAGGCAGTGCAACGAAATCGCACTTCACATTGAGTGAGCTCAGCGTCTCCGTCAGCACTTTTGCAGGCTCATCTTCCCCTGTTAGACCAACAATGTGAGCATGGCCACCTAGTGATGCGATGTTCATCGCAACGTTCGCAGCACCACCAGGACGCTCTTCATTGTTTTCTACTTTTACAACAGGAACCGGCGCTTCAGGAGAAATGCGTCCGGTTGGGCCATACCAGTAACGATCTAGCATGACATCACCGATGATGAGCACACCAGCGCTGTTGTAATCAGGTAGAATTGGTTTCATTATTGGTCTCCAAAAATTAAATCGAAGTGAGTTTATCACAGCCCTTATCGAGGCTAAATATATGGTCTTAACTGAACCACTGATTCCAAGCCTGTTTTACCCACTCCCTTTCGGCAACAAACTTATCTTCCACCACATCAGCATCTAAATTGAGTAGATTTCTTCGGTGTATTTCGTTTCGCATTGTCGTGTAGGCACGTATCAACTGCATTGCCTGGTCTTCGTCCATGACATTTTGTGCAATGAGCGTTTCAAAGATGCGCACATTATCACACCAACGCGTTAATTTCGGCTTATCGTGACTATAGTTGAGCACTAAGTACTGAGCGAGAAATTCGATATCGGTAATCCCTCCCACATCTTGCTTGAGCATAAAACGGCCGGGCTTTTTCCCCCCAAGATGACCGCGCATTTTCTCTCTCATTTCGACAACGGCTTTTTTCAGTTCCGCCCGATCGCGCGCTTTGCACAACACATCATGTCGCGTATTGTGAAATGCAATAGCAAGGGGTTCATCGCCGTAAATCAAGCGCGCGCGCACAAGTGCTTGATGCTCCCATGTCCAGGCTTCTTGATGCTGATAATCGTCAAACGCATCGGTTGGGCTAACCAACAAACCTGACGCGCCAGACGGGCGCAAGCGGGTATCGACTTCGTACAAAATGCCGGAAGCGGTGCGAGTCGAGAAAATATGGATGATGCGCTGCGCTAGGCGAAGGTAGAACTGACGACCGTCGATTTCCTTTTTGCCATCTGTATAGACATTGACTGGGCAGTCATGCATGAAGACGATATCCAAGTCGGAGTTATAGCCGAGTTCCCAGCCACCGACTTTGCCATAGCCAATGACGGCAAAACCCTTGCCTTCACGATCTTTCACATGCGTTGGCTCGCCGTATTTTTCGGACACTTGCAACCAAGCCTGACTGACCACAGCATCAACGATAGCTTCCGCCAAATAGGTTAAGTGATCACTCACTTTCATCACCGGCAGTGCACCAGCAATATCCGCCGCCGCAATACGTAAAATGCAGATTTGCTTAAACTGGCGCAACGCTTCCATTTGCTGCTCCATATCATCTTCTGGAATACGGGCCAGATAATCACGCAGCTCTGTACGGTAACTGTCTAATGGGATTGGATTGTACAACTGTGCAGGGTCGATCAACTCATCGAGTAAGATCGGATACCGAGATAGCTGCTCTGAAATCATTGGGCTTGCGGTACACAAACGCACGAGCTGTACTAAAGCCGCTGGGTGCTCATCCAATAACTCCAGATAAGTCGTACGAGTGCAGATATTGTGCAGTAAATGCAGCACTCGCGGTAAACCAAACTGTGCATCAGGGTGAGCAAACACCGCATCAAACACCTTCGGCATCAAACGGTTTAACACTTCTCGTCCACGCGGTCCTAACGTTTTTTTAGCCAGATCGGTTTTAAAGTTGATGATGGTTTTCGCGCATGAAGCAAAGTCTTCAACCTGAATATCCTGCTGCAAGATATGTTCAAGCACATCTTGTTTGTTCGCCATATCCCATAACTCATGAAAATGACGAGCAACCGTAGTGCCCTCGTCTTCTTCATCATCACCAATTAACGACTCAAATACTTGATGGACATTCGCCATGTGCTGCTGAGTTTGCTCAATCAGTTGCTCCCAAGAGGTCATTTGCATCGCGGTGGCGAGCTTTAAGCGTTCGGTTTCGCAATCAGGCAGCGTCTGGGTTTGCTTATCCGCCATCGCTTGCAACAAGTTTTCTAATTGACGCAAGTACTTGTATGCAGCTTCTAGACTGCTGACTTCTTGCGAAGTGAGTAACGCCAGCTCTTCAATGCCTTGCAGCGTTTCCAACAACCCTCGATTACGAAGAGAAGGCTCGCGCCCCCCTCGAATTAATTGAAAAACTTGGGCGATAAATTCAATTTCTCGGATGCCACCTGCGCCTAACTTGATGTTGTTGTTCAAACCTCGGCGACGAACCTCACTACTGATCATCGATTTCATCCGACGCAAAGACTGAATCGCACTGAAATCAATATAGCGACGAAAAACAAAAGGACGCAGCATTTGGCGTAGCTCTTGGTATTGCGGGTACATTTCGCACCCCATCACTCGAGCTTTGATCATCGCGTAACGCTCCCAGTCACGTCCCTGTTCTTGATAGTAATCCTCTAGTGCCGCATAGCTCATGACTAATGGACCACTCTCACCAAACGGACGCAAACGCATGTCTACGCGGTAACAGAAGCCATCGAAGGTTTGTTGGTCGAGCGCTTTGATGATGCGTTGACCAAGACGAGTAAAGAACTGGGCATTGGCAATGCTGCGGCGCGCGCCTTGTGTCTCACCGTTTTCTGGATACGTGAAAATCAGATCGATATCGGATGAAAAGTTTAGCTCGCCGCCACCCAGTTTCCCCATGCCGATAATCAACATCGGCTGTACTTCACCTTCCTCACTCGTCGGCGTTCCCCACTCCTGACAACACGCTTGATATTGCCATTGATAGGTTTCAAAAATCATCGCTTCTGCCAACTCGGATAAGTGGCTTAAAGAAGCTTCTAGCGACCATGTATGCGTGAAATCCTTCCACGCAATGTACACCATTTCTCGGTTGCGAAACTGACGCAACACGCGATGACCAGACATCTCATCCGGGCATTGTCCCAATAGTTCAGCAAGACGTGAGCGGTAAGATTCCTGACGACTTGGTTGCGCTAACATGCTTGGCAACTCACGGGCTAAAACTTCATCGCGATGAATGGCTTCGGTAATAAACTGGCTTAAGCCCGCCACATAGCGAAATTGCTGCGCAATCTCATCTGGCCAAAGGGGAAAATAACCTGCCTCTTGAGCATTTTGTACGGCAGATTCAGCGATAGAAATCAGTGGCGAAGGCAGCTGCATTTTTCTTCCTTGTTTGAAAAGCACGGTAACTCATTCTTTATACCAGACTTAAAGCAAATAAAAACGCCCACAAAAGGTTTGTGGGCGTTTTATCAAAAGTTCTGGATGGAATATTAAACTTGGAAAGATTTGATCTTCTTGTCTAACTCGCCAGCATTATTTTGCATCATTTCAGAAGTTTCTAGCAGCTCTGTCACAACCACAACCGAGGCTTCTACCAGCTCACGTACATTGGTGAGGTTTTGACTCATCTCTTCTGCAACACTGCTTTGCTGACCAGACGCCGTCGCGATTTGGAAGTTCATGTCATTGATTTGCGTCACTTGCCCAACAATACCATCGAGCTCAGATCCAGCATTAGAAACCAGCTCGTTTCCATCGGCCGCTTCCACTACGCTTTTCTCCATGAGTTCTACAGCAGATTCTGCACTGGTTTGCAGCTGAGCAATCATCTCTTGAATTTCTACCGTCGCTTGTTGTGTACGTTGTGCAAGGTTACGAACTTCATCTGCAACCACCGCAAAACCACGACCCGCCTCGCCAGCTCGCGCCGCTTCAATCGCCGCATTCAGTGCAAGCAGGTTAGTTTGTTCAGAGATACCTTGAATCGTACCCACAACACTACCAATGGATTCAACACGTTCTTCGACCTGGTTAACCGCCTGCGCCGATGAAGCGATGTCCGACGAGAGTTCACTCATTTTCGCCATCGTACTTTGCAAGAACTGTTGACCAGAAATCGCTTGTGCGGAAGCTTGCTCTGTAAGAGAAGACGCCGTCTGGGCATGTTCTGCGACGGTTTGCACCGTCGACGACATTTCACTCATCGCCGTCGC
Organism: Vibrio sp. A1-1; assembly: GCF_021728175.1. Lineage (NCBI taxonomy): Bacteria > Pseudomonadati > Pseudomonadota > Gammaproteobacteria > Vibrionales > Vibrionaceae > Vibrio > Vibrio sp. A1-1. The sequence continues at coordinate 159,738 of NZ_JAKKCL010000008.1, forward strand.
AAGTTGATCAATTTCGTTAAACTCTTCTTGCGCCGATTCCTTCGTTTCCGACATGCTCAGCGTCATCACTTCCGTGAGTGTGGATAACTCATCAGAAGCGTTGATTTGCATTTGAATCACATCGTGCAGTTGGCGACGTGTTTTTTCTAACTCGCGTGCCACGTCTCCGTATTCATCTTTACAATCCATACCAAATGGCACGGAGAGGTTCTTGCTCGCCATCAGTTTGATCGCGTCGCTCAGATACTGTGTTTGACGCAACATCACTCTAGCCGCCGCTAATAAGAGCACGACAAAAACCACTATCAATAAGGCAGTTTGCCAAGCAACTTGCGTTAAGTATGCTTCGTAATGCTGTTGGGCAACTTGCGCGTTTTGTGTCGCCGCTAAAAGTGAATCGTAAAAGGTGTTCGCGTCCCACAGTTGTTTTGCCACTATCAGGACAGTACTGAAGACCATCAACATGACCATTTTAGGAACCAGTCGAATGTCGGATATGACCCTTTCCCATGGCTTAAATGCCAGCTTTTCCATTGTCAGTTCTCCACCGAGTCTTATATAGTCTTTATCTATAATCTTTATATTACTTATAGTTATGTTCGCGTTTAGCGTGGTTACGCGATTTATTTCGAGCTTCGTATGAAAAACAATGATATCAAAGACAGCACACGACCGATGGGCCTGTTGTCACTAATATTGTCTTTTATGGCACTATTTGTGATCTCTGGCTTGTTGTTTTTCCCGATCGATCACGAAACCCGTCAAGTTCTTATCGGTCTGGATTTCATAATCTGTAGTATTTTTCTATTACAGCTCACCATTGATTTGATCCGGTCCACAGATCGGTGGTTATTTCTTAAACGTCATTGGATAGATTTCGTGGCGAGCATCCCATTAATAGAGCCACTGCGCTTTGCTCGTATCTTTCATATTCTTCGAGTGGTATTAGTACTGCGCTCGTCGAAGTTCATTTTGCATCAGCTCAAAGAGAACCGCCGCGAAACCACGGTCGCCTCAATATTACTGTTGATGGTGATCCTCATTACGCTCGGTTCTAGTGCCATGCTGTTTATCGAAGCGAAAAACCCAGAAGCAAATATTCGCACTGGCGCCGATGCTTTGTGGTGGGTATTCGTAACGATCTCAACCGTTGGTTACGGCGATCATTATCCGGTGACCTCAGTAGGAAAGTTTTTAGCCGTCATCATCATTGTTTGTGGTGTGGGGATCTTTGGTATGATTTCGGGTCTTATCACCTCTATTCTTACCGCCCCGACGAAACAACAGACGCACAGCTCAATCAATAAAGAACGTATGCTCGAGCAGCTCCTAAGCCAACAAGCGCAAATACTAGAACGACTCGATTTCATGGAAAAAGAGCTACAACAACGTAAAACAGAGACAAAAAAATAGGACCATGCGGTCCTATTTTTTGTCCTTATCACCAGAACGATCATTCACGCCAATAAGGCTGCACTTCCACACTGATCGCTCGGGTTTGATCCATTGCATGCAAAATTGAACGCTCTTGACGGTGCAACCAGCGTTCTAACTGCTCTTTTTCTGCGTCTTCCAACATATCTACCAACGGAAGTAAGTGGTTCAGCATTAGCAGATCATCAATACCATGCACCAGATCCGCCCATGGCAAACGGAAGCTGTTACGCTCATCCGAGTTATATAGACTCGCGAAACCAATACCGGTATAGAGGTTACGCAGCAAGCGATAGCGCTGATCAACGTACTCTTGCGCCGTCAGGTCGCGCTCTGCTGGGAAAGCTTCCATTAGTTCTGCCCAAGTGCGATCGAGCTGAGTGACTGAAAACGGCATGATATTACTTGCCATTTTTTCGCGCGCTTTTTCATCAAGAAACGGCTGCCAGCCACGCGCTAAGATCCAGCGACTAAGATCCAGCAATAACCCGGTGTAACGCGCGGAATTGAGCAACCCTAGCACTTCTTCACGGCTTGGCAGCTCTTGTAACTGCTGAGTCAACTCAGATACTAAGAACTTACGCGCATCCAACTTACGCAGCACATTGCCTTTGTCATCTAAGAGCTCTTCAAGGTGTGCATGCTCATCCAACCAACTCAGTTCTTCTTCCAACCATTTAAGCTCTTGGCGCAGAATCGCACTCGCGCGACGAGGGACAACACCACCAAAAATGGTCAATGTTTGACGAATAAAACGAATGGCATTGCTGATTTCACGTAGCGCTTCCACATTGTCACGCTCAGCATAAATTTGCTCGTGATAATGCCAGTGAGATAGGGCGTGTTCTAAAGAGTTGATCAAGCAGTATTCAACGGTATCCGTCGGGCTACTGTCCACAAGCGCCAACGATTTTACTTCATCACCTGCATAGCCACTAGCAAGTCGATAGCCTTTCGCCGCTTTACTCAAGTTACCCAAACGCATGCCACCTTGCTCGCAAAAGCTACGTGCTAGTGTAAATAGGGCATCGGTTTGGCCCGATTTAAGTTCCAGTTCAACTTCGCAAATCGGTTCTTGTTTCTCTTCCCCATCTTCACCTTTGGCTACGACCATACCTTGGTCAAACGCCACTTCTATTTGGCTACCATCTGGCATGCCAATCAGCCACTGTTCACGTGTGAAGTTGGTCGAGAATAACGGCATAAGCTCAGATTGCAGCGTTGCTGCGTCTTTACCTGGCGGCCAAATGTCTACAGGATGAAGCGACAGGTTAGGCTCGTCGCTAGTGTGCTCAGCATTGTATTCTGGTCTTTGATGTAAGCCTGCGACGACGCGTCCTGCTGTCTTTACGGTTTGGACGAATACATCATCAAAACGGCGAATTCTTAAACCAATGTCGTGCTTTCTCAGCCATTTATCGGCGGTATCAAAGTAGGTGTTACCCAAGTCACGACAACTATGCTGAAGTACTTTTGTCTCAGAAATTTTTTCTTTTAAAGTTTCTGAAAATTCAGGAGAAACAAAAAACTTCAGTTCTATTTCGGTTTCCATAGCTATACCTTTCAAAGCAGATAGAAACAGGATATTGCGTAATTTCTCGCACGGCAAGAGAGAAATATCGCCGGAATGATGATCTAAAACAGTTTTAATGAGCGATTTAATGCGTTACCATGCGCGCCTTTATAGCCATCGTTCAACATTTCGCCAAGCACTCAGAAATGGTGTATGTTTTTTTAAGGTTATAGTTATTAGGTTGAATGACCATGCCAGTAAATACAATTATGGGGTTATTTGCAAAGTCCCCAATTAAGCCTTTGCAACGCCACGTTGTGTGTGTCAACGAATGTTGTTCACACTTGGTGAAATTCTTTGAAGTATCTTCAAAGGGTGACTGGGAAAAAGCATCTGAAATCCGTGCACAAATTTCTCACCTAGAGAAAGAAGCGGACGTGCTGAAACGTGAAATCCGTCTAAAACTGCCTCGCGGTTTGTTCATGCCAGTAGACCGTACTGACATGCTTGAGCTTCTGACTCAGCAGGACAAACTTGCAAACCTGGCAAAAGACATTGCTGGCCGTGTATATGGTCGTCAACTTGTCATTCCTGAGGCTCTCCAACCAAACTTCCTCGCTTACGTTCAACGTTGTCTTGATGCGGCCGATCAGGCGCAAAAGGTAATCAATGAACTTGATGAATTGCTAGAAACCGGCTTCAAAGGTCGTGAAGTGACTCTCGTCGCTGAAATGATTCATCAATTAGATGTCATCGAAGATGATACCGATGCTATGCAGATTGAACTTCGTCAACAGTTGATGGCGATTGAGTCTGACATGAACCCTATCGATGTCATGTTCTTGTACAAGATTCTTGAATGGGTAGGTGGTATTGCCGACCAAGCGCAGCGCGTAGGTGCTCGTTTGGAAGTCATGCTATCTCGATCTTAAAACATAAAGTTAACGACATAACGAAGAGCATAATGAACACGTGTCATAGGGACGATGACTATTTTCATCGTCTTATGGTTTGGCGCGCGTAAAATTTTGTTCCGCTTGTTATAAAACAACTAGGTATTACGATGGATATCCTTGCGAACTACGGCACTGTCCTGATTATTGTTGCAGCGATTTTTGGTTTCATGATGGCGATTGGTATTGGCGCGAACGACGTTGCTAATGCGATGGGTACATCAGTAGGTTCAAAAGCGCTAACCGTAAAACAAGCTATCATCATTGCGATGATCTTCGAATTTGCAGGTGCTTACCTTGCAGGCGGTGAAGTAACCGACACTATCCGTAAAGGTGTAATCGAAACTTCTTTATTTGCTAGTCAACCTGACGTTCTTGTCTACGGTATGATGTCTGCTCTTTTGGCTGCGGGTACATGGTTACTTCTTGCCTCTTACATGGGCTGGCCAGTATCTACGACTCACTCAATCATCGGTGCAATCATCGGTTTTGCATGCGTATCAGTAGGTACTGAAGCGGTTGACTGGGGCAGCGTTCAAGGCATTGTTGGTAGCTGGATTATTACTCCAGTGATTTCAGGTTTCTTTGCTTACGTTATCTTTGTCAGCGCACAACGTCTGATTTTTGATACTGAGAACCCGTTATTCAACGCCAAACGTTTTGTTCCTGTTTACATGTTCATCACAACAATGGTGATTGCACTTGTAACTATCAAAAAAGGTCTAAAACACGTTGGTCTTCACCTAACCAATGGCGAAGCTTGGATGTGGGCAGCAGCAGTTTCAGCACTCGTGATGGTTGGCGGCTACGTATACATCCAGAAAAAATTCGCTAATCGCGAAGAAGACCGCAGCTTTTCTGGCGTGGAAGGTATCTTCAGCGTTCTGATGGTTATCACCGCTTGTGCAATGGCATTTGCACACGGTTCAAACGACGTTGCAAACGCCATTGGTCCACTGTCTGCTGTAGTATCGACTGTTGAACACATGGGCGAAATCAGCACGAAAAGTACCATCGCTTGGTGGATTCTACCTCTTGGTGGTATTGGTATCGTGGTCGGTCTTGCGACACTGGGTCACAAAGTAATGGCAACCGTTGGTACAGGTATCACTGAACTAACTCCTAGCCGTGGTTTTGCAGCTCAGCTAGCAACCGCTTGTACTGTTGTTCTAGCTTCTGGTACTGGTCTGCCAATCTCAACCACTCAAACATTGGTTGGTGCGGTTCTCGGTGTTGGCTTTGCTCGTGGTATCGCGGCACTAAACCTAGGCGTAGTTCGTAACATCGTGGCATCATGGATCGTTACACTACCAGCAGGTGCACTATTGGCCGTTGTATTCTTCTACGGACTTCAAGCGATGTTCGCTTAAGACACTCGTCAATAGAATGTAAGCGCTTTGTCATTATTGACTCAAACGCACAGAAAGGGAGGCTTTGCCTCCCTTCTTTGTTGCACCGAAGTTTGAAACTGCATACTATTCGTCTATTTCCGGCTCCAATCATTCGGTGCCAACGCTGTCTCCAAGAAAAATCGTTAAGGGATTTACTGTGAAAAAACTAATCATCACGGTTTTGTTTACTTTGCTAGCAGCGCCAGCGGCCCTAGCAGCAGACCGTTATATTTCTGATGACCTCTTCACTTTTATGCACTCAGGTCCAAATAACACCTACCGTATTATTGGTAGTGTTAATGCCGGTTCTAAAGTACAACTGATTAAAACCAACCGAGATACTGGCTATACGCAAGTTCGTGATGACCGCGGTCGTACTGGTTGGGTACAAAGCAAGTTTGTGACAAACCAAGAAAGCATGGCGATTCGCCTTCCTCGCATTGAGAAAGAGCTAGCAGAAGTGAAAGAGCAGCTTGCTAACGCTCGTAAAACTTCTGATGCAGAGAAAGCCGGCCTTGTTACCTCTCTAGAAACGCGTAACCAACAAATTTCCGATCTTGAGAATAAATACTCTGAGATCAGCGACCAGCTTACTTCTGTTGAAACAGAAAACCGCGAGCTGCGCGCTAAACTGGATACACAAAAAGACGACATGCTGCTTAAGTACTTCACTTATGGCGGCGGTGTTGCAGGTTTAGGTTTGCTATTTGGTTTGATTCTTCCGCATGTCATGCCTCGTAGAAAACGTTCACCTGCGGGTTGGGCATAAGTCCTTCGCCCTTTTATCTATAAAAAAGAATGCAAAAGCCAGTCGATATTCGACTGGCTTTTTTGTTTGCTTAGTTTTACGGAAATCTGCATTACTCCCCCATTGAACTAGACGCTCGACGACGATCCGTTGCGCCATAAAGCTTGCCATCTTTTAGCTCAATTGCATTCAAACCACTTACCACTGGAATAACGTGTACTGGGTAGCCAAGCTCCATAAACTCCGGCACCAACATTTCTGCGAAGGTTTTCTTCTCCACTAGCAAGCCTGTTGGGTCATACGGCTTGGTGCGGTCTATCTTGGTACCGTACTGGATGTTTGGTAAGTCAATAGCCTCTTGCGCTGATAAGTTCCAATCCAGCACGCCAACCACAGTTTTGAGTACATACCCCGGGATTTGCGAACTTCCTGGTGAACCGACAACCAAACGCAAGTTATCATCACTGTCCATCACCATTAATGGCGTAATGGCTGAGCGTGGACGCTTACCCGCTTCAATCGAGTTTTGAGTAGGCTTACCGTTAAGCGTTGGTTGAGGTGAAAAGTTTGCCATTTGCGCGTTCAAGATAACGCCATCGACCATCACACCCGAGCCCATACCCGTTCCTACCGTACTAGTCATCGCTATTGCATTTCCATCTCTATCGACGATAGAAATATGCCCTGTATCTTTGCTCTCGAAGCCTTGATATTGCGCATACTGAGTTTGCGTTATCTGTCCTGCTTTTGGATTCTCTTTCGAGGTGCCATTATCAGGGATTAAATCACGTCTCTGGTCCAAATAGGTTTTAGATAACAGTTGTTCAACTGGTGCTTCCACATAATCCGGATCTCCGGCATACGCAATACGATCAGCTTTTGCTAAGCGCATCGCCTCAGTCATTAAACGCCAAGGCTCTACATCAGTTAATGCCATCTGAGATATATCGTACGGCTCCAGCAATTTCAGACTTTGAGCAACCATCACACCGCCAGAGGCCGGGTAACCAAACGAAACGATTTTGTTGCCTCGATAATCGCTTTCAATAATATCGCGAGATTTCACCTGATAGTTTTTAAAGTCCTCTAACGACAATTTCTCATGCTGATCGTTAATACGACGATTCACCGAATCAACAATATGTTGACCAAGTGCACCACCATACAAATAGCGATCGCCTTGCTGAGCTATTTTCTCTAGCGTCTCAGCCATTTTAGGGTTCTTCATTAACGTCCCTGTTGGCTTCACTTCATCATCTTGCCAATACAAGGCTTTAATTTCTGGATCGCGAGCCAAACGCGTTTGCTCTCGCACGACGATATCATAGGTATAGCTATTCATCGCGTACCCATCACGCGCGAGCTTAATCGCAGGTTGAACCAACTCAGACCATGGTAATTTGCCGTATTGCTCATGAGTGGAATAAAGCAAACGTAAGGTGCCCGGTACCGCAACGGAGCGAGGCCCCAAAATTTCATCGCGGCTGAGTGCTTTCCCATTTTCAATAAACATCTCAGGGTGAGCGCTAGACGGCGCTTCATCTCGCCCATCAAGGGCTAAAAACTTCTGCTTGTCATGTTGATAAAACAGCACGAAAGTACCGCCGCCAATTCCCGTCATATCCGGTTCAACCACAGACATCACCATCTGCATCGCGACCATGGCATCAACGGCGTTCCCGCCCTCTTTCAATATTGAATAACCAGTGCTGCTCACGTAAGGGTTGGTCGCACTGACCATAAAATCTTGTCCGTTATTATCTGGTGTTATAGGGAAAGGGGCCGGCTTTGCTGCGTAACTTAACGACGCAACAACACTTAAAGAAAAAATCAGAATACGCATGTGTCTCTGTGTAGACTCCTGTTATTTCATGGGGTCTAACGTGGACCAGGTCGTGATGACGAAGTTCGTCAATATGGCGATTTTTTACACAACGCTGACTGGAGTCATTCTACTAATACATGACTGATATTGATGTAATTTAAACAACTGAGAAAAGCTATATTTAGCTTGTGTGAGTCCCTAAAAATCATCACTCAAATAGATGAAAAAAGACCTTATGAGAAACAAAAAAAGCCAGCGACATAACCTCGCTGGCTTGATGATTTACTATAAAAAACGGCTACCCTTTCCACTCATACAACGCTGGGATACGAATTTGCTCACCTTGGAACTCGACAATCACCGCTTGCGGTTGTATTTCTCTTAATGTGACCTGCCCATCAACAACGTCTCCTTGATGATATTCAACATTGTTAATTTTCACCCAGCGGCGATTTTCATCACTGGCGTACATGTGAGTTTGCAAATTGAGCGCAGGTAAACGCCCTTGCCATTGGTGAGCGTTGCGCTCTAAATCGTTCACGCGCACCGTTTGTGGTGAAGGCGCATCATCTCGGGATAACGCATTTTCGACCTTTCGCGCCAAATCAGGAGATAATGAGGACAAGTCAAGATCATCCAGAGACAAACCTAGGTCCTCTTCAACTACTGAAGTGCCTTGAGTTGATACAGATGTTTCTATCTCGTCTTTGTTTGCTGTATTACTCACGTATTCATCAGATGTTGCAAACGTACCAAAATCACGAGACAGCTCTGCACTTGGCCACTCTCTTGGCAATTGCGCCAACTGAGTAGTTTCAGGGTAGTCCAATGCTTTGAACGGTTGTTCCGCTTCCATCTTAGCCTTAGGGGCGGAAGTACTAGCTTCAGCATGAGGCGTAAGGAGATCTAAATACCAAGCAACTCCGATTGCAGCAACGGTGATCGGCAACAAGAACAAACCAATATGTTTCATGGCTGACATTATGCGTCCTCCTTCTCGATTCTCGCCAGTTGAGGCGCATCTGGCTGCACGTTTTGTTGAAGACGATCTAGCGTCCGCTTACCTGCAATGCCGTCGACCCCAATACCTTGCCAACGTTGGAATAACTCAACTCGCTCTCTCATCGCACCATCAAAAATAGACGTTTCAAGCAGTGGCTCACTTACCGCTTCTGCTAATAGTCGGTCTAATACTTCGATCGCAGGGCCTTCCATGTCTAAACGTAATGTCTCTTTCAACGGCGCTTGCCACAGTTCAATGATATTGCCTTGCCACATCGGCTTTAGCCACGAAATAGGCAGACGCAGACGCTGCTTGCCATTGAGCACTTCGACTTTGTCATTGCCGACGGCGTACAAAATGACATACCCAACATCACCTTGATAATTCAACTCCAAAATCACAGGGCGATTTTGTTGCATCAGCAGCGGCCAGGTCGCCATTTTACGCTCACAACGCATGGTCGATTGGGGCTCTGATAAACAAAGATTGTCGCGAACCGATGCTTGATAACCCCACAAACGATACAAATCATTCACGGCGAGATTCGACTGTTTTTGTGCTAACAATAAGTCACGCTGATCATCTGTCAATTGTTGGTTAACGACTATTGGCGTTGGCTCCTCTCTTGGTGCGGTCACTTGCGCCAACACTGACGTTGCTTGAGCTGGCATATAATTAACGACCGCCCACCCCGTACCCAATGCAGCAATAAGACCCACCGTGACTGAGCCCCAAGCAGGCCAACGGAAAGTACGGCGCTCTTTTTTATCTTGCTGATAAATATCTGCCTGAAACTGCATCACCTCTTCACAGGCCTGCTGAACAGTTTGCTTATCCACCACCACATTACCTTGGTGATAACTGATGTTGAGAGATTTATCACAGATAAGATTAATCAAGCGCGGGATGCCGTGACTGTATTTGGCAATGAGTTTACAAGAAGCACGATTAAACAGTTGCTGGTCACCACCTGCCGTATGTAATCGAAACGCGATGTAATCTTCTGTCTCTTTTTCATCCAACGGCAACAAGTGATAACGCCCAGTAATGCGCTGAGCGAGCTGGCGTAGTTGCGTCGTTTGTAATAACCGCTGTAATTCAGGCTGTCCGACCAACAACACTTTGAGCAGTTTTCTGGTATCGGTTTCCAAGTTGGTCAACAAACGTAGCTGCTCTAAAACGTCGGCAGCAAGGTGTTGAGCCTCATCAATGACCAGCAATGTCTGCCAGCCTGAACGATAATTACGCAGCAAGTATTTGTGAATCACTTGGTTTAGCTGTTTGAGGTTTGCATCTGGCGGGTAAGTAATTTTGAATTCATCGCAAATAGCTTCGAGCAAGTCTCGACTCGAAAACGTGGGATTTAGGATCAGACCCGCTTTGGTGTTATCACCTAAATTCGCCAGCATCGCTTTTGCGACGGTCGTTTTGCCTGTACCCACTTCGCCAGTAAGCATAGCAAAACCACCGCCATCGCCTAGCCCGGCTTGGAGATGTGTGATTGCCTCTTTGTGACGTTGGCTTAAATACAAATAACGCGAGTTTGGAACAATCGAAAATGGTTGTTCTACAAACCCAAAAAAGTCCTTATACATTAGGCTCTCCAGCTAAAAAACCACCAGGGAATAGTCAGATATAATATAAACATAGCTGCATCTACTCTCGGGAGTAAAGAAAAGTACCATTGCTTGCTACAATGTCCAACGGCATATCAATAAATTAAGAGGTAATTCGTGCAAGTTTATTTAGTAGGTGGCGCAGTTAGAGATAAATTGCTCGGAATTGATAGTTATGACAACGACTGGGTGGTCGTAGGTGCGACTCCCGAGATGATGCTGTCCCAAGGGTACACCGCCGTTGGTAAAGACTTTCCTGTATTTTTGCACCCAAAAAGTAAAGAAGAACATGCACTTGCACGAACAGAGAGAAAATCAGGCTCTGGTTACACTGGCTTTGAGTGTTTCTTTGATCAAAGTGTCACCTTAGAAGAGGATTTAATTCGTCGTGATTTAACCATTAATGCAATGGCAATGGATGATGCAGGTAAGCTCCATGATCCTTACGGCGGCCAGAAAGATCTCAACGATAAACTGCTACGCCATGTCTCAGACGCCTTTATTGAAGACCCTCTACGCGTTTTACGTGTCGCTCGCTTCGCTGCCAAGCTTGCTGATCTAAACTTTACGGTTGCCGACGAAACCATGCAGTTAATGCGCCACATGGCAGAATCTGGAGAGCTGAGCACACTGACTCCCGAGCGTGTTTGGCAAGAATGGCATAAGTCCCTCTCCACCCCTCGCCCTGATATCTTCTTATCGGTTCTAAGAGATTGTGGTGCATTGGCCGTTGTTTTACCTGAAATTGATGCTCTATTTGGCGTGCCTCAACCAGCAAAATGGCATCCAGAAATCGATACAGGCATCCATACTTTGATGGTGGCAGAGCAAGCCGCAAGATTGAGTGACTCACTCCCCGTCAGATTTGCCGCTCAAGTGCATGACTTGGGCAAAGGGGTGACGCCAGAGAGCGAATGGCCAAGCCACAGAATGCATTGTCATACAGGATTAAAACTGATCAAAAAACTGTGCGAGCGTGTCCGTGTACCGAATGAGTTTCGTGATTTAGCCTTGATGGTGTGCGAACAGCACTCCAATATCCATCGTGCGGCCGAGTTAAAGCCGCAAACCATCATAAAAATACTCAACAAATTCGATGTGTGGCGCAAAGCTGAGCGCTTAGAAGATATTTTAATATGCTGTCAGGCTGACCATGCAGGTCGAAAAGGGTTAGAAGAGAAGCCTTATCCTCAAGCTGAGATTTTTACCCACGCTTATCAAGCCGCAGCCGCCGTAGATGTTCAGAGCATCATTAAGGATGGATTTAAAGGCCCGGCAATACGTGATGAACAAGAAAAGAGACGGATTGAAGCGGTAAGAGTCGCTTTGAATAAATGATCTGAGCTCAGCTTAATTAACCGAATTGTATTCATGCCAGGTCATTCCAGCGAGCCTTAGCGAGACTAGGAATCTAACATCAGCACGCAGGGAAGTTTTAGAAATGGCCAACGCCATAAGAAACTAAGAGGAGAAGATTCTGAACCTCGCTCCTTCGTCGCTGTTCAGAATGACGTTGTGGTTTAGGTATGCAGCTTGCGGTTAAGCAAGCTGCCAATCCGTCGCGTTATCATGCGCTAAGCAAGAACGCAAACAAGCCGAAACCTAGAATCAGACGGTAAATCACAAACGGTGTCATGCCCATGCGTGAAATCATCTTTAAGAAGAAGTGGATACAGATGTACGCACTGATAAACGATGTGATGATACCAGTCAGCAAGAAACCAATATGGACAGGTTCACCACTGGTCACTAGCTTCATGCCTAAGTAGCTACCTGCTAATGTAATGATCGGGATCGACATTAAAAATGAAAAGCGCGCAGCCGCTTCTCGAGTAAAGCCAAGGTAAAGTGCAGCCGTAATGGTCGCCCCTGAACGCGACGTTCCAGGAATCATCGCTAAGGCTTGGGCAATACCGATAAACACGGCTTTCTTCCAACCCGTTTGGTATTCATCCGCAACCAACTTAGCGTTTTTGTCTACCCACCAAAGCAACAAACCAAATACGATCGTTGTGGTCGCGATGACATAAGCGCTACGTAGATACACTTCAATGATGTCTTTCATCAACAAGCCAAACACACAAGCTGGAATCGTGGCGATCACGATCATCCAAGCAAGTTTTGCTTCTTTACTCCGATCTCCTTTAAAGATCGAAGCAAATAATGCCTGGAACAGAGTGATCACTTCATGGCGAAAATAGATCACTACCGCCATTAATGTACCGACGTGAACAGCAACATCAAAGGCTAGACCTTGGTCTTCCCATCCCAAAATGGCGGAGGGCAGGATCAAATGGGCAGAGCTCGAAATAGGCAAAAACTCTGTCAGACCCTGAATCAGAGCCAGAATAAAGGCTTCAAAATAACTCATGTAAACAACTCAAATTAAAAATGAAAAAGAAACAGGTTTGAGTGAATCGACTGGCTGCATTGCATGCCAAATATCTGCGACTGTGCGTCCATCGCCTGGGATCACTAATTGAGGTTCGAGATCATACAGAGGCTTTGTGACAAAAGGATATTTGTAGATATCACTGCGAGGTAGCTCAGGTTTTTTCTTGGAGACACATTCACCGAACAACACTATATCGAGATCCAGTGTTCGATCCTGATACTTTTGCGCATTTTCTTCGCGTCCCCACTTAAATTCAATCTCACGTAGCTGATGACTCAACTCTTCTAATGACAACTCGGTACGCATTGCAACGACAAAGTTGTAGAAGTTCTGGCTGCTAAAGCCAATAGGTTCACATTCATATACCGGCGATACGAGGAGACTTTCTCCAAGCTGTAGCAGCTCCTGATACGCAGCGAGCGCATGTTGTTCTCTTTCTACATTCGTACCAACACCGATATAGGTGGTGATCATGCTTGACCTCGCTCAATCACGACACCAACAGCGCGTGCTTGTGGCACTGCACCAGGTTTTGCTAAACGGATTTTCACCCAAGGCACAGAGAAACGCTGCATGATAAGCTCTGCCACTTCTTCGGCTACGCGCTCAACCAACAGAAAACGACCATTTTCAATATGGCTCAGTACCGCCTCACTCACTTGCGAGTAATCCAACGCATCTTGCACATCATCACTTTTACCCGCAGGCTTATTGTCGTGCGCCATTTCGATATCCAGAACCAACTTTTGTTTAATTTGTTGTTCCCAGTCGTACACGCCAATCGTGGTGATTACTTCTAATTGTTCAATAAAAACTTTATCCAGAGCCATCTTATGTCCTTCTATTACAGAGGTCGGATACCCGTGAGGGGTAATTTGATCGTAGTATTCTATACCTAAGTAACATTTACTTGGGTCATCACAATGTTACTTAGGTATAAACTGCGAAAGCATCTTTATATACAAGAAATCACATAATGCAAGCTCTATCACAGTGAGGATTTCTGCATTATGTGAATTCGAGGTATGATAGCAACTACGCGGGAACCGAGCATTAAATTCCAATCCATCAAGGACTTCTATGGACGCACTGGCACTGATAATGACAATGGCCGCCTATTTACTGGGTTCGGTTTCCAGTGCGGTTTTGATCTGTCGACTCTTAAAACTGCCAGATCCACGCAGTGTAGGCTCCAACAACCCTGGAGCAACGAACGTATTGCGTATTGGCGGACGAGGAGCCGCTGTTTCAGTCTTGTTGTGCGATATGCTCAAAGGCACCATCCCCGTATGGGGCGGATACTTTCTTGGTATCGACCCTATCATTCTTGGCGTCATCGCCATTGCTGCCTGTCTTGGCCACATGTACCCCATCTTTTTCCACTTTAAAGGCGGAAAAGGTGTCGCAACCGCGCTTGGCGCTATCGCTCCGATTGGTTTGGACTTAACAGGATTAGTGATGTTAACTTGGCTGTCAGTCGCCGCGCTATTCCGCTATTCATCCTTAGCGGCTCTCGTCACGGTTTTGGTCACTCCGTTTTATACCTGGATGTTTAAACCGCAATACACGTTACCTGTTGCTATGCTGTGTTGCTTAATCGTATTTAAGCATCATCAAAATATTCGGCGGCTTTTGTCTGGCGACGAGCCAAAAATCGGCGAGAAGAAACTGACACAAAAAAACTCGGCTTAATGCCGAGTTTTTCGTTTAAAGAGGGATGCATTGGTTATGCATGAACTCGATTCAGGAAGTTCAACAACATTTGGTTGACGAACTCCGGCTGTTCTAAACAACTGATGTGTCCCGCTTGCGGAATTTCTACCAACTCACTGCCCGTGATACAGTCTTTCATTAAATACGATTCGAAAACCGGGCGAGGCTTATCTTCACAGCCCACCGCAATTAACGTCGGCAGAGCGAATTTTTCCGAATCTTCAATCACATCACGGCGACCAAACACCATGCGACCAATGCGAGCCACTTCAACCGCACGCTCACCACTCAGGCTTTCTAAACTGCGTTTGAATGCAGCGACCAACTCAGGATTCACCTGCTCAGCGTTATCAGCAAAAAACAATGGCACGACAGCTTCAATAATTGGCGCAGGCACCGCTTGGACTTGGCTGATAGTATCAAGCATTGAAAAATACTTCTTATATGTAACTTCTGGCTCCCAACCAATGAAGGTATCCATCAATACCAGTGATTTCACACGTTGCGGTGCTTGAGCCGTCAGTTCCGCTCCCCACATGCCGCCAACAGATAAGCCCACCACAGAAAACTCTTCAATATCCAAATGATCCATCAACGCCAACATATGTTGTGCATAATCAACTAATGACTCTGTCGATGCAGGGGCCGCTTCTGACTCACCATGTGCCCACAAATCTGGCACAATACAACGATATGACTGGCTTAAAACTTCAATTTGTGGCGCCCACATTTGGCTATCCCACAAATAACTGTGACCAAACAGTAATACTGGACCATCACCTTTATCAAGGTAAGCAAGTTGCTGACCTTCAATTTCAAACTTATTCATTGTTATATCCATTTCTTATTCTTCCGCACTATCCTATCACTGAAACGATACCAAACTGCTCGCATCAGTCAGAATGTAAACGAAGCTTTTCATTGAATAGCTAAAAATAAAGGCCTCTGATGAACAGAGACCTTTATCGTAGTGAATCTATTTCAAACCTACCGCATAAGTTTGATTAAGCGACTGGCGTCAGTTGGTCAATCGGCCAACGTGGGCGAGCCTCTACCGACATATCGGCCACTTCGCCATTCTTCAAACGCTGCATACCAGCGTAAGCGATCATCGCACCATTATCCGTACAGAACTCAGTTCGTGGGTAGTAAACCTCACCGCCAACTTTCTTCGCTAGCTTCTCTAACTCTGCACGTAAACGACGGTTAGCACTCACACCACCAGCAATAACAATACGCTTCATACCTGTTTGCTCAAGCGCGCGTTTACATTTAATCGCCAATGTTGCACACACGGCTTCTTCAAATGCCAGAGCGATGTCTGCGCGAGTTTGCTCGTCATCGCCATTCGCAGCAATCGTATTTGCTGTAAAGGTTTTCAGGCCAGAGAAACTCATATCCAAGCCAGGGCGATCAGTCATTGGGCGCGGGAACTTAAAACGACCCGGCGTGCCTTTTTCTGCCAGTTTAGACAACAGCGGGCCGCCTGGGTAATCCAAACCCATTAGCTTCGCTGTTTTATCAAACGCTTCGCCCGCCGCATCATCAATTGACTCACCCAAAATTTTGTACTCACCGATGCCTCTCACTTCGACCATCATCGAGTGACCACCCGACACCAACACTGCCACAAACGGGAATGGCGGTGGGTTATCTTCTAGCATTGGAGCCAACAGGTGACCTTCCATATGATGAACAGGTACCGCTGGCACTCCCCAAGCGTAAGCAATACTGCGACCAATGGTTGCGCCAACCAATAACGCCCCAACCAAACCTGGGCCAGCGGTGTACGCCACACCATCAATGTCTTTTGAAGTGAGGTTCGCTTCTTTTAACGCCTCTTTGATAAGAGGAATGGTTTTCTTCACATGGTCGCGTGAAGCCAACTCAGGCACCACACCACCGTAATCTGCGTGCAGTTTTACTTGGCTGTAAAGCTTGTGTGACAGCAGACCTTTTTCATCATCATAAATCGCGATGCCAGTCTCGTCACAAGAGGTTTCAATACCGATAATGCGCATGGTTTTCTCAGTATGCTTTCTATATAGAGGAAATTTGGGCGTCATATTACCTCGCCTTGGTGCTGCAAACAAATTTTGTACAGACAATAATCGACAAAAGGCTTTACAAAGTAGTTGTGATCGGATTAAAATTCCGCACCATTTTTGATCAAGCTGGTAAGAGACCAAACAATTGTGATTTGGTCTGTTGAATGCCAGCGTTAACGAATAACCCCTGAGGTGAAAGGCATATGCCAGTAGTTAAAGTACGTGAAAACGAACCGTTCGACGTTGCTCTACGTCGTTTCAAGCGCTCTTGCGAAAAAGCAGGTATCCTTTCTGAAGTGCGTCGTCGTGAGCACTACGAAAAACCAACTACAGTTCGCAAACGCGCTAAAGCAGCAGCTCAAAAGCGTCACGCTAAGAAGCTAGCTCGCGAAAACGCTCGTCGCGTTCGCCTGTACTAATAACTGAGCTCCAAAAGGAATTTAGTTATGGCTCTGATTGATCAACTCAAAGAAGAGCAAAAATTAGCGATGAAAGCCAAGGACAAATTGCGCCTTGGTACTATTCGTTTAGCCCTATCAGCAATCAAGCAACGTGAAGTTGACGAGCAGATCACTCTGAACGATGACGACATTCTTGCAGTATTGACCAAAATGGTTAAACAACGTCGCGACTCTGTAGCGCAGTATGAAGCAGCGGGTCGTCAAGATCTTGCTGATGCGGAACAAGCAGAAATTACCGTTCTTGAGGACTTTATGCCTCAACCACTGACAGACGAAGAAGTAGCGGCTCTTATCGAGAACGCGATTGCTGAATCTGGCGCAGCTGGCATGCAAGACATGGGCAAAGTAATGGGCGTTCTGAAACCGCAAATTCAAGGGCGCGCAGATATGGGTAAAGTAAGCGGTTTAGTTCGCGCTAAACTGGCTTAAGATACCCCACCCAATTGCAGCAAGCCGTGCTATCCTTTGGAACGCACGGCTTGTTTGTATCTGGATGAATGGAATGAAATAAGTGAGCAACACGCTTATTCTTTTAAAGCATTCACTCCACTCATCATCTTCTTTTTTTGTTAGGTTTTATGGCTGGACACATCCCTCGCAGTTTTATCGATGACCTTCTAGCTCGACTTGATATTGTCGATATCATCGACGCACGTGTGAAACTTAAGAAAAAAGGCAAAAACTACGGCGCATGCTGCCCGTTCCACAACGAAAAGACGCCGTCATTCAGCGTCAGTCAAGAAAAGCAGTTCTACCATTGTTTTGGTTGTGGTGCGCACGGAAATGCCATCGACTTTTTGATGGAATTCGACCGGCTAGAATTCGTCGAAGCCATTGAAGAACTCGCTTCATACTTGGGCTTAGATGTTCCTCGCGAACAACGTAGTGGCGGTAATGGTTCGTTCCAGTCAGGCCCACAAGCAAGCAGCAGTGAAAAACGTAATCTATACGACTTAATGGGCAGCATTGCTCAATTTTATCGTAACCAACTCAAGCAGCCAGCAAGTAAAGTGGCGATTGAGTATCTAAAAGATCGCGGCCTGTCTGGTGAAATCGTCCAGAAGTTTGGCATCGGCTATGTGGCTGATGAATGGGATTTAGTTCGTAAGAACTTTGGCCAGAATAAAGAAAACCAAGACATGCTCGTCACAGGCGGCATGTTGATTGAAAACGATAAAGGCAACCGCTACGACCGATTCCGTGGTCGAGTGATGTTTCCTATTCGAGACAGACGCGGCCGAGTAATAGGCTTTGGTGGTCGAGTATTAGGTGATGGGACACCGAAATATCTCAACTCACCCGAAACCCCGATATTTCATAAAGGTAAAGAATTGTATGGCCTCTATGAAGTACTACAAGCGTACCGTGAGCCACCACAAATTTTAGTGGTTGAAGGCTATATGGATGTTGTCGCGCTTGCTCAATATGGCGTAGATTATTCCGTTGCCTCATTGGGTACCTCTACAACGGGCGATCACTTGCAAGTATTATTCAGGCAAACAAGCACTGTCGTATGTTGTTACGACGGTGACCGCGCAGGTCGTGAAGCCGCGTGGCGTGCCATGGAAAATGCATTGCCTTACCTAACTGATGGTCGCCAGTTAAAATTCATGTTTTTGCCGGATGGAGAAGATCCCGACTCTTATATCCGACAAAACGGAAAACAAGCATTTGAACAACAAGTGTCTAATGCGATGCCCTTGTCTGAATTCATGTTCAGCTCATTGACTCAGCAAGTCGATATGAGCACGAAAGAAGGCATGGCAAAACTGAGTACCCTTGCTGTTCCTCTCATCGACAAAGTCCCTGGCGGCACTTTAAGACTATACTTGAGAGAACTGCTTGGCCGCCGTTTGGGTTTGGTTGATGAACGCCAACTACAGCAGCTAATTTCAAAACAAGGTAAAGAGGATAAAAGGCCTCAACCTCATAAAGAAATCAAGCGAACGCCGATGCGAGAAGTGATCGCGTTACTGATTCAAAACCCACAATACGTAAGTATGGTGCCAGATCTAACTAGCGTTAGAGATTTACCCATTCCTGGTCTAAGTTTATTTGTTGATGTACTTGATAAATGCCAAGCGCATCCCCATATCAACACAGGCCAATTATTAGAGCATTGGCGAAACAGCCAAAATGAGACTCTTCTGTCTCGTCTCGCGAGTTGGGGCATTCCACTCGATGAGGACAACCAAGAAGAAATATTTTTAGACTCACTGGATAAAATTATTGCCCAGTGCGTAGAAAAACAAATTGAAAACCTGCAGGCCAAAGCAAGAAGTGTCGGTTTATCAGCCGAAGAGAAAAGGGAGCTGCTAGCACTTATGCTAGATTTAAAAGCGTAACCCTGTTTAATTAGTCAGCAACGATTTAATTTGTTATAGTAAGTGGTTTGCATTTCGCATACTGATTCCTTCACCAGATTACGAAGTTGGATACCGTCTATGGATCACAATCCGCAGTCACAGCTAAAGTCACTTGTTATTAAAGGCAAGGAACAAGGCTATCTGACCTACGCCGAAGTAAATGACCACCTACCTGCTGAAATCGTAGATTCAGAACAGGTAGAAGACATCATTCAGATGATCAACGACATGGGCATTAAGGTAGTAGAAACTGCTCCTGATGCTGATGATTTAGCACTGAACGATGACACAAATATTACCGATGAAGATGCAGCCGAAGCTGCAGCCGCTGCACTGTCTAGCGTAGAGAGTGAGATTGGTCGTACCACAGACCCAGTACGTATGTACATGCGTGAAATGGGTACTGTCGAACTTCTAACTCGCGAAGGCGAAATCGACATCGCAAAACGTATTGAAGAAGGTATTAACCAAGTTCAATCGTCTGTTGCTGAATACCCAGGTACGATTCCGTACATTCTTGAGCAATTTGACAAAGTTCAAGCTGAAGAACTACGTCTTACTGACCTTATTTCAGGTTTTGTAGACCCAGATGCTGACGACACCGCTGCACCAACGGCAACACACATCGGTTCTGAACTGACTGAATCTCAGTTAGAAGAAGAAGACGATGAAGACGTTGATGACGACGAAGATAGCGATGACGATTCAGATGATTCTGAAGAAGATGTAGGTATCGATCCAGAGTTAGCGCTAGAGAAATTCAACCAACTACGCAGCACCTATCAAAATCTTCAATTAGCAATCAACGAGTACGGCTATAACAGCCCGAAAGCAACCGTTGCTAATGAAATGATGCTAGACGTATTCCGCGAATTTCGTCTAACGCCTAAACAGTTTGATCACCTAGTGAATGAACTGCGTACCGCTATGGATCGCGTTCGTACTCAAGAACGCCTGATCATGAAGTCTGTGGTTGAATACGGCAAAATGCCGAAGAAATCATTCATCGCGCTGTTCACTGGTAATGAATCAAGCGAAGCTTGGTTGGATGAAGTTCTTGCTTCAGACAAGCCATACGCTGAAAAGATCAAACGTAACGAAGAAGAAATCCGTCGTTCAATCGCTAAGCTAAAAATGATTGAAGAAGAGACTTCTCTAAACGTACAGAACATTAAAGACATCAGCCGTCGTATGTCTATCGGTGAAGCAAAAGCTCGCCGTGCGAAAAAAGAGATGGTTGAAGCGAACTTGCGTCTTGTAATTTCTATCGCGAAGAAATACACCAACCGTGGCCTACAGTTCTTGGATCTTATCCAGGAAGGTAACATCGGTCTGATGAAAGCGGTAGATAAGTTCGAATACCGTCGTGGTTACAAGTTCTCGACTTACGCAACGTGGTGGATCCGTCAGGCAATCACTCGTTCAATCGCGGACCAAGCACGTACGATTCGTATCCCGGTACACATGATCGAAACGATCAACAAGCTAAACCGTATCTCTCGTCAAATGCTGCAAGAGATGGGTCGTGAGCCACTACCGGAAGAACTGGCTGAGCGCATGCAGATGCCAGAAGACAAGATTCGCAAAGTTCTGAAAATCGCTAAAGAGCCTATCTCAATGGAGACACCAATCGGTGACGACGAAGATTCGCATCTAGGTGATTTTATCGAAGATACAACGCTAGAACTTCCGCTAGATTCTGCAACTGCAACTAGCCTTAAAGTGGCGACAAAAGACGTGCTTGCAGGTCTAACGCCACGTGAAGCGAAAGTACTTCGTATGCGCTTTGGTATTGACATGAACACTGACCATACTCTAGAAGAAGTTGGTAAGCAGTTCGACGTTACTCGTGAGCGTATCCGTCAGATCGAAGCAAAAGCACTACGTAAACTTCGTCACCCAAGCCGCTCAGAGACTCTGCGCAGCTTCCTAGACGAATAAACGCAGCGCATATAAGCTTTAGAAATCAAAAAAAGGTGACTTTAGGTCACCTTTTTTATTATCGACTGTGCTAAGTGGATAAAAACTAAGCGCAATTGCCCCAGTTGGTATCTAGACACCTTGCAACGCTTCCCCTATAATCGTTGTCCTATTAAGGCCCCTTAGCTCAGTGGTTAGAGCAGTCGACTCATAATCGATTGGTCCGCAGTTCAAGTCTGCGAGGGGCCACCAAATTTCGAAAGGCGTAGCAGGTTAGTACCTACTACGCCTTTTTTGTGTCTGCTGACTTTGGGTACAGTTGTGGGTGTAGTAATTCGTTGCTCATATCCTCAACAACTTCAAACTTATTACCTTCCTCGGTTCTACCCCCTCTTTCTTTTCGCTTATTACCAAGCTTTCTATATAGTCGTAGAAACAAAATGTCTGCTCGCTATTTAAACCATTGACCCTTTTTCGACTTCTGATAGGATGGACATGTAAACGTATGGACGTCTAAAACAAAAATGGAGTTACAATGAAAAGTATTCGTCACCTAAAGAAACTAGCTTTGGTTCTCACGGCAGTAGTTGGCTTAAGTGCTTGTGGAGAAAAAGATGGCTCTATCATAAAAGTGGGAGCAACCGTAGGGCCTCATGCTCAAGTAGTTGAAGCAGTAGCGAAGGAAGCAGCGAAGCAAGACTTGAATGTAGAAGTCATCGAGTTTTCTGATTACGTGACACCCAATGCCGCGCTTAGTGATGGTAGCATCGACATTAACAGCTATCAGCACCAACCATTTTTAGACAACTTCAACAATAGTCATGACGCCCAATTAGTGTCGATTGGTCAATCCATTCTGATGCGCATGGGGCTTTATTCTAACAAGTATCGCTCATTACAAGAGCTTCCAAACAATGCACGCATAGCAATTCCAAACGATCCAACTAATGGTGGTCGTGGTCTATTGCTACTCGCCGATGCAGGTTTAATTGAGCTTAAACAAGGTGTTGGCCACAAAGCCGCCCTAACTGATATTACAAAAAATGCAAAGTCGTTTGAATTTGTCGAGGTAGATGCCGCCCAGTTACCACGAACATTGGATGATGTAGACGCGGCTGCGATCACAATGAACTACGTAATGTCTTCTGGTTTAGACCCGAAGAAACAAAGTATCTATCTTGAAGCAAAAGACGCACCGCTGGCCGTCATGGTCATCGCTACTCGTGACGCAGACAAAAATAATGAAGCGTATAAAAAATTCGTTTCTATTTACCAATCTCAAGCAATTCGTGATTATCTCGATCGTACGTTCAAAGGCACAATAGAAGCAGCTTTTTAATCAATAAAGCAACGAATACTTTGCCCACGAATCAGATAGAAAAGAGGCTAATGTTTTCTCATAGCCTCTTCTTTTCATTACTCACTAAATCGACTCATTGTCGACTTTCAGCCTCTAACTTCATTGCCAAATAAGCTTGGTCAGCAGAAACCAATTCAGGACGGTTAATCAACTTCCAGAGGAAATATGGTGGAATTAAAAATACGATGAAGTAGAGAGATTCATGGAAGAAAACATCGGCTATCGTTTGCTGATGCTCCCAAAGTGCCGTCAGTGCAAAGAGCTCTAACATCACGCCTAATACGCCAAAGACGACAGAGACAACAATCGCTAAACCCAGTAGTTCTCTAATAAAGTGCTTGTATGCCATGATACTAATTCCTTCTAGCAATAAGTCATACTAACTTACGCTCATAAGAACGAAACCAGCTTGACTATCATCAAACTCCCCTCATCACAGTTAAGAACTTAGTTTTATAAAAAAGGACTTGTATATAGCGCCATTGAAGATTGACCTCTCTATCACAATACAATGACATCATTTCTCGACTTTGAGACTAGCCTTTTACATTTATCAGCAGTGTAAACAAGAGGTCATAATGAAAAAATATACCTACCCTTTACTTGCCATCTCAGGCGGTCTTTTATTGACGGGCTGTGGTAGCGACGACTCTTCATCCGATACAGAAGCAGCCACTTTTTCTCTCAGCGTTTCCGATGCGCCTGTCGACGATGCCAACAAAGTCGTCTTAGCGTTTAAAGATGTTGTCCTTGTACCATTTGACCCAGAAACTGGCGAACAAACTGGAGAACATATTCTGTTAGATGTTAGTGACAATGGAGCACTACACCAAGTTGATCTAATGGAATATCAGGGAAGTAACGCTAAAACGATCATTAGCGAGCAAGACATCGCTCCTGGTGATTATGCTATGTGTGTGTACGCTAAAGACGGCAAACAATTAAACGATACAACGCTGTCATACGTAGAGAAGACAGACGGCAACATCAAAGGCTTAGTTGTGCCTAGCCGAGGCAGCTGTTTTGGTTTTAAACCAGATACGAGCGATCAAGGTCGCTTGAAGTTTTCGCAAAAAGGTCAGTATGTAAAAGTTCATACTGGTCATAATAGCTATGTTGTCGAGTTTGATTTGCGTAAAGGCCTGGCAGATCCAACAGGCAAAGATTACATGAACATGAACTCTAATGCGGTAAGCTTAGTAAACGCATCAGAATCAGGTCATATCGGTGGTGAAGTCAGTGAAATTCAATATCAAGCGTGTGAAGCAGACAGTGCAGCATCAAATGCAATAAATGACGTTCCTGCCGTTCACTCAGTCTATCTTTACGCAGGTTCGATGGATCGCTCAACCATGGGCGATATGGCCGCGATGGAACCACTCCAAGCGCCAGTTGCAGTAGCTAACGTGAATGAATCGCAAGACGAAGAAGGTAATACAACCTACAGCTACGAGTTTGGTTACATTGGCCCAGGCACCTACAGTATTGGGTACACCTGTAGCGCGTATGCTGATACACCAGATAACCATGAAACATCAGAAGATGGCTTCCTGATTTATCAACATTACACACCTGTTGATGTGGTCGAAGGTGAGCATACAGAGCAAGATATTAATCCTATCCTATAGCTCTCGTCTTATCGAAAGCCGCTCACACGATGAGCGGCTTTTTTTAATCCGATAAGTAATACTGAACGGTTGAGACCACTCGTACTTTCTTAATATATGGTGTGTTGCTATCACGATCGTAAATAGAGAACTGACCTTGCGTCGCACGCTTGATTTTACCAAGCGAACTTTGTGAATCTTTGGCGAACTTCTCTGCCACTTCACGAGCGTTTTTAGTCGCTTCCTCAATCATGTCTGGCTTTACATCATTCAGCTTAGTAAAGCTGTACTCAATGCGGTTCGCGTACGGGTCCTGATTCAGCAGTACGCCTTGCTTTCCTAGCTCACCAATCTCGTTAATTGCCGCTCGAACCACATCGACACTTTGACTATAAACCGTAACGGTCCGCGAGGCTAAATAACGAAACTCGATATCTTGCTCACTCCCGTATTGCTGTGCTTTTCTGTCAATGACAGCAGGAGAAGAAAGGGAAACGCTCGTTTCAGGGAGCCCTTTGGCACTTAAGAAATCCAGAATCAAACGCGTTTGCTGATCGATGTCATCAAACATAGCCCCCATATCATTACTCGCTAAGGTGAACTGAATTGGCCAGATCACTGTATCGGCAGAGTACTCTCGTTCAGACAATCCCTTCACCGTTACCACTCGCTCATAGGCTTTGTATTTGACTGCTGTTTGCTGAATAAAAAAGCCCAATACTCCTAAACCAATTATCAGACACAGCCCGAGCCATATTGACGCTTTATTGGAAATCTTCTCCATTCATCCTCCTAATTTCGCCAAAAGTAACAATTCGTCGTATCGATAACATAGCTCAACTACGGCCAGAAAATGGCGACCTAAAGCCAAGTTTTTGTCATATCGTTCGAAATGGTAAATAGAATAAATCACAATTGAACAGTGTTTTATTATGGTTTTTAAGATTATGTTGAAAATAAAATGGCTGGTAGTTCTAAGCGGATTATTTGTCTCAACGGCTTGTTTGAGTACTGACGACTTAGTAATGGATGACAACTCAACACAAGAACCCCAAGCGGGTATGTGCGATGAAGATCAATGCGAAGGGAAACGCTTTGATGGTCGTATTCTGCTAGACAATGAGCCGACCAAACAGGTCTTGAGCTCACTAGAAAGTCTCGGTGAAACGCTCAACTCTCTGAGTATCCTGATGTTTGCTGGCGACAAAACGTAACGCTAATACGTCCCTATCCCCTCGCCTTTGGTCAACAAAGCTTCACCAGTTTGTCACCAAAGGCTCATGGATTTGCCTCTGAACTGTCATCTGTAATTTCTACTATCCGATCAGCCACTTGTATGCTGAGGTAAATATGGATAGTTCAACCCCTTTTCGTCTCCCTCGTAAAACGCCGTTCGGCATTGGTGAAAACGTTGCAGAATGGGCAACGGGTTTAAGTCAGCTCGATAAATTCTACGCCCAACGCCCCGTGAATGCGGATACCAAAACTTTCTTGCGATTTACGCTGGATATTTTGGGAATCGACTATCGCATTGCCCATGGTTCGCTCGACGCAGTGCCAAAGCAAGGCGCAACCGTCATTGTGGCGAATCACCCTCTCGGTTGTGTTGAAGGCGTGATTCTCGCCGAGCTACTGTTGATGATACGAGACGATATCCAAGTTTTAGCGAATCAGTACCTAAAAACCGTACCAGAGCTCGACCAACTTTTTATTGGTGTCGACGTATTCGAAGGCAAAGACGCCGTCAAATCGAATATGAAGGCCCTCAGAGCAGCCAACAAACACCTTGCGAATGGCGGCTTGTTATTGGTTTTCCCTGCGGGTGAAGTGTCGCAGTTAGTGGATGCCAAACAACAGCGTTTAGAAGACAAAGAATGGAGCCGCAGTGTCAGTGCGTTAATTCGTAAGAACAAAGCCGCTACTGTTCCCGTCTTCATTCGTGGGCAGAACTCAAAACGCTTTTACATGGCAGGTAAAATCCACCCTCTTTTACGCACCTTGATGTTGGGAAGAGAGCTGCTCAACAAGAGCGCAAAAACCATTGAGTTGTCCTTTGGGCAAGCAATCAAGTTTAAAGAACTCAATAACCTCAACGATGATCAGATCGTCAATTACCTGAGGCTCAACACCTACCTGCTTAACCGCGATGTAAGTGCCACTCAGCAAACGGTCTCAGACAATGATCTCTTACCTATTGCAGCAGGGTTACCCATAGGCCAATTGCTTGAAGAGCTTCACAACTTACCGTCAGAAACCCAATTGCTTCAAAGTGGCGAGTTCGACGTATATTGCGCCAGTGCGCAGCAGATCCCATCTCTCCTGCATGAAATTGGCCGCTTGCGAGAACATAATTTCCGTGAAGTTGGCGAAGGGACCGGACAAGCGATAGACATCGATCATTTCGATCATGATTACCTGCACCTATTTGTGTGGGATCGTGAGAACCAATGCATGGTAGGTGCTTACCGTCTTGGATTAGTTGATCAATTATTGGCGAAATATGGCGTAGAAGGATTGTATTCGCGCACCTTGTTCAACTATGACCAAGGCTTTCTCGATCAAATGGGTAAGTCGATTGAAATGGGTCGTTCTGTGATTGCCGAGCAATATCAAAAAAGCATGAGTGCCCTACTCTTACTCTGGAAAGGCATAGCGACTTTTGTCCATCAACATCCCGAATACACGCACTTATTTGGCCCAGTGAGCATCAGCAACGATTACAGCCATACCGCGCGTCAGTTGCTGGCACAATCGATGACCCTACACCACTACGACAACGACTGCGCCGAATACGTCACTCCGTCAAACCCACTGCCAGAAACCAACTTAAACTGGAATACCAGCATGCTAACCGCATTGGGAGATTTACAGTTGCTATCTCGCGTGATCGCTCGAATTGACGAAGGCAAAGGCGTTCCGGTATTACTGCGCCAATATTTGAGTTTGAATGGTAAGTTGGTGTGTTTTAACGTCGATCCGGCGTTTAACAACGCACTGGATGGGTTGATTATGGTGGATTTACGCGATGTGCCTGAGAAAACGCTGGCACGTTACATGGGCAGTGGAAACGCGCGCGAGTATTTAGCTCTGAACCATTAACCGTCGTCGGAGGTATCGCGCTGCTCAAAATCGCTCTAAACAACACAACGCGAGCAGCGTGATGCGTTATTTACCCATAAGACATTAAAAACAAAGTGTTTAGTTAAACTCATCGCAAAAAGGCCAGTCATCTCAAGCTTTAATCCACAAAACGCCAACATCGCACAAACGTTCACGTTATAAACTTTCACAAAACCTCAAAATGGTCATAGATCACATTTTCAATCAAACCTAACGTCAAACAAAATGTGACATTGATCATTTCGAGTATTTAATTTGAGTTGAAAAAGAAATTAAAGGTGATCTTAATCACAATGAATTTTAATTTTATATTTGTCAGAAGATCGAATTGATCACTAATATTTTTATTGACAGATTTGAAAGTCATTTTTTGTTATTAAGTTACATATCAATTAATTGATCATCATCACTTAAAAAATGCTTTTCATCCGAAGAAATGCGGGGGTTGATCACGAAAAACCCGTCGTCAGTTCCAATTGGAAAATGTGTGGTAAATTGATTGGGTACTAAGCAATCAAACAAGCGGTTTTGGCGAACCGTTTACGACAACATATTCATCAGAACATCGAACGGGGAATTGTTATGATATCACCAGATGCCAAGATCAAGATACAAAATTTTGGTCGTTTTCTGTCAAACATGGTAATGCCTAACATCGGCGCGTTTATCGCGTGGGGCTTTATCACTGCTCTATTTATCCCAACCGGATGGCTACCAAATGAGACGTTAGCTTCCATGGTTGGTCCTATGATCACTTACTTGCTGCCACTACTGATCGGTTACACCGGTGGTAAATTAGTGGGCGGCGATCGCGGCGCGGTCGTTGGTGCAATCACTACCATGGGTGTGATTGTCGGTACCGACATCCCAATGTTTATGGGTGCAATGATGGTCGGCCCAATGGGCGGCTGGGCAATCAAAAAATTCGATAACTACATCGACGGTAAAGTAAAAAGCGGCTTCGAGATGTTGGTGAACAACTTCTCTGCGGGCATCATTGGTATGCTGTGCGCCATTTTGGCTTTCTTCCTTATCGGTCCATTTGTCAAAGTGCTTTCAGGCGCATTGGCAGCAGGCGTAAACTTCCTTGTTTCAGCGCACCTTCTGCCACTGACTTCTATTTTTGTTGAGCCAGCGAAGATCCTGTTCCTAAACAACGCGATCAACCACGGCATCTTCTCTCCACTGGGTATTCAGCAAGCGTCTGAAACTGGTCAATCGATCTTCTTCTTGATCGAAGCGAACCCAGGTCCTGGTCTAGGTATTCTGCTGGCTTACATGGTGTTTGGTAAAGGTACGGCTCGTCAAACGGCAGGTGGTGCATCCATCATCCACTTCTTCGGCGGTATCCACGAGATTTACTTCCCTTACATCCTAATGAACCCTCGCCTAATCCTTGCGGCTATCGCAGGTGGTATGACGGGCGTATTCGTTCTAACTATGTTTAACGCAGGTATCGTTTCTCCAGCATCACCAGGCTCAATCTTCGCAATCTTGTTGATGACTCAGAAAGGTTCAATCGTTGGTGTTCTAGCGTCTATCGCAGCCGCAACAGGTGTGTCATTCGCCGTAGCAGCACTGCTAATGAAGACACAAACGTCAACAGAAGAAGACGGTGATGAAGTAGCACTAGAAAAAGCAACATCACAAATGAAAGACATGAAATCTGCATCTAAAAACGATGCGGTGGTAAATAGCCAAAGCAAAGGTGACGTAGACCTAGCGACAGTACAAAGCATCATTGTCGCTTGTGATGCGGGCATGGGCTCGAGTGCAATGGGCGCGAGCATGCTACGCAAAAAGGTTCAAGACGCAGGTCTGAACATCCACGTAACTAACCTTGCCATTAACAGCTTACCAGAGAGTGCAGATATCGTGGTTACTCATAAAGACTTAACGGATCGTGCACGTAAGCATGCTCCACACGCACACCACATTTCATTGACTAACTTCCTAGACAGTGAAATGTACAACCAGCTAGTCACCAAACTACTAGCAGCACAAAACCAATCCGCAGCCAATGACGACCAGATGGTAAAAGTGTCAGTCATGGCGGCAAACGACGACAGCTTTGAGCCACAACAACCATCTGTATTCCAAATCCAGCGTGAGAACATTCACCTAGGTTTGAAAGCAGCCAACAAAGAAGAAGCCATTCGCTTTGCAGGCAACAAATTGGTTGAACTTGGCTACGCAGAACCAGAATACGTAGACGCGATGTTTGAGCGTGAAGCGTTGGTTCCAACTTACCTAGGCGAATCTATCGCTGTACCTCACGGTACGGTAGAAGCGAAAGACCGCGTGAAGAAAACCGGCATTGTAATCTGCCAATACCCATCGGGTATCCAATTTACTGAAGACGACGATGATGTAGCGAAACTGGTTATCGGCATTGCCGCTAAGAACGATGAGCACATCCAGGTGATTACCACCATTACAAACGCGCTCGATGAGCCGGAGGCAATTGAGAAGCTAACTAGCACCAACGATGTAGAAGAGATTCTGAACATCCTTGGCGGTCAACAAGCGGCTTAATTACTCCTTTAATTTGCTCCTGAGGCAAATGAGGTCAGCTGTCACCCCCTATGCGGTTGGCCTCACCCTAGTTTCGTAAGTCAACATTTTCAGATATTGGTAGGTAAGAATTATGAAAAACGCAGTTCATTTTGGTGCAGGTAACATCGGTCGTGGTTTCATCGGTAAACTCTTAGCAGACGCAGAAGTCGAGGTCACTTTCGCTGACGTTGATGCGCCGTTGGTAGACCAGCTCAGCCACAAACAAGAATACAAAGTGAAAGTCGTGGGCACCGAGTGCCAAATCGACACTGTTACCCACGTCACAGCGGTAAACTCAGCCAGTGATGACGTGATTGATCGCATCGTCAAAACCGATTTGGTTACCACAGCGGTCGGTCCAAACGTATTAGATATCATCGCGAAAACCATCGCGAAAGGTATCGCCAAACGTTTTGAAGCTGGTAATGACGCGCCACTTAACATCATCGCCTGTGAAAATATGGTGCGTGGTACCACACACCTAAAAGGCGAAGTATACAAACATCTGGATGAATCGCTGCACACAAAGGCAGACGAGTTGGTTGGCTTTGTTGATTCAGCGGTAGACCGCATCGTGCCACCAGCAGAAGCCGCCAACGATGACCCACTAGAAGTCACGGTAGAAAGCTTTAGTGAATGGATTGTGGATGAACAGCAATTCAAGGGCGAAATCCCTGACATCTCAGGCATGGAAAAGACCAACAACCTAATGGCCTTTGTCGAACGTAAGCTGTTCACCCTAAACACAGGTCACTGCATTACCGCTTATTTAGGTTGTTTGAAAGGGCACCGTACCATTCGTGAAGCAATTGAAGACCCAAGCATTCATGCTGAAGTAAAACAAGCAATGCAGGAAAGTGGCGAAGTGTTGATTCGTCGTTACGGCTTCGACCGTGATATGCACAACGCTTACATCGAAAAGATTCTAGGTCGCTTCGCCAACCCATATTTAGTGGATGAAGTGGATCGCGTTGGACGACAACCAATTCGTAAATTGGGTGCAAATGATAGATTAGTGAAGCCATTACTCGGTACAATCGAGTATGGCACTGAAAATAAAACACTTTTGAAAGGCATTGCCGCTGCCTTGAAGTACACTAACGACACCGACCCACAAGCGGTGGAATTACAAACCTCATTAAAAGCCGTGGGCGTAAAGAAAACGCTAGCAACGTACACTGGCCTGGCTGAAGACAGTGTTGAAGTGGCTCAAATCGAAGTGATTTACCACCAGCTTTAATCGAATCAAGGGGAGCTCTGCTCCCCATAAATATAATTTTAAACAGTTACTCAGTATATGGCAGATAACATCAACGAAACCGAGATCATTGAACGATTAAACAGCGCGCCATCGGTACGAGGCTTTTTTATTGCAGCAGTCGATGTGTTCAACGATTCCATCGACGGGCTAATACAAAGGATCTTTCGTAAAGATAACTTCGCCGTGCAATCGGTTGTTGGTCCCCTACTGCAAGACTCCGGACCGCTGGGCGATCTCTCCGTTCGTTTGAAACTCCTATTTGGCTTAGGCGTCCTCCCAGACGATATTTATCATGATATTGAAGACATCATTAAGCTTAAAAACCGACTCAATAGCGATGCATCCGACTACGAGTTCACTGATCCAAATATTCTAGAGCCAATCAAAAAGCTGCATCTGGTAAAGAAAATGGGCATGGTGCAATTAGAAGTCAACGAACCTGATGACGACATCGACCTTGAGTTTTATCAACTCCAACTTCAACGCCAGCAACAAATAATAAAATCAGGTCTCTCGCTCGCCATTGTCGAGATCTGTAACGAACTGGGCAAAGACAGCCCTTTTTAACCCAACCTCCGGCAAGGAACGCCTTCTCTACTAGCCTCTTTTCTTTGCGTATCCTTTCTGTATGACGTGCGTGAAAGCCATCACAGTCCATATTCGTATGTCTCTGTAATATCAGACCAATCTATCGCTGGCATTGAAACGGTATGGCATGCTTTCAATCGAAGACACTAAAACCAAATGGGCGTTTTTCCAGAAACACCATTGGGTATCTCCAGAATTTTCCCGCACTCCCGTACTTGAGTCGTGGGAGCGTTGCATAAAGCAATGCAGTCCTTACACCTGGTCAAAGCCACATATTGCCTCTGGATTTACCTTCTCATCTCTGATGAAACGCAACGAGCACCTCATCGAATGCGCCACTACCGTACTTGAAGACACTTACGACATGCTAGGAGACGAAGACCTGCTATTGATGGTGACTGATGGCAACGGCTGTATTCTCTCCACCGTCGGGCACGACTCTATGCGACAAGAGATGCAAGCACTCGGTATTAAACAAGGCTGCTTTCTGTCTGAAGGGAAAATTGGCACAAATGCAGTCAATCTCTGTATCAACACTCACATCCCATGTGAAGTTTTTGCTGCAGAACATTTCAATCGCCACTTACACTCTTATGCCTCTGTAGCGGCGCCTGTTTTCGACCAATTTGGCAAATTACGCGGTACAACATGCCTTTTCAAAAAAGCGGAAAGCTATAAGAAAGAAGACTTAGTCATCATCGCGTCGAGCGCGAAAGAAGTCAGCTTGCAAATCCATATTCAGTCGGAACAAGAAAACATTAACCGCCTCACTTGTGCTCACAACGCAACACTAGAATGCATGGATGACGGCCTTCTTGCCTGGGATGAAGAAAGCCGTATCACCATGGTAAATCATCAATCAGAGCGCTTGTTAAACATTGAAGCCAGTCAGGTCTTGGATAAAGAAGTCTTTTCTGTTTTACGCTTCCCGCCAAATGTCCTCAATAGTATTGAGTCGGGTGCAAACATCAACCGCAAACTCACAACGGTAGAAGTTCGTGGAGAGTTTGTTGAGGCAATCATTACCTTGCGTCCACTCAACGACGGCACACACTTATTGTTCTTGCACCCTATCGATAAAATTCGCGAACTTGCTCAACAACAAATAGGTGGCAGTGCGCGCTATACATTCAGCACTTTGCCTGTCATTTCACGAAAAATGAAGCACGTCATTACCGTGGCAAAGCGGGCCATAAAGTCCAAATCACCGATTCTAATTACGGGTGAAGAAGGCGTAGGAAAAGCTACTCTCGCCATGGCGATTCATAATGAAAGCGCCTACAAAGAAGGGCCGTTCATTACACTCAACTGCCGCTCCATCAATACAGAACAACTGGTCAAAGAAACTCTGGGATACGACGAGGGACAAGGCATGCCCTCTAAGTTTGAACTCGCCCATGGCGGTACGCTCTTTTTGGAAAAGGTGGAATATCTGTCACCCGATTTACAAGCCGTGCTACTTAAGTTGTTAAAAACTGGGCTCGTCAGCCGCAGCGACAGTTTGCGATTGATCCCCGTAGATTTTCAACTTATTACCAGCACCGCTTCAGAGATCAGCGAGTATGTCACTCAGCGCTCATTTGGTCGGCAACTTTATTATGAAATCTCCTCGAACGAGCTGCATATTCCACCACTAAGAAAGCGCAAAGAAGATATTGAATTTCTCGTCCAGCAGCTTATCAGCCATTATGAGCGCCGCCACAATGTGACGATCTCGATAGAGCCAGTCGCACTGGAAGCGTTGATGAATTTTCGTTGGTCAGGCAATAACTCCGAATTAAGAAACCGAACTGAGCGAATTTTGCTTAACCGCAGTTCGAACTTAATTAAGCTGAACGATATTCCAGAAGACATTAAACTGAATTCTCGCCATACCGCAGAGAATACGCCGGTAATCACGCTAGAAGAAGCCGAGAGAAGGGCTATCGTTCACGCTTGGAATCAGTGTGATGGAAAAATGCATGATATGGCGAAAGCATTGCAAATTGGCCGCACGACCTTATGGAGAAAAATTAATAAGTTTGGGCTGCAGGAGCAAATGAAGCTGTATTAAGCCGTGAAGTGGCGTTCCTATAACAAAAGTAAAACCGGCGTAAGCACGCCGGTGTAGATGTACTAACGATACGGTGTCGATTAAACATCAACAGACAGCTGACGAATCTGCGCTTTTAGTCCCGGTAGCAGACTCGAACTGGCGCTGAATTTTCGCAACCCCACGCGAAGCAATGTTTCTGTGGCATTTGGATCGCCAGCCATCTCGCCACACATACTGACCGGTATGCCCGCGCGATCGCCTGCTGCACATGTGAGTTCAATGGCTTTTAGTACCGATGGTTCAAAGTAGTTCACCAATTCGGCAACGGCGGCGTTGCCTCGATCGGCAGCCATAACATATTGAGTCAAATCATTGGTGCCGATAGAGAAAAAGTCGACTTCTTGGGCTAACGCATCAGCATTCAACACCGCGGCGGGTACTTCAATCATAATACCGACAGGCAAATGAGTCGCATCCAAGCCGAGTTGGTTTGCTTGATGCGCCAACAGCGCTTTTACTTTTCTCACTTCTTCAACCTGAGCCACCATCGGTATCATCAATTGAATATTCGGTTGCTCGTGAAAGGCTCTCAGAATGGCTCGAAGTTGGGCGGTAAACAATGACTCATGTTGAAGGCACAACCGCACCCCTCTCAAACCTAAAAATGGATTATCTTCCGATGGCATAGGGTAAGCGGCTAAAGGCTTGTCACCGCCAACATCTAAACTACGAATCGTAAGTGGCTTATCACCAAGTGCGGCGGCAATATCACGATACACTTGATATTGCGCTTCCTCAGTTGGCAATTCATCACTGTTTTGAAATAGAAACTCAGTCCGAAATAGACCAACGCCCTCAGCCCCCGATGTTAGCGCATCATCAATATCCTTTGGTCCGCCAATATTGGCGAATACTGGAATATGGACGCCATCACAGGTGACTGCGGCTTGCTGAGCACTCGCTAGCGAACTTTGTCGGGAGTTTTGCCACTCAATTTGCTGAGCTTCTAATTCCTGCTGTACGACATCTGAAGGAGAGAACCATAAATGTCCTCGGAAGCCATCAATAGTCACCACTTGACCAGCACGCACAGCATCAAGGCAGCCCTGAGCTTTAACGATGGCAGGAATCCCCATCGCACGAGCAAGAATCGCACTGTGAGAGGTTTTCCCTCCTTCACTCAAACAGATACCAAGCACTTTCGATTTATCAAGCCCGGCCACATCAGAAGGCATCAGGTCACGGGCCAACAAAATACTCGGTTCCTGAATGTCGATGGCATTTGGCGTTACGCCTGTCATTTCGACCATAACTTGGCGTGCGATATCATGCACATCTGCTTCGCGCTCCCGCATGTACTGACTTTCTGCCTGGCGAAACTCTTCGGCCAACGTTTGCAGTGATTCTATCCAAGCTTGCTCGGCTATCATGCCCGTTTGAATTCGCGACTCGACCGATGCCCATAATTCTGGGTCACTGAGCATCATGCTATGAGCAGAAAATATTTCCCCTTTCGGCTGCTTCGCTTGCTCCTGCAAATGTTGAACAACCACGCCTATCGCATGCTTGACCCGTTCAATTTCATCTTGTTCACTTTGGAAATCACGTTCAGGCACTGCTGGCATTTCATGAGTAAAAAGGACAACTGGAGCAGTAGCGATACCGTCATTGACTCGAATACCAACAACAGCACCTTCAATCTGATTTGGGACCATGTCATCGAGCAAAGTATCCGTGCTCTCTTCAGGCTCGATAATGCCTTGCTCAACCGCCTCTTTTTCTCCAAAGTGCTCACTAGCTAAGGCTTCAAATGCCTTGATTGCTTCACTGGATTGAGAGCCGAGTGCGCACAGCGTGATCGTCTCTTGGCTACGAACGCCAAGTTTCGCAATGCTGTTTAAGCTTTTCGCGTTCACACGGCGCTCGCCTTTTTTCAACCATAATTGGCAATCAAAAGGCGCGAGTGCACCAACAATGGCCGCAGCGGGACGAGCATGTAATCCATGCGGATTTTGTACTACCCAATCAAATGTCCGCTCTTGCTCAAAGTTCTCTGATACTGGCACTATCTCAGCGGATGTTAGTGGCTGATCACCAAGGTGCTCTCGTTTTACGCTTAACGCATTCTGTGCCTCTTCGACTACCGTCGATAAAGGTAGTCCGGCAGCAGCAGCCACCGACGCCGCCATGGTTCCTTCAACAATAGGGGCCGAGATAAGGGTGACATTTTCCCTCACATGATCATCAATCAGATCCAGAGCCATTTCCGTGCTAAGCAACGCGCTGCCAAGATCCATCAATACAACAACCCCTTGTTGATCTTGTACCTGCTCAATCGCTTCCATCACGGCAATGGCATCAGTTCCGATCGGGTTCTCTGGATCATCAATCCCAGCCGCAATCGCAAGCTTGGCTTTGCCTTGCGTCATTTGGGTGGCAAGTTCGGCCACCCCTTCTGCAAGGCGACGACTATGAGATACAACTACAATTCCCACCATCTTAATTACCTGCTATTGCCTGCTGTAGTGCTTTAATCATTAACAAAGAAGAGGTTGCACCGGGATCTTGGTGACCAATACTGCGTTCACCTAAATAGCTTGCTCGCCCTTTTTTCGCCAACATTTCAATCGTGGCAACCGCGTTCGTTTCTGCTAGCTCAACCATTTCATTCAATAAATGGTCAGCGCTCATACCATTTTCTAACGATGCCTTCACGCTAACTAAAACGGGTAACCAAACATCACACATGGTTTTATCACCCAGTTCCGCTTTACCACGAGACACCACACCATCCACACCGCTTTTTAGTGCATCCACTAACTCTTCAAACGTTAATTGCTCTCGAGTTCCGACAGCGGCAGCCGTGCGAATAAACAGCGTGCCATAAAGCGGGCCACTTGCCCCACCGACACTAGAAAGCAAGGTCATGCCCGTATTCTTGAGAATGCTGCCGATATTTTGGTCCGCAAATTGCGGCAGTTTTTCAGCAACTTTTTTAAAGCCGCGGTTCATATTGAGACCGTGGTCGGCGTCACCAATATCACGATCAAGGTCGGTCAGAAAATCTTGATTCTCTTGATACGTTTTTGCACATAGCTCTAACCAGTGAACGATATGTTGTTTTTCAATTTGCATGTTTGCTCCCCCCTGTTACCACTTGATCGCGGCCGTATCGACAGGAGCATCAAACAGCTCCAACATCTCTTTATCTGCTTTCAGCAACGTAATTGAAACGCCTTCCATATCGAGTGACGTACAGAAGTTACCAACCATATTACGCACGATACGGAACCCCGCTTGCTCGCAGTTATGAGCAAGACGGCGGTATACTCCGTAAAGCTCTGAAGTTGGCGTACCGCCCATACCATTCACCATCACAATGTAGTCGTGTTCAGCAGCAAAAGGCTCAATGCTGGATTCCACTTCATCCCATTCACCTTCGTCACGATTCCAAATACGCAAAGTGCGCTGATAAGGTGTGTTTTCAGCAACTTCAGCAAACATTTCATCCACTAACGTATCGACGTCGGTGTATTTCACTCGCTTGATACCTGGTTCACCATGGATACCAACACCAAACTCCACTTCATCATCTTCCAGAACAAAAGATGGTTTACCCGCCGCTGGCACAACACAAGCATTAAGCGCCACGCCAAATGAACGACAGTGATTATTAACGCGACGAGCCAGATCTTCACATTGCTCCAACGAATAACCTTTGTTCGCGGCAGCCCCAACTAACTTCTCAACCAATACCGTTCCAGCGACGCCACGGCGACCAGCGGTATACAGGCTGTCTTTGACTGCAACATCGTCATCCACCAACACCGACCCAACTTTAATGCCATCGGTATGAAGGAGCTCCACGGCCGTTTCAAAGTTCAACACGTCGCCGGTGTAGTTTTTAATGATAAACAGCACGCCCTCACCAGTATTCACTTGGTTACCACATTCGTACATTTGATCAGGCGTAGGTGAAGTAAATACCTCACCAGGGCAGGCACCTGTCAGCATGCCTTTACCAATAAAACCTGCGTGCAAAGGTTCATGACCACAGCCACCACCAGAAACCAATGCCACTTGCCCCGGCGTTTCCTCGTGCCACATGTAACGAGGCTCGTAGTTGGCTTTTAGCTCATGGCGAGACAATGCCAGGCCCTCCATTTGCTGCAATACAACATCATCGACTTGGTTAATTAACTTTTTCATCGTTCTATCTCATTCCATTTATATTTTTATGTAGGGTATGAATTCATCTTAAACAGAGAAAAAACGTGCTCAACAAAAATCAATCCGTTTCATATTGAAACAACGACTTCGGTATTTTCGTTTCAATATGAAACGAAAAACGACAGATTCGCTTGAATAGTGATCGGCGCCATAAAGCATACTAATGCTTATTACTTCTGACAGTCGGTTTGACACCGAGGTCATAAAAGCATGGAACAAAACCAGAGAGATCCTTCACCACTTACCTCACCAAACCTAATATAAACCTTATCGCTACAATGGATTTTCATTGCAGTCCAAAACACACATAAAAAAGGTTAAAGGTTTGAATTATGGACAAAATTATTATCAGCCCAAGCAAATACGTCCAAGGTGAACAAGTACTTACATCTATCGCTCACTATGTGAAAACATTAGGTGAACGTCCGTTAGTCATTGCCGATGAGTTCGTGACTAACCTGGTTGGTGATGACGTCAAACAAAGCTTTGCTGACGAAAAGCTTCCACTCACTATGAACATTTTTGGTGGCGAATGTTCGCGCGTTGAGATTGAACGCATCACGGACATTTGTGCGACTCAAAAACACGATGTCATTGTCGGTATTGGTGGTGGTAAAACCTTAGATACAGCTAAGGCCGTTGCGTTTTACACCAAAATTCCTGTCGTGGTGGTTCCTACGATTGCCTCGACTGATGCGCCGACATCAGCTCTTGCGGTGATATACACACCTGAAGGTGAGTTTGCAGAATATTTGATGATCCCTAAAAACCCAGACATGGTCATCATGGATACATCAGTCATCGCCAAAGCCCCTGTTCGCCTACTGGTATCGGGGATGGGCGATGCGCTCTCCACCTACTTTGAAGCTCGTGCCAACATGACCTCTGGTAAGACAACAATGGCAGGTGGTTTAGCGACGCGTTCAGCGCAAGCGCTTGCGAAACTTTGCTATGAAACCTTGCTTGAAGATGGTGTAAAAGCAAAAGCTGCGGTAGAAAATGGTGTGAGCACCAAAGCGGTAGAAAATATTATTGAAGCCAATACATACCTAAGCGGTATCGGTTTTGAAAGCAGTGGCCTAGCAGGCGCTCACGCTATTCATAACGGCCTAACCAAGCTCGAAGAGTGTCATCATCTTTATCATGGTGAGAAAGTCGCGTTCGGCACGCTTGTTCAATTGGTGTTAGAAAACGCAGCGATGGAAGAGATTAATACGGTTCTCGCCTTCTGCCGATCGGTAGGTCTACCAACCAACTTATTTGATATGGGCGTTAAAGAGCTTAATCACAATAAGTTGCGCGAGGTCGCCGAAGCTTCAACGGCCGAGGGAGAAACCATCCACAATATGCCATTCCCAGTGACGGCAGAAAATGTCTACTCTGCAATTCTAACGGCTCATCAACTGGGTCAATAACCCAAATAACTTCAAACAAGTTTGAGTCCCAAAGGCAAGCCTTAGCTTGCCTTTTATGCTTCAACTAACTTATCACTTCCATTGACACCTGCCGATGGCAACATCATAACAAACTGCGTCTTTTCTTTATCT
Organism: Vibrio sp. A1-1; assembly: GCF_021728175.1. Taxonomy (NCBI): domain Bacteria; kingdom Pseudomonadati; phylum Pseudomonadota; class Gammaproteobacteria; order Vibrionales; family Vibrionaceae; genus Vibrio; species Vibrio sp. A1-1. Next base: position 199,428 of record NZ_JAKKCL010000008.1, read on the forward strand.
GATGTTACTTTTATCTGTCCTTCATACGCTTGCACGATAGATTGGGTAATCGACAAACCTAGCCCTGCACCGACGCTGCCTACATGTTGGCGAGACTTATCTGCGCGATAAAAACGGTCGAAAAGGTACGGTAAGTTTTGCTCTGCAATGGTGTCACCTTGGTTGCTGACCGATATCGTAACCCATTCATCAACTACTTGAACGTCAATCACAATGGTTGAATCAGCATACGCATGGCGAACCGCGTTGGAGAGCAAGTTGCCCACCGCACGCTCAAACATGTTTTTGTCCATATAGAGCTGACCGTCGCCTGAGCTCACGATTCGCACCTCAGCATCTTCGGCCAATATTTCAAAATACGCGACCAAACGGTCAATTTCCTCCTGCACCGCAAACACTTCGTCATGGCGATGAATGAGCTTGTTTTCAGCCTTGGCAATGTAGAGCAAATCGTTGATGGTTTTCGTGATGCGGTTGAGTTCTTCCAACGTTGAGGCAATTGCATCCTGATACTCTTCAGGCGTTCGACACGCACCTAAAATGACCTGATTTTGCGTAGTAATGTTGGTGAGTGGCGTTTTTAATTCATGTGCTATATCAGAAGAAAACTCCCTCAAGCGGCGAAAACCAGTTTGCAACCTATCGAGCATCGCGTTGTGTTTGTTGGCTAACTCGTGCAGTTCTATTGGCAACGAATCGGGGTCGAGACGAATGCCCATTTGCTCTGGGGATATCTGTTGAATGTGCTGATTCAATCCCACAATCGGCTTCAACCCACGTTTTACAATCCAACCGCTCAACGCTGAAGAAATCACAAACGCCAAACCGAGCGCCCAAAACAAAATCCAGTCGAGTTTATCCAAAAACAAAATATGGTGGTTGATACTCATACCGAGCACCACCTGATACTCCCCAGCTTGAAACGCAAACGCGCGAATATTCAGCGAGTCCTCACTCCATTCGATGGCACGCTCGTGATTTAAGACCTGAGGTGAGCTAATGCTGTAGGCTCGGTTCTGAGGAATCGTCAGGCTCGAATTCTGATACACGTTCTGCTTGCCTTCAAACACCCACATATAGAGCGTACTGTTATTCGCTTGCTTGAACACATCCTCTGGCGAGCGTTTTAACTCGTTCTCAATGGCATTGAACTTACTGGAAATATAGCTGAAATCTTGCGAATAAAAGTGGTGCTCAATGGCGTACTGTAGGATGAAAGCCAAAGAAAAATAGGTAACAAACGTCATGCTAACAAACATCAGCACGAGCTTGTTTTTCATGGAAAAAGGCAGCGAAAACTTAGACATCACGACTCTCTTCGAGTTTGTAGCCCATCCCTCTGACAGTGTGAATCAGTGGTTTATCGAACGGTTTGTCCACTTTGCTACGCAGACGTTTGACCGCCACATCAATCACATTGGTATCGCTGTCAAAATTCATATCCCACACTAACGACGCAATGGTGGTACGTGAAAGCACTTGGCCAGTTTTGCGCATCAACAACTCAAGCAGGGCATATTCTTTGGCGGTAAGCGACATCGACTGCCCCGCGCGCGTGGCAACGCGTTTGATCATATCAAGTTCTAAATCTGCCACACGTAATGTTTGCGGCGATGCGACCACTTGCGCGGTAATATGATGACGAAATACGTTTTGAACACGCGCCAGTAGCTCCGCAAACGCGTAAGGTTTTACCACATAGTCATTGGCACCCAGCTCAAAACCGCGCACGCGATCTTCCACTTGCTCCTTCGCTGTCAGCATGATCACTGGGGTGTGAATCCCACTACTGCGCAATGTATTAAGCACCTGCCAACCATCGAGTTTAGGCAACATAATGTCGAGGAGGATTAAGTCATATTCTTCACTGGTAGCGTGATACAGCCCATCGACCCCATCATGCACTAAATCCACCACATACCCAGATTCAATCAAACCTTTTTGCAGATATTCTCCGGCTTTGTGCTCATCTTCGACGATCAATATTTTCAACTTTACTTACCTAGTGTGTTAGCGGGAGGGTGAGAACCTAGTATAAAGATCGAAAAAGAGCATGATGTGAACCACACCATACTCTTCCCCATTGGCAAACCATTATCGATTGTTATCGCGTTCGGCATAATGCACTTTGACATTCACTTTGCCCAAATATTCCAACTGACCATCTTCATTCATGCGTTCTTGCACGGTCACGAAGCCACCATCTTTTAAATGCGTACTGCGAGACTTCACATTAAACGTCAGGATATTGAGCTCTTTATTCAGTTCACGAGCCGTCATGGTTTTAAGTGAATTGAGTTCAGACAGTGCCTGTTGATAAGCCTCATCTGACGTTGCTGTCGGCGTAACTGAGATGGTTTTCATCTCTTCGCGGCTCACGTAGTTACCACCAGTGAAAAGTGGTTGAGCGAATGCAGATGCGCTAGTGATTGCCATTACCGTTACAAAAAGAGCAGTTTTGATTGCGTTCATGTTGTTAACCTTTGAGTGCTTGTTTTCAATGAGGTCATTATTGAACACCGCCTCTGACACCATCCTTTCAACAAAATGACATTTTTGTCATGAAAGCAACCTACTGGCGAAGGCTCTTGAGCGTTCCATTACGCTTAGAATAAGACAAAAAAGCGGCACATACTCTCGCATGTGCCGCTTGGGTGTCGGAGGACATTAAAGTTTGAAACTTTTCTATTTCCGAAGTGCGTTACTATCGTGGCTAAAAGAACCCAATACTGACAATAAAGATCGACACTTAGACTCAATCAATGTGGCTATCCAACGAAAGTGTGACAACAAAGTTTGAAACTCGCTTTTGGACAGAAATCATTTGCGGGAGTCTGAATGTTAGCAAATAGTGAATTACTAAAAGTATGGAATATCGGTAATGTTTGATAGCAAAGCTCAAATCCACTAGAACCATAGTTAGTTCAACGACAATGCTCAGGTATGCCTATTCACGAACGCAGCTCCGGAACTAACGAAACTCACAAACATTGTGGCACCGACAGATCAGAGATTTTGTCGATGCCTTTCCCCAGTCGTGATTACTTAGCTAACTGCTGTTCCACTAAGGTTTGCCAATAACGCATACCCGTACCCAGAATATCGTCATTGAAGTCGTAGTGCGGGTTATGGAGCGCAGTTCCACCACATTCTCCAACACCATTGCCAACTAGAATGTAACACCCTTTTACCTCACGTAGCATGAAGGAGAAGTCTTCACTGATCGTAAATGGTTCGCAGTTGCCAATAACATTGTCTGAACCTACGACGGCTTCTGCCGCCGCAATCGCGTGTTGCGTTTCTTCTGCCGTATTAATTGTGGAAAGAAAGCTATTGTTAAAACGGTATTGGTAGTCAACGCCCGCTGACATGCATTGACCAGCTACGACGCGCTCAATTCCCTTCTCGATCTTGTGCAATGCTTCATCGGTAAAGCTTCGCGTATCGCCGGTGATGGTCACTTGTGATGGGATCACATTCACTGTGCCATTGGTCTCGAAGTTCGTCACGGAGATGACAGCAGTCTCGTTAATGGCACTTAAGTTACGAGAAACAATGGTCTGCAACGCAGTAACCACTTGCGCCCCCACCACAATAGGGTCAGTCCCCATGTGCGGCAGCGCTGCGTGACCACCCGTTGCGTTGATCGTGATTTCGAAGCTGCTTTCACTCGCCATCACAGAGCTTGGGCGAGTCACAAACTTACCAGCAGGGATACCAGGCAAATTATGCATCGCATATATCGCATCCATATTCCAACGAGTAAACAGACCATCGGCAATCATCGCTTTCGCACCAGTACCACGTTCCTCATCCGGTTGGAAAATGAAGTACACGATACCATCAAAATTTCGGCTTTGAGACAATTCACATGCCGCGCCTAGCAACATGGCTGTGTGGCCATCATGTCCACAAGCGTGCATGGCACCTTCATGTTTTGACGCATGACAAAACGTATTCTCTTCTTTAATTCTCAAAGCATCCATATCGGCTCTAAGACCAATACTGCGCTCACTGGTACCTTGACGTAGAATACCTACCACACCTGTGCCACCGACCCCACGGTGAACTTCAAGCCCAAACTCTTCCAATTTGTTCGCAACAAACTCGGACGTTTTGAACTCTTCTGTACCAAATTCTGGGTACTGGTGAAGGTGTCTACGCCACTCAATTGCGGATTTTTCTACGGTCATATCTTTCTCCAAAGAAGAAGCTACCTAACCAGATAGCTTCGCATATTATAAGTTATAATTCGGTTTAAGCTTCTTGTGATTTAAGGTTTTGCTCTGCTTTCGGCTCTTCTTTTGTCTCGTATTTTGTGAAGACGTAAAGTGCAACAACAATTAACGAAACAATAATGGTTTTGCCCATCGCCATTTGCTCACCCAGTGTAAGTACCGCGACAAGGTAGCCAACAAGTGGCATTAGGTTCAGAGCCATCGTTGATTTTTCAACACCAATACGTTTGAAAGAGTAAAGCTGAATGAGGTAACTACCACCTGAAATACCAGTACCTAAGAAAATCAGTAGTGCAATCAGTAATGGGCTAGAGAAGATGATATAAATTTGAGATAGTGTCGGAGGACATTAAAGATTGAAACTATTCTGCCTCCGAAACCTTTTCCTTAAGTCGCTACCAACCACCAAGCATGACAATAAAGATTAAAACTAATATCGTACCCTCTGCTCTTACTTCCTAAGCAATGTACAATAAAGTTCGAAACTTTCACACAAAATACTCAATCACTTAACACCCATTTAACCTGCTAATGAAGTATTAAGAAAAAAGCACATTTTTTGGCCATAGCACGATATCAGGTACCAAGATAAGAAGTGCTGACATAAAGAGCAAAATGGCAATAAATACGGGGGTGCCTTTGATGACTTCCAAATAGTTTTTTTTGAAAACCGCGATGGCGGTAAAAATGTCACAACCGAAGGGTGGTGTGGCAGAACCAATTGCCATTTGTAGCGTGATAATCACCCCAACTAACACAGGATCAATGCCGACAGCAGTGAAGATAGGAACAAATATAGGAGTAAGAATTAACAGTACTACGATGGAGTCAACAAACATACAGCCAATGAAAAAAGCCAGAGCGATCACGAACAGAACTAACTCCTGTGATGCGTCTTCTAGGTTAAATGGTGACAGGAGGTCTTGAGGAATCATTTCGAAAGAAATGTACCACGAGAATGCTTGGCCCATGCCAACAAGGATAAAAACAACCGCGGTGATCATACCGGTTGCAAGTGCGGCATCTTTGATGTCTTTAAAGCCAAGAGTACGATAGATCACAGCTTCAATGAAGATGGCATAGAGGACCGCGAATGAAGCGGCTTCCGTCGGAGTGATAGCCCCAGTATAGATACCACCAATGATCAAACATGGGAATCCCAATGGTAAAAGGGCCTTTTTTATCACTGGAATCTTTTCTGCCCAGCTTTTTTGTTCAATGTTCACCAGACTGTCTTGGTGTTTAACGCTGTAAAAATAGCTATAAATACAAAAGAAGAGTGCCAATATAATGCCGGGAAGTATGCCAGCAATAAACAATTCACCAATACTGGTATTTGCTAATGTGCCAAACAGAATCAGCCCAATGCTAGGTGGAATGAGGTAAGCAATGTCACTGGCATTAATGATCAATGCCATGGTAAAACTGTCTTTATAGCCTGCTTTAAGCAGCTTAGGACGCATGATCTTACCGACAGAAACCACCGTAGCTTGAGTCGAGCCAGAAACAGAGCCAAACAGCGTGCAGCTTAAACACGCTGTGATAGGCAAACCACCTCGACGGTGGCCGACAAAGACTTCGATGAGGTTGAGGAGATTATCTGCCGTTTTGCCCTTGGTCATAATTTCAGCTGCTAAAATGAACATGGGAACCGCAATAAGTGCATTAGGCTGAATACCAGTCACCATTTGTTGAATGGTAACTTGCGGATCGACATCTGAAAAATGGATCATGCCAATAAGGGTTGCAATGGCTAATGGGAAAATCATTGGGAAACTTAAGAAAAGAAACACTACCATAACGATGCTGAGCACCGCTGTTACTACATAGGTGTCAAATTCACCCACAATCGCCATAGAAATAAAATCAATCATTCTTCGCCTTCTTTTTTATCGACAACTAGAGGGGAGACATAAACCTCTTCGTGAGTAACATTGACATAGGTTGTGCCGAAGTACTGTAAACTGGCAATGCCCAAGCTAACAGGAATAATGATATAAACGTAATACACTGGCATAATCAGCGCTGGGCTAACCTTGTTTAATGCCTTTATATCTAAGACATACATGGTGGAAAGGTAACAAAGATAAGCCATGAGCAATCCCGAACAAAAAGAAATCAGGATCATGAGGCATTTTTTCTTGCTTTTACTCAGGGGGTCGTACAGTGCCGTCATTCTAATGTTACGCCCTTGACGCACGGCATAAGAAAATCCAGCAAAAGTAATGAAAACAATGAGAAACTGATTAAGTTCTTCTGTAAAATACAAACTTTTTGAGAAAAAATATCGCCCAATAGCATTACTAACTGAGTTGATCATTATCAGTAAAATGCCAGAAATGAGGATAGTGGTTTCGATTTTTTCTAGAAGTTTATTGATGAACGTAAACACACTGAATGTGTCAGATTGAGGGGCTGTCTGAGTTTGATTCATAATAGATAACCGTTTAGATGCTGACATCATATGGGGTGTCAGCATCTAACTTAAACAAAAGTTACATTGAGGACGCTTTTTCTACTTCAGACATTACATTGTCGATTAGTATTTGAGCATCTTTTCGTGCTTGAGTTTGCTCACCTTGAGCGTAGGTTTCTGACACAACGTCTAGATAGACATTGTGTAAGTTTTCTGCCCGCTTTTTGAATTGTGCGATTTCGTCATCTGTTAATTCAATTATTTGAATATCAGGACGCTCTTGTTTGATCTTTTCTAAGTTCTCACTGTTGATCTTAACTTGATAGTCATAAGCGACTTTGTCTGCCACATCAATGGCTTTTTCAATCATGGCTTGTTTTTCTGGTGGCTGCTTTTTAAACCATTGGTTGTTGACTGAGACCGTAGAAACGTAAGGCTGCTGCTTTGGGTTGATGAGGAAGTCTTGCACTTCATACCATTTCGCGTTGTAGATGAAGTAAGGTGGGTTCACCATACCATCAATGGTTTTCAACTGCAGTGAGCCGTATACTTCCCCCCAAGAGAGTGGTGTTGGGGTTGCACCAAAAGCTTTGTAGGTTTCTGTTGGGATTGTGGATGTAAAGGTACGGATTTTTTGGTTTTCAAAATCTCGTGGTGAACGAATCGCTTTGTTAGCACCCCATAGCATTTGACCTTCAGACATCATCGAAAGAAGTTTAAGGTTAACAGACTCAAATTTTGGCTCAAGACCTTCATAAATTGACGTACTTTCAGTTAAGATTTGGTGCGTTTCTTCTTCGCTACCATTAAGTAGATAAGGTAGGCTGACTACTTGAATTTCAGGCACATATGACCCTAAGTGACCAGCTCCAACACTCACGAATTGGATGGTGTTCTTGGTAGCTAACTCAACGATATCGTTTTCAGTGCCTAGCTGGCCGTAATAATAGATTCGAACGCGAATGTCACCATCAGATTGCTCTTTAATTGAATCAGCAAAAGCTTGAGCATAAATGTCTTGAACATCGTTTTTCGCTTCTTCGGATGCAAATTTCCACGTTTCAGCGCATACACTACCTGCACCTAATACCGTTAAGAGTGACAATACAGTAACTAATTTCTTCATTACATATCCTTGTTAGATAATCCGTTGCGTCTGTGACATCTGATTTCGTTGGGAATTAAGCCAACCTTTTATAGCGTAGACACAACACAGTTTCTTCAAGAAACATTTTATTAACTAAATTAAAGCTAAGTTAAAAAATGCGCTCTCCTTATTCACAGTTCATTTACATCATCGAATGTTTTGGGGTTAAATAATGTGACCTAAGTCAACTCAATTATAAAAATGAGTTAAAAAAAGTGAATTCATTGTTCAAATGATATACAGGTCACATTATGCAACATATAGTTAACTATTCTGATTTTTTAACCTTCTTTTGAATGTTATAGTTAATTTTATGTTACATTTCGGTGCATTAAAATGAATAAGGACGCGTTGAAATTATAGACTCTGCTGTGACTATAGATTCGTTACAACACTATTCTAAGTTAACAATTTTTGACAGACATACTCTACAATGTCATTTCAGGGTTGGCTGATACGCTTGCAAATCAGCTAGGGGGATTGAGATTCATTCACTTGAAAGTTCCGTCGTCAAAATTGTGAACGGACACTATAGCGCGATGTGGGGCTAAAAGAGCTTTCAAGGTACGAAGAAAAAGTAGATTTACAGCCAAAAGCTACTTCTCAGCTCGCGGCGTTTTTCAAGGTAGCCGTCATCGTTTCCTTATTAAGCAGTTCCTCTTTCTGGATTTAGGTGGACTTCACCAACTGGCTCACAGTTCTTAATATCGCTAAGTCAGGGTTTTGCTGCTCGCTATACCTCAAGCTCGGCGCGTCAAAATATCTTCATCTTTTTCATTATGACGTTCTGAAGGCATGATATATTTTAGCTCAGTGTACTTGTTCCCAGCGTTGTACCTGCGCACGAAAGCTTCAACCCAACTGAGATTACTGTCGAGAGTTTCAAAGCCCTTTGTTGGCCAACTTAGCACAAAAAATCATTTACGAGAATTTGAACATTTGCAAGCAATGAATTGCTAGCAGTATGAAAAACCTCTTAATTCGGTGTCTAGTTTTGATTAAATGGTACAGTTCAAGGTTAACTATAGTCATAGTTCAACAGTAACGCTTCAGAATATCTGTACACGAATGCAACTCCGGGCTCAACAAATCCACACACATTGTGGCACCGACATATTAGAGGCTCTGTCGATGCCTTTTCCCAGTTGTGCTTATTTAGCTAATTGCTGTTCCACTAACGCTTGCCAATAACGTATGCCTGTTCCCAAAATTTCGTCATTAAAGTCATAAAATGGATTGTGAAGTGCTGTTCCACCGCATTCACCGACGCCATTACCAACTAAGATATAGCAGCCTTTTACCTCGCGCAGCATGAAGGAAAAGTCTTCACTAATTGTAAATGGCTCACAATTACCAATAACGTTATCTTTTCCTACGACCGATTCTGCAGCTTTAATCGCATATTGCGTTTCCTCTGCCGTATTAATTGTTGAAAGAAAACTATTGTTAAAGTGATATTGGTAATCAACGCCAGCTGACATACATTGACCAGCCACAACACGCTCAATCCCTTTCTTGATCTTGTGCAGAGCTTCATCTGTAAAGCTTCGCGTATCACCAGTGATCATTACTTGCGATGGGATAACATTCACGGTGCCATTTGTCTCAAAGTTTGTGACTGAAATGACAGCTGTTTCGTTGATAGCACTTAGATTACGAGAAACAATAGTCTGCAACGCTGTAACCACCTGTGCACCAACCACAATAGGGTCAGTCCCCATGTGCGGTAGTGCTGCATGACCACCTGTAGCATTGATAGTAATTTCGAAACTACTTTCGCTAGCCATTACCGAACTCGGACGAGTCACAAACATACCGGCAGGGATGCCAGGCAAATTATGCATCGCATATATCGCGTCCATGCTCCAACGAGTAAACAGACCATCAGCAATCATAGCTTTCGCGCCAGTACCACGCTCCTCATCCGGTTGGAAAATGAAGTAGACAATACCATCAAAGTTTCGGCTATGAGCCAATTCACATGCCGCACCTAGCAACATGGCTGTGTGACCATCATGTCCACAAGCGTGCATGGCACCTTCATGTTTTGACGCATGACAAAACGTATTCTCTTCTTTAATTCTTAAAGCATCCATATCGGCTCTAAGACCAATACTACGCTCACTGGTACCTTGACGTAGAATACCCACCACACCTGTGCCACCGATCCCACGGTGAACTTCAAGCCCAAACTCTTCCAATTTGTTCGCAACAAACTCGGACGTTTTGAACTCTTCTGTGCCAAATTCTGGGTATTGGTGAAGGTGTCTACGCCATTCAATTGCGGATTTTTCTACTGTCATATCTTTCTCCAAAGAGGAGGCTACCTAACCAGATAGCTTCCCATATTATTAGTTATAGTTAGGTTTAAGCTTCTTGTGCTTTTAGGTTTTGCTCTTCTTTTGTCTCGTATTTTGTGAAGACGTAAAGTGCAACAACAATTAACGAAACAATAATGGTTTTGCCCATCGCCATTTGTTCACCCAGTGTAAGTACCGCGACAAGGTAGCCGACAAGAGGCATTAGGTTGAGAGCCATCGTTGATTTTTCAACACCAATGCGTTTGAAAGAGTAAAGCTGAATAAGGTAGCTCCCCCCTGAGATGCCAGTACCAAGGAAAATCAACAGAGCAATCAGTAATGGGCTAGAGAAGATGATGTAAATTTGAGACAGATCTAGACCCATTGCAAATACCACGAAGATACCCATCACTGCTACCGAAATATACTGGTATAGCATAGACACCACTGAGCCATATTTGTCTGCCAGGCTCGCACGAAGGTGAGCCGTCCAAGCAAGCGCAAGCATTGAACAAGTAACATACACATAGCCTAGTAACGGCGTACCACCTTCAATTGTATTCGTCGGCCCTACGCTCATCGCGTAAATACAGACTGCCGATGCGATGAATGCACCCCATTGGATTTTGTTCATGCGGAAGTTCATGAACATCATACCAAAGAAGACGGTAGCGAATGGCTGCATACCCTGAATAACACCGTTCTCTGTGGCACCGATGTGAGCCAATGACAGGAAGTTAAATAGTGAAAACACCCCTTGCCCTACTATGCCGCATAGTGCAATTCGACCGATATCTTTTTTGTCAATTTTCAGTGACGACCCCAAGTCCACACTTAAACTCTTACTGCGCGACGTAAAACAGAAAATAATTGATAAGCCGATAACCGCTGTGACATATCGGAAAAATACCAAAGTCATTGGATCGACGGCCATAGAAAGAGGCTTAGAAACCACGCCTGTAACGCCCCAAATGCACGCTACCGCTATCGCAGCAACCCACCCTAAAAATGTGTCTTTATTTGCTGTGTTCATTTTGAGTCCTTTTCGTTTCACGTTATGGCCAACGTCACGAACCTCGCGCGTGGCTTGTCGTTATAATTGGGTATTTAGTCGATAATAATCAGTTCAGGTTCAGCTCGCTCAGATAGCCATTCCGCACCATCTTCAGTAATGACGATGTTTTCTTCGTGAACCATCGATTTGCCCGGTGCGTAAACCATGCCTGGCTCTAGTGTCATCACCATACCCGGCTTCAACACCGTATTGTCTGTTGCAGTGTTTGACGGGCGCTCCGTCAGCTCCATACCTAAACCATGACCCAGACGACCTACGTCATTACCCAGTGCACCGTTTGCTTCTAGCACTTTCCACATCGCGTTATAGATATCCGTCGTTGTCGCACCTGGTTTCGCAGCTTCAAAACCTTTGGTCGTCGCTTCATAAGTTGCTCGGTATGCCGCTTTTGTCTGCTCACTCGCATGTCCGAACGCCCAGTTACGGTCAAAGTCTGAGAAGTAACCATCGCGAACGGCACCGGTATCAATGATCAATACATCGCCCGGTTCAAGAATGCGGTCTGTTGGACCCATAATGATGCTGTCGTAACCATCAGGACCTGAGCCCGCAATAATGTATGGGCACTCATCCGCGCCTTCTAACAGCATGTCGATACGGAACTGCTTACAGATCTCACGCTCCGTCATACCGGCTTTGGCGTATTGTGGAACTTTCTTAAAGCCGACATTGGTGATGCGACAGATTTCTCGTGTCTTCTCAATTTCCGCTTGAGACTTAATTTGACGAAGCTCATGCATCTCTAAAGACACATCCACAAAGTCCTTCTTCACCATGGTGGTCAATTTCAGGTAGTTGTTCATTGGCATACGTAAGTGAGACTCGATACCCAGCGTCGCACCCACTCGGCCGTGGCGGCAAGGCAATGAGTTTAGAGCACTTGCGACCAAGCTAATGCCGTCATCTTCTGGACGAGGCGATGGCCAGGTAATGATATTGTCAATCCAAGTACCTGCCATACCACTGGCGCCGATTTCTGGAATAATCGCAATTGGTTTTCCTTCCGCTGGCACGATTACAAACCATGGGCGAGTTGGGCTGTGCCAGAACTGAGTATGAAAGCCAGTAAAGTAACGAACATTTGGCTCGGTGGTAAAAATCATTGCATCCAGCTTCTTGTTATGCATGACTTTTTGAGCGCGTTGGGTACGGTGTTCAAATTCAGATTGGTCAAAACCACGATTCAGAAAATTGTTCATTGGAGCCTCTTTGTTTATTCTATTAGACTTAGCTGTGGATCAATTAAGTCTTATAGTTAATATTTGTGAACAGTATGAAGGCAGTTTACTGATATTTGAGTTAAATAATGTGACCCGGATCCTACAGTTAACTATTGTTCACTATTGAGACTAAAAATCCCTTTTAACTTTGATTTCCATCAAGCTCAGTTTCCTTTAGTGAACTAAAAAGTTGAAAGACATTGAAAGCAAGATGAGACTGGTTACATTTAGTTAATGTACGGGTTGATTTCCAGCGAACATCAAGGGACAATAAACCTCAAGTTAAAGTTAACAGTAGTGGTCTATAATGAATGCATCAGCTTATAAGTCATTTAACGTCAAGTTCACTGAAATTGATCGACAATATCTTGAGTCCAATTTTCGACTAGCGGAAACCATTGCAGACTTTATCGGTCCGCACTGTGAAGTGGTTATTCACTCGTTTGAGAGCTTTGAAAAGTCCGTAGTGAAGATCGTCAACGGACATCACACCGGTCGTGAAGTGGGATCACCAATCACAGATATGGGATTGCGAATGCTAAGCGCATTCGAAAGGACAGGGGAAGTAACTCCTAAAAGCTACTTTACTAACAGTAAAGACGGCTCACTCTTAAAATCAACAACATGTGTGCTTGCAGGGGAAAATGGTAAACCCATTGGGCTGTTCTGTATTAATATGAACTTATCACACCCTTTCCCTGAAATTATCAAAACTTTAATGCCAGATGCTTCATTACCTCATGTTGGTGTACATGAAAACTTTAGCTCTTCGGCTACTGATGTTATTGAGCAAGCCCTTGAACATGCGGTTGAAGAAGTACAGAAAGACGCTTCTATCAATTTAAAAAGCAAAAATAAGGCGATCACTAAGGTCCTATTTGATAATGGTATTTTCGAACTAAAAGAGGCTACCGGGTTAGCTTCTGAACGTTTGGGTATTACACGCCATGCAATCTATAAGTACATTAGAGAGTTCAAAGCCTAACGGGCGTTTACCCCGGACCCTAAAATTAAGCCTCACAATAAGTGAGGCTTAATATTCAATTGTTGACGCTTAAAGCCACTTGATGCTTCTTGGACGAAGGCCTAACAAAAATAACCATACCGCCAACAATTAATCCCATTGCAACCACTCTAAGTATTGTCAGCTCTTCATTAAAAACAAAAGTTCCAATTAGGAAGGCAGATACTGGAATTAAGTTTAAAGCCATACTGCTCCCATCAACTCCAACCCTCTCAATACCATAGATGTATACCAGATAGCCTAATCCGGATACACAAGTTCCTAATATCATTACGCAGAGCAGTTTATAAGAAGGGGTAAGTAATAACTGGATACTGCTAAAATTTACTCCGTCGAAGAGTAGGTAAAAGAAGAACCCCAGAGCAGCAAAACCGAACTGGTAAAACATTGTCTGAGCCCCACCGTACTTCTGAGCCAGTTGTGCCCGTAGGTGAGTCACCGAAGCAAAACTCACCACGCTCAACAAGCAAATGAAATGACCAATATTAAATCCTTGTTTCGAACTTGAAGGTGAGAAGACCAATAACGTCACCCCAACGAGAGCAATAAACGCAGCCCCCATCTGAGTCAAGGTAAACCGCTCGCTATAGAACAGCGTACCCATCAATAGAATGGCAATAGGGACCAACCCTTGAATAACTCCATTTTCAGAAATAGTAATGTAATCAAGGGAAAGAAAAGAGAAAAAGCTAAATAATCCTTGGCCGACGACACCACATAAAAATAGTTTCAAAACATCTCTACGATTGTGCCAACTAAACCGAAAAACTTGCCTTGGTTTCTTTGGCGACTGTCCAAAGAAAAGAGACACTGACAAGACGATGAATAATACGGCAAAAGCAATCACATAGCGTAGCCATACCAGGACCTTCGCATCAATGACGCTGAGAGGCAAGGTTGCTAAAGAGCCCTCGGTACCCCACAACAACGCAACTGAAATCGCCGCAATCCATCCCTTAGCAGTATTTGTCATGGTTATGGTTAGTTGCTCTCAGCCAGTTGTGCTTCAACTTCTGGCGCTTTCTTGTGAGCAAATTTCATAAACATCATCATGGAGCCGATAACGACCGCAATCGCTAGCAACCTCATTGACGTTACCGCTTCACCAAGAGCGAACACCGCGAGTACAAACGAAGACAATGGCATTAAGTTCAGCGCCATACCTGTACCGTCTACACCGACTCTTTCCATTGCATAGATATAAATTAGGTAACTGATACCAGAAATACCGACACCCAAAATAGTGATGCAAATAATACGCAATGGAGAAGAGAAAATACCTAGAGCAGAAGAGAAGTCCGCACCAACAAACAGCAAGTAGATCCCGAAGCCAATCGCGGCAAATACGAACTGATGATACATGGTCGCAACTGAACCGTATTTCTCTGCAAGCTTAGCCCGTGCATAAGCCATTGTTGAGAAACTCGCCGCACTACCAAGGCAGATTAAGTGGCCAATATTAAAACCACTGCCTTCGACCGATGGATCCATCACCAAAATCGCTACGCCTGCAAACGCACCAACCGCCGCGACAATTTGCAGTACAGTAAATCGTTCACCGTGACGCAAGAAACCCACGCAAAGGATGATGATTGGGATTAGCCCCTGTATAACGCCATTTTCAGATGCAGTGATATAGTCCAAAGACAGAAACGACAGGAAACTAAATGCGCCCTGACCAATAATCCCACAAGAAGCAGCCCAAAAGATATCATGGCGATTTTCCCAGTTAAGTTTGAAGTCGACTTTTTTCTGTGGCTTACCAATCGCGTTACTGACCTTGATAATGACAAACAGGGTAATGAAAGCAACGGTATAACGAACCCAAACTAACACTTGAGCGTCCATAACTTCTAAGATCGGTGTTCCCACAATCCAAGGAATACCCCACAACAAACCGATAAATATGGCTGCGATCCAGCCTTTTACTGTGTTACTCATTATTCTTTCCTATAAATTTAGTAATTTTCCGTAACCTGGACATTGAGCTTTCTTGCCGACTAGGTGCATGGCATGCCAGAACATAGCCGAGTTGCTACAAACTACCGGGATGTTGAACTTGTCTTCAATTTCTTGGATATGATCGAGAACGCGAAGGTTAGTGCAGGACATAAACACAAGGTCTGCGCCCGACTCCGGCAAGATCGTTTCTAACGCCTCCAACATGGATGCTTTAGAGATCTTGGTAATGTCGGTATCCTTCTCGATCCCCAATGAACCTAAAATGCACACCTCAAACCCAGCAGCGGTCAATTGGTTATAGAGAGGGAAGTTCACCTCTGTTGGATAAGGAGAGAATACGGCGATCTTGCGTGCGCCTAAGTGCCTAAATGCAGCTTGAGCTGCTGTCCATGGGTTCGTTGCGGGAATATCTCCACGGTTTTTCGTGAGCAGTTGTCCAACCTTTTCTTCCCCTATAATGATTGAGGCAGAGGTACAGCCAAAGGCCATCACATCCATTGGTAAACCCGTAGCTATCAGATCCGATGCTTCACTGATACCCGTGGCAATTTGATCCAGCGCTTCTGGCGTCATTTCACTGCTGTAATAAACACGAGAACTAAAAACGCCCGCCTGCGTTCCCAGTAACTTTGCCCAGTCCATTTCTAGTGAATGATCCGTGCTCAGTTGAACTAGCCCGATATGCACCCGATCAATCCGAGGGGCTTGTGTATGCGACAGGCTAATTTCCCAATCTTTAAACTCTTGTAAGGTTTCCATAATATTTTCTCGTCTAGGTGCTTCTCTGAATATCAGGCAGACAGAGAAGTACTTTGGGGGGATTAATCGATAATGATCAGTTCAGGTTCCGCACGCTCAGATAGCCACTCTGCGCCATCTTCAGTAATGACGATGTTTTCTTCGTGAACCATAGATTTACCCGGTGCGTAAACCATGCCTGGCTCTAGCGTCATCACCATGCCCGGCTTCAACACCGTATTGTCTGTTGCCGTGTTTGAAGGGCGCTCCGTCAGCTCCATGCCTAAGCCATGACCCAAACGACCTACGTCATTACCCAGTGCACCGTTCGCTTCTAGCACTTTCCACATCGCGTTATAGATATCCGTCGTTGTCGCACCTGGTTTCGCGGCTTCAAAACCTTTGGTCGTCGCTTCATAAGTCGCTCGGTATGCCGCTTTTGTCTGCTCACTCGCATGTCCGAACGCCCAGTTACGGTCAAAGTCTGAGAAGTAACCATCGCGAACGGCACCGGTATCAATGATCAACACATCACCCGGTTCAATAATGCGGTCTGTTGGACCCATGATGATGCTGTCGTAACCATCAGGACCTGAGCCCGCAATAATGTATGGGCACTCATCCGCGCCTTCTAACAACATGTCGATACGGAACTGTTTACAGATCTCACGCTCCGTCATACCGGCTTTGGCGTATTGTGGGACTTTGTTAAAGCCGACATTGGTGATGCGACAGATTTCTCGTGTCTTCTCAATTTCCGCTTGAGACTTAATTTGACGAAGCTCATGCATCTCTAGAGACACATCAACAAAGTCCTTTTTAACCATGGTGGTCAGTTGCAGGTAGTTGTTCACTGGCATACGTAGGTGAGACTCGATACCCAGCGTCGCGCCCACTCGGCCGTGACGACAAGGCAATGAGTTCAGAGCACTCGCGACCAAGCTAATGCCGTCATCTTCTGGACGAGGCGATGGCCAAGTAATGATGTTGTCAATCCAAGTACCCGCCATGCCACTGGCGCCAATTTCTGGAATGATCGCGATAGGCTTACCTTCAGCTGGAACAATAACGAACCAAGGGCGCGTTGGGCTGTGCCAGAACTGGGTATGAAAACCAGTAAAGTAACGAACGTTTGGTTCAGTAGTAAAAATCATTGCATCCAGCTTTTTGTCATGCATGACTTTTTGAGCGCGTTGGGTACGGTGTTCAAATTCAGATTGGTCAAACCCACGATTCAGGAAATTGTTCATTGGAGCCTCTTTGTTTGTTCTTATTCGACTTAGTTGTGGAGCAATTAAGTCTTATAGTTAATAATTGTGAACGGTACGAGGGTAGTCTACCAATATTTTAGTTAAATAATGTGACCCAAAACGCAGGGTTAACCATAGTTAACTAAAATACAGATTTTTGACATAAAATCGTGACAAAAGCCTCGCCAAAGTGACATGTAGTTAAATTTACTATTGACCCAGTCGAATAAAAGTAGTTTTATAGTTACCAAGAGTTGATTTTATCTTGAATAAAAAAGCCACTCTCAAAATGACATACGTCAATAACGTTAACTAAAGTTACCTGATCGGAAGTAAAGTTTGATAAAGTTAACTTCCGACGTCAAAAGTTAAAGAGGCAAGAGATTAAAAATGAAAACTAAAGTACATACTGACAATGCACCAGCAGCTATCGGCCCTTATGTTCAAGGCACTGTTTTCCAAGATTTAGTATTTACATCTGGTCAACTTCCGTTAGACCCTAAGACCATGGCTTTTGTGGAAGGCGGCATTACTGAGCAATCTCGCATGTCACTTGCAAACCTAAAAGCAGTGCTGGAAGAAGCTGGCGCTTCCATGGAAACCGTGGTGAAAACAACCTGCTTCCTATCTGACATGGAAGACTTTGCTGCATTCAACGAAGTGTATACTGAAGTATTTGGTACTGAAAACGCGCCTTCACGCTCGTGTGTAGAGGCGGCAAGATTGCCAAAAGACGCGCTTGTTGAAGTAGAAGCGATCGCTTACGTAATCAAATAAAATGCAACGAAAAGGTCATTCCCTCTCGATGGCCTTTTCTTCTCCCAACGTTATTCATTAAGTGTGCCCTATGCTAAATCTATCTAAAAACTCATTCTTTTCCGGGAAAAAAAGCGAACTCTTTAGTGTTGAGCAAGCCAAACAAGCCCGTGCCTTTCATTCTCAGATCGACGGCTACCAGCCAACACCCCTCGTTTCATTGCCAGCACTAGCAAAACAACTTGGTGTAAAAGCCATTTTGGTAAAAGACGAATCGAAGCGCTTTGGGCTTAACGCCTTTAAAGTGCTTGGCGGCTCATACGCTCTAGGTCGTCAGTTAGCAAAACACCTTAATGTCGATATCGCAGAGATCGACCTGAAAACCGTTTCATCAAAACTGGAAGCACCGTTAACCTTTGCAACCGCGACAGCGGGCAACCATGGTACTGGCGTGGCTTGGGCAGCGCGTGAAATGGGACAACAGGCGGTTGTTTATATGCCAAAAGGCTCGCCTCAGGCTAGTGTCGATCGCATTCGTGGCTTGGGTGCAGAGTGTATCGTGACCGAAGTGAACTACGACGATACCGTGCGTTTGGCAAATGATACCGCTCAAGCCAACGGTTGGATGCTAGTACAAGACACCGCTTGGGACGGTTATGAAGAGATCCCAACTTGGATTTCACAAGGCTATATGACAATGGCCGACGAAGCTGTAGAACAAGTAGAGCAACTTGGTTTTGACGCGCCTAGCCATGTCATTCTCCAAGCGGGTGTTGGTGCGATGGCCGGTGGCGTATTAGGTTACTTAGCCGATAGGCTGGATCCAACTAAGTTTGACACTATCATCGCAGAGCCAAAAGCCGCAGATTGTATCTATCGCTCTGGTACCAGCGAAGCAGGAAATATGGTTAACGTGACAGGCGACCTTAGCTCTATCATGGCAGGTCTAGCTTGTGGTGAACCTAACCCTGTGACATGGCCAATTTTAAGAGATTGCAGCCGTTACTTTATCGCTGTAGAGGACAATGTCTCTGCAACAGGTATGCGAATGTATGGTAACCCACTGGCCGGCGATCAAGCGATCACCAGCGGTGAGTCAGGTGCGATTACTCTTGGAGCACTGAACGAAATCGTCAAACACAACGGAAATGTTGGCCTTAGTGAAGAATCGGTAGTCCTACTCTTCAGTACTGAAGGTGACACAAACCCTGAACGCTACCGCCAAATCGTTTGGGAAGGTGCATTCTCGGTATAGTTGCCGTTTAGACCCCCTTCTTAAGTTAAGAGATTCTCTTCACTGAGCTTTCTCTCAGATTAGACACTTTTCCTCTACAGAAAAGTGTCTAATTTATCGATGTCATATGCCAGGACGTGCAATTTAAGGTGCTTGAGGCAGAGTGATTAATTAATACCCAGCCAGTAAGGGAACGTTTGTCGGACACTAATTGTAGGTTAGTTTATAGATTAGTTTTAGTAGGGGAAACATACGCTCCTTATTTAAATAGAATCTTAACTCTGAACTACAAAGTGTCGGAGGACATTAAAGTTTGAAACTTTTCTATTTCCGAAGTGCGTTACTATCGTGGCTAAAAGAACCCAATACTGACAATAAAGATCGACACTTAGACTCAATCAATGTGGCTATCCAACGAAAGTGTGACAACAAAGTTTGAAACTCGCTTTTGGACATAAATGAGTTTCGGAAATTAGAATATTAGCATCTCATAAATTACTTACAGTATGGAAAAGTCGCTTAACTCGATGTCCAAAGCTAATGGTGTAGATAGCTCAGGAGTAGTCCGCTTCAATCTTCATCGAATAATCTACTAAATAAAGTGGCGTCAGGTTTGTCCAATACCCGGATAAGATGTCAGCGGCGCGACATCTATCCTTATTTGTCATGTAACTATGCCTACGTATGACTATGCAGTACTATTAGCGATATTTTATGAATTTATACTTAAGAGACTCTAATGATTAAATTTTTAGCACCTGTAATCATAGTTGCAGCTACAGGCCTTGTCGGTTTGGTTAACAAAGATGCTATCTATGAAAAGTACTTGCAAACACAAGTTAACAAGAACTTAGTTATAGAAACTGGTAGCACAAAGTATTGTGGTCACGTTATCAAAGATAATGAGACTCCAGAGCAATTAGTTAACAGAGTTAAACAGCAATTCAATGGTGCGACTGCATTTAGACAAATTATAGATATTTACGAAAACATTCTACATGACACGGATGAAATTGAAGCGATAACTAAAAAAATTAGTGATTGGGGTTGGCAAGGTGATGATTCCCTTGTAGAAGAAATAGCCAAATACAAGGATGATCCATACCAGCAAGACTATTTAGCTGAACTCATCGCGTTACAAGATTATAGAAAGTCAGCCTCACATAATAAAGATGAATTGATAAAAGAGCGTGATTCCCTAAGAGATGCTTTGTATTTGGCAAAAAAAACACAATTAGAGAAAGATATTTCTAATGCTATATCTCAGTTTTCCTGTGAACTGGACGATGAATCATTCAACCAAGAAGCAGATGTCATTCTAGCAGGTTTAAACCCAACGCTTTCAGGAGAAGAAAAAAAACACCTAGAAGAAATAGTAAAAGAACGAACTGTACAAGGGTTAAAGAATGCCTCAGTGCCTTTAGAAACGTTTACTAAGAAATTTTATGAACTTATTAATGACGCTGTCGCAGAAATCAAAATCCTTGACTCTGAGACTATAGTCAAAGACCAAACGATTACTAACACTTTATCGGTTGTATCAACAAACGCTTTTGGAAAAAAACAACGCTTTGAAGTCGGTTGTGTAGCATATGCTTTTGGCATAAACCCTATATTTGGCTCGGCGCGTATCTTTAAGTGCTTTGTTCGTAAATCAGGGGAAACGTTGGGAGATAGTATCTACCTTCACGACCTAATGCTTGTCGAAGAATTCGATGATGAAAACCAATGGAACAAAGTTAAAAAAGAAGTTCTAAAAGAGTTTAAATAACGACATCTCACATGAAAATCCGCCTATCTCAACCTTAGGCGGTAGCTTTATGCGCATTAAGCTCTTTTTGTCATACATTTGATTTATCCTGAGTTTTAACCGCATTTACGAAGTCACTTTTCAGTCTGTTGAACGAACCAAAAGTAGCCGAAGGCTCATCTGCAAATAAATCGGTCACCTCTGAAACTAATAAGCTAGCTTTGTCATACACTTCGTTAGTACTAAATAATTCAATAAGAACGAGATCCTCGTTGATTGGCGAGAGATAAGTTGAGTAGTTTTTAGAGCTATCTAAATCTAGGGCACTAATCGCAGTTGACACCTTTGACAAGAAAGAACAGTAGATTAAGTTCAAATTTTCTTTTTGCTTTTGCCGCTCGTTCGTTTCAAGTTCCAACTTTTTAAATTTGTATGTTGCCACATAGGAAATAACAGAACCAACCACAACACCCATGAAGCCGATCAAAGGTAAGTGTTCACCGAGCCCATATTGACAGAAAAAGTGTGACACTCAGCACTTGATCCACTTTTGGCTATTGAGTGATCATTCCAGTGCTTCATCCTGTTTGTTATGAGCAGAAAGAAAGCCCCTAAA
>NZ_JAKKCL010000009.1:0-210304 GCF_021728175.1 Vibrio sp. A1-1
AGTGACCGTTAAATAACAGTAATAGATCAAAACTGGGGATCGCGGTCAAGAGGTCTGTCGCACTAACATTTGTAAACGATCACTGGATCACATTGTTTTAATTCTGAAATTGGCTGCGGAATGACGGTTCCAACGATGTAGCCAACAGGTTGCTTCGCTTTTTGCATTGGCGTTTGTTTTCGGCAGGTAGATATTTGTGAGATAAGCTGCACATTAAAAAGTAAATTAACACTTGTGCAACGTAAAAGTGTGACCGAAGGATTACTTATGCCTTACTAATATGTTTATCGTGTTTGGGATTTACATAACTAATGGAAAAGTATAATGAAATCCATAACGAAACCCCTCTGTCTTCTTGCTGTTATTAGCTCTCCGCTTGTATATAGCCAAATTCTCAATGGTGACTTTGAACAGTGGAATGGCAGTGCGCCTACGCAGTGGTCAGTGATTGACGCTGGCATCGCGGTGTCGCCAAGCAGCGAACAAATCAAATCGGGCGGCCTGGCTGCTCAAGTCGTCGTGAATACAGGTACCCAAAGCAACACTGACCTTTTGCAAACCATTAATGTGGAGCAAGGGAAAACCTATCCGTTTTCTGTCTCGGTTTATCACACCGAAGGAAATGTAAAAGCACGTCTGGTGGTTGATGGTTATCACAATTACTCAGATCCGCAGCAGGTAAACCAGTGGCAAGAGCTGGCGCATAACTATACTGCGAGTTCGAACAAGACCATCAATGTCGGGTTGCGTTTTTATGATGAGGCCGGGTTTGATGGCTCAGAAGTTGTCTACGTCGATAATTTTCAACCGACCGAGACAAGTACACAACCTCCTGTAGAAAATTGTAGCGATCATGAAGTGGTTCTTACACTCACGACGGACAACTATGGCTCAGAAACTAGCTGGGAGTTGAAAAATAGCCAAGCGCAAGTGCTTTTCTCTGGTCAGGGGTATGAGTCGTCAACCACTATTGAAAAGACCATGTGTTTAGCCGATGGTAACTACCAATTTACGATTCAAGACAGCTATGGCGACGGCATTTGCTGTGGCAATGGTTCGGGGTCTTACGCGTTGAAGGTGGGGGATAATACACTTGCCTCTGGCGCTGAATTTGCGAAAAGCGAAACCACTGACTTTACGTTAGGTGACTCAACCACGACCCCACCAGTAGTTGATGGTTACTACCAAGCGGCGTCTGGCAAGACGGGCTACGCTCTAAAAACGGCGCTGTTTAACATCATCAACAACCACACTAGCCGAGGTTATTCTGCGGTGTGGACCTTGGTAAAAGATGCTGATATTGATCGCTATTACGAAAATGATGGCTCTATTCTCGATATGTATTCAGAGAAACCTGCGGGCAGTGATGCTATCAGCTTCACGAAAGTGACAGACCAATGTGGTCAATATAGCCAAGAAGGGGATTGCTACAACCGTGAACACTCGTTCCCGAAAAGCTGGTTTGGCGGCAAAGTTGAGCCGATGAACTCAGATGGTCACCATTTGTTTGCGACCGATGGCTATGTGAATGCGAAGCGCAGTAACTGGCCATTTGGTGAAGTTGCCACCGCGACGTACGTGTCTAGTAATGGTTCTAAACTTGGTCAAGCAAGTACTAGCCTAGGTTATTCCGGTACGGTGTTTGAGCCGATCGATGAGTTCAAAGGCGACTTTGCTCGTGCCTATTTCTACATGGCAACCCGCTATGAAAATGTTGTAGGTAACTGGGAAGGTAACTCAAGTAATGCGGATGCTGTCCTTGATGGTTCAAGTTCAACGGTTTTTGAACCTTGGATGTTAAACATGCTGAAACGTTGGCACAAAAATGATCCCGTTAGTGAAAAAGAACAAAACCGCAATCAACAAGTGTTTGAGTTTCAGGGCAATCGTAATCCATTCATTGATCACCCTGAGTTTATTGAACAGATTTGGGGAAACTAACACCTTCTTGATTTTGGTATCCACCATTTAGTGACGCCAAAAAAACAAAGGGGAAGCGTGATGCTTCCCCTTTTTCATTACGGATGTTTTTAAATGAAACTAGTTTTTCGTTACCGTCACGATTGGCGCCGACTTGTCAGCCGCGTTGAAGTGGAAGTTGTAATTTCCCGCTTCTGCAATCGCAATTTTGAGGTTTGCACTACCGCCACCGACTTCCATCGTTAGCGCTTTACCAAGCTCAACACTACCTTCGCCACCGAAGTTGGTGTCTGCTGCCCAGTCTGCGCTCGCAACTTTCATCTCGTAGTTGCCCGCCGCTAGGTCAATGTCTAGCGAGTAAACGTCATTTGCTACATAGCTGAACTTCGCAGTTGAGTCTTGCGCTGGAGTATCCCATGTGGTGATAGTGCCACGTAGGTAAAGTGCTGTTTCACCGAATGTTGGTGCATCTGCTGACTTCGTCACTGAAACGACAGGTTTTTCTACGCTTTCATCTTGAACATGTAACGCGTTCAGAGTGAAGTTGTACTTACCAGTTTCAGCGACAGACAACGTACAGTTCCCCGCAGAGCCTAAGTCTAGTGAGCCAGAAGCCAAATCCGCAGCATCACAACCGATGTTTGGATTTGCCCATCCTGCGTCCGCAAATTTGAACTCGTGTTCACCTGCTTCAAGAACGCCAGTTACAGAGTACATGCCATTGCCAATAAAGGTCATCGCCCAGTCACTGTTATCTGACCACTCGTTCATGGTGCCTTTGACGTAAACCACAGTTTCGCCGTAAGGAGGAATGCTCGATACGTCTTTATTGTCCGTGTTTACTGGTAGGCCTGCACCTTGCGCGCCGTCTTGTGGCTGTACGAATACCGCTGTTGTCAGTGCTGGTACTGTGAACGTTTCATTGGCGAAGCTTGCACCTTTCACGATGTCATCCGCAGAGTTTTGTTGAACTTCATGCAGCTCGAAACCAGTTGCGCCAGCAACTTTGAAAGATTTCTCAGTTGATGTTGAGTTAACAACGGCCACGATAGCATCGTAGTTCGAATCCAAATCGGCACCTGCTGATGTGCCATCGTCGATAGACATCACAATCAAGCCTTCTACTTGGTCTTGGCCCACGTTGCGGAAATCAACACGATTCATCACTTCTTGCGCGGTGTCTAAGCGGAACAGTTCGCTTGTACTGCGGATTTTTAGTAGCTCTAGGAATTGTTGCTTAGTCAGCTCGATGTCCGTTGAGTCTGGTTTCGCCGTGCTGTCACCGACGATGGTTTTGATCAACTCCCAGTTTGCACCGTCTTTGTCTTCACGTGGTAGACCAACGTTCCAGTTATTGTCGCTTCCATCGAAGAATACACGGTTGAACCAGTCACCAGAATCGTACGAGTCACGCTGCATTGACTTAGATCGCAATAGCTCAGAACCCATGTGAATGAACGGAATACCTTGACCTAGCATCACCGTTGATAGTGATACAGACTGCATTCGTGCTCGCTCAGCAGATGAAGTGCCTGTCGCAATCTTGTAAGCGTTGTTGTCCCACAGCGTTTGGTTATCGTGCTTAGACACGTAGGAAATGTTCTCTGATGGCACTTTTGTGTAGCCTGCTGGAGCACCATTGTAATCAACATTCTTACCAAGTTTGGTTTCGCCTTTGTAATCCAGAAGGACGTAGTCAGCTAAGTTGCCTGCCATACCTAGACGGACCAGATCTTGGTTGTGTAGGCGGCCATTCACAGATTCTGCATCAGTTTTAGTTTCTTCGTTCGCGTAAGCGGCGTTACCAAAGCCTTGGTTGAAGCGAAGTGGGTGCTTACCTTCTGAATCTACACCGCCATCAAACGGGCTTCCGCCACGAACTGCGTCACGCAGACGATCAGAGAAAGTACCGATTTCTGTCCCCGCCATGTTGACTTGTGTCGCTTGATCGAAGCGAGCGTTTTGCGCGACTTCACCGAAGTCCCAGCCTTCGCCGTAGAATAAAGTATTCGGATCAATTTCACGGACTTTTTCAAGTGCGTAAACCATGACATCTTTCGGCTGGTGGCCCATAAGGTCAAAACGGAAACCATCGACTTTATAGTCATCCGCCCACACCATCAATGAGTCAACCATCAGTTTACCCATCATTAGGTTTTCGGTGGCGGTGTTATCACAACAGGTTGAGTTTTCTACGCCGCCAGTGTTGACGTTTAGGCGGTGGTAGTACCCAGGGACAATCTTATCCAGTACTGATTTTTCGTTCACACCAGATGCATTTGTGTGGTTGTACACGACGTCCATGACCAGTTTCAGATCCATTTTATGCGTCGCTTGAACCATTTCGCGGAACTCAAGAATACGCTTAGACCCGTTAGGATCGGTCGCATAACTGCCTTCTGGCACGGTGTAGTGGTATGGGTCGTAACCCCAGTTGAAGCTGTCTAGCATGCGAAGATCGTTCATCAACGCTTGTGCTTTGCCCGTTGTTGGGTCGTAGCTGTTTAATACCTCTTCAATCACTTTGCCGTCATCTTCGGTCTCACAAATGGACGCTTCTGGCTTGATGCCACAAAGTTTACCCACGGTGTCGGTGATATCGACTCGCTGGTCAGCGTCTTCATCCACGGTTGCAATATCAAATGCTGGCAGGATATGTAGCGTTGTTAGGCCAGCATCTTTTAAAGCTTGTAAGTGAGATACAGACTCACGCTCAGGTTCTGTAAGCGCCAGATATTTGCCATCAAGACTTGGTGTGCCTTTGCTGTCGTTAAAGCTGAAATCACGAATGTGTGACTCGTAAAGGACGTGGTCTTCGTCTTTTTTAACCGTTGGGCGTGCGTAGTTTTTCCAATCTTGAGGCATTAAGCTTGGATCATCTAAATCAACCACTTGCGAGTATCGTGAGTTCTTAGACAAGCTCATTGAATATGGGTCTGTTACCAAACGCGTTTCAACGACGCCAGTTGTTGGGTGGTATACCTTAACTTGGTAGCGATAGTATTTGTTGACAACGTTGCTTTGTGCCTCAGAAACCCAGATACCTGTTGCTGGGTCTTCCGTCATGGCAACGGTCGCTTCTTCCGCTAAGTTTTCATCGTAGATTATCAGATCAACATCTTGGGCAGTTGGTGCCCATAGTTTGAAGGTTGCGGCACCGCCTTCCACAATCGCGCCGAGTTCTTGACCAATCGCGTTACCTGCCTTGGAATCGGCAAACACCGCATCCAAAACGCCCGGCTTTTGCACTTCAGTTGCAGAAATGACGTCACCATTTGCGTTGTAAGCTACCATAACGATTTGTGACTTCAGGATCGTGCGTAGGGTCGCGTCATCGACATCAATGCCTGCAGCTTGGAGGCTAGCAAGGTGACGGAAGCGTGATTTCAGACCATCAGATAAATCACCTGCTTTCGTCAACTCAACCGCTGTGCCACCGGAGATTTGCTTGTCTTCATCCATTTTAATGTCGTTGCTGAGGCTGTAGAACAGCTTCATGGAATCCGCATTGGCCGCCGCTTCCCACGCGATGGTGTTGGCATCTAGCCAATGCGCTTTTTGACCATCAATATCAACAGGGCGTTCTTCGATTGGCTCGTAGTAAAGCTCACTGCTGCCGTGGAAGCCAAACAACCCTTTAGATTCGCCGATTTTCGTCAGCTCCACTTTTGAGTTTGCACTGCCGAATGCTTTCTCATCACCTTTGTGCAGAATGAAGTTCATGCATTCGTGTGGGTCAGAGGCATCTGGGTTCACTTTCAGTACGTAGTAAGCACCGTAGGTGTCGTTGATGCCATCGAATGGATGCGGTGCCGACCAATCCGTTCCTGTGCCAGGAATGCCCATTGCGTCTAAATCTGTGCTGGTACAGCCTTCACCGTTCCACAGGTGCAAGCCCCAACCTTCGTAGTCGCTGGCCGTTGAAGCGGACGCCACATCGCGTTTGTAATAAATGACGACCTCGTTCTCTCCCGCAGGGTACAAGCCTGAGCCCGGGTTCGTCGTATCTTCGTTCGTGCTATCACTACCACAACCGCTGATGACTGCGACGGAAATCAAAGGCAGTACGGTTTTGGCAATTGTTGATAATTTAAATGTCTTATTGTCCACGTTTACAAATCCATTGTTATTGAATTGATATTGAGCTGCGCGCTGCCTTCGCTGACTCAGTCATCAAGAAGGTTTCGCACACGCTAGAAAGGCAGATGCCGAAAAAGGAAATGTTCAACTAGATGCTAATACACTGAATCATCAGCAAAATGTGAGAGCAGGCAGTTAAGTTTTTTACAAGTGAAAATTTTCTGTCACAGTCGATTTTGTTCACAAATTAAATAATAAAACAGACGCATAGTGAGAGCTTCTGCACATCATTAAAATGTAAATTTTTATAGGAGGAGTAAGGGGGGATGATAGGGGAGGAGAATATCTCAGCCCCAAAACCGTGACTAAGTTCTATAAAATTCGCAGTAATATTTTTTAATTAAAAATAAGTTGCAGTGATATTGAATAAAATACCACCATTAAGTCTTGGCAAGCTTCAGATTTTCGCTAAGTGGTCGTTATATAATGAAGGTAGTCGGCGTTATGTCGGCGCGTAATCTTAATATTTCCCTGAGAGGGAGATGAATTGGGCCCTGAAACCAAAAGAGGCTATTTATGAGTAGTATGGGCATTGCCATTGCGGCAACTGGCCTTTCACTCGTCCTGATATTTGTGTGGATGATCTCGTTGTCGATGCGGAAACAGAGACTCGAGGCAGAGAGGAAAGCTCGCGAAGCCGCTTATCGAAAGGCGATGCAAAAAGCGCGAGAGCAAGAGCGTAAAGAGCGTGAGTTCAAAGCAGAAACCGGACATATCCCCACCATTTTATTTCTAGCGAAAGAAGCTGAGAAGGACAACATTCGTCAAGCGCTGTATTGGTATGATAAAGCCGCTAAGTTGGACAATGTGACGGGAATGTACGGTATTGTTCGCTTGAGTGAGCGCATGCGTGAAGATGTGATTTTAAAAGAGCAGGCAAACTTTTGGCGTACCGCCATTGCCGGAATGGAAGGGGATACCGAAGCGAAATTTGCGACAGGCAAAGCGTTGGTTTTTGGTCGCGGAACGGAAAAAAATATTCCCAAAGGTAACCAACTGATTGAAACTGCAGCCGAAGAAGGCTGTATTGATGCCATGCTTTACATGGGTGAGTGGCAACTTTCACCAGACAATAGTGCAGGACGCAGTGCAGATGCGCTTTATTGGTTTATGAAAGCGGCTGAAAAAGACAGTGCGGACGGAAAAATCCAAGTTGGCTTATGTTACCTAAATGGTGTTGGTACAGAAAAAAGCATGGTCAAAGGCTGCTATTGGCTTGAAAGAGCCGCAGAAGGTGGTAGCGCCGAGGCGATGTATCATGCTGGCGAAGCGTGGAAGGACAAAGGTAAAACAGGCAATGCGATTGCTTATGTTTGGTTGTTTCTTGCTGCCAATATGGGGTATCAGCCAGCGCGTACGTTGCGTGACGAAGTGGCAACCAATATTGGTGTTGATGTCGTCGTTGGATTGCAATCCATAGCGAAACCGTTGCAAAGAAAGCTTGCGTCAGGGATGGTGAGAAAGCATTCCATTATTCGTGCGCTGAACAAGGTGTACAAACGCGAAGCGTATTTTCCTGCAGAGGAGGAGCTTAACGCGGTGTTGAGTGACGAAAATAAAGACGATGCTAACGCATGGGATGAAGCATCGGCGCCGAACTTCCAGCCTGACATGACGACCGCAACGACGGAGGGACAGACAACCACATCGTCCACCGAAAAAAAGCTCTCTAAAGAGGCGCTCGATTTCACGCAGAATTTCCTTCAACCATAATTTATCTTATCCATAAGCCTCATAATTGAGGCTTTTCTTTTGCCTTTCTGTCTCAGTATCTCTGTCGATCACAATTACAGACTGTAAACTTATCTAAGCGATTTATTTACTGGATTGCATACTATTTATTCGATTTTTCAACACATTTTTAGTACTTAGCTAAGGCGGGATATGTTTATCTTCAAATAGAGGGATTTCCCTCTTTATCTACTTCTCCTGTTGGGCTCAAATCAAGTCTCTTCAATTGATAGTAATAATGATTGAAGAGCAATACTTGATGCCCAGAGTAATAGGTGAATAGTATTCATTACTTTATCTAATAATGTAAATTAAAAATTGTATTATAAATCTTAAATTGTGTTTTTATATTTAGGCATGGATTATTGATTTTATAATTAATTAGGCGCAAGATGACGTACAAAATAAAATAGCATAGATAATATGCAGAATTACACTAGGAAGTAACTTTTTCATTACATGTTTCAGCAGAAATGGAGCGAATTAGTTTGCTCTGTTTTTATTTCTATTAGAGATTTGTGTATGTTGAGAATCATTAGTGCAGATAAATTCATCTCTTCAAGATTTATCTTAGAGTACAGTAAGGCTGAGTTCGCTTCTTTATTAGGCGTTTCCGTTGCTAAGATAAGTAATATTGAAAGTGGAAAATCTTCAATCCCCCCGGTGTACGATTACGCCATTAATTATTTACTTAGTGAGCATCCTTTTAAAGATAGTGCTGTTGACGCTTTATGCTCTCACGAAACGTTAAACTTTGCTCGGCGTATTGACGTCAACACCAAAGTAAAGCGCCTGTCCTGCAAGCGCTGCGATAGCCGAAGGCTGCACGTTATGGCAGGAATGAGTGGGTTGTATTTTGTTGAGTGTATGGATTGTAAACATACCATGTACTCGTCAGGCATGTCTGTAAAGCGTTATCAGCAATGGTCGAATGGTGGAGTCAAGCTAGATAGTCATTTATTCAATTAAGTTGTTTTTTCTTTATATCCAAAGTAAAGAGCCATCAATACATGTGTTGATGGCTCTTTTATTATGTGTTTAAATTTGGTTAAAAGTGGAGTGTTTTAAACTGCAATAATATAATTTAACTTATTATATAGTGATGGAAATCTCAAAACTTTATTTTCTTATAATAACCTTCTTTTTAATAATGGGCGTTGTCACATAATTATTGAAGGTTCTTTCCTTTTAGGTGCGTTTCAATATCATTGAGATAGAAGCTGGAAAGTGATGAAAGTCTCTAAATTTTAATTCGATAAAATAAGTCTTTTAAATATGAAAATTTAATCACGAAATTTGTAATTTGAATTTTAAATAAATATTTCGTTTGTAATATCTGTCCTTGTCATTTTTAAAGAACAAAAAGAGATATTTCAAATGAAACGTTTAATTATAGGTGTTAGTAATTACATGCCTGAAGACTTTAGCTTATTAGCTGAATCTTTAGATGAACAATTTAATCGTCACTTACTGCCTTTAGAACAAGTTGAATTAACCGACGTTGGTGCGGCTATTATTACGTCAGCAGACATTAAAGCGGGTCTGCACAGAATGATTTCGGAAACAGGGTACGGAATTCCTGTTTTCTTAGTGACCGATGAAACTCCAGTTTCGGCAGAAGATTACGTTTGGTTAACGGGGGTTATTGATTTAGAAAGACAATCTATCGATTACTACTGCCGTCAAATTAATGAAGCTGTGACTAAATATGAGTGTCGTCTGCTCCCTCCTTTCTTCAAGCAATTAACGCACTACGTTGAGATGGGTAACTCGGCGTTTGACTGTCCAGGGCACCAAGGTGGTCAGTTCTTCAAAAAACACCCTGCTGGTAAACAATTCTACGATTTCTTTGGCGAAAACCTATTCCGTAGCGACTTGTGTAACGCGGACGTGGACTTAGGTGACTTACTGATCCATGAAGGTTCTGCACACCAAGCGCAAGCACACGCTGCAAAAGTATTTAACGCTGACAAAACTTACTTCGTACTCAACGGTACTTCTGCTTCAAACAAAGTGGTGTGTAACGCGCTAGTAACTGAAGGCGATTTGGTATTGTTCGACCGCAATAACCACAAGTCGAATCACCACGGCGCGTTAATCCAAGCGGGTGGTATGCCGGTTTATCTAGAAACGGCGCGTAACCCTTGGGGCTTCATTGGTGGTATGGATGAGCACTGTTTCGATGAAGAGTACATTCGTGCTCAAATCGCGAAAGTATCTCCAGAGCGTGCACGAGATGAACGTCCGTTCCGCCTGGCCATCATCCAGTTGGGTACTTACGACGGTACAATTTATAACGCTCGTTACGTCATGGATAAGATCGGCCACCTTTGTGACTACATCTTGTTTGACTCGGCATGGGTCGGCTATGAGCAGTTCATCCCTATGATGAAAGATTGTTCGCCACTGTTACTGGATCTGAAACCAGAAGATGCGGGTGTGATCGTGACTCAGTCTGTTCACAAACAACAAGCTGGCTTCTCTCAAACATCGCAAATCCACAAAAAAGACCGCCATATCAAAGGTCAAGCTCGTTACTGCAATCACAAACGCTTTAACAACGCGTTTATGATGCACGCATCGACATCTCCTTTCTATGCGTTGTTTGCTGCATTGGATGTGAACGCGAAGATCCACGATGGTGAAGCAGGCTTACGTTTATGGAGCGACGCAGTTAAGACAGGTATCGAAGCGCGTAAAGAAATTCTCAAAAGTTGTGAGTTAATTCGTCCGTTCATTCCAAATGAAATTGAAGGTCAACCTTGGGGCAGTTACGACACTGATGTGATCGCGACCAACAAGAAGTTCTTTATGTTCGAGCCAGATGCAAACTGGCACAAGTTTGAAGGTTATGGCGAAGGTCAATACTTTGTTGACCCATGTAAATTGTTGCTAACCACGGCAGGCATTGCCGAAGACGGCAGCTACGCAGATTTCGGTATTCCGGCAACGCTATTGGCGAACTTCCTTCGCGAAAACGGCATCATCCCTGAGAAGTGTGACTTGAACTCCATCTTGTTCCTACTCACTCCAGCCGAAGATATGGGTAAGATCCGTCACCTTGTCGCGCAAATCAACCGATTTGAAAAATTCATTCGTGATGATGCACCTCTCAGTATCGTGCTACCAGGCGTCTACGAAGCGAACAAAGAGCGCTACCGTGGTTACACCATCCGTCAGCTATGTCAGGAAATGCATGACATGTACAAAGAGCTGAACGTGAAACAGCTACAAAAAGCGATGTTCCGCAGTGAATACTTCCCACAAATGGTTCACAAACCAGACGTGGCAACACGCAAATACTTCCGCGGTGAATGCGATTACTTACCACTTAAAGAGGCCGTCGGCCGCGTAGCCGCCGAAGGTGCGCTGCCTTACCCTCCAGGCATTATCTGTGTGATCACTGGTGAAATCTGGACCCAACAGGTGGTGGATTACTTCTTATCTCTAGAAGAAGGCATCAACCGATTCCCAGGCTTCGCGCCAGAAATTCAAGGTGTGTACCTTGAAGATGTCGACGGTCGCACTACCGCACATTGCTATGTCCTAAAAGATTAATCTACCCGTTCGCACCACGCTCTGGCGTCGGTGCGAACCGCTTATTCGTGGAGAATAATTTATGAGTACTGAAACTAAAAAAATGTCGGTGGTGCAGTTAACCATTCTGACGTTCATCAACATGGCTGGCTCCGGTATCATCATGCTGCCAAGTAAACTGGCGCAAGTGGGCACCATTTCTGTGTTGTCTTGGTTGATCACGGCAGCGGGCTCTTTGGCGTTGGCTTATGTGTTTGCAAAATGTGGTCGCTTTAGTAAACGTGATGGCGGTATGAACGGTTACGCGTCTTACGCATTCGGTAAATCGGGTGCGTTTATGGCGGGCTGGACTTACGGTTTGTCGCTCCTTATTGCGAATATTGCGATCGCGATTACCTGTGTGGGTTACGGCTCCGCATTTTTTGAAGTGACCCTATCTCCGGTCGAAACCTGTTTGTACACCATCGCCATTCTTTGGATTTGTACTTTCGCTAACTTCGGTGGTGCGAAAATCACAGGTCAAATCGGTACCTTCACGGTATGGGGTGTGATCCTACCGGTATGTTCGCTAGGTATTGTTGGTTGGTTCTGGTTTAACCCAACCATGTACATCGAAGCTTGGAACCCACACCACCTGCCATTTGGTGAAGCTGTGAGCGCTTCTATTGCCATGACACTATGGGCGTTTCTTGGTCTTGAATCAGCTTGTGCGAACTCTGAAGCAGTAGAAAACCCAGAGAAGAACGTACCAATCGCAGTATTGGGCGGTACGTTGATTGCTGCGGTGGTTTACATTGTATCGACAAACATCTGTTCTGGTATCGTTGCAAACTCTGAGCTTGCCGCTTCTACCGCGCCATTCTCAACCGTATGGTCTGTGATGCTTGGCTCAGCAGCAGGTAAAGCGGTTGCTGGTATGGCGGTATTGGCTTGTGCGGGTTCTCTATTAGGTTGGCAGTTCACTATCGCGTCAGTGTTCAAATCATCTTCTGATGCGGGCTTCTTCCCTAAACTGTTCTCTCAAGTGGACAAACGTGGTACGCCAATCAAAGGTATGGTGGCCATCACGGTTATCCAATCGGTGCTGTCTTTAATGACTATTTCTCCAACGCTGAACGAGCAGTTCGAAGCGCTGGTTAACCTAGCGGTAGTAACGAACGTTATTCCTTACATCCTATGTATGGGCGCAATTTTCATCATGCAGCAAGTGGCGCACGTGCCAGAGCGCGAGATGAAAACCACCAACATTATCGCTCTGATTGGTTCCCTATACAGCTTCTACGCGCTATATGGTTCTGGCTACGAAGCGATGATGTGGGGCTCAATCGTCACCTTCCTAGGCTGGAGTGCTTACGGTCTGATTGCTGCCAAGCATGAGCCTTTAGCAAATTAAAAAATAATAATGAAAGAGCCTTCCCAAACGCGGTGTGGAAGGCTCTTTGTTTTTAGGCGCTTATGCCAAGCCCAAGTCAGAACAAGGCTCTTGGGAATAAATATCCAATGATGTGAAAACTCATTTTCGACATTTGGAGGACGAAAGATGATAAGTCAACCTGTTAAAATCGGTGACGATACCGCCGTAGTCATTCCAAGCGTAATCCTGACTCAACTCGGGATAAGGGAAGGAGATACCCTAGAAATCGCACTGAATAAAGACAAAATGGAAATCAAGAAGATGGTGTTGAAAACCAGCGCTCCAACTTACTCTGAAGAAGTTAACGAGAATTGAGTTAGAGAATCTTGGTTTGTCGGATACACTACTGGTTTCGCAAAACTGGCGCTTGCCGCTGTCTTTGAACTATCGATAACAACAATAAGAGGTAAGGTACTATGCAAGGTATCCTCTCTATACAATCTCATGTTTCTTTTGGTCATGCTGGTAACAGCAGTGCCGTTTTCCCAATGCAACGCATGGGCTTCGAAGTATGGCCGATTCATACCGTTCAATTTTCTAACCACACGCAGTATCAAGAAGGCTGGACTGGGCGAGCGTTTGCGGCTGAAGACATCAGCGAGTTAGTTCGTGGTCTTAGTAACATCGGTGCATTGGAAAAGTGCCAAGCGGTGTTGACGGGCTACCAAGGCAGCGCAGAGCAGTGCCTTGCTGTTGAAGAAACCGTGACGAAGGTGAAGCAAGCGAACCCGAAGGCACTTTATGTTTGCGACCCTGTGATGGGCGCGCCAGACAAAGGCTGCATTGTAGCTCCGGGTATTGCTGAAAATCTTCTGACTCGTTTGATGCCAATGGCGGACGTGATCGTGCCTAACCAGTTCGAGCTAAGCCAATTTTCAGAGATGGAAATCCACTCACTAGACGATGCGATCACCGCATGCCAACGTGCACTAGCGAAAGGTCCAAAAATAGTGCTAGTGAAGCACCTTTACTGCCTAGAGAATGGCAGCTTCAACATGTTACTGGCAACGCAAGAAGGCATTTACTTAGCGAAGCGTCCTCAGTTTGAGTTTGCCAAACAGCCTGTGGGTGTGGGTGATCTTATCTCGGCTATCTTCACCGCTGGATTATTGAAGGGGTGGTCTCCTAAGCAAGCTTTCCAACACTGCCATGACGCGTGCTACGGGGTATTAAGCGCCACTTACCATGCAGGGGAGTGGGAGCTGCAAACTATCGCGGCACAGCAAGAGTTTGTTGAGCCAAGTAAGCATTTCTCAATTGAAGAGGTGGCTCTGGCCACCGCGTAATTGAGCGCAAATAATTAGTATATAAAAAAGGGGAGCCATCATCGGCTCCCCTTTCTATTTATTCTGTCAGTCTTACTGAGCTTTTTGCTGTTCTGATTTACAAACTGCTGCTGTGAAGACAACGTCTGTTGAACTGTTTAGTGCAGTTTCAGCAGAGTCTTGAATCACGCCGATGATGAAGCCAACCGCTACAACCTGCATTGCTACGTCGTTTGAGATACCAAACAGACCACACGCAAGTGGGATAAGTAGTAGCGAGCCACCTGCAACACCTGATGCGCCACATGCAGAAACCGCAGCCACAATACTTAGCAGTAGCGCAGTCAGTAGATCAACTTCAATACCCATAGTGTGCACAGCTGCAAGCGTTAGCGTTGTGATAGTGATTGCAGCACCAGCCATGTTAATGGTCGCACCTAGTGGGATAGATACTGAGTACGTATCTTCGTCCAGTTTTAGCTTCTCACATAGTGCCATGTTTACTGGGATATTCGCCGCACTTGAACGAGTGAAGAACGCGGTTACACCACTTTCACGTAGGCAACGGAATACAAGTGGGTAAGGGTTTTGCTTAGTTTTAACGAACACGATCGCCGGGTTTACAACGAGTGCGATGATCATCATAGCGCCAAGAAGAACCGCCAGAAGGTGTGCGTAGCTTGCTAGTGCGCTAAAGCCTGTTGTTGCGAACGTTGAAGCAACTAGGCCAAAGATACCAAATGGTGCAAGACGAATGATAAAGCGAACAATGTGAGACACGCTGTGGCTGAGATCTTCAAACACGGCTTTCGTTGTTGCAGATGCGTGGTGTAGCGCAAGACCCAGACCCACACCCCAAGCAAGAATGCCGATGTAGTTTGCTTCTACTAGTGCATTTACTGGGTTGTCGACCAGTTTAAACAACAATGTGCGTAGAATTTCAGCAATACCTTGAGGCGGCGTTGCACCTTCAGCGCCGGTGACAAGCGTTAAATTGGTCGGGAAAAGGAAGCTTAGAACCACTGCTGATAGCGCCGCGAAGAACGTACCCATCAGGTACAGTACAACGATTGGACGCATGTACGTGTGCTGGTTTTTCTTTTGGTTCGCAATTGAAGCAGCAACCAAAATAAACACAAGGATTGGCGCGATCGCTTTAAGAGCACCAACAAAAAGGCTACCAATTAATCCTGCACTTTCGGCATGGCTTGGGGAAATTGTGGCGAGCAAAATACCAAAGACAATACCGACAAGGATCTGGACGACGAGGTTACCACGAGCAAATCGGGCAACGAGGCTGTTGTGTTGCATACATCATTCCTGCAATTTTATGCCAGAGCGAGCAGGGCAATAGTCCATCATTACACGGCGATAATGCCCTTGTATTGCAAGGGGTGAGCATTGCTTCTGGTCACTAAGACACATGATTATCAATTATCCTGTTTTTATAAATTCAGCCATTTTCTTGCTGAATATCACATATCTTAGCTTGGTAATATTTTGTGTCTAGTTTTAGTTTGTTTTTGGATTAAATGTTTGCTCAATGTTATTTAAATAAGATTTT
Organism: Vibrio sp. A1-1; assembly: GCF_021728175.1. Taxonomy (NCBI): domain Bacteria; kingdom Pseudomonadati; phylum Pseudomonadota; class Gammaproteobacteria; order Vibrionales; family Vibrionaceae; genus Vibrio; species Vibrio sp. A1-1. The sequence goes on from NZ_JAKKCL010000009.1 coordinate 15,572, forward strand.
TATGTTGAAAATTATCATTAGTTATGAGTAATGGTTTTTAATAAAGTTGTTAAAAAGGAGACTTTCGTCTCCTTTGATTTTATTGACAACTCAAACGTAACAAATCAATAACTTTGTTGGCGCCTGCGCTTATCACTCATGGCATTTCGAGTGAGTTTCCCGAACTGTCGACTTTGAGCTCGTTGTTCTGCCAAAGTCGCGCCGTTAAAGGCTTGTTCTCGCAATAGTTTTTGATAGTTATTGAAACGACGAACCTCCAGTGTGCCATTTTCAATCGCAGCTTGAACTGCGCAACCCGGCTCAGTTTGATGCTGGCAATCACCAAAGCGACAACGCTGAGCGAGAACCTCAATGTCAGAAAATGCCTCACTGACACCCACTTCGCAGTCTGCTAGTTGAAGCTCGCGCATTCCCGGAGTATCAATCAAGATGCCGCCATCAGGTAATAGATGGATAGAGCGCGATGTAGTTGTATGTCGCCCTTTGCTATCGTCTTCACGAATATGCCCAGTCGCCTGTTCTTGCTGCCCGAGTAATGCATTCACAAGAGTTGATTTGCCAACGCCTGAAGAACCGATAAAAGCGACGGTTTGTCCTTCTTCGCACCAGCTCATGAGTGTAGAAGCACTCTCTGTTTCTAAGCCGTTGACTGTCTCTATGACTAATAGAGGGTCGAGCTTCTGTACTTGGCTTTTTAGTTCATCAATATTGCCACACAAATCGGCTTTGGAAAGCACGATGACGGGTTCGACTTCGGCTTCATGAGCCAAGGCGAGATAGCGTTCAATACGACTTAAATTGAAGTCGTCGTTCAGGGAACAGACGATAAAAACGGTATCCACATTTGCGGCGATGAGTTGCTCTGCCACTTTGCTGCCCGTTGCTTTGCGGCTAAAGAGGCTCAAGCGATCCAGTAAGCGAACAAATTGCTGATCGTCATTTAAGATAACCCAGTCTCCGACGGTCATATTGGGTAGAGAGTGGTGGGCATTGAGGTGGACTTGCCCCGTTTCTGTCGCCAATAGGTAACCACTTCGGTGATGCGCAATCACACGTGCAAAGATAGTGTCGTCGTAATCGTCTAGTGTCAGTTGTTGCTGAAAAAATGGTTTCCAACCCAATCGTTTTAGTGGGTTTGAAGTTGAAATTAATGTGTCACAAAAAGTAAGTGTTTGATTCATTGTTGAATTATCCCAGACGCAAAAAAGCGCCTTAATACAAATCGCATTAGGGTCTAATTCGGATAGAGTTGACCCCGGTGAAGACCGGGCAGAGAAGGGGAGTTGTGGCTATGCCACGTAATTGGTGCGGTTAGGGTTACCCTTGCGATGCCCAGTTAGTGTTATTCAATACAATCATCATGTGTCCTCTTCGTTGGTTAATAAATAAGTGAATTAATTAAGCCAAGAGAGTATAGCCGCCCTTTTTCTTAGAGGGTAGCTATACTGCGAAAATATTAGCTTTGTTTGTTGATGCGCTCTTCCATTATCTGCGAATACGTGTTGGCTTTTAAGCCGTATATGATTTGGACATGACGCTCATCCAGTATCACGACGCCATGCGCGCCATGATTTTTGAGTGCATTTTTATCGATGATGGACGTCGTTCTAAGGGTAAGACGCAGCCGAGTCGCGCATGCCCCAGTTTCTAGCAGGTTTTCTATCCCCCCAATGGCGTCAATGATCGTATCGACGTCTTGTTCGACATTGGGGTTGGTTTGAGTTAGGAAACTGAAAAACTGTTTCAGCACTGACTTAACTGTCATTTGAGGAGCCTTCAGTCGTCAGTTTTGAAATGGCTTCAACAATCGGTGCCGGCGAGAGTGTATGCGGTACCTTGGTGATTAACGTGCCATCCGGCTTCAAGAAGTAAAAGTAAGAGCTGTGATCAAGCGTGTATTTGAGCTCTGAGCCTTCCAATTCGGTTTTGCGGAAAATAACACCATAGTTGTGTGCCAGAGGTGTGGTTACATCAAGCGGTGCCGATAGGCCTTCAATCATTGGATGGAAGTAATGGGCATATTTCGCCGAGGCATCGGCCTCATCACGCTCTGGATCTAAAGAGATGAACATTGGGCGCAGTTGCGCTTTTTGCGCTTCATCGATCTGATTTAGGGCTCCTGCTAGCATAGCAAGCGAAGTTGGGCAAACATCCGGGCAGCGAGTAAAACCAAAATAGACGACTCGAATGCGAGGGTCATTTACATCGAAGATATTGACGGCTTGGTTATTTTCCCCAAACAATACCGTTTGTTGAGACGTGGAACTATCCACTTGCTCTGGCTTCGTTTTCTGATTATCTAAATAGCTTTTTACGCCAAACCCGAGGGCGAAAGCAACTACGAGAAATAGGGACCAATTGCGGCTCATAACGATTCCTTATCTTTGCATTTTTATAGCAGGGTAAACGGTACTCTCTCCATCACTGAGTTCACCAACCCAGGTCATGGCGTCTTGAGTGCAAACCGGCAGAATGATGTCACCTTGATATCGACCGGGAGCGACTTGCTTCAGTAAAAACTTGGGTTCTCCCATCTCCATTTCTCTTCCTGAAAGGCTTAGGACGAGTTGCTCAGCATCGCTTGTGCGCCACTCAACATTCAGAGTAGTAGGGACCAAGGGTTGAGCAGTATCTGCGTTGAGCGTCATCGTAACATTCTCTTGAACGCACGAGGCAGTAGAGAGAAAGCAATACTCATCTATCGGTTTGATCGGAGTGGATGAAGAAAAGCTTTTTAGTAAAGTCGGGGCATAAAATCCCGCAACCAGTGCGGCTGAAACAGCGGCGATTTGTAACACTTTCATTAAGGTTCAGCATTTATCACTTAACATTACCTGCATCGTAGCACAGAAGCGTCATTCGCCAACTCGTGGCCTAGATAAATTGTGCGTTGTGCCTCGATGACAGAGATCAAAATAACCGCGCGGTGTAGGGGTTGTTGAATCAAGCCCATAAAGATTTTCAATTGCGATGATTTTCTCTTTGCCAACAAACAAGAACGAAGCCAATTGGCTCCGTTCTTGTTTGTTGATTCCGTATTGATTTGATACCGCAGTTACTTGTCTGAATCTGCAAATTTTTCGAGGCTCAAAACCAGCGCAATGGCAGCAAGCATCATCACAACGGCAAGCACTAACTGAGAAGGTTGTGATGTCACGTGTTCAAATTCAAATGGTGATAGGTTGTGCTGTAGCAAGGGCACTTGTTCACCCTTTGAATTGGTGCGCCAAGTGATGGTTTCTTTCCAAGGCCAAATCTTTGGTAACGTACCAATCATTAAGCCTGTCAAAAACATCAGAGTGAAATCGCGGAACTTGCGTAGTAACCACGACAATAGATGCGAAAAGGACAGCAAACCAATCACACAACCTGACAAAAACAGCGCCAATGTATCGACTTGGAAGCCTTTCACGGCGGCTAATACTGGCGCATACATCCCAATCAATAACAAGATAAAGCTGCCAGAGATGCCCGGTAAGATCATCGCGCAAATCGCGATAGCCCCAGCGAACAATGTGTTAATGGCCGTTGGTTCCATGTGCAGAGGTTTAAGCACGGTGATGCTGTAAGCAAACCCGACACCAACAAGTAGAGTCACAAAGCGGATAAGATCACGTTGTTCAACCTGACGAATAATGTGATAGACCGATACCAAAATCAGACCAAAGAAAAATGACCAAAGTGGGATGGGGTGTGTGTCAAGAAGCCAAGTGATCAACTTTGCTAGCGTAGCAATGCTGGTGAAAATACCGGCAAACAGAGCGATAAGGAAGAAACCGTTGATGTGATTAAAGGCGGCTTTAACCCCTTTTTTTCGACAAATAGAGAAAAGTGATGGGTTAATGCGTCGAATGCTCTCAAGCAGCGTATCGTAAATGCCGGTGATAAACGCGATGGTGCCGCCTGATACGCCAGGAACAACATCTGCTGCGCCCATGGCGATTCCTTTGAAGAAAGTAATTAAGTAGTTCATTGCTCTAATGCTAAGTCGTTTCGATGGCACAGAGTATACAAACATTGCGACGAAAAAAGTATGAAATAGTGCTGTAGCTACTGGGTTTTATATCCAAGTAATTGCTTATTTTTGTTACAGGTAATGAGGTGATTCAAATACAACGATATCTTAATATTTGGTTTACATTATTGAGATGATTAACTGTACTATCAATGGCCACGTTTGTTGCATTATGCAAATGCAATTTGATAATTGAATTTGCGTTTTGCTATATTTTATATAGACAAATTCACTTTATATGAGATCCTGTGCCCAAAAATAAGTCTTTGCATTTTGGCATGATTAATGCATAATACTGCTCGACCCTTCTTAAGCCGAGGGTCACCTAGCCAACTGACGTTGTTAGTGAATACAATTTGTTCACACTAAATATAAGCCAATCGCGATTATTGCGGTTGGCTATTTTTTTATATGAACAACGTTACTTACGTGCTTTGCAAATTGCACTTCTCTCGTTCTAGACTCATAAAAAAGGGCTGACGCATCACGCCAACCCCTTGTATTTCACTTTAGGTTTTAATCTGTTTTCTTGAGCTGATCAGTACCCCATCAACTGGAGTAAATTTTCAGCTGTCACAATGGCCTCTTTACGATTGGCGATATTGAGCTTTTGGTACAAGTTGCGAATGTGGGTTTTAATCGTGGTGCCTGCCACATCAAGCTCTTGCGCGATTTGCTCATTACTGAAACCAGAATAAATCAAACCAAGCACCTGCCACTCACGTTGAGTCAGTGGGCTTGTGCGAACCAGTTCCGGTACGTTAGGGTGGTTTACCAGCTTCTCAATGAAGTCTTCATCAAAGTGAATAGAGCGGCTGCGCTGATTGGAGGAAATATCCTTCATCAATTGTTGAGCGCGGTGACGTTCTAGATCGCCTAACTCATGGCGGAGGCTTAACTTCTCCAGTAGCCCGCCAATGGTGGCGCCATCAATGAGGAAATTACCTACCATCCCCGTCTGGTTTGTCATCACTAACGCTTCTTTTAGCAAAGCTTTTGCTTGCTCTTCGTCTTTTTGACGAGCAGCAAACACCGCTTCGACCACTAAGTTGCGATTAGTATCTGTGATCAGGTTGGTTCGACGAGCTTCACTTTGGAGGAAATCTAATGCTGCGCGCGCTTCGGTATATTGACCTAAGTTGATGTGTGCGCGTGCAATGTTACGCCATTGCAATTGTGAAAAGTGGTTGCATGCCGATTCAGGACGAACCGCAGTGTTGAGCCATTCTTGCATTGCATCGGTATTCCCGCGCGCTTGCCAAAACAGGATCAACGATAGTGAAGCGTTTGCTGTCCAATCTACGTGGTAAGTTGACTGTTTCATCAAGTGTTGGATATGCTCAATGAATTTACCAGCTTTGTCTAGCTCGCCACGGCCAACCGCAATACGCGCCAGCATCGAGTAGCTGTGTAAGTGCTTACTTGGCGAATGGTTTTCGAGAATTTGTAGACCTCGGTAGGCACATTCCTCTGCTTCATCAAGTCGGTTCCAGCACCAAAGCACTTGCGCACGAATACGCAGCAAAAACTCGTGCAGAGGAACATGTTGAAGTTGCTGATCTTCAATCAAACGGAATGCGGAATCTTGCAGCTCAAAGGCGGCTTGTACGTAACCTTGCGCAATCAAAATCTCGCTTTGTTGTAAAATCGCCCATAACGCTTGGTGGTAAACTTGGTACTGACGAGCCAGCTTCTCGGTTTGTTGCATCATTGGTAACGCGCGGTCGAGTTTACCTAGTACGTGGTTGACTTCGCCAACAACCGAAGTCGCCACAATGCGGCTACGATAAATCGTGTTATCAAGTTGGCTAAGTGCTAGCTCCGCTAATTCGAGTGCTTTCTCTGGCTGGTTGCTGTTGATAGCCACTTGAGCAAGTAGCGCGTTTGCTTGACCTTGATAATGAATATCTAACTCAATGTTACGCTTTTTATGCTCCTCTTCCGCTTCTTCAAGCAGGTGGCCTACTTGGTTATAACGATGCTGACTTTGAGCCAACCAAGCTCGGAGCATCGTAAGTTTTGGGTGGCTGAACAGAAGCTCAGCATCCAACTTATTAATTGAGCTTTCCAGTGTGCTGAGCTCGCCTTGGTTAAACATCTTCCAGCCGAATTCGTTTAGAATTTCTACCACCAAGTCTTTATCGTTCGACTTTTGTGCATGGTGAATCGCTTGGTGCGGTGCTTTTTGTTGTAACCAGGCAACAGCTGCATTGCGGTGGAGATCTTTTTCTTGCTGAGGAATACGCGCTTGGCACTCATGAGACAAAAACTCACCAAATAAGTTATGGAATCGGAACCAGTTTTGCTCCCCTTCGAGCGGGTAAATGAATAAGCCGTAGCGGTTTAATGATTCGATCAAACCAAGCGCATCTTCGCGTTGGGTGAGGGCAAACACCAACTCATCATTGAAGTGGTCAAGCACGGAAACTTGCATCAAGAAATGACGAGTTTCGTGATCGAGTAGGTCAAATACTTCTTCGACCAGGTAATCCCACAAATGCGCGTGATTGAACTGAGATACCGACCCTACGGTTTGTGCCAATGTACGGTTTTGATGTTGCGCTTGCAACGCGATCAACTGCATCGCCGATGGCCAACCTTCCACATAGGTTCTGAGGCTGTTTGCCATGTCTTCGTCGATGCCATCGGCAATACGCTGATTAAAGAAACGAGTCGTTTCTTCGGTATCGAACGCCAACATCTCGTTGCCGATTTCGATCATTAAATCACGAACACGTAAGTTTGCAGTACCCAGAGGCGGCGCTGCACGACTTGTTACCACTACGGTGAGGTTGTCTGGCATGTGTTTTAAGAAGAAACGCATGGATTCATGAATTTCATCGTTGGTGATCAAGTGATAGTCATCAAGCACCACATAGCACTCTTGATGAAAATCAGCCATTTCCGCGAACACTTCGCTGAATAAAGAACGTAGAGAAGAGATCTGGCGTTTTTCCGCCAGTTTTTGTGCGTTAGAGCAACTGAAGTTGGTGGCTTTGTTTAATGCTTGAAGCAGGTAGTTCACAAAACGAAAGCCGTCGTTATCGCTGTCATCAATGCTGTACCAACCGACGTTTGGTTTATCGGATAGCCACTGCGCTGCCATGGTGGTTTTTCCGTAACCTGCTGGGGAGCGGAATAAAACCAATTTGTAGTAAGGCGCTTGCTGTAGTAAGTCCAACACTCGTGGGCGCACGATGGCATTGTGCAGGCGTCCTGGTCGAGTAAGCTTAGATGGAATCCACATTAGTAATTATGTCCTTATTTATGTATACCCAAGTGATTGCGACATGATCATTTCAGTAAGGCCCCCTCGAAAGCTTCGTCTTACTGAATGATTTCACCGGCATCAAAAACGGTTTGAATGCTGGTTGATGTCGCCTCTTGTTGGGGCTTGCATCCGTCTGAAAAAGCATTCCATACGGTCACTTAGATATAAAAGCTAGCGAAAACTAGAAATAACTCACACCGCCTAATTCTAGTTTGTATAAAAAGCGTACAATCCTGTGAGCCGTGTGGGATGTTACGACATCAGAAATGTCCGTTACTTTGATCCACTTCCTAATTCTCAAGGGTTGATGGATTTACCATCAACTACGCCCTTTATTTGTGATTCTTGTCACTTAAATATCTTTTGTGTCGAGTGTATTAAGATCTCGTTGCACATCGATTATGAAAAATCTTTCCATGTTAACCAAGTTAATGTGACCAATATTACAATTTTCACATCATCAGATGAGTGGGCTATAAAAAGCGTCATGAACGGGTTTTAACCTTTCTCATATTCCATTGTGATCAAAATCACTAAGAACTGGAGCAAAGCTCACTTTGTTGAGATTTGGATCACTAACCTAGCAATGGTACTCCCTCTACGCCCTCAGCCCTCCTCCTTCAAAGGAGGAGAATTAGGAGGATGTTTATTCACAGAGGTAAATGCACGATGTATGGCAGATGAATTACCAAAAGACGTGAGAATTTCGTAATGAAACCTACTCAACAAAAACAATTTGACAAAAAGTCGTTCCAAGAAAGCGTAAAGAAACACCTATCTGTAACTTACGCTCACACGATTGAAAACGCAGACAGCCGAGCTTGGTACCTAGCAATGGGTCATGCACTGGCTGAGTTCACTACTTTAGATTTGCTTGCTACTGAAGAAGATCCACGCATTAAAAGTGCGAAGAGCGTTAACTACCTTTCGCTAGAGTTCCTTATCGGTCGTTTGACGGGTAACAACCTAATCAGCATGGGTCTGTACGAACAAGTAACAGAAGCAATGGCTGAACTGGGTTACAACCTAACTGACCTGCTAGAAGAAGAACGTGACCCATCACTGGGTAACGGTGGTCTTGGTCGTCTAGCGGCATGTTTCATGGATTCATGTGCGGCGCAAGAATTCCCAACCGTCGGTTACGGCTTACACTACGAATACGGTTTGTTCAAACAGTCTTTTAAAGATGGTCGCCAGCAAGAAGCACCTGACGCATGGCGTGGTGTAGAAGGCTACCCTTGGGAAATTGCTCGTCCAGAACTCGCACAAGAGATCGGTTTCTACGGTCACGTTGAAGTGGTGAACGAGAACGGTAAAGAAGTTCGCAAATGGGTTCCTGGTATGTCTGTAAGAGCAATGCCTTGGGATCTACCAATCGTGGGTTACGAATCAGACACGGTTTACCCGCTACGTCTTTGGGAATGTCAGGCTATTGCACCATTCTCGCTAGCAAGTTTTAACAACGGTGACTACTTCGAAGCGCAGCACGCACTGATCGACGCGGGCAACATCACTAAAGTGCTTTACCCGAACGACAACCACGAGAAAGGTAAAACACTGCGTCTTATGCAGCAGTACTTCCACTCAGCTGCGTCTGTACGTGACATCCTACGTCGCCACGAAGCAGCTGGCTACTCGCTAGAGGATCTACCGAAGCAAGAGACTATTCAGCTTAACGATACGCACCCAACGATTGCGATTCCTGAGCTAATGCGCATCCTGATGGACGAAAAAGGTCTAACTTGGGAAGCGGCTTGGGAGATCAGCTCTCAAACATTCGCGTACACGAACCACACACTACTTCCAGAAGCACTAGAGACATGGCCAGAGTCGCTGATTCAGCACCTACTACCACGTCACATGGAGATCATTTACGAGATCAACCACCGCTTCCTACAAGACGTACGTGCAATGTGGCCGGGTGATGTCGCGAAACAACAGAAGCTTTCTATCATCGAAGAAGGTTTCCACCGCATGGTTCGCATGGCAAACCTATGTGTAATTGGCTCTTACGCAGTAAACGGTGTAGCGGCACTTCACTCTGAATTGGTTAAGAAAGACCTATTCCCAGAGTTCCACGAAATGTACCCAACACGTCTACACAACGTAACGAACGGTATTACGCCACGTCGTTGGTTGAAGTTCTGTAACCCAGGTCTTTCTAAGCTAATCACAGAGAAAGTCGGTCCAGAATGGCCAGCGAAACTAGAGCAACTAGAAGGCATCGCTAAGTACGCCACTGACGAGAAATTCCAGAAAGAATTCATGGCAGTGAAGAAAGAGAACAAAGAACGCCTAGCTAACTGGGTGAAAGAGAACATGGGTATCGAACTCGATACTAATGCGATCTTCGATGTTCAAATCAAGCGTCTGCACGAGTACAAGCGTCAGCACTTAGACCTTCTACACGTACTGTCTCTGTACCATCGCATTATTAACGAACCAGGTTTCGAATGTGTGCCTCGCGTTGTGTTCTTCGCAGCGAAAGCGGCACCGGGTTACCACCTAGCGAAAGAAATCATTTTCGCTATTAACAAGATTGCTGAGAAAGTGAACAACGACCCTCGCATCGGCAACAAGCTGAAAGTGGTCTTCATTCCTGATTACCGTGTGAGCATGGCTGAAATTATTATTCCTGCGGCGGACGTATCACAACAAATTTCACTTGCGGGTAAAGAAGCATCAGGTACTGGTAACATGAAGATGGCGCTTAACGGTGCCCTAACGATCGGTACGATGGATGGTGCTAACGTTGAGATTCGTGAAGAAGTAGGCGATGAGAACATCTACATCTTCGGTCTAGACGTTGAAGGTGTGAAAGCGCTGAAAGCTCAAGGTTACAACCCATTTGATTACTACAATGCGGATCACCTACTCAAAGCGTCTATGGACCTACTACTGGGTGAAGAATTCACTCCAGGTCAACCAGGCTTACTGCGTGCAACGTACGACAGCCTACTAGACGGCGGTGACCCGTACTTATGTCTTGCGGACTTCGCATCTTACGTGAAAGCGCACGAAGACATGAGCGAACAATACAAAGACCAAGCTGGTTGGGCGAAGAAAGCCATTCTTAATACCGCCCTTGTCGGCAAGTTCACCTCAGATCGCTCAATTCGCGACTATGTGAACAACATCTGGAAACTAAAAGCGGTTCACCGTTAATAGAACAGAGTTAAGACCAAGGTAGCCAAGCGCTACCTTTGGTCATTTTCCAAAAGAAGTTATTGATAACAATAAAACCCTACATGGAAGGTGTTGGTATTACCTTCGGAGAAAGCGATGAAAGAACAAACAGCATTAAAGAAAGTCGCGGAAATGGCGAGATTGGCTGATAGCTATGTCAGTGCTTGGGGAGATGAGGCAAAAGTGTCTGAGGAGACGCTACGCCGCTTGCTCGCTTCGCTTGGCTACGATACTAGCAGCGATGAAAAACTATTGGCTTCTGCTGAAAAGAAACATAAAAAAGACGTACTAGCCCCTGTTCTTGTTTTACGCGACGGCGAACCAGTCGAAGTGGAACTAAACCTAGGTACGAGTGCTCGTGAGAGTGAATTCAGCTGGCGTTTAGAAACAGAACAAGGAGAGGTACTTGAAGGCTATCTTCAGTCCCAAATTGTTCGTGATGAGCGTGCTGAGGGTGGCCCTCTAGTGTTTGCATTGCCAAAGAACTTGGCTTGGGGTTATCACAAATTGATTGTCAGCCGTAAGCGTCGTAAAACGCCTTACGAGATGTCATTGATCATCACGCCGAAAGCGTGTTTCAAACAAGACGATCTAAACCAACATAAAAAGCTATGGGGTCCTAGTATCCAGCTTTACACACTGCGTACTCAGCACAACTGGGGTATCGGTGATTTTGGTGACCTAAAACAGTTGGTGAGCGATATCGCTTCTCGTGGCGGTGACTTCATTGGTTTGAACCCGATTCACTCACTGTTCCCAGCGAACCCAGAAGGCGCGAGCCCATACAGCCCGTCTTCTCGTCGTTGGTTGAATATCATGTACATCGACGTAAGTTCTGTACCTGAATTCGCACTGAGTGCTGAAGCTCAGCAACGTGTTGGCAGTGCAGAGTTTCAACAGCGTCTACAAAAAGCACGTGACTCTCATTGGGTGAACTACACAGAAGTTTCGCAACTGAAAATGAGCGTTCTTCCGCTGCTGTTTAGTGAGTTTAAAGCTCGCCATTTAGACAAAAACACCGACCGCGCTCGTGCATTCTTGGACTTTGTAGAAAAAGGTGGCGACAGCTTGTTACACCAAGCTGCATTCGATGCGCTTCATGCTGATTTACACGCAGAAGATTCAAACATGTGGGGTTGGCCTGTATTCCCTGAGAAATACCGCACATTCGACGCAGCCGGTACTCAGAAATACATCAAAGACAACCAAGACCGCGTTCACTTGTACATGTACCTACAGTGGATCGCAGACGATCAAATCAAAGAAGCGCAGTCACTGGCAGAAGAAAAAGGCATGGCTGTGGGCTTGTACCGTGACCTTGCTGTCGGTGTTGCCGACTCAGGTAGTGAAACTTGGGCCGACGACGGTAACTTAGTGTTGGACGCCAGCATCGGTGCGCCGCCGGATGTACTTGGTCCTCTGGGTCAAAACTGGGGTCTGCCACCGCTTAACCCTCAAGTTTTAGAAGCGACTGGCTACGACGCATACATCAAGTTGTTACGTGCCAACATGAAGCACTGTGGTGCATTGCGTATCGACCACGTACTTGGTCTACTTCGTTTATGGTGGATTCCAAAAGGTGAGAAGGCGACAGAAGGTGCGTATCTGTACTACCCAGTGGAAGACATGCTCGCAATCCTAGCGCTTGAGTCACACCGTCATCAGTGTTCAGTGATTGGTGAAGACTTGGGTACTGTACCAGATGAAATCGTTGATATCCTACGTGATGCGGGCGTGCATTCGTACAAAGTCTTCTTCTTCGAAACCTCAAAAGAGGACGGCGGCTTTATTTCTCCGAAGCATTACGCAGAGCAGTCTATGGCGGCATTGTGTACGCACGACATGCCAACCCTACGCGGTTTCTGGCACTGTGATGACTTGAAAATGGGTCGTGAGATTGGTCTGTACCCAGATGAAAAACAGTTGGAAGGCTTATTCGCTGACCGTTTGAAGTGCAAACAAGGCATCCTAGACAGCGTTCGTTGGCACGGTTACTTGCCAGAAGGCATTGGCCATGATGCGCAGTTCGTACCAATGGATTCATACCTAAGCGAAGCGCTTCAATTGCACGTTGCTGCGGGTGATTCTGCACTGCTTAGCGTTCAGCTTGAAGACTGGCTAGAAATGGATCAACCGGTCAACATTCCTGGCACGGTGGATGAGTATCCAAACTGGCGTCGTAAGCTGTCGATGAACCTAGATGAAATCTTCAGTCGTGAAGACGTGAATCGCATTTCTAAACGCCTTACAGAAGTTCGCGCACAGGCGAGCAAATAAGATGCGTAGAGTGACGTAGATGAATGAGCGGATTACTAATTTTGTTAGCTCAGAGGTACGAAAGTTCCGTCTAGGTCACTCATTCAACCCACACAATCCGTTAGGATGAAGTACCGTTATTATGCCCGCGACAATAGCGGGCATTTTTGTATTTTGACGCCGTTTACGCGACGAACGTGAGAAGCGGAGTCTTTTGTGAGTTCACAACGTTGGCTGTGGAGAAACCAACATTCGGTTCAAACGAATATTGGCTCTAGGGAGAAAGATTTGAAAATCACCAAAACAAAGAAAATAAAGAAAAAACACGAACGCGCGTACGAACTGCTTGCTGAGGCGGCTTACTCAGATCCATTTGCGGCGTTGGGCCCATTCATTGATGACGGCGAAGGTTCGCTGCGAGTGTGGATGCCGGGCGCAAACAAGGTTGAACTGCTTGTTAATGGTGAACCTCGCGTGGCGCTTGAACGCGAAGGCGACAGCGGTTTTATCTTAAAAGAGCAACGCGACTTACACCTGACCCACTACCGTTTAGCGGTCGATTGGAATGGTGTTGAACAAATTATTGATGACCCGTACCAGTACCACAATATCTACCAAGAGTACGAGCATCTGCATACGCCAAAAGACATGTATCACTACATGGGCGCGCACTTTGTCACGCTAGAACGTGGCGGTGAAAACATTTCCGGTGTTCGTTTCCTTGTCTACGCTCCGCATGCATCGGCTGTTAGCCTTGTCGGTTGCTTCAACCAATGGGATGGTCGTCGTCACCCAATGCAACGCTTAGATTATGGCATTTGGGGTTTGTTCATTCCTGGCTTAGAAGAAGGCGTTCAGTACAAATTTGAGCTCAAAGGACCAAATGGGGAAGGGCTGCCACACAAACAAGACCCTTGGGGTTTCTACTCTGAGCAATACCCATCGTTCGCATCCATTACTTACGATCACAAGCGTTACCAATGGCAAGATGCGAAATGGCAAAACCGCGCAGTTACACAAAAGCGTGATGAAGCGTTATCGTTTTATGAGCTGCATGCTGGATCATGGAAGCGCGACGGGAAAGGTGATTTCCTCAACTACCGCGAACTCGCGGAGCAGTTGGTGCCATACCTTGTGGATATGGGCTACACCCATGTTGAGCTGATGCCTGTGTCTGAGCATCCATTCTACGGTTCATGGGGCTATCAACCCGTTGGCTTGTTTGCGCCAACCAGCCGTTTTGGCTCACCTGATGATTTCAAATTCTTCGTGGATGCGTGTCACCAAGCAGGCATCGGTGTGGTGCTGGATTGGGTTCCTGCGCATTTCCCATCGGATGACCACGGTTTAGCAAACTTTGACGGTACACCGCTGTTCCACGACCCGGACCCACGTCGCGGTTGGCACCAAGATTGGAACTCATACATCTACGATTTAGGCCGTGAACATGTGCGTCGCTTCCTTGTATCGAATGCGCTGTACTGGTTTGAACAATTCCATATTGATGGCATTCGCGTGGACGCAGTCGCGTCGATGCTCTATCTCGATTATTCACGTAGCCACGATCAGTGGGTACCGAACGTCGACGGTGGCAACGAAAACTACGACGCAATCGCAACCTTAAAATGGATGAACGAAGAAGTGTACAAGCACTTCCCGAATGCGATGACGATTGCGGAAGAGTCAACGGCGTTCCCGGGAGTGTCTGCGCCAACCTTTATGGGTGGTTTAGGTTTTGGTTTCAAGTGGAATATGGGGTGGATGCACGACAGTCTTTCATACATCAAAGAAGATCCTGTTCACCGCAAATACCACCACAATACCATCACCTTCCCGCTGGTTTATGCGCACAGCGAAAACTACGTCTTGTCTCTCTCTCACGACGAGGTGGTGTACGGCAAAGGTTCTATCCATAACAAGATGCCAGGTGATGAATGGCAGCAAACCGCAAACCTACGTGCATACTACGGGTACATGTATGGTCAACCGGGCAAAAAGCTGAACTTCATGGGCGCGGAAATCGGCCAAACGGCGGAGTGGAACCACGATGATCAGTTGCAATGGTTCTTGCTGGAATATGAGCGTCATCAAGGCGTTCAAAAGCTGATGCGAGATTTGAACCACTTGTACCGAAATGAAGCGGCGATGCACGATCAAGATTGTGTTCCTGCTGGTTTTGAGTGGCGTCTACAAGACGAAGCGGATGCGAGTATCCTAGCGCACGAGCGTATCAGTAAAGAGGGTGAGCGTATTCTCATCATCACCAACTTTACGCCCGTACCACACGAGCGTTTCCGTTTAGGTGTTCCAAATGCAGGTCAATACGAACTACTGCTGAACACGGACGACAGCAAATACGGCGGCAGCGATTTTAAAGTGCAGACCTGTGTGAAAACAGAAAAAGTCGAAAGTGAATCACTGCCTCAATCACTTGAGCTTCGTTTACCACCACTTTCAACCGTGTTCTACAAGCTGAATAAATAATTCAGTCTAATCAAATTCTAAGCCCGTTTTACATTGTAAATCGGGCTTTTTTTGACCTATTTTTTACCTCAAAAACTTGTTGTTCCTGATTGAATCAGGCAAGCTCGCTGGTTTGTTTATCATCAATCGCTAATGCATTGGGGAACCACACATGTTGAAAAGGCTTAAGTCATTTCTATTTAAAATGGTGTTGATATTACTGATCGCCCCAGTCGTTTTGGTTGGTGTGGTGAAATATGTCGATCCGCCAATATGGGGATGGAAGTTAAGCCGCATTGTTGCGCCACCAAAGAACTATCCAGACAGCAGCCAACACGAATGGGTCTCTTTGTCGCGCATTTCAAAAAATATGCAGTTAGCGGTGATTGCGACCGAAGATCAAAAATTCCCTCATCATTATGGATTGGACTTCGAATCGCTATTCGACGTGATTTCCGAGGCCGGTGATAATGGTCCGTCGAGAGGCGCGAGCACCATTACCCAACAGGCTGCGAAAAATGTGTTTTTGTTTCCTTCTCACTCCTACGCTCGCAAGGCTTACGAGCTTTACTTTGCCTTACTGATGGAGCTGATGTGGAGTAAAGAGCGCATTCTAGAAGTGTATCTAAATGTGGTTGAATTTGGTCCCGGTATTTACGGAGCCGAAGCAGCGGCGCAGAATTACTTTGGTGTCAGTGCAAAGCAACTCTCGAAGTGGCAAGCAGCGCGTTTAGCCGTGGTGTTGCCAAACCCATATCGAATCAAAGTCTATCCACAAAGTGATTACACTGCTCGCCGCACAAGATGGGCGATGAACCAAATGAGCAATCTTGGCAGCGTGCAACTTTAAGTTCCTAAATCCATTGTGTTTAAATAGAACTACGCCCCTATATCAATAAAATGTGAAGCGTCACACCCTTTGGGGCGTAGGCAGTTAGAATGATGTGTTCAGTTTCTTATCTAGGCACAATTAGTGTGAATAAAACTAATAAATGTGCATGGTTACCATGTGCTACCAATGGACTGAACGATGAAACTGAACCTGATTACCACTACTTTACTGCTTGCGTCGGCAAGTGCCATCGCCGAGCCTAACATCACCATTTCTACCACGACCAACAGCCGTGACTTCCCATTAAGTGCAGAACAGCCTTTGGTTGTGCCTCTAACCAAAGACGGATACACGCTAAAAATCACGGGCGTTGAAGGTGACTGCGTTGCACCCGATGGTCAGAAAGTGAAGTTCAACAAACCTCTTGCGCTGAACTGCGGTAAGCCAACGGAGCTGCCATTAAAAATCCGCTTTACCGGCGATTACTCTTTTGCTTTTGATGCAGAAGCCAAAACACTGCGTTTTAAGCGTGAACCTAAGAAAGCCGCCAAAACTGAATTTAAACGCCCAATCCCACAAGTACAATGTGAGGTTTACCAAGGCGGAGAAGTCACCATTGCGTTAGGTGACAGTTTCCCGGATGGCACCAAGTTGCGAGATGCTTACTCGGGGCAAATGGTTGAAGTGCAAGATCAGCAAGTATCGCTGACGCCAAGCAAAGACTCCGGCGGTTTGGTGCTACTAGAGCCAGTAAAGAAAACCAAAGAAGCAGTGCCGTTTGATTATCGCAATGCCAACATTTACTTCGTGATGGTCGACCGTTTCAACAATGCTGATACGAGCAATGACAACAGCTATGGACGCAAGAAAGACGGCAAAGATGAAGTCGGCACGTTCCACGGCGGTGACCTTAAAGGTGTAATTGAGAAACTGGATTACATCAAGAGCCTAGGTACAGACGCGATTTGGTTGTCGCCAATCGTTGAGCAAGTGCACGGCTTTGTCGGTGGTGGCGATAGTGGTTCATTTCCGTTTTATGCATACCACGGCTACTGGACGCGCGATTTCACCAAGATTGATGAGAACTTCGGTAACGAAGAAGATTTAAAAACGCTGGTGGAAGAGGCGCACAAACGAGGCCTCAAAGTCTTGATGGATGCGGTTATCAACCATTCTGGTTACTCAACATTGGCGGATCTACAGTTCGATGGTATCGATGTGTTAAAGCCTAATGCCGATCTGCCCAAGAAATGGGGCGACTGGCAACCAAAAGCGGGTGAAAATTGGCATAGCTATCACCAGAATATTGATTATCAGAGTCCGAACTGGGCTAAATGGTGGGGCGGCGATTGGGTAAGAACCGGCTTGCCAGGTTACCCAGCTCCGGGCAGTAGCGACATCACCATGTCATTGGCGGGGCTGCCTGACTTTATCACTGAACAAGGCAAAGCTGTAAAACCAGCTCAGTGGCTATTAGATAACCCTGGCACTCGCGTAGAAGCTCGTGACAACTACACCGTGGCGGATTACTTGATTGAGTGGCAAACCGATTGGGTGAAACGCTTCGGCATTGATGGCTATCGCGTCGATACGGTGAAACACGTCGAAGGTGAAGTTTGGAAGCGTCTAAAAGAAGAAGCATCGAACAGCTTAGAACAGTGGCGTAAAGAAAATGGCAAATCAGGTCAGCCGTTCTGGATGATGGGCGAAGTCTGGGGACACACCGCGTATAGCAGCCCTTATTTCGATGATGGTTTTGACGCGTTGATCAACTTCGATATGCAGAAGAAGCTAGACAAAGGCGCGGCGTGCTTTAGCCAAATGGCAGACACTTACCAAAGCTATGCGGAAACTATCGCGAACGAGAAAGACTTCAACCCAGTGAGCTACATGTCTTCCCACGATACCGAGTTGTTCTTCTCTCGCTTCAAAGACCACGGCATGCAGCGTAACGCCGCGAATGCACTGCTTCTGAGCCCAGGTGCTGTTCAGGTTTACTACGGTGATGAAGTGGGTCGTAACATTAGTCCTTACGCGGATGATTTCCACCAAGGCACACGTTCAGACATGGTTTGGAAACTATCGGATGAGAAGCAAGCGCTACTGAAACATTGGCAAACCCTTGGTCAGTTCCGTCAAGCACACCCTGCCATTGGCGCAGGTCAGCATCGAGTGATTGAACAGGAAGGCGCGTACGTTTTCTCTCGTTCGCTTGGCAATGACAAAGTCGTCGTGGCGTTTGTAGGACGTGATAAGTAACTAAACGCTCTTTATGTCGATAAATAAAAAGCCCTTCCTTGAGTTATCAAGGAAGGGCTTTGTTGTTTTAGTTCGCCAGTTCTTGGTCGATGACTTTTTCTAGCTCGTCAAACGGCACATAGCCAGGAATGACTTGATCATTAATGATCAACGCAGGCGTGCCGCGTAAACCAAGTTGCGTGAAATACTGATAGTTCTTATCAAGCAGCGCTTTGGTCTCTTTGTCGTCGACAAGCTGCGCTTCTGTCCCCGTTTTCTTAGCGATTTGCTTTAACGAGCGTGCATCATGTGCGCCCGGTTTTTTCACCAATAACTCATGCACTTGTTTGTACTTATCTCGCTGGTTTTGCCAAACATTTAATGCGTAACTTGCCGAGTTGTAGCCGTTTTTCTCGTATTGTTCTTTAAAAGAGACATTGAGGTTAAGCACTTTTATCTGCGGATATTCCTCACCAACTTTGACCAGTTCTCCTTCTAAACGTTTACAAAAAGGGCAACTGTAGTCCGTTACGTTAATAATGGTTAACTCAGGGTTTTCAGCACCAAAAGAGGAATGTTTGCCATCACTTAGATAGTGACGAACCTCCTTCAAGGTGTCGCCAAATGACTGTTGATACGCAATGTACTCTTGAAGGTTTTGGTGCAATGAATCAAGAATTTGAGGATTCTCTTTTAGTATCTGAGTAACTTCCTCCAGCTTTTGTTCTGCGGTCTTTTCTGATGCGAAAGATACGGCAGGTACGATAGCCATCGTTAACGTCAAAAGTGTACGAGTGAATGTCATAATATTTCCTAAAACTTTTAAATTTCGTTGTTTGTTATGTGAAGTGAATAAAATACGTACAAAAGTCAGGCGATAAGGCCTTTCGCCTTGCTAGGTTTATTCTCTAAACACGCAAAGTTTTAGGTGAACCCGACACTTTTCCGGTATCGGTTCAGTGTATTCCAGATAATGAATTGCTGTGGATGCCATCGGCAGCGCCACAATCAAAGCAAACAGAAAAAATGGAATAAGAATATGGTCCAACTGGTGTTGGTACGCTTGAACTAGCTTCTCTGAAAGGTCGCAAGATGGTGATAAATTCACGCTTTCATCTTGCTGACTCTGTATTTGGTGAGCCTTAGGGCAGCTTTTCGAGAAGCCGGAGTTTTGGCTTAAACATACCATCACCACCCAAAACACGAGGGCGAGTGTCCACTTGGCTATTTTAGGTTGTGAGCGTCACAATGGGCTGCCTAGTCCTGTTGATTCTGGTTTATGCCGTTTGCATATGACCGGACAATCCTAACCTAAATTTCATTATGGAATGTTACTTTCGAGTTAATCGATATCGCCTCAATGCCAAAGTATGAAGTACGTCATGAATGTTGTAGAAAGCAATATTCGTCAGAATCATTGGTCGGATTGATGAAGAAGTCCTGAGGTATCGATATAGATTAATATACCTAATTGTTAGCAAAAATTTTTATTATCTTTCAAATGTGATTAAAATCATAAAACAAAACTTCATAACTGAGTCGCCAGAATGTTCGGCAGGCGGATTGATTTTGATCATCTCTCTAGCACATTATTCGGGTGAACATATGTGTCCTGTCCCACATGTGTAGGTAATGTTATGAAAAATCCTGTTCAAACCGAGCGCAAGGTTACGCTGGGGTGCTACGTTGCACTGGCGTTTGCGGTCGTCTTCTTTTCTGGTCTCATGCAATCGAATGAATGGTATGGCGTATTTGATTTCACCACGTTGAATGGCTCTTTCGGCAAGGTGGCTTATGGCGTCACCGAAACGGCTGACGGTGTGCAAGTTGCAACAACGTCGCTTCGTGGTACTGGTGGTAGCGGTGCACGTGACGGTTTCATTTTTGCACTTACTTTGATTCCTACCGTTATGTTCGCACTGGGTATGATCAATGTACTTGAGCACTATGGCGCACTAGAAGCGGCACGCAGACTGTTAACGCCGCTTCTTCGTCCAATTATGGGTATTCCGGGTAACTCTGGTTTGGCTCTTATCGCTTCACTGCAAAGTACCGACGCGGGCGCGGCGATGACTCGTCAGCTTAAAGATGAAGGCCATCTTACCAAACGTGAAACCGATGTGTTCACTATGTTCCAGTTCACCGCTGGTGCCACCATTGTTAACTTTTTCTCCTCAGGGGCGGTGCTGTTTACGCTGACGATGGCGGATGGCTCGCTTGCCGTAACGTCTTCTATTGGTTTGGCGGTTGTGGTGATGTTCTTGTTTAAAATTGTGGGCGCGAACTTATTCCGTATCTACCTAAACATCACAGAAGGTAAAGAAGACAAGCAAGATCAAAACAAATCTGAGAACTTAAAAGAGGAGGCGGCGTAATGAGTGACGTAAAAGTAAGTAAGCCGATGGTGACAGATATTTTCGTTGAAGGCGCTAAAAAAGGCTGGGTTATTGCGACAACATCAACCGTGCCTAACGTTCTTATGGCGTTTGTCATCATTAAAGCGTTGCAGATTACTGGCGCGTTGGATTTGATGGGCTCGGTATTTTCTCCAGTAATGGCGGTTTTTGGTTTGCCAGGTGAAGCGGCTGCGGTGCTGATTGGTGCTTGGATGTCGATGGGCGGCGCAGTTGGCGTGGTTATCACATTGTTTGATCAAGGCATCTTGAACGGTACGCACATCGCGATTCTTGCACCTGCAATTTACTTAATGGGCTCACAGGTTCAGTACATGGGGCGAATTATGGGACCTATCGGTACTGAAGGTCGTTATATCCCAATCATGATTGCGATTTCCGTATTGAACGCATTTGGCGCAATGCTAGTCATGAACTTGTTTGTTTAGGGGGCAATCATGCAGTTTTCTCTCAATGAATATCTCGAAGAACTTCGTCCTCTCATCAATGTCGATTGTGGCACGTACACCACTGATGGCATTGAGTTCATCGCTTCTCAATTTGAAGGGAAGTACCAAGCGATGTCAGGTTGGAGCGTAAAACGCATCGACTGTGGCAGAGCGGGTATCGGTCTTGAAGTTCGAAACAAGCCTGAGGCTGAGCAAGTTGACGTGATGCTGATTGGTCACATGGATACAGTGTTCCCTGTCGGCACCGCCGGATTACGTCCTATGTCTCAAGACGCTGACAAAGCGTACGGTCCGGGTGTGTCGGACATGAAATCTGGCTTGCTGAATATTGTGTACGCGATGCGTAACCTCGACCAAGCGGTGTTGGATAAACTGTCGATTTGTATCTGCATGAACCCAGACGAAGAAACCGGATCGTTAGATTCGGTCGACTGGATTCAATCTGTTGCAAAAAACGCGAAGAACGTATTGGTGGCAGAAGCAGCACGTGCAGACGGCGGTTTAGTCAAAGCGCGCAAAGGCATGGCGCGTTACAAAATCACGTTTAACGGCGTGGCGGCCCACGCTGGCAACGAGCCAGAAAATGGCCGCAGTGCAATTACCGAGATGGCGAACTGGATTCTCGCAATCAATGCCATGACGAACTTCGAATCTGGTACCACATTAAACGTGGGTATTGTGTCTGGCGGTAACGGCGCAAACATCGTCCCTGAGCACGCTGAAGCGATCGTGGATGTGCGTTTCTGGAATAACGATGAGTACGACGATGTTGATAGCAAGCTAAACGGCATGCTGGAGACACCATTTGTTGATGGCGTTAGCATCGAGTTGGTTCGTGAAGCTTACAAACCTTCTATGGTGCCAAGCGCGCAAACTGAAAGCTTGATGGCATTAGTTGAAGAAGCCGCAAGTGAACTGGCTATCGACATCAACTGGAAAGAAGTGGGTGGCGGCTCTGATGCAAACAATACGGCAATTCTTGGCATTCCAACTTTGGATGGTCTAGGACCTATCGGTGCAGGTTTCCACAGTGACCAAGAGTACTTGTTGCTTGAGTCTATCGAACCACGTATCAAAATGCTGATGCGTGTACTGGAGAAGATAGCTCAGTAGCGCACTCGACAACTTAGTTCCCAACATCACGATCCCCAGACTTCGGTTTGGGGATTTTTCTATCTGTGTTTTTGTTTCACTTTACTATCATTTCTTGTTATTAATCTTGCGTTCAGGTTCGATTTATTAATATGTTGGCCACAGTCATAAATTTCGGAGGCAACGATGAGCACAACAATGTCTGTAAAGTCGGCGCCGAAAGACGCCAAAGATCAAACGATGCAAGCGCCAGATGAGAAAACATTCTGGCGCAAAATGAAAGGGTCGGTTAAGAAAGCGGGTGAAGAAATTGCCGTAATGGGCATAAAATCATGGCTCGCGATGACAGATTCCAACACCGCCGTTCGCCATAAGGCGATTTTAGGTGGCGCATTGGCTTACTTCGTATTACCCACCGATATGGTGCCAGATGTGTTAGCAGGCGTCGGCTTTACCGATGACATGGCAGCGCTTACCTTAGCCGCTAACTCAGTCGGCAATGCCATTACTGAAGAACACGAAGAACGAGCCAGAGAAAAATTGAATTCGATGGCGGATTAGAAAGAGCGTTTCTAGACGCGGAGAAAACAAAAGCCCCGATGTTTCCATCGGGGCTTTCTTTTAGACAGGACTATATAATTTCAGAATGGTAATCGTAGAACGATTTAGGCGTCAGCGCGTTTAAGATGCACTTCTTCTTCGGCAACGCCTGCCATTGGGTCGTTGAAGCGAGCTTCATCCAATGCACCTTCTGATTTTGCGACAATGACGGTAACTGCACTGTCACCAGTAATGTTTACCGCAGTACGAATCATATCAAGTAGACGGTCAACGCCCATGATGAGCGCGATACCTTCAAGCGGCAGACCAACTTGGTTCAATACCATGGCTAGCATTACAAGGCCAACACCAGGGACACCCGCAGTACCGATAGATGCTAATGTAGCTGTCATGATTACCATTAGGTAATCGCCCATAGTTAAATCAATATTGAAGGCTTGAGCAATAAAGGCGGTTGCTACACCTTGCATGATCGCCGTACCGTCCATGTTCACGGTTGCACCAAGTGGTACTGTGAACGATGATACGCGGTTCTCAACCCCCATACGGTGCTTAGCCGTTTCCATTGTCACTGGAATCGTCGCGTTTGATGATGCGGTCGAGAAAGCAAACATGATCGCGTCTTCCATCTTACGTAGGAACGTAATTGGATTTAGACCAGTGAAACCTTTTAACATTAAGCTGTAAGTGACTAGGCCGTGCAGGACAAGCGTACCCGCCAGTACTAAGAAGTACTCCGCCAGATTGACGATTGCGCCCAGACCAAGACCAGTAAATAGCTTCGCCATTAAGAAGAACACACCATAAGGCGCCAAGTTCATCAAAATCGCAACCAGTTTCATGATCACTTCATTCAGATCAGAGAAGAACGCTGCAATACGTTCACCAGGTTTGCCTGCTGCGCTGATCGCGATACCAAATAGCACCGCAAACACAATAACTTGCAGGGTTTTACCTTCAGCCATCGCACTGATAGGGTTGGTTGGGAACATATCGATGATCACCTGACCCAAAGATGGTGCGTCTGCTGATTTGAATGAACTTGCTGCGGTTAGGTCAGCGCCAGCACCTGGCTGGAACAGAGTACCCATAGTTAGAGCAAGCGTAATCGCGATAGCCGTTGTTGTAACGTAGAAAGCGAGGGTTTTACCACCCATGCGACCCAGTGTAGAAAGGTCTTTGAGGGAGCTAGTACCACAAACTAGTGAAACAAACACTAGAGGGACTACGAGCATTTTTAAGCTGGCGACGAAGATCTGTCCACCAACTTCAAATAATCCATTAACAATGTATGCGTCGACAAATCCGTTGCCGGCAAAAAGTGTGCGAATTGCAAATCCTGTCAAGATACCCGCTACCATACCCAAAATTACGCGGCTGGTTAGCGACATCGGTTTCTTGGTATTCATGAGAACACTCCTTATAGTTATGCACCTTGAGTTCACTTCAAAGCGGCGAGCAGAGTAGCAGTGGAGTGAGAAAATACGAAAGAATAATCCTCTAAATGGTTAATAGATGTGAACTTTATCACTAATAAAAATAGAGCTTTAACCAAATCTTAACTATTTGACTGGTCGAAAAGTTTGTTTTTTAACACTTTTATCGAACATACAACCGATAAGAAGGAGTGTTTACATTTATTTTTAGTAGTAAATGGAGTGCATATTATCTCTAAGGAATGTTGCTCTTGCATAACTATCTAGATTTTATTCAGACTAGAAGCCGTCTCTTTTTGATTGTTTTTGTATTGGGCTGAACACTAGGGGCTAACGAGCCGTCTATGCCCCTGCTTATGTTATTTATCCGCTGAATCAATGAAGGTTGGTCAATGTAGATAATTGGAGGTGATCCCAACTCCAATAATTCTGATTGGTATTGCTAATACCCCCAACCCAATAGCATTGCTTCGCTAGCATGAAGCCTTCCAAACAATGCTGACCAGCCTCAGTGATATGGACGCTCTGTTCCCACCAGTCCCTTTCACGTGACTCAATCGTGATTAAAGGCGTTTGGCATTGTGCTAGAGGGAGGAGTAAGGCGTAAAACATCACATCGCCCAAGTAAGGTAGAGGTTCACGTTGTTGATATTGCTCAAACCAATCTTTGATGAGAATTGAACGATTTTGAGAACTTAGGACCTCTAATGCAATCTGCTGAGTCAAGCTTAATCCTGTTTGTGAATGAGGTAACTCTTGCATATGGCGTATTAGCACGTTGCGCATATTGGGTAAGCAATCTAGATCATGCTGCTCGATCAAATTAACCATAGAGATGGGGGTCGGTGATGTGACAGCGTGCCAGGAATGTTTAGCCTGACTGAATAATTTGGCTGTCACGGGTTTACGGTATTGCCAACAAGCGCGAATAGCCTCTTTAGGCAACTGCCCCAAACCGATGAATCGCTCAGTGCCAGGGAACTGGTTCAACTCAATGATCTCTATCACCTTGTTTTCTACATTCTCTAACAACGTTAGGGCACGAAGCAGCATTAATTGGTCATAGCTGTCATGTTCGACCCAAAAGACGATTCGTTCAAATG
Organism: Vibrio sp. A1-1; assembly: GCF_021728175.1. NCBI lineage: Bacteria > Pseudomonadati > Pseudomonadota > Gammaproteobacteria > Vibrionales > Vibrionaceae > Vibrio > Vibrio sp. A1-1. The sequence goes on from NZ_JAKKCL010000009.1 coordinate 40,888, forward strand.
TATCACTGAGCAGCGTATCAATATTAGCTTGCTCAAATTTGACAATATCTTGCACTGAATCTTCACGCTTCATCACGGGCAGCAGAGTCTCTACGACATATTGGGCACGAATGGCAAGGAAGTTTTGTGGTGTTGCTGGTATGGGGCCAATACAAAGCGGATCTATTAGGGCTAAAAATGTTCCCTCGAATCCGCTGTCTTTAAGCCGTTGCTGAATATCATGCCCACAGCGGACATGGAGCGTTTTTAGTTCGCTATCAAGAGGAGGGAAGTGTTTTTTGATGGCGTCTTTGTGAGCTTCTAACTCTTCGACATGCGCTTTTAATTTACTCCAACTTGGTAAACCTAATTCTCTGGCTAGCGAATGTTGAACGTCAGCTAATTGAATTGTATTGGGAGCTAATGATTCTGGTTTGGAGTGAAATCGCTTAACTCGATCCAACATCTCATCATCGTGTTGACGTATAGCTTTGAGCCTTTTTTTAGCAACGGATTTTTGTTGGTTAATGTTGATTAAGAAGCTATTTGTAGAGTTCATTTTTCACCTTTCTTATCTCTTCCACACTCGCCTAAATAGAAGCTAAAAAGAAGGTAAAAACAGATTGTTCCTGCTATACAGAGCAGGGTAGAAGACTTGCCGTGAACCAAGTTCTTTCCGCGAGTGTTGGGGGCTTTAGGCGTGAGCAGACTGATAGTAGGGTTTCACAATCCATCATGCAACTATTCATGAGAGAACCGCATCACAAAATATCAGCCCCATTAAAGAAGTGCTGAATAGTTTGACAGCCAATGCCTATGTAGATGTTAACGACCATCCGTTTTCTAGTAGATATGCATTACAGGATCCAGTAATAAAAAAGCCCTGCTAGGTCTAGCAGGGCTTTGTAATACATGTAGATATTAATTACTCGCTCTTGTAAGCGTAGTTATAGTAACCGTAACCATATCCGTATGAGTTTGACGCTTTCTTCTCTACGGCGTTTAGAATCACGCCTTTTACTTCCACGCCGGATTGTTCAAAGCGGCCTTGTGCGACTTCAATTTCCTTCAAAGTCGTTTGATCAAAACGAGCTACCATCAGTGTTGTTCCTGCGATTGCACCAACAATGCTTGGGTCGGTAACCGCGAGTACAGGCGGCGTATCGATGATCACAAGATCGTACTGCGCCGACATTTCGTCAACAAAGCTCTTAAAGCGAGGATGCATCAAAAGCTCTGACGGGTTTGGTGGTACTTGGCCACGAGTAACCACATCTAGATTGTCGATGGATGTTGATTTAATGATATTGCTATGGGATGTCTTGCCGCTCAAATAATCAGAAAGACCGTTATCCCAACGTAAACCAAAACATTGCTGCAAATAACCTTTACGCATATCCGCATCGATAAGCAGTACTTTCTGACCTGTTTTTGCAGCGACGGCTGCAAAGTTTGTCGATACAAACGTTTTACCGATAGATGGTGCTGGACCTGAAATCATAAGAACATTGTTCTTCGCTTCCATCATCGCAAAGTGCAGGCTAGTACGAAGACTACGCAGGGCCTCGATGGAAAGATCGGCCGGGTTAGCTTCAGCAAGAAGGACTAGCTCATCGTTGCTGCCTTTGTTTCGTTTAAGCTTGTTTGCAAATTCCAGTTGTTGAATAGATTTTGGAACGCTAGCGTAAACAGGCATACCAATCTGCTCAATTTGATCTGGTGTTTCTACACCTCGGTGGAATGCCGCACGAATTAATACGAAAGCCACGCCTGCCATGCCGCCAAGCAGTGTTGCTAGCACAACGATAAGCGCTTTTTTCGGCTTTATTGGCTTAGAGAACGACTGAGCGTTATCTAAGATTCGAACGTTGCCAACAGTTCCTGCTTTAATGATGTTGAGCTCTTGAACCTTGTTCAATAGCTGGATGTAGATTTGTTGGTTTACTTCTACATCGCGCGTCATGCGTAGAACTTCACGCTGTGTTTTCGGTAACTTTTGAACTTGTTTATTAAGACGCTCTTTCTCTTTGAGTAGCGTCTCACGTTTATCAAGCAGAGACTTATAAGCCGGGTGATCTTGTGTAAAGCGCTGGCTGATTTCACTCTCTTTGAATGTAAGCTCATTTAACTGCGCTTCTAATTCAACCATCACTTTAAGCGTTGATTGAGCTTCAAGGCCTAAGTCGATAGATTCATTTTCTTGACGGAATCGATTTAAAACGTCTTCAGAAGCGGTCAGTTTTGTTTTGATGTCTGGAAGGTGACCTTTCAAGAACTCGAGACTTTGCTCTGCCTCTGCTGAGTTTCTTTGAACGTTTTGCAAGAAGTAGTTCTGGCTAATGTCGTTCAAGATAGCTTGAATCTTAGCGCGATCTTCACCAGAGAAGCTTAAAGAAATAATCCCGGTTTGCTTACCACGTTCGCTTATCGATAAGTTTTCTTGAAGTTTATTAATTGCATCTAATTTGCTGACTTTACTCATGGTAAACGATGCGCCGTCTTGCGCTATCATTTCTGTAGCTAAGAATTGATAGCCGTTCTTTTCAATGAGCTCGCCAACCTTACCTTCTAAAATGACGTTATTGTCATCTTCTATAAGTCTGAACGTCTGTTTTTCAGAATCAATAACTTCGAGAGTTAGAGGAATTCCAACTGCGTAAGAAGGGGTATTAAATCGTGAAACGCTCAGACTGATTTGTTCGCCTTGCAGTCGAGCTAAGCCCTTACCGATGATAGGCATGTAATTCGGAGAGACGACCGTGGTTAAGTTGAACTTATCAACGGTACCACCCAAAATCATACGAGATTTAATGATCTCAATTTCTGTTGTCGCTGATGACTCTGCTGAAAACAGCTCTCCCATATCACCAACCATCGCTGAAATACCACCGGAGCTCTTACTTTCAATTTGGATAAGAGCGTCAGCTTTGTAGATAGGTGTTGATAGAATGGCAACGCCGACGCCTATAATTGAAAATAGGACTACGGTACATAGAATGAGCCATTTGGCATCAAGAATGATCCCAAATAACTTTCCCAAATCGATCTCATCGTCGGCTTGACGTGATTGCTTAATAGTTTGTGTTGTCATTACTTTAACTTCTTAAATACCTTGCCATTGGCGTTTATTTATTTAGCCTTGCGGCTTATAGTTTTTGAGACCACGCTTTTGCTGCTTTTTCTATAAGCGTATAAGCATGTTCGAAGGCTTCTCTACTTTGTCTGTATGGATCAGGAATGTTTTTTTCACTTATCCATTGTCCAAACAGCATCGTTTTGCCTCGTGCCTCAGGAGCGACTTTGGTTAAGGCTTCTAAATGACCTTTTTCCATAACCAATATCAGATCGTATTGAGCGCAAAGCTCAGGTGTTAATTGTCGTGCTTCGTGTCCATCTAAGCTTACGCCATGTTCGTTCGCGATGGTGGTTGCCATATCATCAGCAGCTTTTCCTGTTAAATGACTTTTATCCACCGCGATTCCCGCTGACGCGACATGTTTGTTTGGTAGTAAAGACTGCAAAAGCCGCTCTCCTGTTGGAGAGCGGCAAATATTACCTACACAGACGACAAGAATATTAGAAAACAAATGCTTACCCTATTTTAAATTGTATGCCTATGATCCCAACTGAATTGCTTGCTTCTTTATATTGCACAATTGAGCTACGTAACTATTGAATGCGTACCGCAAGAGATAACTTTCTTGCGGCACGTTGTTTTTACGGCCAAGTGCGTACTCGTAGTACACCTTCGGTTAATTCGTTAAAGCCGGAAATGGTTGGAACAAGTTGAGCAATAACGCGGTTCCAACGGCTAACAGGCGCAGCTGTTACGTAGACTATGTCGTATGGGTTGAGATCAAACTCTGTTCCAATCACCAAAGCAGAAGCATCAGAAACATCCAACTGATAAATGTCCGCCATTTTAGCTTCTTCTTTTGAACGTCTGATGACGAAGACGCCAGTAGCATCGGCGGAGATTTCATTAATACCACCAACGCTACTTAGAGCTTCAGTAAGGCTCATACCGCTGCGATCAATTTTGAGTAGCTTCGGATCGTTAACTTCGCCCATAACAAATACTTTTTGTGCATCGTTACGGGGAATATGAACAATATCACCGGGCTTTAGAAGACGGTTTTGAGTTAAGTCGCCTTGTTGCATCAGAGCATACAAAGAGACATTTTCAACGACACCGTTTCGCGTCAGTGTTGCATTACGCCAATCGGCTTCGGCTGCCAGTCCGCCTGCTCTATTCACGGCATCAAGAAGTGTAAGAGGAATGTTTGTGATTGGTTGTTGCCCTGGCTTGTTCACTTCGCCAGTCACATAAGTCTTTTTAGAGCGAAATGCTGCAACGCTTACATCGACTTGCGGGCTCTCAATGTATTTTGCAAGACGGTTGGCAATGTCTGCACGAATTTGGCGAACGTTTTTACCTTCAACGTGTACAACGCCAATGTAAGGGTAGAAGATCGTGCCATCCGAATGCACCCAGTTACCTGCTTCGGCTGAACTACGATATGAGCCAGCTGGGATCGTGAGCTCTGGGTGGTCCCAAATAGTAATATTTAAGATATCACCAGGTCCTACTTCGTATTCATACTTGGCGATTTCAATATCTAACTCTGGATTTGGCTTTGAAAAAGGATCTATTGAATTTAAAGAGGTCACTCGCTCCAAAGTTAAAGGATAAACCGTAACCTGCGATTCTATATCACTCGATTCAGTGCTCATTACTGTTTTGTCACTGACCGAAAGGTGGCTACCAGGCAGAGTACACCCTGTAAGAAGGATAGGAAGTACTGATATCCCCAAAAATTTATTAAATGTGTTCATTGGTTTATAACTACCGAAAGAAAGTTTGCCGACTGAAATTGGTTCATTCTAATTGAACTGCATTTCATCAATGTTGACGATTTACTGCAGTTTTAAGCCTTTAGAAAGCGAGTCCATTCAGAATTATTTGTGTAATAAACACTCCAAATGGCTGCTAGCGACTTAGAGCTCTTAGTTTCATTAATGAAGGTGTAAAAATCTGACCCACAAAAAATAGTCAACTATTATCCATCTGGTTGCAATAAAGGCAACAAGATACTTAAAAAAATACTGACGAATACATGACAAAATTGTGTCTATTTAACGTTATTGAGATGAATGCATGATTTTGCACAAGTAAACAGGCGGGAATGTGAAAAAACTCATGCCAAAGTTGTATGTATACTATTTACACCATATGCAACTGCCGTTATGCTTCCTGTTGCGGTCGGATATAACAACAAATATTGGAGCTAATTTTGAAAATCAAACTTTTAACGGCAAGTGTGGCAGCAGTCCTACTAGCAGGTTGTGGTAGTGACAGCGACCCTGAGGTAAAAAGATACTCGGTTCAGGCTTATGACCCAGCTGTTATCGGCATGAAGGTTCAAGCTGTATGTGGTGGTGAAACATACGACGCGATTGAAAAGACAACAAACTATGAAGGTATGGTTGGTGAAGCGCGTTTTGAAAATATCAATGTCGTAAATGCGCCAGGTGACTGTGCTTTCGTATTGACGCATACTGATGAGAGTAAAGACGCATCAAATGGCAAACCTATTACATCTGACTACAAAATCCCTCAAGGCTTAGCGCAGGCGGATTCATTAGTAACAGGCTCTCCATTTACGACTTTGGTTTCTAACTCTTTGAAAGAAGGTGAGGTTTACTCTTCTGATATCGCCGAAAAAGTATTCGAGAACTTAGGTATTGATATCAATGCAAGTGGTAAAACGGTTGATGAAATCCTTCGTGATACAGAGTCAGTAGTTGAAGATCTTCAAAGCGAAGGCGGTAATAGTGCACTTGCTACGAAGTTAGTTGCTACAGCGAACGTTGTATCGGATATCATTAAAGCAAACCCAACAGCTGCACCTGAAGCTGTAGCAGTTGCTGCAAAATCGATTACCGAAGAAGTGATTGCGAAAAATCCACATTACCCTAAAGCTAGTGCGGGTTCTGATGACGTGATTTACGTAGAGATTTCTGAAGAAGATACAAAGAACGTTGTTGAGCAGGTTGAAAAAGATATCGCTGAAGGTAAACCTGTAGATCAAATTAAACCAACTGTTCCTACCATTCCTGAAGCGAAACCTGGTAAGCCAATTAAACCAGAACCACAACCTGGAGATGGTACTGGCGCGACAGGCGGTAACTAAGCGAGTTTTTGCTGATAAATTCTAAAGGCCTCTTCAGAGGCCTTTTTTGATCCTATCGTACTGTGTTCATCACCTTTTAGTGAGCCCTTTACTGTTTAAGTAAGGCAGGATGTGCGGACGTGATTCGCCAGCCAGTTTACTGGTGACTTCTTGTGACCAAGTGCTTTGTTTTTGATTGCTCGAACGGTTTGCATAGTAGTTTTGCATGGTTTGGTCATAAGCCTGAATATCATCCAAATTTAGGTCTTGATACTGATTCTCATGCACCACGACATGAGCAGGTAGACGTGGCTTAACTTCAGGGGCTTGATCTGGATGACCAAGACACATACCAAATAAAATGGCTGTATTTTTAGGTAAGCTTAATAACTCGTCGACTTTTTGAGCATTGTTTCGTAAGCCACCAATATACACGCCTCCTAGTCCCATAGACTCTGCTGCAAGTAAGCAGTTTTGTGCCATGATGCCAGAATCAACAGCACCGATAAGTGTTAACTCGGTGAAATCAGCTTGCACATCAGGATTGATACTTGCGTGGCGCTGGTAATCAATGCAAAACACCAAAAACTCAGCAGCGCTTTCAACGTACCCTTGATTCCCCGCATATTGTGCCAATAGCGTACGCTTTTCTTTATCGGTCACGCGGATAATTGAGACGACTTGCAACATACTTGATGAAGACGCCGCAAGGCCAGCTTGTAGAATCGTTTCTAATTGTTCGCTCTCAATAGGTTGTGAGGTGAACTTTCGAATTGAGCGGTGATTGAGAATTGTTTGTATCGTACTGTTCATGGTGACTTAACATCCCCTGTTACATGTAAAGGCTGAAGCCTCACCTTAGCGATATTTGATGAGTCGGTAAACTATCTCAAAAGAAAAACAATGCTTAGCGCATAAGTGTGAAGATGAATAGAGAATATATCACTCGCTCTGCTTGAGAGCGTATATACTGTTTTTAGAATCAACAATTTAACTGCAGCGGAAAATATGAAAGAACTCATCGTTCATACAGTCACGGTGTTTATGGGCTTCTTTGCGATCATGAACCCCATCGCCAATATTCCTATCTTTTTGAGTTTAACGGCTGATGAGGATAGGGAAACCGTACGTTCCATGGCGCTTCGTTCGGTTTTTATTGCATTTGTCATCATTGCGATATTTTCGATCGCTGGTAAATTAATTTTTGATTTGTTTGGTATCACGCTGTACGCCTTGCGAATAACTGGCGGTATCTTAGTGTTTTTGATCGGTTTTAATATGCTTCAAGGTGATTCGACGCATCAGAAAACTAAAGAGAAAGCGTATTCTCCAGCGCAGCAGCAGGCGGCGTTGAGCATTGCCGTTTCTCCACTTGCGATGCCGATATTAGCAGGGCCTGGAACGATTGCTACCGCGATGAACTTTGCTACGGCGGGTGGTTTTGATCAAACCATTATTACCATCGTTTCTTTTGCTGTGTTGTGTGTTATTACCTATATACTGTTTTTATTTGGAGACAAATTGGTCAAAGCAGTTGGACCGAGTGCTCTGAACGTCGTGACGAAAATGATGGGCTTAATCCTAGCGGTTATCGGTACTCAAATGTTTATTGATGGCGCGGGCGAAGCCTATAAAACTGTTTTCTCATAGGCGTCTCCATCTCGTCTAAATCCACACCTACATTTCTAGCTGGTGTGGATTTTTTGAACTTTAGTTTTCACTTTCTAAGAAAGAAATAAATAGACTTCACCTATTTCAATAATAAGAATATTCAATTGTTTTGATTGCACGAATTTCATTACTCTTTTGGCAAGAATAATGGGGGAAATATGGCAACAAAAGCAATTGTAGTGGAAGGTGGCGCGATGCGAGGTGTCTTCGCAAGCGGAGTGCTAGATGCGTTTTTAGAGCAAAGTTATAAACCGTTTGACTTTGCCATCGGTGTATCTGCTGGCGCATCAAACTTGATTGGTTATTTGACCGACTATCCGCATCGCAGCATTAATGTCATTACTAAGCTGGCAACGAGTAAACGCTTTTTTGATCCGACTCGATTCGTTAAAGGTGGGGACCTCATTGATGTGAAGTGGCTGTTTGAAGAGTCTAATCGTTTGTATCCCGTCGATGAAAATAAACTGTTTAATGGCATTCCTTTTCTGGCAGCGACGACGAATGTAGATACAGGACAGGCAGATTATTATCGCGTGACGCGTGATAATTTTCACCATGCGATTGAAGCGACAACAGCGTTACCCATTGCATACAAGCATACCCCTTGTTTTTCTGGAGGCTGCTATACCGATGGCGGGGTGGCAGATTCTATCCCAGTGCGTGAGGCTTATCGTCGCGGGGCTCGCGACATAACCGTTGTGCTTTCTCACCCGCTAAATTATGCCAAGAAGCCAGTAAAAACCACATGGCTGATGAAGAAGTTATTTGCCGAACATCCTAAAATGGCGGACGCGATGTTAAGACGTGCAGATAACTACAATCAATCGTTGGAATTTATTCGTAATCCTCCACCGGGAACGCATGTCAGAGTGATTGCACCACCAGATAATTTTCCTGTTCAGCGCTTATCAATGCGACAAACCGTGCTATTGGAAGGTTATGAAATGGGGCTGATTGAAGGGCGGGCTCATTTGGCCAATTTGTCAGGTGTTCATGGTTTAGATCGGGAAAACTGCCATTTTTGCGTTTGATAATGAAAGAGCCTCATAGCGAGGCTCTTTTTACTTAACGTTCAAAGGGCGATTTAGTTGACTTTATCCCAAGCCATTTCCCAGTGTGAACCAGTTCCTGGTTCGTATTGGTTTGCGCTTTCTTTCCACTGTACACAGTAACCAGAGTATGGGAAACGTTTACATTGGTAAATGGCACCGTCGCTTGCAAGCACTTTTGTGCCCGCTGTGTAGCTAGATAGCCCTTCAGGGAAGACAAAATCGTACTCGCCAGATGGTGGTGGCGTTACTGACTCTTCTTTTAAGTGAAAGTCGAGCGTTTGCTGATCCACCAAGTTGCCATCTTTGTCTTTAATACGAGTCACGAGCATATGGTGACCAGGCTCTGATTTGGTTAAAGCGAGCGATACAGCCTCCACCGAGCCGTCTTTCATTTCGTCTGCCCAGCTTGCAAGTGGCTCACGGTGGTGATTGTACACGGTGAGTTCTGCGTTTAAATCGCCTTCAGCAGTTAGTGTCAGATCCAACGTTGTCGGTGTTGACTCAATGATATACTCGTCTGCTAAGCCATCTACTGTGAGTGAGTACTCTGGAGCGGGAGTTTCTATCTTGTAGCCGATTTCTACACGCTCAAGGCCGCTATTAGCTTGCAGATACACCGGATTAGTACCATAAACAGGAGTGAATTTATCCTCGGTATACTGTCCAGCTTGCAGTTTAGTTTGCTCTTGGTTGATCTTCGTTGCTAGAGCGTAAGACCAGTTTTTCGCTTTGCCCATGACTGCATCGGTAATTTCTAGCTCGGTTCGATAAGCTATGTTTTCACCCGCCTGATCAAATACGCGCGTATAAACCGAATCTCCAACATTTAAATCCATCGTCGGAATAATTTGACCGCCTTGCGTCCAATCTGGAATGACTGGACTGTCGCCATCAAATTTCACATCGATCACGTTATAAAATGAAGCCGCTGTGTCGCCAACATCCCATACCGCCAGAATGACGTGATACCCCTCGCGCGTAGGCACATTACATTGATGGCTCACCTGTTTTGGAGGTTGAACCATATTGCCATCGACTACACAGAAAGGAGTCAGATCAAACGAGTCGCGTGATAGTGAGGCATTTGGGTTCCAATCAGGTTTGGTGATGTAATATTTCCAGTCACGCGTCACATGGTTAGCTGTAAATGTCCATTCAAAAGTCTGTGTACCTGATTGAATAGGACGTTTAACCCAGCGGTCGGCAGTTTGTTCATCAAGAGCGGCAGCTAGAGCGGTTTCGGCACTTGCTATTTTTCCATCGCGAGGCCCTGTTTGTGGAAAACCATCAGGACCTTCAACACTTTGTGGCTCGTATTGAATCGCACCGCAGTTATTATTTTTTTCGTTAGTATCAGGTGTTGGATACTTACATAGTGCCGCGCGACTTGCAGCGACACCATCATTGGTTTCTGATACGTAGCCGTGAGCCGCAGCACCTGAGCTAATGCTTACAAGTGCTAACGCAAGTACGGATTTGGTTGGAAAGGATTTCATTACATGTCCTCTGTTATGGCTGACAAATTAATGTCACACCTCGGCGCATGCTGAGCACGAAGCAACGCTGCATGAATCCATACATTTGGATAATGTAGTGTTGCAACATGGCAACCCCGCTATCATGAGCATTACTTTTGATGATGGAATGCTGACAGACCGGAAGCTTTGCGTCCCACCCTTTCGAAGGGTTTGCCGAAATGTGATTGAGCAGCCAAAATTTAGCTCAAGAATTTACATGTGGAAAAGTAAACGACACTGACATGGAATCATGTTCTCAAATTGAAAGGTAACGGTACGCCAACCTCATTGATATTGTGCTGTTTTGTTTCTAAGGTATTGGTTTTGATGTTATTTTTGTCTTTTTGATTGCTGGAGTGAATGAGTGATTGGTTGTTGGGTCGAAGGTGGGAAGGGGCAGTATTAAGGATAGAAGAAGGACCGTTTAAAGGGCGGAATATACCGCCCTCTGAATCATTTTATTTAGGCATAATGACGGTATCAATAACATGAATGACGCCGTTTTTAGCTTTCACATCGGTTGCCATTACATTTGCATCGTTGACCATGACTTTATCACCCATGGTTTTAATCATCACGTCTTGCCCCTGAACCGTAGTCGCTTTGTCCAGCTTAACAACATCGGCAGCCATTACTTTCCCTGGGACGACGTGATAAGTCAAAATGGATACTAACTTGTCTTTGTTTTCCGGCATTAAGAGCATATCGATTGTACCGTCAGGCAGTTTTGCAAAAGCGTCATCCGTTGGTGCAAAAACAGTAAATGGGCCTTCTCCTTTGAGTGTATCGACTAGATCAGCCGCTTTCACTGCAGCGACAAGTGTATTGAAAGAGCCGTTTTCAGTGGCAACGTCGACAATATCAGCCTTCATCATGCCATGCTCATGAGCCTTGACGGGAAGCATAAAAGATAAAGTCGCCATCAATGTAGCCGTGATAACCAAGATACGTTTAAACATAATGTGTTCCTTACGAGTTGAGGGTACAACGGTTTCCCTAGAGAATGTCTTTGTTTGTACGCATCTAAATGAAGAGATGATCAACGAGCCCTGCTTTCTTTCGATGGTCTCACGTGTCGCGTTAAAATTCGTTTGCCTTCTTGTTTTACATCGGCCCGTTTGCGCCATGCCCATAGACGCTCCCTTGCGTCTTTAGCTGCGCTATTTAGGTCGACAATAGGCGCTAGGTAACGGCTATCCGGTTTCAAGTGGTACATGACGGTTTCCATATGTGTCATTTTCCAGGGCTCGAACAATAGTGGGGTGGGGACCATTTGCAATTCAGGCACCCATTTATAGATGAACGCGCCATCAGGGTCATGTTCTTGGGCTTGCTTAACCGGGTTGTAAATCCGGATTGTATTGGTCCCAGTTACCCCGGCTTGCATTTGGAATTGTGGGTAATGAATACCAGGCTCAAAGTCGAGGAATAGTTGCGCTAAATGCGTCACGCCAGTTCGCCAATCCGTGTTCATGTGATGAGTGAGAAAACTAACCAGCATGGCACGCATGCGAAAGTTAATGTAACCAGTGTGGTGCAAACAGCGCATGCAGGCATCAATCAAAGGTACGCCAGTATGCCCGGATTTCCATGCTGCTAACTTTTCTTCATCGAAAGTGCTACTTTGTTTAATCAACGGTTCGTAAGCCCGGTTAACACAGTAAAACTCCATGTCGTATTCCGCCTCGAATTTCTGCATAAAGTGACAGTGCCAATGCAGCCGTGAAGACAACGCAATTAAGCTGCGACGAAACCCAGCAACTTGCCAGTGTTTCAATAGGTACTGATAAACTTCACGCAAGGATATATTACCCCAAGCGAGGTATGTAGAAAGGCGAGTACAGGCTGTACGTGAGGCTGTGGGACTAGAAATGCTTCGATAGTAATCACGACCTCGACGATTGAAAAAGTCCTCCAGTGTTTTCCAAGCGAGTTGGCTTCCTCCCGTTTGCATTCCTTTGCATTTTGATAGCCAGGATGAAGGTGGCGAAAACGCGCAGCCGAGAGATTCTGCATCCAATGAATGCAACAAGTTGGTCTGCAGCTCAAGAGGGCTTATGGAGGCTCTCATGACCAAATCCCAATGTTTGTCCCAACCCTGCCGGTCTTTTGCTCCTCTAATAACAGCACCGTGCTCGAACTCAAACCACGTGATGTTCTGCTCATGCAGCCAGTCGGCAATTTGCTTATCGCGCTCAAAGGTGCAGTAGAGCCCTATTTCCTGATGAGAAAACACAGCGTTGATTTGATATTGCATTTGAATTGATTGAAAACATGCTAAGGCATCGCCAAACAGAACCGTGATGCGGTGTCCATAGGCTTTGAGCGTCTCATTCATGTCTTGCAATGATTGCCAAACAAATCGCCAGTGACGCTCAGAATAGTGAGGGTTGTTTAACAGCAACGGTTCAACAATATATAAAAGTACCGTTGGGTGCTTTGACGACAATGCTTGTGTTAAGGGCTGGTGGTCAGTCAGTCTTAAATCTCGTTTTAACCACACGACATTGATTGTTTGCATCGGAATCCTCTTTGTTTCCGATGTTGTACGCAAATGATCCGAAGAGGCCTCACCTAATGATCGGTTTTGTTCATTAAAACGTAGAGGTTGCTCACAAGGAGGTGAGATATGTCGATACCACTGAGTAAGTTAGAAAAGTTCTTCTACGTAGATAAATTGATCATTCACTCGCTTGATCTCGCATTGTATCAAGCATCTGTCGTAGTTGATGGGAAAGCGCAATTCATCGCTGATGACAACGGTATCTTTTTGAGGGCTCATTCCCTTATCGAGATGCAAAAGAAGTGCAAGAATATCAAAGCAAATAAGCAGGTTTTAGTACATCAAAGTGCTTATGATGAGATGGTGGGGCTACCCGAAGGCAAAAGAGACAATCAACTAGAGGTTTTGGTGAGGGATACAAAATTGTATTGAAAGAGTGTTGGTGCATAGTAAAAGCGAACCACCTTACGCAGCTCGCTTAAAATAGAATTAGAGTCGAGCTTAGTCTTGTTTACGCTGAGCTTCTTTTTGTGCGTACTTAGCGGCACGTCGAGCTTCTCTTTGCTTGGCACTTTCGCCACCAACATGCTGCTCGCCTCGTTGTTCTGCAAGAACAATTTGTTTTTCACGTTCGCGGAATCGAGCAATTTGTTCTTCTGAGTGTGTGCCGTGACATTTCGGGCAGCTCACGCCTTGCTCGAACAATTCTGACTGTTTGTCTTCTTCAGTGATCGGTAGACGACAAGCGTTACATAAATCGTAATCTGCTTTTTCTAGCTGGTGGTTTACTGCAACACGGCCATCGAAAACGTAGCAGTCACCTTCCCACATGCTCTCTTCTTGAGGAACTTCTTCAAGATATTTAAGAATGCCGCCTTCTAAGTGGTAGACCTCATCAAAGCCCTGTTCTTTCATGTAAGCAGTTGATTTCTCACAGCGGATACCACCGGTACAGAACATCGCCACTTTCTTATGCTTTTCCGGGTCCATGTTTTCTTTTACATAGTCTGGGAATTCACGAAAGGTTTCAGTATTTGGGTTTACAGCGCCTTTGAATGTGCCGATCTCGATTTCGTAATCATTACGTGTATCGACAACAAACACTTCAGGATCAGCAATAAGATCGTTCCACTCTTGAGGTTTCACGTAAGTACCCACTACGTGGCGAGGGTCGATGCCTTCAACACCTAATGTTACGATCTCTTTTTTCAATTTCACTTTGGTGCGATTGAATGGCTGGGTCTCAGAGTACGACTCTTTGTATACGGTGCCTGTCAAACGAGGCTCGTTGTTTAGCCACTCCAGTAGCGTATCAATACCTGCACGATCAGAGGCAACAGTGCCGTTGATGCCCTCACTTGCCAGCAGTAATGTTCCGCGAATATGGTGTTTTTCCATCAACGCAAGTAATGGCTCGCGTAGTTCTTGATAGTTATTCAGCTCAACAAACTTGTACAGCGCACAAACTACATACTGACTCATGAGGTTTCCTTTAAAAATACAGGTGGTCAACGACCTTAAAATTTTAGCGGCACGAAGTATACCTGACTAAATTAGTCGGAAATACGGACAAATTATGCGGATATTATGGCTAGGCAGGATGTAGCGGTGTTTTGATGCGGCAAAGCGTCACGCGGGTAAAATCGCTATGTGTTCAAATTATAAGCATAAATTGTAGAGAACAAGGTAAGTTGAACTCGACACTTTTGGTTTAAATTTGTACTGTGATTCCTTCTTCGGCTCTTCATTAAAGTTGTGCGCAAGAGCTACAAAATAATAATCGGATCAGTTGGCAAGGAAAGGACATGCAGCAGTTTTATATCAGGCGGCTGAGGGAAGAAGATGCTCCCTTGCTCAAACAATTACTCGTTGAACTCGATACATCGCACTATGAAGCTGAACCGAACTTCTATCGTCCACCCAAGGAATTGGCGCAACTAAGAGAATCATATGGCACCTTCGAAAAGTATTTTGACGGGAGCGTGAGCGCTTTTATTGCTTGTTCGCAAAGAAAGGTCGTCGGTTTTATCTCTGGTTCGGTTCGTAACGTTCAGTCGCTGATTTCACCAGAAAAACGCGTTGGTTTTATTAATGAGCTTATTGTTTCAGAGAACCATCGAAACTTAGGAATAGGTTTATCGCTGATGGATAAGATGGAAAGTGATTTGTGTGCTCAAGGAATAGAAGAAATCGGCTTAACCGTGGCGTCATTTAACCATGAAGGTGAGGATTTCTATCATAAAATGGGCTACCGGGTGATGACGAAACGTATGATCAAGCGCGTAAGAGATTCGTAAAAACAAGATGGTAGGAATGAAACGCCTCTTACCTCTAGAAGAGGCGTTTTTATAGTATTTATTTCAAATTAGCGGCGGTTTGATTCCCCATCGCAATTAACTTATCTAAAACGCGCTCACCGTCGGCACGTAAACCGTTGTGCTCGTACTCGTTAGTGATCCACGCTTTTGAGTTTGGGATTAACGCGAGCGTTTCTCGGCTGATATCCATTTCCACAAACATATCATCGGCGTAAACGGCGCAACTGACAGGCACTTTGTTTTGAGCCAGTTGTGTTTGATCGTACAGTACAGCCCAATCTTCTTTCGCGGCCAATATTTCAGCGGCATCTTTTAGTGGCTTGAGATTGACGTATTGATCGAACATCCATGGGAAGACCATTTCCCCCGTAAAGTAAAATGGCTTGCCAGGTTCATAATTAAACTCTGAACGGTTTTGGCGAACACGGTGCGCACTCCAATTTGACGCAAAACCTTGGCAGTAAATCGACTCATGCAAAATGGCGTAAATCGGGTTGGTCTGGAAGTTTTGCTGCGCCAACATATCGTTCAAGAACTCATAACGAAGTTGTTGTTTGCCGTTCACTTCAATCAATGCACTTTCTAGCCAATAGTAAGTTGGTAAGAAAGTATCACTCACACCAAAGTTGATACCGATTTGCTGAAATTGCTCCACCGTGAAGCGTTGACCATTTGGTAGGTACTCTTCGTTTTCCAGCAAGTGATTCGCAATGTTTTGGCAAAGTTGTTGCGCTTTTGGAAATTGCTGGAAGAACGCTTGGTTTTTCTCCATGGTGCGTTTGAAGGTGGCTTCATACACATCGTCGGCATGACGCGAGACTGATGGCACGCCACCCGTGATGTAGCTTTGCAGCAAGCTGTCTGGGAACAAAGACAAATAGGTGAGGGAGCAAAAACCCCCAAAGCTTTGACCTAAGATCGCCCATTTTTCGACGCCAAATTGCTCACGAATGTACTCCGCGTCGCGCACGATGTTATCCGCTCGGAAGTGGCTCAAGTACTCGGCCTGCTTCTGCGGCGTGAAATGAGCCAGAGTCTGATGATTAATCACCGAACTATTGCCCGTACCGCGCTGGTCGAGAAGCAAAACTCGGTACTCTTGCAGCGCGCGTTTTACCCAGCCGTTATTGCCGTTTTGACGCGGAGAGGGAAAGCCTGGCCCGCCCTGAAAGTAAACCAACCAAGGTTTGGTCGATTCTTCATCGCCAACTCGGCAAACCGCACGAGCGAAGACTTCAATGGTGCCTTTACTCACGTCTTGGTAATCCAGAGGAACGGTAAAACTGTGGGGAGTGTAATGCAATCCTGCGTCGATAAATGATTGAGCGTTCATTGTTATCTTTATTTCCTTATTGAGGGGTAGCGCTACTTTACTGCGAATGGCGTGAAGAACCAATGCTATTTCCAAATCGCTTCGTCAGTTCTATACCTTGGTCAAATCAATGTAAGTTCAAGAAAATGAAACGATTAGCGACTGGTGCAACTGGTTGAGTGAGCTATGCTCAATAGAGTTGCGACAAAGTGAGAGCATGGAGGAAGTCGGATGAAAGTGTCACTAGCTCGATGGATTATTGTGACTTGTTTAATAAGCGTACCTACTTTTGCCGTTGTTACGCCCAACCCACCTCAATTAAAGGCGAAAGGTTACGTATTAATGGACTTTCAATCCGGTGCCATTATTGCCGAGCATAACGGGCGAGCAGGCCTTGCTCCGGCTAGTTTAACCAAGTTGATGACCGCTTACGTCGTTGGACAAGAAATCAAAGCGGGGCGTTTGAAATGGGATGATGTTGTCACCGTGAGCGAAAACGCGTGGTCGGCCAAGTTTCCCGGATCTTCTAAAATGTTCATCAAACCGAAAGATGAAATTAGTGTTGCGAACTTAATGCGCGGTGTGATCATCCAATCGGGTAATGACGCGTGCGTTGCACTGGCTGAGCACGTTGCTGGCAGTGAACGCGGCTTTGTCGCCTTGATGAATGGCTGGGCGGAGAAGTTAGGGCTGCAAGACACTTATTTTGTAAACTCCCATGGTCTCGATAGTGAAGGCATCCAAACCTCACCCACCGATATGGCAAAACTCATGCAGTCGATCATCAACGATGTTCCCGCTGTGTATGCGCTATATAGTGAGAAAGTCTTCAAGTGGAACGACATTACGCAGTACAACCGCAATAAATTACTGTGGGACAATTCCATTGACGTCGACGGGGGCAAAACCGGTTACACCAGCAATGCGGGATACAGTTTGGTGAGCTCCGCCAAAGAAGGGAAAATGCGGTTGATTTCGGTAGTGATGGGCACGCCAAGTAAACAGGCTCGAACGAGCCAATCCAAGAATTTGCTCAGTTATGGTTTTCGTTTTTATGACACCAAACAAGTTGCCAAACAAGGGCAGGTTGAGTCTAAAGTTCGCGTTTGGAAGGGAAATGCCAATCAAGTTGAGGCGATCTTCGCTAATGATGCCTATCTCACTCTGCCTCGTTCTATGACGGCTGGACTTGATAAGAGTGTGGTGTTAAATGAACCGTTGATTGCGCCGCTCGCACAGGGGGATCAAATTGGTAAGGTCGTTTGGAAAAGCGATGACAGTACCGTGGCGAGTTATCCCTTGGTCAGCAGCCAAGCGGTAGAAGAGGGCTCGTGGTTCGCTCAGCTTTGGGACAGTTTGGTGCTGTGGGTGAAATCGTTCTTTAACTAAAATAAAAACGAGCAGAAGTGTCTTTCTGCATTCTTTGGTTGATGACCGCCCAGCTAAACGCTGGGCGGTGTCTTATTTAACGGTTTATTCCGACAAGGTGGTGATTGGTAAATCGTCCCAAATCTTACTTTCATCCGATGCGCCACCGGAGAAGTTCCAAGGGCCTTTGTTTTGTTCCAGTGGACGGTAAGTGGCAGACAATCCATCCAAGTCCCAAGTTGTCACATAGAATCGAATGCCATCCAGTGAATCAGGTCGACCCAGCGCGTCACTCGCAAAGTCCATCGAAATAGTGTTATTGGCTTTGTCTACTGTCACTGTTGGTGCTGGCGTGACCGCTTCTCCCCATGTCGTCGCATTTGCTCCTTTGGTGTTGTAAATCGAGCTTTGCCAGCCAAAAACAACCGCATTACGACTCCACGTTCCGCTTGGTATAGAAGCGTTGATCTTCGGTAGCTCAGACAAGTTAGTTGCGGCTTCTTCAGGTAAATCAATAAAGATGGTGAAACCAACGTGGTCAAAGCCGTTTGGCGGCAACCAAGTATCGGTGATTTTGTCCATGGTGAAGGTCAAACGTACGTTACTGCCAACGGTAAACACTTCTGCTTTGTTTATCGCGAGCTGGCTGTTGTCTTTGTCGAACGTTGGATCGGTTGGTAATGAGTAGTTACCGTTTGGACCGCCCATGCCGTCTTGTGCATCGCCCGCATCATCAATGGTGTCATCCGGCGAGCTTGACCAGCTTAGGTTCGAGACAAAATTCACGTCCTCGATGCCTGTTTTTTTCTCGGTGGAATAAATCGCGAAGCGGTGCTGTTGTTCGCCAATAGCAAAGTGACGAGTCGACAGCGTGACACTAAACTGACCATCAGCACCTACAGTAATGGTTTGCGCTGTTTCCAAGTTACCATCGACGACGAGGTTCAACTTCTCGTTGGCGTTCGCACTACCCGCGATAACAATATCACCAGTGATGGTTTGTCCTTCCCAATCCTGCGCTAGTTGGATGTTGAGGTCTGGGGTCTCTACAGATTGGTTGTTGCTTGTTTTTGAGTAAATCACTGCAGACTTGGCTGGTAGCTCAAGGGTTACGTTACCATTTTCATCTGCGACTAACTGTTCTGGAGCGTTTGCCCAGTTCGATATGATTTGTTGTTTGAAGACGGTGCCGCCAACTTGTTCTACATTGAGTTGGTTCATCAACATCGGCGAGTTGGATGTATTCATCACAACCAAGACTTCGTCGTTATCCAACGTTCGGGTAAAGGCGAAGACGCCCGCGCCCGCTTTATCGCTGCCAATCACTTTTATTTCGCCACGTGTCATGACTTTGTTTTCAGTGCGTAGCTTAGCAAGCTCTTGGATGAACAAGTACATCTCGCTGTTTTGGTCGAATGAGTCTACGTAGTTGCCATCTTCACGGTACCCTCCGGCGAACATCGCATCACGCGCCGATGACATCGCCTGTTCAGTACCTTGGTAAATCACAGGAATACCCGGCACGCTCATCATGGTGATCAGTGCTTGTTTCATGTCATTCACGCTACCTTGCGACAGAAAACGCGGCATATCGTGATTATCAATGAAGTTCGGCATGATGTATGGATTTGGGAACATCTCCATCATTTTCTCAAGACGGAAACGTAAATAGTCGGTCGGTTGTCCTGATGCAAATACGCGCGTCATGGTCGCTTGCAATGGGAAGTTCAATACCGAGGTTAGCTGTTTCGGCGAGCCACTTTCACCGATGTAAGTCAGCATCTTCTCTTCGCCTTCGGTGTGGTAAGGCGTCGATGTTTCGAATACTTCACCAAAAGTGAGGAAGTTGTCATGACCGGTATCAACCGCTTGCGTCATCACACCATCGTCGGCGTGTAGGAAGTCGTTCCAGAAATCGTGTTCAACAAACTTCACCGTATCGATACGGAATCCGTCGACGCCGACTTCGCGAATCCATTTTCGGTAGCTCTCTTTTAGATAAGCGCGTACTTCAGGGTCGGACGTATTGAGGTCATCTAAATCTGAGAGCTGCCAGGTTTTCTCTTGTACCGGATCGTTGTGGTCGGTGATGGTTGGCGTCCAGTGGTAGCTGCCTGTGCCGTCTGTTTTACACTCGTTCATGTTGAGGGGGTACGGCAGCTCTTGCCCGGCGGGTAGTGCATTTTCAATCAAACGGAAACCTTGGCAAGGTAGGCTTGGATCATAACTGTAAGGATCATCGTAGGTAAAGAAGTTGCCTACATGGTTGGTCACGATGTCCTGAATTAAGAACATGTTACGCGCATGCACTTCGCGTGCTAACGCTTGGTAGCTTTCCATGTCACCGAAGTGTTCATCCACTTTTTGAAAATCGCGCGCCCAGTACCCGTGGTAGCCGCCGTAGTTTTGCTCTGCATCCCACCATTGGTTAGCAACTGGCGGAGTAATCCAGATCGATGTGGCACCGAGATCTTCGATATAGCTTAACTTATCACTCACACCAACGAGGTCGCCGCCGCTGAATTTTTTATCCGAAGTCGGATCGAATTCGTTTTGCCCTTGATCATTAAGAGCGCTGTCGCCGTCGTTAAAACGGTCGATCATCAGGAAGTAAATGATTTGATCTTGCCAATCAGGAGATGCCACGTGGCTGCCTGTATCGATTGGTGTGGTTTCGTCGCTTCCACAGCCAGAAAGAGCAAGAGCGATCGCTAAAGGAAGTATTTTTATTTTATTCATTGGGTTAGGTAGAGTTTCAAACACAGTTTTTGCCTCCGTTATGCAGCAATGCATAAACGATAAAGCAAAGGTTTGAAATTGAGAGTGTTATTTCACGCCAAAAAAGACGTGAAATGATGTCACGAAGAGATGATTTTGATCTGACCGACAGTTTTAATTGAGCGGTTGCACAATAGGATATTGTATCGGGTAATGCTCTTTCGCGAGCTCGTTGCCGGATTCATCATAAAGGCGGAAACGGCACTGCTTTGCAGTTTGAGTGAGCGATAATTGCAGCACCCAACAAGCATAATGTAGCGAGTGTTTGGTTAAGCGCATTGCGTGAGGTGTGGGGTCATCATCGACGTAACAGTCAATCCTCACAACGTTTTCAAGTCGGCATGCCAGTTCGATAAAGAGCGTGTATTGCGCCCCAATATTAATAAGTTGCCTTGTCGGGACAATGTATTCCGTTGCGCCAATCAAAAGCCCTTTAGAAACCATGTAATCACGCTGGTGGTTGTTATCAATGTAGCGAGCACCATCGACTTCATAACACAGTCTAAACGTCAGTGGATGAGCGACAGGAAGCTCTGTTGTCGCCCATAGTTCGGTGCCATTATTCAGAAAACGCTCGAAGAAGGCTGGGTAGCGACGCCACGCGCCATCACGGTCTCGACACTCAACGGAGACCACTTTTTCAAACGCAATATTATCCACTTCCATCCAGATTTTACCGACGGGTTGGTCAATATCGTTATCGGCTAAAGTATTGGCTTTGGCATAGTACAAGCGGATCGGTTGCTGATTTAGCTGAGTTCGGTTATCCAAACATTGTTGGCGATACTGCATGGGTGAAAACGGATACCAACGACGAAAAGTGCGGTGAAAGTTCGATGGTTCTTCATAACCGAGTTGATAGGCGATTTGCTGCGTTGTGAGTTGGGTGTCGGCAAGCAAAGTGAGTGCTTGCTTTCTTTTAGCGAAATCAACGCATTGAGAGTAGCTCATTTGCTTTTCTTGCAGTCGACGTTGCAGGGTGCGTTTGGAGACGCCCAGTTGCATTGCCGCTTGCTCTAACTTGAGCGCGTAATTGCTGTTTTTGATGAACAAGGCGTTCAAAACACTCAGCAACTCTGGTTGTTCAATTGGTTGGTGGGAAAGCAGCAAATAAACATGTTTCACCAAATCAAACACGCTTGAACTCGTTTTAGAATCTCGCGTTTCCTCTAGAAAAATATCGGCCGCGAGTGGATTGTTGGCGTTAACTTGTACCTGTATTGATTCGCTTAGCTCAAGCATCTCCAACTGCATTTTGAGCAAGCCAAACACCGACTCCGCCCAATTTGGCATATCGGCCGTTCTGCATTCGACTTGTAGATGGATTTGGGCATCACCATGTTGAAATGTGACGTACAAACGGCGGTCGAATAATGAAACACTTTTACTCCACCAAAGCAGCCCTTCTTGGAGGTTAGGCGCTTCTTTCAACATCATGCATTGCAAGGCAACCAACTTCTCAATGTGCCAATATTCGCCGGCAATTCGCAGATGATTGTGACCAAGCTTTTTGCACAGAAAGGATGTAATAACGTTATCTTGAGGCAGCATGAGTTGAGTTCGGTTGCGAGCAAACATGCATTATTGCTGAAAGGATGAAGAAGTTCAGTGAGAACGCTCAAAGCCTTTCTTATCGTTATATTTTCAAATTTATTTTGAAAATGTTTTTAATCGAAATCGGTTTTTCCCTTTATCTCATGAGGTTATGCTGTTACACAGCTTAAATTCATTAATTGGAGAACCTCATGGATATCGTACAAGCTGCAAAATCTCGTTACTCAACGAAAGTGTTTGACCCAACGCGCAAGCTATCTCAAGAAAAAATCGACGCAGTTAAAGAGCTGATTCGTTTTAGTCCATCGAGTGTGAACTCTCAACCTTGGCATTTCATTCTGGCAAGCACAGAAGAAGGCAAACAGCGCATCGCTAAAGCGGCGCAAGAGAACTACGCGTTTAACGCGGCGAAGATTCTCAACGCTTCTCACGTATTGGTGTTTTGTGCAAAAACAGGCATTGATAACGACTACATTGAAGCGCTAATGGCGCAAGAAGAAAAAGATGGCCGATTCCCAACTGAAGAAGCGAAAGCGGCAGTGCGCGGTGGTCGTAGCTACTTTGTAAACATGCACCGTTTTGATCTGAAAGATGCGAACCATTGGATGGAGAAACAAGTTTACCTCAACGTGGGTACGTTGCTGCTGGGTGCTTCGACGCTAGAAATCGATGCAGTGCCAATTGAAGGGTTTGATCCCAAAGTGCTGGATGAAGAATTTGGCTTGCGTGAAAAAGGTTACACCAGCGTTGTGATCGTGCCGCTTGGCTACCACGCGGAAGATGACTTCAACGCGAAAACGCCAAAGTCTCGCTGGGACGCAGAAACCGTATTCACCGAGATCTAATTCGAGCTTACTTGCAGGTGACGTAGAACCCTGTAATCAATATATAAATCGCAAAAGAGTGAAAAAACGATGATCCACTTAGTTGCAGAAGTGAAAGCCTATCCAGACAGTAAGGATCAGGTGGTGAATTTGCTTGCTGGTTTGCTAGAGCCAACTCGGAAAGAAGAAGGCTGTTGCCAATACGAGTTGTATCTTGACGAGAAAGTTGAAGGCCTATTTATGTTCCAAGAAATTTGGGCATCGCAAGAGGCATTGGATCAGCACTTGCAAAGTCCACACATGGCGACGTTTCTTGAAACATTGGAAGAGAATGATTGGGTTGAATATACCCAGATTCGTCCTCTTCGATTTATCGCCTAATGACAGAAGGTTGCTAGCACGTTGGCGCGTTGCTGGCAGCATTTTTGTTGGATAAAGTCGCGGAAAGTCCGAATCGTTGGCGTCAGTAAGCGACGATCGGCACACACCATGTAGAGTGGCACTGGGCCGCAATCCCACTCTGGTAACACTCGCACCAATCTTCCCTCGATTAAGTCTCGGCTGATGTCCATCAACGATTTATTCGCAATGCCTTTGCCTTTGATCGCTAACCGGTGTGGCAAGTCACTATCGTTGCTCATCAAGTTACCGCTGACCACGACTTGTTCTTTCTCGCCGTCACGCGTGAGCGTCCATTTGTTGTAGACCGAATCCGCGACCATGTAGCACAAGCAGTTGTGTTGCGTTAGATCGGCAGGAGAGGTGAGTTCTGGATGTGTGGCTACGTACTCTGGCGATGCACATAAGATCCGTTCGTTTGACCCACACAAAGCCAACACGACCAGATTGGAGTCGGCCGGCTCGCCGTAGCGAATCGCAATATCGACAGGCTTGGTGTACATATCCGTCAAGCTATCGGACAGCTCTAGTTTGATGGAAACATTTGGGTAGAGATCGATGAACTCATCCACCCAATCGAGCAACATGTTGCGACCAAAATCGGAGGGCGCGGTAATGTGTAGCTGACCAGACAGTTCACCGCGCGCACTTGAGATCTGATCCAACCCCTCTTGCAATGTTGCCAACGCTTGCGTGGTTTTGTCCAAAAACAGTTCGCCCTCTGAGGTTAAACGCAGGCTTCGGGTAGAACGCACAAACAGCGGGAAACCGATTTGCCCCTCAAGACGCTTAATCGATGCACTAATGGCGGCAGGTGTCATGTCCATGCTGTTAGCAGCTTTTGAAAAGCTGCCTTGGCGCGCGGTTTCGACAAAAATATTGAGGTCGTTGAGGGCTTTCATAATGAAAAGGGCTTTTAAGAAGTTTGGGTTACTATAGGGGAGAGTCGCACGGCAATTCAAGGTTAAAACATTAGGTTGCACGGCGAGTTTGGGTTAGATTAGCGCGCAACTTCACTTTACCGGATCAATAGCATGAACCAACAGCAGCCGAACAACCCACTTCACGGGTTGAGTTTAGAAAAAATCGTCACCCGACTAGTTGAACACTTTGGTTGGAATTGCATGTATGAGCGCGTTCGAGTGAACTGTTTTAAGAAAGATCCGTCGATCAAATCTTCGCTGAAGTTTTTGCGTAAAACGCAATGGGCAAGAGATAAGGTGGAAGCGCTATACATCGAGACGTTCTGCTAATCACTCTATGGCCTGCAGCAAGCGGTAATAGATTCTTAGTCTCGCCTTGGCTCGCTAGAATGACGCAGCTTTTCTTATCGCGTAGGCTGGAAGAGTAGCTCTGCTATTACGTCTAAAGCGAGATTCCGAATGACTCGCTTGTGCTCGTCCGGGATGGTTTTTTTAGATAGTGTTTTAGAGTCAGAACCTAAACGAGGTTCGTCATTCTGAACAGCGAGGAACGAGCGTGATTCAGAATCTACTCTCAGATTGTATTGAGTTTATTAATCGCTCTAGGGTCTGCAGCAAGCGGTAAGTAGATTCTTAGTCTCGCCTCGGCTCGCTAGAATGACGCTAGTTCTCTTATCGCGTAGGTTGGAAGATTAGCCATACGTTATTCCCGACAGCGATGAAGAAGCGCTGTCGGGGGAATCTCGCCTTTAATCTCTCGTTTCTTGCTACTCTAAATGATGCGTGCTACCCACAGTTCCTTCCAAGTCTAAAATCGACTGGCGAACGTTGTCTGGAATCACAGCTTTTACGTTGTTCTTAAAATCAAACATCACACCAGTAGCGGTGGCGATGGTCGCAATCTTACCCCACTTCTTACTCAGCACTTGGTATTCCATCGTGATGCGATCTTCTTGCATGTCGATCACGCGCGAGCCGACTAATAACGTGTCTGGGTAAGTGACAGGAAGCTTGTAGCGGCATTGCGTCTCGCTCAGTACTGGTCCAATTTGCGAGGTTTGCAGGTCGACCAGCAGATTAATTTTGTTGAAGTAATCTAAACGCGCTGTCTCGAAGTAGCGAAAATAGACCACGTTATTGACGTGTTGCAGAGCATCCATTTCACCCCATGCGACTTTGATCTCTGTGATAACGGGAAAGTCCTTTAACAGTGTGTCCATTTTTAGTGCTCCTTTTTCATCTGCATTGCCACAAATTGCGACGCGACTTATCACTTTGAGCATTTATTCTAGATGTAATCATTTAATATGTAATAAAATTGTTTTTAAAATGTGAAATTAAATGGCAGTCTGATTATGTAAACTAGAAACTTTACATAATCGAATTGAAGGCGTAAGTTTAACTAAGAGTAACCAAATAGGAGGTGTCTCATGACTGAGCTGAAAGGTTTCAATCTAGCCAAGGTGGAAAAACGCATTGACTGGACTGGCGAGCTGTTCAGTTTAAGGGTCTCAGGCGCGCCTCTTACCTTTAAAGCCGGTCAGTTCACCAAGCTTGCTTTGCTTGATGATGAAGGCAAGCTGATAAGTCGTGCTTACTCTGTGGTTAATGCGCCAAGCGAACAGTTCGATTGGTTGGAGTTCCTAATAGTAGCCGACCCTCAAGGACAACTTTCTCCAAGGCTTCAAAAGCTTAAATCTGGTGATAGCATTTATGTCGGTGAGACCGCACATGGTGACTTAATCCTCGACTCTATTCCTAAACAGGCTCATGATCTGTGGCTGCTATCTACAGGTACAGGTATTGGACCGTTTTTATCGCTACTGGATGATATAAACTTACCACCTCATAATGAGCGAATTGTGCTTGTTCATGCGGTTCGCTACGAAAAAGATCTGGTCTACAAATATCTGATTGAGCAACTACAGCAACGATATGAAGGCAGACTAAAGTACATCCCGATAGTCAGTAGGGAAGTGGTGGATGGTCAGTTACAAGGTCGAATTCCCGAACTCATCGAATCGGGTAGACTGTCCAACGCTGCTGATGTGCCATTCTCTGCTCAAAGTAGTTTTGTCATGATGTGTGGGAACCCGCAGATGATCAAAGATACCTTGCCAGTCTTACAAGGGCTTGGGTTGGAAAAGTATCGTCCTAAAACAGGAGGCAATATCATCTATGAGCGTTACTGGTAGCGTTTGGTTAAATTGATATAACCATATTGAACACATGATGATCACCAATACCAAAGTCGTTCAAACGTCCTAGCTTGTTCGATCAAAAAAGCCACATGAAGTAGCTTTTTTAATATCGATAGAGTCAATCAGACTTATTGTTGATTAACGTACGCTTTAAAGCGAGCTTTGGTTTCTGCGTCTGCTTTTTGGTACCAGAAGTGCAGCATCTCTTCTGCTGTCGAATCTGATTTAACCGCAGTCGCTCTTGCTTGTTTCATATCTTCAGGAATCTTTGCTGGTAGTGTGACTGGTTGAGCAACGACTGCACCAGCAACAGCGATAGCAGCAACGCCGCCTGTTTTGTTGTAGCTTTCCACTTCACGCACGTAATCACGACCGATTTGCATACCCGGTTTGATCAATTTGTCTTGCTCAACGGCGACGGTGTTGCCTGAATCATCAACCAGTTTCCAATCTAAGTCCTTGATCTTTTCTTCCGCATCGCGAAGGTTGCGGTATTCTGGCATTTGTAGCGTCAGCTCGGCATTGGCAGCGTCAAATCGTGTAACGATAACATCGCTTTCAACACTTAAACGGTCATTGCCTTGGTTAAAGTAAGGGGCGAAGCGAAATACGACTTGGTTAACGCCATCAGGTAACGTTAGTGTTCTTTCCGAGGCGAAAAAACCACCCGAAAGGTCTGCTTTTTCACCGTTAGCCGCTAATACTGAAACGTTGTCAGGAACACTCACGGTTACATCTGCGAATGCCATGCCACTCATTGCGAGAGCAAGCGCACAAGTTAAAGGCTTGATCAATTTCATTGTTTTTATCCTAAGCAAATTAGTGGTCATCGAGAGTGCATCGTTCATTGCCCGATTGCAACTCCCAAGTGTAAGAAGTATGAAAATTTAACAAGAACGTCATTTTTATCGCATTTATTACGGGGAAACTGTGATCCAAATAGAATCAAACCGCTGCAATAGAGCGGTTTGATATCATAAGTTATAGATTAAATTTCTTTCTAACTTATTGATTTATTATATGCCAGCACCGTGTCCAGGCTCTGATTGGTCATCAGAAGCGTCTTGTTGTTCTGCCATTTCTTCTTGCTGTTGTGCTTTCTCAATGCTCAACCACCAAACAAATAACTCATACCAAATCGCCAGGATAACAGCACCTAAGAACAGACCAACGATGCCGTAGAAAAGCATACCACCGATGGCACCGAGCAGAATCACAGGCATTGGTACGTCGACACCACGTCCCATTAACATTGGTTTGAACAGGTTTTCAGAAAGAGCTGCAACTACTACCCAGACAGTAAACATGGTGGCTGTCGTTGTATCTTGAGTCATGTACATAAAGCCAATCACTGGTAGTACGGCAAGCAGCGCCGGTAGCTGAGCGATACACAAGATCATCAGAATCAGAGTGAGCAAACCAGCTGCCGGAACGCCAAATACAAAGAAACCAGCACCGATCAATAGCGCTTGAATCGCCGCCACACCGACTACGCCAAGCAGTACGCTTTTAATGGTTGCTGCGATAAGCGTGGTCCAGCTTTTAGCGTTTTCACCAGCGGTACGAATAGCGATGGTTCTTAGCCCTGATGCTGCAGATTCAGAGTACGTCATAAAACCTGCTGCAATCGCAAGTGATAAGATTGAAAGCAGTAAACTTCCCAATACACCGCCAAGTGTGCCGAGCAAAGAAGTGAGCGCGGACTTTATCTGCGGCATAAAGGTTTGAATCGCTTGTTCAAGGTTAGTCGCGAATAGGGTCCACACCTCATAGAGCTTATCACCTACGACAGGCCAATCCGCAACGGAAGGTTTTGGACCAGGGATCTTCACTTGTCCGTTTTGCAATACTTCAAGCGCATGCGTTGCACCATCTACAATGGAGCCTGACACCATAACAAGTGGTGTGACTAAGAGTGCAATACCAAGTAAAGCAATCGTCGTGGCTGCCAGCCCTCTGCGACCGCCATATGCACGCTCCAGCTTTTTTGTAAGTGGCATTAAAGCGACGGCTATAATTGCACCCCAAATAACGGGAAGAATGAAGGGTTTGATGATGTCGTACGTAAACATCAGCAAGACGAAGATCAAGCCAATGCGTATTGCCGATTCCACCATATTACTGATGAAAAGCTTACTGTCGATTTTTACCGATTGTTTATCCATTTTTGTTTACCTGATGATCAATGTTAGAACTGACGAGACTTGAAACAACAATCGCCATATAGAACACACCTGTAATGGCCTCTAAATACACCACGACTTGAGCCAATGGTGTTAGAGGGCTGATATCGCCATAACCAAGCGTGGTTAAGGTGACGAAACTAAAATACGCCGCATTAGAGAAATTCTGCCCCCAAGAAATGGCTTCCATACCAGTGAATGAGGTTGGTGAGAACTCTAGAAGAATGAGATAGGCAATTGCCCACATCAGACCAAGCAGTAAGAAAAGCGCGACTGAGCCAATGACTTTGTTGCTATTGACGTGGCCAGTGAAAAGAATCTGCCTTGCGATGGATTTAAAAGTGCCGAAAAAGAATGCGAAGGTGAGGGCAAGCATCACTACATTCATCTCTCGGATGTTGAAAACGGTCTTGATAACAATCACAAGAACCCAAACGCCAAACAGGGTATAGAGGAAACGAGACCACATTTTGTCGAAGCGAAGGCTGGCAAAACAGACAATGAACGTGAGAACCGTGAACGCCTGCAGTATGTGTTCAATCGTACCTTCACCCACCACTTGTGCCATTGCACTCCCTAGCAACAAAATCACCAGCGCTAAAGTTAGATAGAAGAAGTTGTTTTCTTCATTAATGTTTTTGAGTTTTTTACCAATGACCATGGTTCTTCTCACTTAGTTACTGTTCATTTTCTGCCGATGAATCTTTCATCACCATGATGGACGCAGAAAGCCCGAATCGAAGATCAACATCTTCTGGAAGTTCTTGGATTGAGATTCGCACCGGAATACGTTGTGCTAAGCGAATCCACTGAAATACAGGGTTCACGTTTGGAAGAAGGTTGTAGCCGACCGTGCCGTCTTTCGGCGCAATACCCCAACCGATAGAGTCAACCGTTGCGTCAATTGGCGTGTCTGGGTGAGACATCAAAGTGACACGTGCTTGGCTACCCGGTTCGATTTGCGCGAGTTGGTTTTCACGGAAGAAACCAAACACCCAGAAACTGTTCTTGTCGATCAGCGCCAGCAGTGGCTGGTTTGCGACCGCTTGCGTACCGTTTCGAATATCGAGGTTAGACACAAAACCATCGACGGTCGCATAAACTTTGGTAAAGCTGAGGTTAAGGCGCGCTGATTTTAATTGCTCTTCTGCAGATTTGATTTGCAGTAGCGATTCTTCGTAAGCGATTTCACGACGAATCAGATCCTTGTGAGAAACCGCGCCGCGGTCTTTGGCGCGAATATCTTTAAGGCGGTCGTATTCGATTTTTTTACCGCGAGAGCTAACAATGGCGCGTTCTAGTGCCACTTCGGCTTGAGACAAAGCAACTTCGTAAGTCGCAGGGTCGATTTCAAACAGTAAATCGCCTGTTTTCACTTCTTGGTTGTCTTGCACCGCGACATTTACAATTGGGCCTGATACACGAGGAGCTACTTTGATGACGTTCGCGCGCACTTGGCCGTCGCGTGTCCAAGGGTTATTAAAATACTCTTCAAATTTTTGATAGCCGAGCCAAGCTGCGCCACCAAGAATGACAAGATTGAGTGCGATTACGAATAGTTTTTTCATCTTGTTTGGCACCTAAAATTGAATATAAAAGCTGTCGATGGCCACCACATAACCGACCATGATGGCAATAAACGTCAGAGACGGAAAAGCAATGAAGCGAGACAGACGTGTCTTGTTCAATATCATCACCGTTATCCACGTTGCCGTGACGGCGAGAAAGAGCACCAGTAACGTGGGAGAAAAGTAAATGTCTCCCCAAGAGAGTTCATGAGGCATTAGAGATCCTCCGTTTTGTTCTCATCACTGGTCTCATCCGGAGTTTCGAGGCGCAAAGGCGGCAATACGCGGTTTTCTTCATTTAAATAACCATCCCAGTCAGTTCGTTCTGTCATTTGCTTGGCAATAGATTCACTGAGGAAGGGTTTGCCTGTTTGGGTTTGCCAGCCTCCACCTAGGGCTTTGTAGAGCGCTACAACTTGGTTCGCGACGTTCCCTTTGATCGTTGCGTAGCTGTCTTCTGCACGGGTCATTTTCTCTACCGAGTTGAGCAGACGTTCAAAAGAGATTTGGCCGTTTTCGTACTGCGTCATGGAGATGTTGAATGCACGAATGGAAGAGTTGACCGATTGCAGACGTAAATCTTTTTGCTGCAAATACAGGTCATACGCTTCGATCGCATTGGTCACTTCGTTCACGGCTTGCAGCACTTTTTTGTTGTAGTTAGTCAGTGTTTCTTGGAAGCGAGCATCTTCGAAACGAATGTTATTTTTCACGCGCCCGTATTGGAAAATGTTCCAACTGAACGTTGGGCCAACCACCATGGTGAGCGAATCGCTAAAACTGAAACTGCTGCCATCGGGAACCGAACTGTCGATACCGATGGAGCCGAACAGTGAAAAGCTTGGGTAAAGAGCGGTTTCCGCCACGCCAATTTGCGCACTCTGCGCGCGAGCTTGCATCTCAGAGACTTGTAAATCCGGGCGGCGCATCACTAAGTTCGCATCCACTTGGGTATCCAACAGCGGTGGACGCGGCACAATGGAGCGCTCGTCGGTGCCCGATAACGCCGATTTTCTGCCTGTCGATTTGAACTGTTTTTCGTAGTCAGCAATTTGCTTATGCATTCCATCTGATTGCAGCAGCTCGTCTACTTCTTCCGGTAATGCACCTAGTAATAACGCCAACGCGGTACGTGATTGTTTCATCGCGACTTCGATACTCGGTAATGCCGCTTTGGTGGTATATAGTTGGTTTTTCGCCTGTTGAACGTCCAATTCTGTAACGTTGCCAGAGTCGAACTGCACCTGTGTAATGCGGACGACACGCTCTTGAATTTCGATGTTGCGACGAGACAGCAAAATGCGCTCTTGGAACGTGCGATAGTTAATGTAGTTACGCGCCACTTCGGCGGTGATGGTGACCATTATGTCGTGATACGACGCGATGGATGCGTAATAACCCGCTTCTGCCGACTCAATACCGCGAGCATACTTGCCCCAAATATCCATTTCCCACGCAGCATCAAACGACAGAGCGGCGTTGTTTACACCCTGATCATTCACGTAGGCACGCGCTAGATTTCCTGACACGGTTTGAACTTGCGGGTATTGCAAGCCAGTCGAAATGCCAAGCAATGAACGAGCTTGGACAATACGCAGTCCCGCGGCTTCTAAATCGAGGTTTTGTTTGCTCGCCAACTCAACCAGTTGATTGAGAGTTGAGTCATTAAATTGCTGCCACCATTGTTGTAGCTGTTGCTCTGATTGCTGCGTATCTTTGGCTGCTTTTTGCACCGACCAGTCACTTGGCATTGGCGCCTGCTTTGGATGAACATAATCTGGTCCGACTGTGGTACACGCACTGAGCCCGAGCAGAGAAAGTATGGCGAGGCTTGGTTTAGTTAGTTTTGGAAGCATCATATCCCCACCTTTAAAAACGCTTCTGTTGTAAGTTCACCCAATCGATATCCTCGTAGGTTTGCTTGCAATGCTTGATTGCTTCGAACACGTTCCGTTTTAAATTCAGCAAGATATAAAAACCGGCTATCTCTGAATAAGCGTAGTCAGATAAATCTAACTCACTAAAAAAATCTTCCAGTTTATCTTCGAATGATTGGTAGTCCTGACTGTATTGGTCGAATACGGAATCGAGTTCTTGTGTTGCTTGGTGGCTGGCTAAAGCGCCCGCCATCAAAGGAATGATGGAATCGCGGTGTTGTTGGCGAAGCTGAGTGATCAGCGGATTGGTCAGCAACTTTTTCTCGGCGGCCATTAAGATGTTGATGTGATTACTGAGTACATCACACGCTTTGCTAAACGCGCCAATCGCTTCTGGCGTGGTTTTGTCAAAGTGTTTGTGGTTGATTTTCGAACCCCACACCTTGAGCTTTTTCGATGAAACGTTGAGCGTCACCAAATGCAAGGCCCGTTTGAGCGGCGTGATAATCGAGCTGGATTGCTTCTGATAGGAGTCAAACAGCTCCCGAGTGTGCCTAAAATAGCGCTCTTTTATGGTCAAAAAGAGGTGTTCTGGTCGTGAGCTAAACGGGAAGTAGTGCGCGAAAATAATCATGAACACCACCATGTAGAACAACAGCATGATCGTCATGAGGATGCCGAAGTGATAAAACATGTTGTTGTCTAAACCGAGAACAAACAAGCCCACCATGTAGAAAATCGTCACTGGCCCGTTGAACAGATAAAAGCCGATAAAAGTGTAGATAAAAATGAACAGGCCAAGTTCTAACCCGAGATCCAATTGCGGAAGAATGAAGACGTAAGAAGGCACCGCGAACAAGAAGCCGAAAGTGAACAGCACAAGCAACAAAATCGGGTGCACAGGTACGAACGACAGCAAAGACATAAACATGGTCGAGAAGACTACGAACGAGTAGCCGCCTGGTGGATTGAAATAAATCCAAATCAGTCCTGCAACCCAATAAGTGACAAAGGTTTTGACCGCGGTTTTAAAGTTTTCTGCGTCCCACCATAGAAACTTGCCTTTCGGTTTTGGCAGTGGCACGTCAAAGGAGACATTGTTCGTCACAGAGTCAATGCAGCTAATGCTCTCCGCCAAACGCGACAAGTTTTGATGCATGAGCCCCAAGAGGTGCCCCAGCATAAGCGCAGATCCTTTCTCTAGGTGCGCTGCGTCTTCAAGCAACGCTTGGTTGTATTCGACTTTGAATTCTTGAGCACGAAAAGCGGGCTCTTTTTCGTCCCAGACTTGTTGGCAGGTATCAAATAGCGCGTCAATTTCCGCAACGGCTTGATCAAAGTTGCTGATGCTTTCACGGTCTTGCTGGTGGCTAAAGTGGCTGTGCGCCGCGACGGTCAATTGTTGCGTTACCTGCTTGTTCAAATGAACCGCAAAGCGCCACTCTTTCATGTAGGCCGACACGTCGCTGCATTCCACACTGACTGTAGCAAAACGCTGTTCGAGCGCATTTTGGGTGGCAAACATCTGTTCGATAAGAGAATCCACGCTAGGTTGTGGCTCTCCTGCTTCTGGATTTTCTTCTCCCTCTTGTTGAGGAGAGACTTGTCCTGCCGATTTTTGCTCGAAATTTTGCAGGATAGCGGTGAACAACGCGCGTTGTGCTTGGTTGAGTTGTTCGATGAGCTGTCTTAGATTTTGTTCTGTTTTGGTCGGGAATAAGAAAGTCCCCACGAGTGTGTAAACCACCACCCCAAACACCGTCATATAAGCGCGGTCAACGCCATAAAGAAACGCACCTTCTGCGTCACCGCCATTGGACATCATCAGCGTCATCACACCGGTCAGCATGAGTAACGTTGGATCTTTTTGATAGGCATTACGGAAGTAAAAAATGAAAGAGACCACAACCGACACGCTCAGCATGTACAGCAAGCGGTCTTGAGCAAACAATCCCACCAGTAACAAGCCAACGACGGCGCCAACCAACGTACCGAACACACGTAAGGTACCTTTGGCGAGGGATTCACGACGACTGCCTGTGGATGCAATCAGCATCACTGTGGTTGCGGCCGTCGATGCTTGCGGCCAACCCATGGCAAACGGGATTAGATAAGCCAGAGTCAGGCTAAGCGATACTTTAATAGCGAATTTTATTTTGTCGTTCATAGTGTCAAAGTTTGCTCAGGCTTATCGTTATAAGTTGATGAATTTCTTATGTGAATAATCAGAATCTTGTTCTGAATAAATTCGGGGGGCGGAATATAGCGGGTGAAAAAGTGTGCTTTGTAAACCCTTTGTCAAAACACAAAGTGCGTATTTGGCTCGATCTCGCGCTAGCCCTTGGCGTTATTGACGAAACGCCTAAAACGAGCAAAATCGCGATCTGTGACAATTCTCACTTTTGAAACAAAATCGTCGTGTTGTGTGAGCCAATTCTCACCTTATACCCTTCGCCTGATACTAAAGCAGGCCGCTCGTACCATCTGCAATGAGCTTTGCTGCTTTAAAAAGCATAGATGATGAATGGGTATTTGAGAGGGAAAGTTATTACTTTTTATCGGCTTGCCGGTTGTTTGCTTGTTTTTTTGGATCGAGATAAAAAAACCAAAGCGATACCACCAAGAATGATGCCACTGGTTAAAAGTGTATGCAGTGAAAGAGACTCGTGGAGTACGACGGTACCTAACAGCAAAGCAATGGCTGGCACGGAAAGTTGGCTGACGGCGGCTTGAAGTAAAGAGAGCTTACGCATGACTTGATACCAAAGCGTATACCCAAGGCCAGATGCAATGGCGCCAGACGTGATAGCGAGCAAGATTCCGCTCAAAGAGAGATAGATTGAGGACAGCATCAACGGTGATAGGAGTATGCCAATTATAGATGCAGCGATAAACCCCCATGTGATGCCACTACTTGGAGAAGGCGCTTGTTTGCCGAGCGCAGTAAACGCAGCCCAACAAACGCCAGAAATCAACATGAGAAGTGCAGAACAGATGTCGGGGCGAGTGGCAGATGGCAACATTAACCAAACAAAGCCAGCAATCGAAAGGCCGATACCGATGATTTCGAGAAACTGAAAGCGCTCACCTTGCCACCAATAGATGGCCAGTAACGTCAGTTGCACGGCACCAAACAAAAGCAAAGCACCGGTTCCTGTCGCCAGTTGTAAGTACGCGAAAGAGAAAAGGGCAGCGTAACCAAATAAAGCCATGCCAGAAAAAAAGCGAAAGCGAGAAGTTGGCCGATCGGTTTTCCACTGACCTCTCACGACAAGCAATGCGATTAAGGTAATCGCGCCAGATATCAATCGAACGAGAGTGAAGCTTCCTGCATCAATCAACCCTTCGGCCAATGCAAGTCGGCACAATAATGAATTGGCAGCGAACGCCAGCATCGTAATAGCAGTGAGTAAAAAGGTCGACATCCTTGGCCCTTAACGCAGAAATATGGATTGAGTGTAGCGTCAAACGACCTTTTTCATTAGTTGATAAAGTGATTAGTTATAGCCATCAGAGCGAGAAAATCATCAAAAATCACCAGAGAAAACCTGACCTTAGCCTGAGTGTTACTGTGGTAGGGGTGGTTGTTCGTACAATGACTTGATGGTGTTTTTCAACCATAGCAATTTGGGATTGTACGCATTGCGTTTATGCCAAATCATGGTAAATGGAATCAGTAACTTGTCTTGTTGAGTTTGGTCTAACGGAATTGGCAAGCACACCAAATCGAGATGCAGCTTTTCTGTGTAGCTTTTGCAATAGTGCGGCGCGGTGGTGATCATGCCATGAGTCGGCTGCGCTGCCATAAAAAGGGATTGCTCAAAGTTGGACATCGTCAGCCCGATAGAGCGCTGTAGCCCTAGTTCCGTTAACACTTCATCCAACGCCCAAGTTTCACTTTTTTCCCAAACAATATTGATGTGTTGGTAGTTCAGAAAGGTCTCGAGATTCCACTCTTGCTGTAATGCCGGATGATCTTTATGTAAATACACCATCGGCAGGTCATAAAATAGAATCTCAAAATCCAAGAAATACGGCAGAAGATCCAACGACTCTTTCGATCTAGGGTGACTTTCTCGGCCGGTAAAACCGATATCCGCCTCGCCTCGAATGATGGCGTCGAGTGAATCGTAATCCCAGTTACTGGTTTTTACTTTCGCTTCAGGGTATCGCTGGTGGATAGCGATGATGAGTCTGTCCAGCACCGTGAGCACTAATGGCGACTCAATCGTGATATCAAAACGCACTCCTTTAGGCGTAATATCGCTGCGTTTTTCTGCAATCTGGCTGCCAATTTGCAGCCATTCTGCAAGATCTTGCTCCATGCTTTGTGCCAAAGGCGTTGGCGCAAGACCTTTAGGTGTTTTGACAAACAAAGGATCATCGAACCAATGACGAAGTTTGTTGAGCGACTTACTTACGGTAGAGGGCGTAACGTTCAGCTTTTTCGAGGCTCTCGAGACGCTTTGCTCTTGCAGCAATAATTGCAGAGTGAACAGTAAGTTTAAATCAAGTCGCGCTAGGGATTTCTTCATAATGGGTATCGTGAACAGGCTTTGGAATCAATAGTATTAGAGCAAGGCTGATTACGCTACCTAACACTAAGATAAACACCAACATATTCAGAGCACTAACGCCGATGAAACCCATAAACCAAATATAGAACGCGGAACTACAAACTTGAGCAATGCCCAGTAACGAGCTTGCCACGCCAGCTTGTTGAGAGAATGGGCTGAGCGCTTGGCTCATGGCCACGCCAAAGCCACAAGCGAAGCCAGCGCAAATCAGCCCAAGTCCGAATACATAGTAAAGAGATTGTCCATCATGGAAATGGGCAGCACTGAGTACTATGGCTGCACAAGCGAGCAATACTTGAGAGGTGATCATTAAGGTTCGCTGCTTAAAAATCCCCAATGCCAATGGCGCCGAGAACGAAATCAACATGCTGATCGTCGCAGTCCCTGCCATGATGGAAGAATAGCCGCCGCGATCAAAACCAAGCATGCTCATCACGACAATTGGTGAAGCGTTAACAAAGGTCAGAATGGTGGTCACTCCAAGTGCAGTAATGATCAGCCTACTGATAAAAAATCGCTCGAAGAAAGTCTCTTGATGGCTCTCTGGCGTTGTCTGTTCTTCACCTTGTTGGCTGGGTAGTGATTCCTTGAGAACAAAAATGGCCAATACACTGACGAGAATGCCCATTCCTGCCATTGTGGTAAACAAACTCGGCCAAGGAAATTTCAGCATAATCAAGTGACCAATCACGGGTGCGATCACTGGGATGATACAGGTGATGCCATTGAGCATCGACAATACTTTCGCGCGGCGCTCATCGTCTAACGTGTCGCGTAAAATCGCGAACGCGACGACATAGCAAGATCCAGCTCCGATGCCTTGGCAAAAGCGAGCAATCAAGAAAGCGTTTGGTTGCTCAGCCATCCCGCCGAGAAAAGACGCGAGCACGAAGATCATCGCGCCGACGACGGCAACAGGCTTTCGTCCCACAGAGTCTGCAATTTTCCCCGCGAATAACATGGTGGTAGCCATGCCAGCTAAATAGATCGAAAACGCAATATGCAACTGAGATTCACTGGCGTTGAGATCTGACGCAATTTGAGGCAAACCAACAAGATACAAATCAATGGCAGTAGGGTAGAGTAAAACGAGTGCAAAACTACAAAGTAAAAAACGGGACATGGAAACCTCTCTATCGAATGGCGAGGATAATAGAGTGCTAAACGTTTGCCTGCGAGTGGGAAATACGACACTAGGTATTTCTATTTACGACATACCCTGTATGAATTGAGCATAAAAACAACAAGGAAGATTATGATTACTATTGAAAAGTATTCGCCCGAGCGACATGAACAAACTTGCGAACTTAGCGTGCTAGAAGAGCAATCGCAGTTTACGGTCGCGGATGTGGGTGAAATGCTGACACGTCTTGAACCTACAGAACTTCCGCATCTGATTTTGGCAGACGATGACGTGGTTGGTTTTTTTCTGTTCGATGCTGCTTACAGCGAGAAATACGATTTTTGCCCGAAAAACAGCTTAGGCGTGCGTGCTTTGCTGGTGGATCACCGTCATCAAGGCAAAGGCATCGCCAAGCAAGCCATTCAACAGTTTGCCGATTTCGCCAAACGCCATTATCCCGAGTTTGGTGCGCTTTATCTCACCGTGAATTGCCGCAACATACCCGCTTATCAGTGCTATTTAAAATCAGGGTTTGAAGATACCAATGAGCTTTACCACGGCGGCCCCGTTGGACCGCAGCACATTATGAGACAACCGCTTTAAGTTCGCTGTTGGGTGAGTGTTTGCATATGGCATTCAAACTTTTAACTACACAACATTTTAAGACACCAGTGTCATATATACTTTAAGTGTTTAAATGAACAATATGATGGAGTGTCTTATGGATTTTATAGAACGAGTTCAAGCTCTTTCCAAAAAAATTCCCCAAGTATCAGCGAGTTTAGCTACAGAAGAAGCAACAAAAAACGCATTAGTAATGCCATTTTTGCACTCTGTATTAGGTTATGATGTCTTTAATCCAAATGAGGTTATCCCTGAGTTTACTGCTGACATTGCTACGAAGAAGGGAGAAAAAGTAGATTACGCGCTGATTAAAGATGGGGTTGTACAAATTCTTATCGAGTGTAAAAAATTTGGTGAGCCATTGGCCACTAAACATGCTAATCAATTGTTTCGGTATTTTTCAGTAACCAATGCACGTATTGCGATTTTAACTAATGGATCTGAATATCAGTTTTTTACGGACTTAGACGCTCCAAATAAAATGGATGAAAAGCCGTTTTTGACTTTGGATCTTGCCAATCTTGATGAGCACGTAATTCCCGAAGTGAAAAAGCTTACCAAGTCTTCTTTTGATGTTGAGTCTGTAGTTGATGCTGCCGGCGAGCTCAAGTACCTCAATCAAATTAAAAAAGCACTTCATGAACAGTTTCAGAACCCTGAAGAGGAGTTTGTAAAATTCTTTACTTCAAAAGTGTACGATGGCGTCCAAACCGCAAAAGTCAAAGCACAGTTCATGGATATTACAACGAAGGCTCTAAAACAATTCTTGAACGACAGCATTAATGCTCGATTGAAATCTGCAATTGGTGGAGATGATAAAGCACCGATCAAGGTAGACGATAGCGTTAACACCTTTGAAGAATCTGTTGAACCCGTTCAAGATAAACCCAAAGTTCAAACGACAGATGAAGAGATCGAGGGTTTTAATGTCGTTAAAGCGATATTGCGACAACAAGTTGATGTACAGCGAGTGTGTGCCCGTGATACGCAAAGTTATTTTGGTATCCTGCTTGATGACAACAATAGGAAGCCATTATGTCGCCTTTGGTTCAATACCAAACAAAAGTACATTGGCCTCTTTGATGAAGCTAAAACAGAAACCCGTCATCCAATCGACTCGATTGATGATATTTTCAAATTTAGTGAGCAATTACAAAGTACGCCAGCACTTTACGAATAGACTTACATAGAAATGCAAATGAAGCTCCAACACATGATTTTTCTGATGTTTGTGTTGGGGCTTTTTTATTATTCAATCATCTTAGTTTCGTGCAAACCTAGGTATCTTTGAGGTTTGGATGGACATTTAACTTTAAAACATATAGTTAAGGTGACTTGGATAGTAAAAACACCAAGGATGGAAATATGAGAATTGAAATCGACGATTTAGAACGGCCGCAGGTGCTTGCGTTGTTGGAAGAGCATTTGCAGGACATGTACGCTACATCGCCACCAGAGAGCGTGCATGCGTTAGATGTAAGCAAGTTGAAGCTGCCTTCAATCACGTTTTGGACGGGGTGGGATGGTGAGCAGCTATTGGGATGTGTGGCAATGAGCCAACTAGAAGATGGTCACGCAGAGTTGAAATCGATGCGTACGACGCCGTCGGCGAGAAAACAGGGCGTGGCATCCCGCTTACTCAATCACGTGATTGAGCAAGCGAAACATCAGGGGATACAACGTCTAAGTTTGGAAACTGGGTCGATGGCATTTTTTGAACCCGCGCATCGCCTATATGAAAAACATGGCTTCGCGTACTGCGAGCCGTTTGGCGACTATCAACCTGATCCAAACAGCCGCTTTATGACACTAGCGTTGTAGCCCGTCGCGACTAAAAGTTAAAGTAGTAATTAGCTCCTGGCGAGATGAGTGATGCACGCTCACGCGCCAGTTGTTTTCTTCTCTCTCTAATACGCTTCGCGTTGTCTTTATCTAAGTTTGCATCCAATTGATGATCAAGGCGTGATATCTCCGCATCTAACGCATTAATGCGTTGTTGACGCTGATATTCTTGATGGCCTAACTGATAGTTTTTAAGGAAAAGATCGTTAGAGCAAACGCCATAGTAGGTTTTTCCTTCTACACCCACCGTGTAACCATTGTCTGGCGAACAGTAAAGAGTGGTGCCTTTATCAAAACCGTCTTGCCACTCAACGTGATTTGGCGTTACGCCTGCTTCGCGACAGTCTTTAATGTATTCGTACAAAATGTTTGGGTTGTTGCCTGAGCGGCCATCTTGGTAGCCGACGCGATACCAATCTGCGGTTTGGCATTGTTCTGGCGACATGCTGCTACAACCAGAAAGTAATGCAAACATGGCAAAGAGAAGCGCAATACGTTTCATGAAGTGGATTCCTTGTTACTGCGTTAGGTTCGCTGATTATAAATGAACAGTGTTCATTTCCAATAGATAAAATTAATAATTGCCGACTTATTGATGTGTTGCGCTTGTGAGTTTGTCGGCTTGAAGCAAAATTTTTTGCTTGTGGAACGAACGTTGTTCGTCAGTAGTGATGTTACGAATAGAGTACTTTGCGTGAAGGGAGAGGCGAGACTAGTGGGGTGGGAATCTCTTCGTAAGCTGCATCTATAAACAGTTGCCTGCGCGAATGTTACTTTTTCTCAGAGATTCCCATATCAAAAGCCCCTCGATCGAGGAGGAACGGGACTTTCGATAATTTTATGCTTAACTTTCAAATGAAAGTTTGTTGCCAAACGCGGATTTCCAGTCTTTATCAAATTGATCGACAGCCGACTGAACTGCTGGATGAGAAAACATCTGCGCGGCCACATCGACAGGCAAGGTGATCGCTTCAATGCCTAACTTCATCACTTCCATCGCTTGTTGGGTATTCTTAAAACTCGCTGCCAAAATTTTTGCAGGCAGTTGGTTTTGATCCAGTAGCAATTGCAGGTCTGCGACCACTTCTACACCGTTTCCGTTCATCGCATCAATACGGTTCACATAAGGCGCAAGATAGTCAGCGCCGCACAATGCCGCAAGGAAACCTTGCTGAGCAGAGTAAATAGCAGTGGCGAGTACTTGAATTCCCTCTTTTTTCATTAACTTAATTGCCGATAAACCTGTTTCGGTTGCTGGCACTTTGACGACCATATCATAGGGTAATTCATGGATTTGGCGCGCTTCTTCCACCATGTCTTCTACAGTTGTGCTCACCACTTGAGCATGGAAACGGGGTGTGCCCCCTAGCGCTTCTTGCATGCCAGCTAAGGTTTGGTTCAAGCCTTGTTTTGACTTCGCCAAAATACTTGGATTTGTGGTTACCCCTTTCAGAGGTAGGCATTGGTTAAAGCGTTTTACTTCTGCCACGTCAGCAGTATCTAAATAGAGTTCGATCATGGGTTCTACCTTATACAAAATCTTCGTTTTGATGATGGGATCACTATAGATCTGACAATCCGCTGAGATCTTGATTTCGATCAATTGTAATTTCAATTGAAACTATAGTAATTTCACAAAACGAAAGTTAAGTGGCAATATTTCATTATCAAGTGAAGCTTTCAGAAAAAGAAAAGCGTGAAAAGTAGAAGAGCAAACCAAGAGGCGGACAGCAATGTATTTCAATATTCAGAGGTTCTCGACCCACGATGGTGATGGTATTCGCACCATTCTGTTTCTGAAGGGATGCAGTTTGTCCTGTCCTTGGTGCCAAAACCCAGAAAGCCGCAGTGAAAAGCACTCTCTGCTGTTTGATGAGCGCAGTTGTATAGCGGACTGCCAGCTTTGTGTGTCGGCTTATAAACAAACCGTAAACGGCGACATGGCGAGCGATGGTATCCGACGCATTGACGATCAAATCATCATCAATCGAAAAGCCATGAGCGAAGCGCAGATCATTGCGCTGCGAAACGTATGTCCAACACAAGCGCTCAGCATATGTGGAGAAGCGGCGAAATCGGACGACTTGTTTGAAGTGTTGATGAAAGACAAGCCTTTTTACGATCAAAGCCAAGGTGGCGTGACGTTTTCTGGTGGCGAGCCGCTGATGCAGCCAAATCTTGTGGCAGAACTTGCCGAACGTTTGCATCAAAACCACGTGTCTACGGCGGTGGAGTCGTGCATGCATGTTCCGTGGAAAAACGTAGAAAAAGTCGCGCCATATATTGATTGCTGGTTAGCGGATCTTAAACACACCGACGAAGAAAAGTTTCTCCGCTGGGCGAAGGGATCGTTAAAACGCATCAAAGACAATTTTAGAAAATTGGCACCAATTGCCAAACGCATTGTGATTCGCGTGCCGGTTGTGCCGGGCTTCAATGACACCATTGATGAGCTCAAAGCGATCATTGATTTCGCTGCTTCATTAGAAAGCTGTCAAGAACTCCACTTGTTGCCTTACCACACCCTCGGCATCAATAAATACCGTTTGCTCGATATGCCTTACGAGTGTTCTGACAAACCATTAAATAATCCAGAACTGCTAGAAAACGCAATGCAATACGCAAGCGAACATACTCAACTTAACGTGATTGTTAGAGGTTAACCATGGACCTACATACCCTTCCTGAGCGGATCAAAGCCCACAAATCGGCACTGGTCAACATCATAACGCCGCCTATCTGTACCGAGCGCGCAGAGGCTTACACTCGGGCGTATCAGGCAAATGAAGACAAACCTGTGATTGTGCAACGAGCGTTGGCGTTACAAGAGCACTTACGCACTCGTACCATTTGGATTAAGCACGACGAGCTGATTGTCGGTAACCAAGCGAGCAAAGTACGCGCTGCGCCGATCTTCCCTGAATACACGGTGCGTTGGATTGAAGCGGAAATCGACGAACTGGCCGACCGACCTGGGGCTGGTTTTGCGGTAAGTGAAGAAGACAAACAAAGCATTCACGCCATTACGCCATACTGGCGCGGTAAAACGGTTCAAGATCGCTGCTATGGACTTTTTACCGACGAGCAACAAGAGATCCTAGCCAGCACCATCATTAAAGCCGAGGGCAACATGACTTCGGGCGACGCGCACCTTGCAGTGGATAACGAAAAAATCCTGAAGATCGGTATGAACGGTCTGCTGGATGAGGTTCGTCAGCATCGAGCTAATAACGACGTGTCGACGTATGAAGGGTTGAAGAAAGAGCAGTTTTATAAGTCCGTCGAAATTGTCTTGCTTGCGATTCAGGAGCACATGGTGAGTTACGCCGATCTCGCTCTGGAAATGACACAAAACGAAACTCGACCAGAGAGGAAAGCGGAACTGGAGACAGTCGCAGAAAACTGTCGTCATGTGGCTTTCCATGCGCCAACCAACTTCTGGCAAGCTCTGCAACTGAGCTATTTTGTGCAGTTGATGTTGCAAATTGAATCGAATGGCCACTCTGTTTCATTCGGTCGGATGGACCAGTTCCTAAACGACTACTACGTGCGTGATCTTGAAAGTGGCGCGATGAACAAAGCGTTCGCCCTTGAGTTATTGCAAAGCTGTTGGTTGAAATTGCTTGAAGTAAACAAGATTCGCTCTGGCGCGCACTCAAAAGCATCGGCAGGTTCTCCTCTGTATCAAAATGTCTGTATCGGTGGCCAAAAGCTGAATGAGAATGGAGAACCTGAAGACGCCGTAAATCCGCTATCTTGGGCGATTTTAGAGTCTTGTGGTCAGCTACGTTCCACACAACCGAACTTGAGTGTTCGCTATCATGAAGGTCTGAATCAAGAGTTCTTGATGGGCTGTATTGAAGTGATCAAATGCGGATTCGGTATGCCTGCATTCAACAACGATGAAATCGTCATTCCAGAATTCATCAAGCTAGGTGTCGAGAAAGAAGACGCTTACAACTACGCGTCTATTGGCTGTATTGAAACCGCTGTTCCAGGCAAATGGGGTTACCGTTGCACGGGCATGAGCTTCATTAACTTTGCGCGTATTTTACTGGCTGCGCTTAACGAAGGTGTGGATGCAACGACGGGCAAAGCCTTCTTGCCGCATGATAAGTCGTTGGCAAAAGGCAACTTCGAGAGCTTTGAGCAAGTCACCGCTTCTTGGGCGAAGCAAATTCGCTACTACACACGTAAATCGATAGAGATCGATACCGTAGTCGACAGTGTGCTTGAGCAGCAAGCGCAAGATATTTTCTGCTCATCGCTGGTGGATGACTGTTTGGCGCGTGGTAAAACAGTAAAAGA
Organism: Vibrio sp. A1-1; assembly: GCF_021728175.1. Taxonomy (NCBI): domain Bacteria; kingdom Pseudomonadati; phylum Pseudomonadota; class Gammaproteobacteria; order Vibrionales; family Vibrionaceae; genus Vibrio; species Vibrio sp. A1-1. The sequence goes on from NZ_JAKKCL010000009.1 coordinate 85,562, forward strand.
AGGCGGAGCGAAATACGATTGGGTATCTGGCCTGCAAGTGGGCATCGCCAATTTAGGTAACAGTTTGGCGGCGATCAAACATTTGGTGTTTGAAGAAGCGCAAATCAGCCAAACGGAACTGGCAAAAGCATTAGAAGAAGACTTCGATGGTATTGAGAACGAACAACTTCGCCAACGTTTAATCAACTTCGCGCCAAAATACGGCAATGACGACGATTATGTCGACCAATTGCTGGCTGATGCTTACCAAGTTTATATCGATGAGTTGGCGCAATTTGTCAACACACGTCATGGGCGCGGACCAATTGGTGGTGGCTACTACGCGGGAACATCGAGCATCTCAGCCAACGTGCCATTTGGCGCATCCACGATGGCAACACCAGATGGTCGAAAAGCGAAAACGCCACTGGCGGAAGGCGCAAGTCCAGCATCGGGCTCTGACCGTTTGGGACCAACGGCGGTGTACAACTCAGTCGGTAAAATTCAAGCTAATAAAATCTTGGGTGGTGTGCTGCTTAACCAGAAGTTAAGCCCAGCGGCTGTCGCTTCAGAAGGAGATAAGCTCAAGCTATCGATGCTGATTCGTACCTTCTTTAATCACCATAAAGGTTGGCACGTGCAGTACAACATCGTCTCTCGTGAAACCTTGCTGGCAGCGAAGAAGAACCCTGAGCAATATCGTGACCTTGTCGTGCGAGTTGCGGGCTATTCAGCCTTCTTTACCGCGCTGTCACCAGACGCGCAGGATGACATCATCGCCCGTACCGAACACGAGTTGTGATGGCCTCAACCCCGGTTAATGCAGAAGGCACCGATTGGTGCCTTTTTGTTTACTCTTCAATGGTTATGCCACTAGAGCCGGGAAGCTGCGACACAAAATTGGATCCCATGAGCTTAGATGGGGTGTATACACCGGCTTCAGGCTTCGTATGTAGCAGGTGTTCTACAATCGCCAGAGATCCCGTTACGGTTAAGCTATAGCCATTGGCCGTTTGTACTCGTGCTGTTTTGCTTTGTCCGAGCTTGTTGCTTGCTTTACCCCATACGTATGTGGGTAATTGGTTTCTTTGCTCCTCATTCGGTCCTTTTACGGTTCTTTCAATACGGCTTTTTATGAGGCTTTGTACCCAGGTTATGCCGAGAAGGGGGCGAACCCAATTCGCTCGTTTAGCGTTTTTTATCATGTTTGGCGATCCGGGAATAAAAACATCAATATTCTCAATCCCCGTGGTGTAATAGGCGGTTGAAACATCGCCCCACGGAATGGTCATCGCAAGTTTTTCGCCGTCACCAAAATCAATGTTGCGAACTTTATACGCTAGCGGAGCGGTGGTGATTTTTCCGTTAAGCCGCACTTTACCGCCTTGAGCCAAACCTTCGACAGACGTTTTCGCCGTGCCCGGAGAAAAACCAGAGCGAGAGTCAAAACCGAGAGACAGGTGTGTTGCATCTGGTAGCGCAGCTTTCAATGTGGCTGCAATGCAATCCGTTGGAATAACATCAAAACCAACACCGGAGCACAATACGACACCAGCTTCGTTTGCTTGTGATTGCAGCGTTTGTGCAAACTCAAATACAGAGATCTCACCTGTAATATCGAGATAATGTGCGCCAGCTTCTAGGCTCGCTTTCATCATCGGTTTTGCCGTCGAAGAAAAGGGCCCTGCGCAGTTTAATACCAGTGAGGAACCCGAAATATGTTGGACCGCGCTGCTTTTATCCTCAAGAGAAAAAGCAAGACTTTGCAGCCCTAGTTCAGCCGCTAGGCTTTGTACTTTCTCTAAACTTCTACCTGCAAGGATTGGGTGGTGACCTCGTTTTACGGCCTCTCTCGCAATCAGCTCGCCTGTATAACCATTGGCTCCGTATATGATCCAACGATCTGGGGATGATGCCGGTGTGTTATCTTTCATCAAAAAGCTCCTATCAATGCCTGCTTAAAGAGGTTTCTGGTCATTGGCTTTTTCTTGTTGAATTGTGGTCAAGCCTTGTTCGAATGTGGTGATTTGAAAATCTGGAAAACGAGTCTGAAACTTATCCGAAACAAAAAGGTTGTCAGATTCGTAGCGAGGCAAAAGCTCGGCTGCATCTCGAATGGTTTGATTAAATCGCCCAGCTAGCCACAATTGCCAGCACTTGATGACTTTGTATTTCGGTTGAACGTTAAAAACCTTTGCTGCAACAGCGATAAACTCCCGATACGTCAGTCGACGATCATCGCAAGGCAAATGCCAAGTTTGTCCGTAAGCATCGGGCGTATTCCCAATTAGCGCCATCGCTCGGCTTGCGTCTGGCGTATAAATTAAGCTGCGTTTGGTGTCATCACGTAAAAACACTTTTGCGCTCTTTTGGTTAAGTAGATTATCGATAATGGCGGAATTAGTGATGCTTTGCGTTTTCCCCGGGCCGTAAAACTCCGGAGCGCGACAGATAACGGCTTCGATTTCTCCTTTATTCATCGATTCTAGCAGCATGTCAGTAATGACCGCACGAATTCGACCTTTTTCTCCATTGGGCTGAAATGGTGCATCTTCTTGTTGAGGTGTATCCGTTTGCGGGTACATGTAGGTATTATCAAAGTAAACAAGCTTTGCTTGATGAGTTTTACATGCGGCGATGACATTACGCATCATTGTTGGCCACTGTTCCACCCACAGTTGAGTATCCATTGGTAGCCCTGCAGTAAGGTAAACGATACTAGAACCTTTTACGGCATCTGATGTTTGTTTCGCGTCGAGCAAGTCCGCTTTTACCAGTTGATCCGTCTCGTTGACTCGATGTGGATTGCGGCTCACCAATCGGATGTCGCTCGTAAAGTCTCGTTTTAGGCTTAATGCCAGCTCACGGCCAATTTGCCCACTTGCACCCAATATCGTTTGCATTCACCAATCTCCTGCTGTGTTACTTTGATATTCATCCTAACGTTAAAGTTAGGTTTAAGGTCAACCCACATTTTGAAGATAAATTGGATTGATTTTTTATTGAGTATAGAAACAAAGAGATGGCACACCTGAGCTAAGGGCGAATGGTTTTTACAAACTCAATTTAGTGGCTGGCAGGGGAATTGGCGAATCTTTAACCCAACATCAAGAGTAAAGCTTCGCTTGTTAACATTGCTTTGATTTGGTGACGGTCTTATTTTTTATTTGAGGGATTTTCTTTGGTCAGAATCGTTTGACCAAGTTGAGACATGACGCGTTTTGCATTCATTGCACAGTCCATGTCATCTGGCTTAGCTTCAATCTCTTTAAGTACTTCTTTTAACTTGCTTTTACTCTGCGCAATTTTTCGCTCAAGCTCGTCGAGCTCTTGGATTTTTTGCTGCAAGGTTGTCAATAACTGATGATGATCCCAGTTAGAAAGGTCGGATGGCAGTAAGGCACTTAGTTCATCCAAACTGAAGCCAGCTTGCTGACCCGTTGTGATCATGTCCAGAATCATTAGTGCTTCTTGCGGATACTCGCGGTACCCGTTGGCTTTACGGGTCACGGTTTTTAGCAGCCCGATGCGCTCGTAAAATCGAATACGCGAGGGAGCAAGGCCAGTTTTTTGCGCCAGTTCGCCAATTTTCATATCAAGCGTGTCTCATTAGGTGGATAAAATAACCTTACCATTTCTGAATATTCTCGCCAGTTTGGTGCTCGGTCGATTCGTTTCTTGCTTTCTTACCGTTACAGCTTATGCAAAATTTCCACGCATTTCTTTGTGACGTCGTCGTACTCTTTTGTCATGTAAGCGGTGGTGATGGCACCTTCTTTCATGATGCAAATGGCATTGAGTAATGATGTGTTGTCTGATTTGAGATAGCGTTGAATTAGCTCACGAACCTGTTGTTTATGGTGGCGGCAATACGTTGCAATCTCGCCGCGGTCGTCACTGAATTCGGCGGACGTGTTGATGAAAAAACAGCCGCGAAACTCGCCCAATTTTTCCTCAGAACCATGAAACCAGCCGTTAAGCGCGGTAAACAACTGGTCGATCACGTCTGTGCTCGATTGTGCTGATGACAGTTTCTCCTCTAGCCACGCCATGAAGATTTGGTGGCGTTGTTCTAGTGCGGCAAGGATGAGCGCTTCTTTGCTTTCAAAATGGCTGTACAGCGTGCGTTTAGCCACGCCAGATACTTTAAGGACTTCATTGATGCCAATGGAGTTGATGCCCTGTTTGTAAAACAGCGACAACGCGGTATCGATCAATAACTGTTTCTTTTTGTTCATAACTACGTCCTCAAAAAGTTCTACAAACACATATTGACAAAGGTAGACAGGTTTGTCTATTTTAATTTGTAGACAATTCGGTCTACTTTGAGGTGTTTATGAATAATTTAATTTTATCGTTGGTCGCGGGGCTTGGTGCGACATTGGCTATTGGTGTGTTGTCTTACGCCGAGGTGTCTCTTACTGAGGTTGTACTTCTCATGGCGCCATTTGGTGCTACGGCGGTGTTGGTGTTTGGGGTGCCTAGCAGCCCTCTCGCTCAACCAAAAAATGTGATCATTGGTCACTTCATTACGGCATCTATCGGTATTGCGTTTAGCCAATATGTTGAGGTCACGCCAATCACCCTCGCGATTGCGACTGGGTTAGGAGTGTCAGCAATGCTGATTACGAAGACAACGCATCCACCTGCGGGCGCAAATCCAATCTTGATCATGGCATCTGGGCAGGGGTGGAGTTTTCTGTTCACGCCCGTATTGATTGGCGCGGTGGTGATTGTGCTGGTTGGTAAGGCGTTGCAGTTGCTACAGAGTCAGTACTTAAACCCTCGTTTGAACGGTCAAAAGACCTAATTGGGTTGCAAGTAAGGCCGCATTAGGGGATGACCTCTTTTGCGGCTTTTTCTTTTCGTGGATGCTTAAAAATAAAATCTGATTCTCTCTTGGTATTCAGTCGTATACATAAAGATGCTAGTTAAATTGGTATACCACTATGAATAGAATTCACCCCAAGAAGCTATTGCACAGCAAATGGACGGCGACGTCACCTAAAAATAAAGAGAAGCACTTTGTCGTAACTGAAATGGAACTGGATGAAGACGGCAATGTTGTGAAATGTGTCATTGAGGCGGTTATGAGTAAACGTGAGCAAGAGATGAACTGGCAAGAGCTGAAAGACCCAGAGCTATGGCGGCAGGGCTGGAAGTAATGCACTTTGTTGAATTTTTTCCTAGGTTTGAAATCGAAAGATGGTACTTAGCTGATAGGCAACGGTCTGTGTATCTGCTACGTTGAGTTTGTTCGCTATCAACTAAAAAGGAATGACTATGATCGATTTCGACAATTCATCAGTGTTTAAGCTTAAACCCATTGAGGTATCAAAAGTTAGGGAAGATTTTCACAAGTTTCTTATTGATGGCGAGTCGGTATTTGCGGGCTTTAAAACGGTTCGCGACCAAGTGGTGTTTACCAACAAGCGAGTGATTGCGGCGAATGTGCAAGGGATTACGGGCTCAAAAGTGGATTACACGTCGCTGCCTTATAGCAAGATCAATGCATTTTCTATCGAGACGTCTGGTACTTTTGACTTAGATTGTGAAATTGAGTTCTTCATGAGTGAGGTGGGAAGAGTACGTTTTGAAATTAAAGGTTCGTTTGATCTGATTTCTTTCAACCGTATGGTTAGTGAGTATGTACTAGCGTAAGGGAATAGAAATGAGAGCTTCATTGAGAGACAAAATAATAGAGGTCTGTGACAAAAAGATCGAAAGCAAAGGTGAGCAGGTTGGGCTCTCATTTTATGCGTTTTTCGCCAACAAAAATGATGATCCTGAACAGTTGATGGAGGCGGCTACGTGGTGGATTCAGACCCATCGGCTCGACCACTTCGAAAAAGCAGTAAAAATCAAATCAATGGTGGAGTCTGGTATCTAAATTAAAAAAAAGAAATAAAGAAAGCAGACAAATGCCAACAACGTCGCGGATAAAACAGGGTAGATAATATAAGAGTCCTGTTTATTGGTTCTTTGAAAGCACAGAGAAACGAGTAAGACGTTGTAGACGACGAGCAGCATACTGATCATGGTCCCACTGTTAAGCGTTAAACTGGACAGCTGAGTTAAGAAAAACGCCAATAAAAGGTAGTCGAAGACAATTAACCATAAAAAGGCTTTCTTCAACAGATCGCGTTTTTTGTTTTCGGAAGGTGTTATGTGCATATAGAACTCAACTAAAAAGTCACAGTAACAGAGGTTTCAGTTAGAAAGGTCACCATCAGGCGAGGTGACCTTTTGAGGTTATAATTCTTGAATATTTACTTCGTTGGTGGCCGTATCACCCGAGTAATTGATGACTTCTTGTCGAATGACTGGTTGGTTAAATTCGGCTTTATCTTTCGCTTTTTGCAGTTCACTTTCTTGGTGGTTACCAAAAAGAGTTTCGAGTACTTTGGCTGCTGGCGTCGTTAAAACGAACAGCTCGATACGGCGGTTTTCGCTTGAATCTGGTTCATCAGGGTTAAGCAGTGCTCTATCCGACATGCCTGTGACCTGCATGACTCGATCATCCGGCATGCCACCTTCAACCAGCGTATTTCTTGCGACATCAGCTCGAGATGCAGATAGCGCCCAGTTTGATTGACGACCAAAGCGTTTTTTAAATGGAATCGCATCCGTATGTCCGCTGATGATCAGTGGGTTGTTCACACGCTGAAATACAGGCGCAAGTGCAAGTAATAAGTCTTCGAAGAAAGGGGTCAGCTCTGCGCCACCACGACTGAACATATGCTGTTTGTAATCATCTTGAAGGACGATACGTAGGCCTTGTGGGGTCACGGTGACGTTGACATTTCCTTGTGCGTTAATCTGAGCGGTCATTCGTTCAATGACTTTCGCCAACGCTGCAAGTTGCTCCTGAGTATCGAAGTTACCAGGAATCAACGAGTCGATTTCTGGCCCATCGCCGTCACCTCGAAAGTATGAGCTTACCACGTGGTTGGAATTGTGTTTACTTGGCACAGAAGAGTCCTGTGCCAAGTCAATAGGAGAGATACTTTGTGAAGTATCAAATGGATTACCGTAACTCTTGTCGAATACGCTTGAGCTATGTAAGTGGGCGACAATTGCTTTACGCTCTTCTTTGTCTACCACTTGCATAACCCAAAGCACAAGAAACAGCGCCATTAGGGCGATCATGAAGTCAGCAAACGCGACTTTCCACGCGCCGCCATGAGGTTCATCATGGCTGTGTGCTTTGGCACGTTTGAACACTACATGCTCTTGTTTTTGCATTATCCCTCCTGTTCAGCTAACCACTTCTCCATTTGGTTGAATGTTGGTTTGATGTCTAGCTGAATATGTTTACGACCAGCGTCAATGGCGAGCAATGTCGGCTTCTTCGCTACGTAGGCAACCAAGGTTGCGCGTACGCATTCAAAAGCAGTCATATTACGTTTTACTCGCTGAGCCATGGCGTTACTTAGTGGGTCTAAACCACAGTAACAACCGAAAATACCAATGAATGTACCTACGAGAGCTGCTGCAACGTGATAACCAATCATAGCGATTGAGCCATCAATGGCCTGCATGGTGATAATAATGCCACCAACTGCTGCAAGAATACCGAAGCCAGGTAGTGCTTCTGCTGTACGCTGTAGTGAGCGTGAAGGCAAAAGCATTTCGTTTTGGATAGCTTCAATTTCTTGCTCTAGCAGTCCCTCTAATTCATGAGGCGACATTTGTCCCATTGCCATTAAACGTAAATTATCAGTAATGAAAGAAATTAGGCGATGATCCTCAGCAATCGTCGGGTAAGCGAGAAACATAGAGCTCTGTTCTGGCGACTCAATGTGAGAGTCGAGAAACTTATAACCACGGTTGCGCGCTGTCTCGAGCAAGTTATTGAGCAGCGCCATTAATTCCATGTAGTACTCATGCTCTTCTGTCGGGCCTTTGATGGTCGCAGGCACTTGGCGACGCATTTCTTTCAGTACGTGAGGTGGGTTACCGATGATCAAAGAACCAGCAGCAGCGCCAATGATGATAAGGAATTCGGCTGGTTGCCAGATAGCGCCTAAGTTACCGCCGGCCCACATGTATCCACCGAAGACGCACACCAGGATAGTGAGGACTCCAAAAAACTTTTGCATCTTGTGACTCCTAAGAGGACATTAATTGGTTGAGTTGTTTCAGCGCTTGTTTGTGAAGCTGACATATACGAGGTGGTGTCAGATCCAATACCAGAGCTATTTCGTGTAAGTTGAGTTCATGTTGATAGAACAGAGTAAGCAGCAATTGATCACGCTTCGGCAATTTGCCTAAAGCGCTATCTAAACTACGACGAATATGCTTATGTTCCATGCCATCATATTGCCCGCCAATATAGCTATCACCACTGCTTTCCATCAGTTGGTCAAGGCTTTGCATCTCTCCCGCAAGGGCGGCATTTTGGCGGTTGTAATAGTCCTGCTCATTCGTCCCCAAGGCTTGGATGATTTCTGCATCCGTGGGCATCCGACCTAAAGAGCGTGTGAGATCTCGAGTCACGTCATTGAGTTCGTGAGCCTGTTGGCGAGTTTTACGTGAGCGCCAATCTAGCCGGCGCAATTCGTCTAAAATTGCACCTCGAACACGACACACGGCAAAGGCAGGGAAATGAGGATCGTCAACATCGCCGTATCGGCGTCCAGCTTCAACTAGAGCGATAAGGCCAATTTGCTGCATATCTTCAATACTACAGTGAGAAGTGGCATGAACACGTAGCTGGTTAACGACGCGTTTCACCATAACTTGATGACGTTGCAGCAGTGCATTTTCGTCAATTGGGCGTGATGGCGTCGTCACTTCCTCTTCTGTGGTATAGGTGTCTTGTATATTCATGTCTAACATGGTTGTGCTCCGTTATTGCACAACATATTTAGTCAACAAAACATCGTCGATTTCGCGAACGATGTCTGTCTTAGCAAAAGCCAGTAAAAGCGTTTGTTTTACTTCGTTTTGCAGAATATCGATGGCACCCGCTTGCTGTAACTCATCAAATGTTTTGTCGCTAAACAATTTTAATAATGAGTTTTGTACCATTGGCATGTATTCATCAATGTCTTTGATGCGCTCAGGACGGCGTGTTTCAATCGCTAGTTCTAGCATGACAAAGTGAGTCTGCTTTTTACCTTTTACGGTTAAAACGACTTTGTCTAAAGGATGGAAGCTAGGACCTTTGCTTGTCGGTTCTTCTGTGACTAAAAATGACAATGGAGAATCATCGATCAAGGAACCAGAGTCAGGGGACTCTTGAGCGTGTTTGTTTAAGTACCAGATTCCGCCCATAATCGTGGCGGCCGAAACGAGGGCGCTGGTGATGATCATGGCGATAAACAGGGCGATCATTTGTTGTTTGGTCATAACCTTTTTCCTCGAGGATTAACTAGGCTTGAGTGTTCAGCCAGTGTTCTGAATAGTTTGTTGTTGTGGTTTGGAATGCACCAGATTCTCGTGCTGCGAAAATAGTGGCGTCTTCTTCATTTGTATGTTGGTCATTGCGACTCTGGCTTTGATCAGAGCCCACGTTGACATCGACATGGACGAAGTTCTGCTCTTGCAGTTCTGTGCGCAGACGCTCAGACACTTGCATTAAAGCTTCTCGTGTTGCGGCTGTATTGGCATTGATGTGCACGCTTAGTCGGTCGCCTTCAACACGTACAAGTAAATCCAGCTTACCTAAATCCGGCGGGTCGAGGCGGATTTTGGCTTCTTGTACATTTTGTTGCGCTTGAAGAGTCACACGGTCATGCAGAACTTGCATCATTTGCTCTCCCCATTTTCCAGCACTGGTGTCAACGCGCACAGCCGCCCACTCAGAGCCTTGAGTTTGAATATGACTCGTGGCAACGGCGGTGTTCGGGGCTTGTGGCGTTGGTGTTTGTCCTTGGAGTGGTGAGGCCGTTGGTTGCCCTTGAGCTGGTTGACTCAATAGGGTCTGAAAGTCGGCACTGGAGATTGATAGACGCGAGTTCGATGACATCGGTTGGCTTTGTTGCACCTCTTGTTGCTTTGGAGAAGTGTTTAGCAAGGCGTTATTTGAGTCTTGTGTTGCAGACTTAACGTCGTTAGCTACCGCTAAAGGCGGAGTTTTTCCGAACTGACCCGGCTGCTTTTCGGCCATAGTGAGCATACTCTGGGTTAGAGCCTGAGCTTGCATAGCAAGATCAGGTGATTCTGTTGAACCCAGTGTACTTGTCAGGTGAGCATCTGCTTCAGAAGCCGAGTGTTCGTCAGTATCCGAACCACGATCATACGCCTTTTCTTCGCTGTCCAAAGCTGGAGCGGTAAGATGAAAACTCGGCACGGTTGAAGCTGAGGCGAAACCTTGGCCGTCATACTGGCTATGCTCAGACATAGGGTTATGAGAAAAACCGTGTACAGCTCTTGCTTGTTTTATGTTGCCTTCATGGCTAGGTGATGCATTGCCGGATATTTGAGTTGAAGGAGATACGATCATTGAGTTAGCTCCATGGTCATCGCTAATTGATAGGCCATAGCGCGCTCTTGATGGTCATTGACCATGTTCATCTCTTTTTCTAACTCGTTCTTCGACTTTTCTAATCTAGCGAATGCATCAGCATGAACGGTTTTGGCACGTTGAATTTCAGGTGCAAGCTTAGGATCCTTCAAAAAAGGTTTGTGACTGATCAATAGCTCTCGCAACTGCAAGTCATAGCGCTTAAGCGCATGCCAATCTGCTGTTTTTGTAGCGAATTGGATGAGCTGAGATAAATGACGAAATCGCTCTGGCGACACTTTATGCTTGTTGTCCAAAATTCATCCAACCTTCACGAATGTTACCCATTACACGCTCGACATTAACCAAGCGATTCGCATCGTTCTGCACGCTGGCGTAATAAAGCTCAACTTGGCAGAAGTCATACAGCTGGCGTAAGTTTTCAGCAATTTCGCCACCATTCTCATCATCTAGAGCGCTTGTGAGCCCAATCAAGATGTTCATGCATTTGTTGATTCCGTTACCTTTCTCAGCCAAGCGATTCGCAGCCAAATGGCCACGAATACGTTCAACTTCATCAAGTAAGCCATCGATCAACATAATGACTAATTGGTGTGGGTTTGCTGCTGCCGCTTGCGCGTCGAGATCGACTTGTTGGTACGAGTCATAGCCAGAGTCCATAAGCATGAGATATTCTCCTAAAGCCTTAGCCAAACATTGACATGGTTTGGTTCATTTGGGTCATTAATGTATTCATTTGAGTGAACTGTTTTAGGTAACGCTTGTACGACATGTCGTATTTACGCTCTAAAGTAGTTTGTTTATCTGAGATGCGATCAATGTTTGCTTGTAGCGATTCTTTACGAGATTTGAACGCTCCAGAAGAGAATTTGAGGAATGGTTCGACCATAGCATCAATAGAGTCGAGCAAAGCGCCGTCGCCATTGAACATCGCTTCCAAGCCCGCACCGTTGTTTTTTTGTGCCTCGGCAAACTTTTCTTGGTCCACTTTCATTTTGCCATTGCGGTCCAATGTCACACCGATTTCGCTCAAGCGCATGCCGCCGTGCTCACCTCGAACCAGGCTGGTTAACTGGCTTTCAATCGAACGCATAGTTGGATCGCTTGCCAAAGCGCCTCGCTTTTTATCTTCGCCGCCGATTTGCGTGTGCTCATCAATCGCAGATATCAATGTGTTGTAGGCTTCTACGAACTTATTGAGCTGCTCTTTTGTTGCTTCGTCGTCAGCTCCGATACCTAAACCAATAGCGGTTTCTCCTGAGGTTTGAGCCTTGGTAACGGTAATATCTACGCCATCGATAACACCTTCAAATGTATTGCTTGAGTTTGTTAGTTTTAGCCCAGTTCCTTCTGCTCCTAACCAAATCACAGCATCCTGTGGAGCACTTATCTGATTGAGGTTTGTGAATGCATCTTCAAACCAGGCTTGGCCAGTACCTGACGCCGATACGTTGATTTGGTTAGCTACACCAGTTTCAGTGCTTGAAAGCATAAAGTGAGTCTGGCCGTTTGAGCGCACTAATGTTGCATTTACACCTGGGTTATCGCTGTCGTTATTAATTGCAGTCGCTAAGTCACTTATTGTTGCTGTACCATCACCGTCGGTATCGACTGTTGATAGATCAAGTGTCATCGTTTCACCGTTGATGGTGAATTCGAGAGTTCCTGAAGTCGGAACCTCTGTAGTGGCGTCAAGGTCTGCAGGCATGCCTGTAGAGACTTGATGTGATGTTGCAACTTGTTCAACGAAAATCTGGTAGCTACCGGATAGCGCTTTTGCGTCAGCATTAGCTGTAAAGTAACCTTCTTGAGAAATGCTTGTTGAGTTTTTAATGATGCTGCTAGTACTGCTGTTCATCTCTTTGAGAGCAGTTCGGAACTCACGCATTGCACTTTCAACTTTGCCCAAGGCAGATAACTGAGATTGGTATTTATCGGCTTGTAGCTGATAGCGCTGTTTAAATGGTTGAACGTCGTACGTAGCCAACTTAGTTGCCATGGATATTGGATCTAATGAACTCACGAGCTTATTCCCTCTCTCATCGGTAATTGGCGTAACTCTATGCCTGGAATATATGTCTTATCGCAAGATACGTGCCCAATTAAAATGAGCTTTTAAAACATAAACTTACGATGTTATTTGGATTTGAGAGGAAGTAGATTTTCCACCTAGTGTGTTCCGCCTTCCTCTAGAAAACATCTAGTGTTTCCTTATAAGACAAGGCGACTAAAAAACTAAATTATTTAATCCACTTTAGGGGGAGGGAGTTTAAGTAAACTATCAATAGTGCGGTATTTTAGGTTCTTCCTGCTATTTTATTGGGACTATTCCTACATAGTGGGATGTCGCTTTTTGGTATCTTTAACTTGGTATGTATTTGGTGTTTGAAGATATTTTTCCAACGTTAGTTTAACACTTAGATAAGAACGGCAGAAATGAATGAATTTGTTTTGCGACTGATGAAATGTGCTCGATCTTACGAAACGTTTATTAGTGCTAAGTTATTGAGCAAACAAAATATTAATTCAGATGAACTAGCAAGTATCCTACAAGAAGCGATATCCAAGTTCCCTGAGTTGAAAACATATCAGCAAGGACAGGGAAGCGAGACAGTTGAGTTGGAGCTATTTAATAAAGTGCTTCATAATATAATGCGGAAAATAGGTTTTAGAGTACCGGAAGAGCAACGTGGGAATAAAAGCTATATTTATATTCGCAGGTGATAAAAAAGCCTCCTATAGGGAGGCTTTTTATTTTGGTATATTTTATTTCTAGTTCGTTATTAACGAAGTAGAGACATTGCCATACCAGGTAGCTGGTTAGTTTGAGACAGAACTGTCGTACCAGCTTGCATTAGCATTTGGTTCTTAGTCATGTTTGAAGATTCTACAGCGAAATCTGCGTCCATGATACGGCCTTTAGCAGCAGAAGTATTCTCAACCATGTTACCCAGGTTAGTCATAGTGTGCTCAAGACGGTTGATGTTCGCACCAAATTGAGCACGAGTAGCACCGATATCTTCCACTAGACCAGCTGCGCCACTGATTTTATCAAGAGCTGCTTTCGCTTTAGTTGTATCACCGATACCGTCTGTGATTGCTGCGTCAGCAAGAGTCGCTGCAACTTTCTGGATGCTTGCAGATGCGTCAACATCTAGAGTTTCAGCAGAAGAAGCACCGATTTGGAAGGTAACTGCACCAGCTTCAAAACCACCACCAGTTGCTAGTAGTTTTTGGCCACCAAAAGAGGTGTTGTCCACGATGTTCTTTAGTTCAGCTGTAAGCTGTTTAAATTCTGCGTCCATTGCCGCGCGGTCTTTATCGCTGTTTGAACCGTTCAAAGACTGTGTTGCTAGGTCGTTCATACGGTATGTGATGTTAGTCATCTCATCCATTGCGCCTTCAGCTGTTTGCATCATAGAGATGCCGTCTTGAGCGTTACGCATTGCTACTGACATACCACGCGTTTGTGCTTCTAGACGGTTAGCAATTTGAAGACCAGCAGCGTCATCTGCAGCTGAGTTTACACGGTAGCCTGTGCTTAGACGTTCCATTGCGGTGTTTAGAAGACCGCTTGTGTTGTTCAGAGTGTTTTGAGTTACAAGCGATGCGTAGTTAGTGTGCATTGATAAAGCCATCTTAGTCTCCTTAGTTAGTCACTATATCTTTCAGGCCTCGGGATATTCCCTAGTCACTAACTAGAGGCGGTCGGTCAGCTTTAATGATTAATTTGAAAATTAAAAAATTCCTAAAAAAGATCAAAATTGATGATTTTTAGTGACTTGTATTCCATGAAAATACAGATATAACATCAAATAACCTGAATAAGCCTGACTTAATCAGGGAAGCTGTCATCTATCAATATTGTCGTTCTTCGTTATAAATAAAAAAAACAGCGCGAATAATTCGCGCTGTTTTATAAAGATTAATAGTTAGGATTCTGTCATTCCTCACCAAAAGATTGAAAAGAGAGGGAGGTCGGGATGTCACTGAAATAACCAAAGTAATAATTGGCCCCTAACAAGCGATAGCGGTTTAGCTCTGTTTGGCTCGCTACTCGCCCGGCTACCCAAGGGTATTTGTGCTTTCTTAAGAACTTAGCAATCGGTAGGAAAGCATGTCTTTCTTCTTTATCCTCTAACGTGACTGATAGTTTGATCATATCGGGACTAAAGTCAGCGACTCGTTCGAAGTTCACTTGTGATGTCGCGACTTCAAACCAAAGTGAGTAGGCGTTTTCTCTTAACTTCTCTATCAGCGCTGAGACTTTATCATAGGCGCATAGCGTTTTGTCTGCTTGAAGAGAAGGAATCACATGTTGAAAAGCGCAAGAGTGAAACTGAATCATCTGTTCGAGAAAGTATATGCCTGGTTCCCATAGTAATGCGTCAATTCTTATCGGCACGACGACGTTACTGATTAAGTCGGGGTGAAAGGCTTCTAGCTGAAACTGTGTTTGTCGCAATGCGAGATAAAGGCTGAACAAATCTAGGCAGTACTGCATTTGTTCAGAGAGTTCGAATTGATAGACGCTTTGTTCGCCACGCGTGCCAAATCTCAACGTCAGGTGTTGGAATTCTACCTCGCCTGATTGAGTCTCGCGAATGGCTTGGCACGCGTGTTGAATGTCATTGTGCTTTAAAGCATCAAATACTAATTGATCGTCATCCGTGACGATATGTTGTACTGCGAGACCAACCAAATGTTCGTACATCGCATGTGTTGAAATAAGATTAACCAAGGTTTCCTACCACATTGATTTGTTTGTTTTCTGGAATTTCGTTGTAAGACAATACTGCCAGTCCTTGCGTAAATGTGCGTGCGTAACGAGCCAGAAGTGGACGTAACTGAGGCATAACGAGAAGAATCGGAGGTAATCCCTGTTGTTTGAGCTGTTGTCTTATCAGTGGCAAGTTTTGTTGGAACTGACCAAGAATATTTGGCTCAATTGGGAAGCTGTCTAACATTACTGTACCAGAAGATTGTGCTTGTTGTAGCGAAGTCAGTAGCATTTGTTCTAGTTCATCAGAGAGAGCATAGACATTTAATTCGTTTTTCTGTCCCGCAATCAGGTTTACGAGCGTGCGTTTTAGTGCGCAACGCACATCAGATGCCAGTAAAATCGGGTCTTTAGTGTTTTCCGCGGACTCCAGCATCGTGTTAGCAATCGTACGAATATCTTTTAGTGGCACTTGGTCTAGTAACAACTGGCGATATACTTTGAGTTGCTGCGCAGGGTTAAGTGCCGCGGCTAGGGCTTCGGCTAACTTCGGTGCTTGCTGTGTCAAACGTTGCGTCATAGCTTCAACATCGTCGTGCGTAAACAACTCAGCAAGGTTTGTTTTCATTATCTTGCTAATATGAGTCGCGATGACCGTGCCATCATCGACCACTTGATAACCCATGTTCAGCGCTTTCGCTTTGTCTTGATGTTCAATCCACACTGCTGGTAATTGGTAAGCAGGATCACTGCCCAAAATACCATCTACTTCACCGTACGTTTCTCCGACTGCAATCGCCATCAAACGTTCTGGCTCGATAAAGCCTTGTTCGATCACTTCGCCATTGAGAGAAATTGTATACTGATTCGGTTTAAGGCTTAGGTTGTCTCGAATACGTACCTCTGGTAATAAAAAGCCGACTTGTTCAGATAGGTTACGGCGCACACCGCGAATACGCTGTGATAAAGGTGCACCTTGTTCTTTGTTGACTAGGTGAACGAGACGGTAACCCAGGGAAAGTGACAACGTTTGAACATGAGGAATATCTTCCCACGTAAGTGGTGTATCGTCCTCTTGCATGGCTTGTGAAAGTGCTTCGACCTCCTCGATTTGGGAGTCTTGCACGGGCTTTTTCGTTTGACGCCAACCCGCGAAAGCTAAAGCACCCGCGAAAGCAAAAAAGGCCAAATGTGGCATGCCTGGTACCATGCCTATCACAGCCATGATGCCTGCGACGGTAAACAGTGTCGCCGGGGTTGCCAGCAATTGTTTTTGCATGGTTTCCGACATGCCATTATCGCTATCATTAATTCGCGTAACGATAATCGCTGCAGCCGTTGCCAATAGAAGTGACGGAATTTGAGCTACTAAGCCATCACCGATTGTAAGTAGTGCGTAGGTTTTAAAGGCGTCAGATGCTGCGAGTCCATGCTCAAAGACGCCGATGCTGATACCACCAATGATGTTGATAAACAGAATCAGCAAACCAGCGATAGCATCGCCTCGCACAAACTTTGAGGCACCGTCCATCGAGCCATGGAAATCGGCTTCGTTAGCGACTTCTTTACGACGCAATCGAGCGGTTTCCTGATCGATAAGACCGGCATTTAAGTCGGCATCAATCGCCATCTGTTTGCCCGGTAAGGCATCCAAAGTAAAGCGCGCAGACACCTCAGAGATACGTTCGCCACCTTTGGTAATTACGACGAAGTTGATGATCATCAAGATAACAAACACCACCATACCAACGACGTAGTTACCGCCAATAACGACTTCACCGAACGCTTGGATGACTTTACCTGCCGCATCCCCCCCATTATGTCCTTCTAGGAGTACGATTCGTGTGGAAGCGACGTTTAGTGTAAGACGCAATAATGTCGCGACTAACAAAATCGTTGGAAAAACTGAGAAGTCTAATGGTCGCTTTGCGGTAGTGCTGACCAGCAATACTAGGATTGCCAAGACGATATTGAAGGTAAACAACGCATCCAATAGCAGGGGAGGCAAAGGTAAAATCACCATTGCCAAAATCATTCGCAAGACAATTGGAATGCCAATGTAGCCTTTGGTTGATGTTTGAAGTTGTTTTAACCGGTTAAGCATACTTTCGTGTCCTTGGATAAACGCGGGTTAATCAGTGCTGCAAATGTTTTGGAATCGAAAAATGAGGCAAAGGAGTTGGCTCTTTTCCTTCACCTTTACGGAAGGCTTTCAATTGCAAAACGTACGTAAGAATATGTGCCACGGCAATGTACAGTTGGCTTGGGATTGCTTGTTCAATCGCTGTGGTGTGATAGATCGAACGAGTCAACGGTGGTGAGTTGATGATCTCCACCTTGTTTTCTCGGGCGATTCGTTGAATGTGCATGGCTGTTTCGTCTACGCCTTTTGCAACCACAAATGGAGCATCAGAAAGTGAAGGTTCGTACTTCAGAGCGACAGCGTAGTGAGTTGGGTTAGTGATGATCACGTCAGCCGTTGGTACCATCTTATCGATTTTACGGCGTGCAAACTGCTGTTGAATTTGACGGATTCGCTGCTTTACTTCTGGGCGGCCTTCGTTATTCTTGAATTCCTCCTTCAGCTCTTGTTTGGTCATACGCAGCTCTTTTAGGTGCTCCCAACGTTGGTAGGGAATGTCTACAACACCAAATAACAATAACGCAAACCCCATCAACAGTAAGCCTTCAAAGAGAATAGACATCACCAGGGAAAAGCCTTGGCTTAAAGGTAAGTTTTGCATACCTAGCAGAGGCTGTAAGTGGTTGTCTAAATAGCCATATAAGATGCCGAAAATAACGGCTACTTTGAACGTGGACTTTAATTGCTCAACCACTGAGCGTGTCGAAAAAATGCGCTTTATCCCACTTAAAGGATTAATTTTGCTCAGCTTTGGCATAACGTTCGCCGGACGGAACATCCAACCGCCTAGTACAAGGCTGCTACCACAGGTCACGATAATAATGACGGTAAACAACGGTAATAACATGTCGATGATTACCGCTAAACTTTGTCCCAATTGCTCGACAAGCTGTTTCGGGTTTTCTAAGTCGGCTCGCGTCAGCATCATGTTGTAGCGAAAAATACCTGACATACTTTCCCAAATGCTATTGAGCTGAGAGTAAAAGTAGAGCGCCACCGCTAGAAATATCACCGCAGTAGTAAACTCTTTAGCACGAGGAATTTGTCCTTCCTGACGTGCTTTTTTTACTTTCTGCGGCGAGGCTTTTTCAGTTTTGTCCTGAGACGATTGATCGCTCATGCGCCCCCCAACATAAAGTTACTCAAGTGTCTGATGGTGTCGTGCACAAGCGCGGTGTAGCGACCCGGCACACCAGATACTGAAATTAATACGCTGAACAGGCCAAGAAGCATCGTCATTGGAAAACCTAACGCATACACGTTGAGTGAGGGGGCGGCGCGATTCATCACACCAAAACTGATGTTGGCTAGGAGCATTGAAACAATAGCAGGCAACGCTAGTGCTAAAGCAGAGGCAAACATCCAACCGAAAATATTTACAACGCCTTGCAGAGAAAGCGATGTGATGCCAGAACCGACCGGCCACACGACAAAACTTTGAATCACGATATCAATGACGAGCAAGTGTCCTTCTAGCGCGAGAAATAACAAGGTTGAAAATATAAGAAATATGCGGCCCAAAATGGCGACAGAAAGTCCGTTGATAGGATCATTCATCATTGCCATACCCAATCCCATTTGCAGAGAAACGACCTGACCAAGCATGGTGAAAACGTTAAAGAGCATGTGCAAAATTAGCCCAAACATCACGCCCCAAATCGCTTGCTCAAAAGCAAGGAATAGAGACGTCATGGAGAACAATTCGACTTGTGGCATTGGTGGCATCAATGGTGCGGTAATCACGACGATCGAGAGTGCCAGTAAGGTACGGATCCAAACGGGAATGATTGCATCACCAAAGAAGGGCATCGAAATAAATATGGCTCCCACACGAAAAAACGGCCACCAGAGTTGACCGAGTATCGCTGAGAGCTCTGCAAATGTGATGGCCATTAGCCAATCATCCCCGGTATGTTGTGGAATAAGAAATCAAACAGTTCCATGATTTTTCGGAGCATCCAATGACCCGCAAAAATCACCATCAATAGCGTAACGAGCAAACGTGGTAAAAAGCTGAGTGTTTGCTCGTTGATTTGTGTGGCAGCCTGGAAAACGGCGATACACAAACCGACAATTAAGCCAGGAACAACCAGTACCGCAACCATCAGAATGATCAGCCATACTGCATCGGAAAATAACGTTACGGTTAGTTCAGGGGTCATAGCATGCTCCTATTTAACCGAAACTGGCAGATAATGTGCCAACCGTCATTGCCCAGCCATCCACGAGTACAAACACCACCAGTTTAAAAGGGAGTGAAACAATCAAAGGCGATAGCATCATCATACCCATTGCCATGAGCACACTGGCGACAACCAAGTCGATAACCAAGAAGGGGATGAAGAGCATAAAGCCAATTTGAAAGGCGGTTTTTAGTTCACTGATGACAAACGCAGGCAAGACAACCGCAAAAGAAATATCTTCAACGTTTTGGTCGAGTGGTTCATTGGCAATGCGCAGCATTTGCTCAAGAGAGCTTTGATGAGTTTGTGCCAGCATGAACTCTCTCACTGGTTTCTCTGCTACAGAGAACGCTTGTATTAGCGTGATTTCACCATTGTCATACGGTTGAAATGCATTTTCATGAATATCGCTCCAAACAGGTCGCATGATCAGCAAGGTCAATGCCAAAGCAATCCCAACCAATACGCGGTTAGGAGGACTTTGTTGAAGACCAAGGGCTTGGCGCAAAATCGCGAGGACGACGATAATCCGAGTAAAGCTCGTTGCCATCAGAATGAATGCTGGAAGAAAACTGAGCGCCGTCATCAACAACAGAATTTGCAATTTAACGCTGTATTCTTGCTGTGTGTCGCCATCAGAAACGGACAGGATAGTTAAGCCGTTGTCAGCCGCCATGGTTGGGAAAGCAAACAAAAGTGACACCAGTACCAAAAGAGGTAACCAACGGTGCCAAGCGCTCAGATTTTTCATTGTGATGCCTACCTAAGATTATTGACCAACGCCACTCAATGCAGAGTCATGTACATCGATCAGACGAAGTCCGTACTTATCATTAACGACGACGACTTCAGCGTGACCCATTAGAGAGCCGTTTACCTTTACGTCTAAAGGCTCACCATTGAGCTTTTCAAGTTCGATAACCGTGCCTTCTCCGGCTTTCATTAAGTCCCCAAGTGGGATTTCTTTGCTTGCAACTTCCAGCGTGACAGTGACAGGAATACTTTTGAAAAAGCTAAGATCACGTTCCGCAGTTGCTGGTTCTTGTTGGAGCGTACTTTCAGCTTCAAAGTCTTCTAATTGAAAGTCGTCAAAGTTCAATTCTTCTGCGTCGAATGCATTTGTTTCTGGCGCTTCGCTCATCGCTGCGGTTCCTTATCAGGGTTAAAGATCAAAACAAGTTGGCCGTCTTGCTCAGCAATACGACCTGTAAATAAAGATTGGTTACCAATGCTGACTGGAACCGTATTAAGAAGCTCAATTGGTAAAATATCGTTAGGTTGTAAGCCTACAACGTCGCTCAACGGCATCTTCTTTTTACTTAAAACAACATTCAGTCGAACAGGCGTTGCCTCTAAAGAGCGACAGAATGGTTGGTACAAATCCGTATCGGGCTGCAGTTCAAGCTGCTCGATCAGTGTTTGAATAAGGTGGCTATCTAGTTTGAGATGAATTGAGCCTTGGTGATCGTCAAACGCGATGTTTAACTGCACGTTAATCCCAATCCCTCGGGGTGCTTCGTACTCACCCATTTCCCACATCTCACCTGGTGCAAGCCAACCAATAATGATACGACTGATTCGCTCTTGTAGGCGGAGATCACTTGCTGTCAGTGTTGTTGCTGAACGCTCAGTGCTGGCACCATAGAACCGATCCGCCAGTTTTATTAACGTGTGAGCATCTCCATGAACAAATACCATGCCGCCCTCTTGGTGTTGATAGGTTGACGTTTGGTCTTTATCCATTTTTATCGGTGTAAAGCGATGCAAGTCTACAGAGGTTAAGCTAGCTTCCACTTTACTCGTACTGAGCCAATTTTGTAATTCAATCGTAAGGCTGGAACAAGACTCTGAAATCAAGCCTTCAAGCTTTTCACGAATGATATGAATAGGTTTGCCTAATAATTCTACATCAAGTAGTTGAATATCAGAAATAGGCTCGCTAACTCTATTTTCCATTTATATTTTACCGTGCGTTAACAATCGAAACTGTTTTAACTTAATGGCGTGTAGTCTACACAGAAATTTTAATGATCTTTTAGTTTCAAACTCTAAGATTGTGACTTTAGTTCACATGTTGCTTTGAGCATATAGTCTTAATCTTTTAATAAAATTTAAAAAGGGTTAGTTTCCTTTATAAATTGCTTAATAAGAAAATATAAAAATATTAAGCGTTTTTAGTTGTTATTAACTTTTTAAAACCATCTTCATGGTGTAACGGCTAATTTAGATAATTAAAATATAAGACATTGTTTTTAAAGCTTAAATCTTGATTTTAAAGGTTTAGCTATGCTCTTGTGAGTATTTTGTAACCAGTTTCAATATTCAGAATAGGTAATTAACATGATTAGCTATGCCAGTTATCACGGCTTAGTGGCATATTTAATCAAATTGATAAGGTCATGGAATTGTAAGATATACATGAATCCTAACGGTTTAATAAATTGTAAAATATTTATTTTTGTCAGTTTGCTAGTGTCTAAGGTGACATATTCAGGTGAGGTTGTGACTATCCCCATGGACCTTTCAAAGTGGACATATAAAGGAAACAACTTTGAATGCAACTTATTGCACTCAAGCACGCCGTATGGGAAGTTTTATTTCCGTTCGGAACCTAACAATAAAACTTATTTTATTTCCGATATACATTATGAAAATAATAAATGGAAAACGATTGCTCTAATAAGTCAAAGTGCCCCTTGGTCTAGTGAGCTTTATAGAAAAGAGTTTGCCACCCTTGATTTTACTAAGCCATCCCAACGATTTGTCTTCAGCAAAGGTGCTGATGAACTCATGGATTTAATTGCTACTGGTAATTGGGTGACGTTGTCACTAAAGGGAAGTAATGCTTCCTCTTTGTCGGAGATTGTGATTCCGACTATTCAAATTCAAAACGAGCTCAAGTCATTTAATGCCTGTCGAGCGCGTTTGCCTAAGCTTTCGTTTTCAGAGGCACGAAATCTTGTTCTGTCTTTTGACTTTGGTCAGAAGGCGCTCAGTCGTAAGCAGCAAGAAACGCTCGCAGCGCTAAATAGCTATGTATCTGTTGATGATCGTGTGACCAAGATCTTAATTGATGGCCACACCGATAACGTTGGTTCTAGCTTGGCGAACCTTTCAGTATCACGTACTAGAGCAGAGCAAGTTGCCGAGGCCTTAGTTGAACTTGGTATTGATAAATCGATGATCGAAACAAGAGCGCATGGTTCTCGTTACCCAATTGCCAGCAATAGTTCGACGAAGGGCCAAGCGAAAAATCGACGTGTAACGTTGCGCCTAGTTAGAGATAACGAGCGAACGGCAGTGAAACACCACCCTGATGTACAACAACAAAATCAACAAACGAAAGTTAAGGTTCAATGATGACGAAAACGAAAATTTTGTTGGTTGAGCCGAATGAAGCTCTTGCTCAACCAGTATTGGATGTGTTGCAAAATGCAGGTTACACCGCAAAACACACTCGTACTGGCCGAGGCGCAATACTTGAAGGGCGAGCAGAAATCACTCTTGTGAGCTCTACTTTACCGGACATGTGTGTCCGCGAGTTTGTTGCTTGCCACCAAAAGCAACGTAACTCTGGTGTTGTTATCGCTATTGTCGATCAAGAGCAGGGAATCTTGGCGGCTGAGACGATGAAATCGGGAGCAACCGATTATCTATTACGCCCATTTGAAGCGAATCAGCTGCTCAATTTACTGAAGCGCGTTGAAGCGCTAGGTAAGCCAATGGCCAACATTGTTGCGGAATCTTGGCGAAGCAAGCAGGTACTGCAATTGGCGCATCGTGCCGCTT
The DNA here is from genome assembly GCF_021728175.1 of Vibrio sp. A1-1. NCBI lineage: Bacteria > Pseudomonadati > Pseudomonadota > Gammaproteobacteria > Vibrionales > Vibrionaceae > Vibrio > Vibrio sp. A1-1. Next base: position 108,847 of record NZ_JAKKCL010000009.1, read on the forward strand.
GCACCAGCGCCAGTGTGTTAATTACAGGCGAATCGGGAACGGGTAAAGAAGTGCTGGCTCGATATGTGCATGAGCACTCTCCACGTATTGATGGTCCATTTGTAGCGGTTAACTGCGCCGCCATTCCAGAGTCGATGCTAGAAGCGGTTCTATTTGGTCATGTAAAAGGTGCCTTCACAGGAGCGACTAACTCTCAAAGCGGTAAGTTTGAAGAAGCGAATGGCGGGACGATTTTGCTAGATGAAATCGGTGAAATGTCCCCTGCAGTTCAAGCCAAGTTATTACGCGTTCTTCAAGAGCGTGAAGTGGAACGCGTAGGCAGCCACAAGGCGGTGAAGCTTGATATTCGTGTTATTGCGGCAACCAATAAAGACTTACGTGAAGAAGTTCAAAAAGGCACATTCCGTGAAGACCTTTATTACCGATTGGATGTTTTGCCTCTGCACTGGCCTCCTTTGCGTGAAAGAAAAGAAGACATTTTACCGATCAGCCAATTCTTTATTGAAAAGTATCAAGATAGCAGTCGCTGTCATCTATCCCAAGATGCGATCAGTGCGCTGAGTCAGTATCACTGGCCAGGCAATATTCGCGAGTTGGAAAATGTCATTCAGCGTGCATTGGTCATGCGTCATGGTGACTACATTACTGCCCATGATCTGATGCTGCCTATTGAACTTGTTGCGCCAGTTCCATCCGCTGCGCCAGCTTCAAGCTTTGGTCATGTAGAAGCGAAGAAGCAGGCCGAATATCAATTTATTTTAGAAAAATTACGTCAGTTTGGTGGAAACCGAACGAAAACCGCAAACGCGCTTGGAGTCTCTACTCGAGCGCTACGCTACAAACTCGCAGCCATGCGAGAACATGGTATTGATTTACAGTCGGCACTAGGCTCGGCTGCCTAATAGGAGAAAAAATAGATGGCAAGTCAACCTACTCATGCGGTCTCGGCAGAGCAACTTATGTTGTCAAAAATGCAGGCGATGCAGGCACAAGTGCAGCCGCCAGAGTTTATCGTGAGTGCAAATCCTTTAGATCAACAATCACTAAACGCACCATTATCGTTCTCACAAGCGATGACAAATGTGTTGGATACAGTGAATCAACATCAATCAGTGGCTAGTCAAAAAATGACGGCCGTAGAAACAGGAAAAAGTGATGACCTAGTTGGTGCGATGGTCGCTAGCCAAAAAGCCAGCTTATCATTTAATGCTTTGATGCAAGTGCGCAACAAAGTCGTGACCTCATTTGAAGATATTATGAAGATGCCGGTGTAATTCATGTCAGAACTAACCCCCCAAGTCGCCGGAAATACAGCCATGACCTCCGGCTCAGCACAGACATTTTCTACTGCGAATAGCATGGACGATGTAACAACGAAGCTGAAGCAAATCTGGTCGAGTAGCCAGAGAAACCTAGTGTTATCTGCCGTACTCGCTGCGATTGTTGCGGCAATCATTGTGGTCGCTCTTTGGAGTTCCTCACAAAGCTTCCGTCCACTGTATAGCCAACAAGAACGTTTTGATATCGGAGAGATTGTCTCGGTATTAGAAAGTGAAGGTGTGAGCTACCGTATGCAAGAGCAAAATGGCCAAGTTCTTGTGCCAGAAGGCGAAGTTGCGAAAGTTCGCATGTTGCTTGCGTCAAAAGGTGTTAAAGCCAAACTGCCGACAGGTTTGGATTCGCTTAAAGAAGACAGCTCTCTCGGTACAAGCCAATTTATGGAAACGGCGCGTTACCGTCATGGTTTAGAAGGTGAGTTAGTACGCACTATCATGTCTCTGAATTCTGTGGCGAATGCGCGTGTTCACTTAGCTATTCCTCGTCAAACCTTATTTGTTCGTCAAAACAGCGAGAACCCTTCAGCGTCAGTGATGCTTGAGCTGAAACCTGGCGAAGACCTCAAGTCTGAGCAAGTTGAAGCAATCATCAACTTAGTGGTTGGTAGCGTGACGGCGATGAAGCCTGAATTTGTATCTGTTATCGACCAATATGGCCGTTTACTCAGTGCAGATGTTGCTTCGGCGGAAGCAGGTAAAGTCAATGCAAAATACCTTGAATATCAAAAGAACGTTGAGAAGCAGATCATTCAACGCGCAGCAGACATGCTTACGCCAATTGTGGGTCCGAGTAACTTCCGTGTGCAAGTCGCTGCTGATATGGACTTTAGCCAAGTTGAAGAAACGCAAGAGATTTTGGATAACGCACCTGTCGTACGTAACGAGCACACCATTCACAACAACTCAGTTGACCAAATCGCGCTAGGCGTACCAGGTTCTCTAAGCAACCAACCGCCGGTAACTGGTGAAGAAGTAGAAACGAACGATAGCCAAAACACCAACGCACGCTCTGAAGTAAACCGTCAGTATGCAGTGGGGAGTAGTGTTCGTCGTACTCAATACCAACAAGGTCAAATTGAGAAAATGAGCGTGTCGGTACTGTTGAACTCGAAAGCCTCTCCGGATGGTGTTGCTTGGAGTGAAGCAGATAAAGAGCAGATTTCAAATATGATCATGGATGCTGTCGGTATTTCTGCGGCACGAGGTGACAGCTTAAGCTTGATGAGTTTCAACTTCACTCCAATTGAAATTGATGCGCCTCCTGCTCTGCCGTGGTGGCAAGACCCTACAGTACAGCAGCCAATACGTTACGTTATCGGTGGTTTGTTAGGCTTAGCGATGATCTTCTTCGTACTACGCCCATTGATCATGCACATCACTGGCGTTCATAAGCCAGTACCAGAGTTAGACTTTGCAGAGCCGCAAGAAGAACCTGATTACGACAACCTGCAAACGCGTGAAGAGCGTGAGCATGAAGAAGTGCTTGATCGTCGTCTATCAGAAAAAGGTATCTCAGCCTCTTCCGGTTTAGATGTAAACAGCGACATGCTGCCTCCAGCCGGTTCGCCACTAGAGATTCAATTGAAACACCTACAGCTTATTGCCAATGAAGAGCCAGAGCGCGTAGCCGAAATACTGAAACAATGGGTAAACATCAATGAACACAGTTCCATCAAAGCAGACGCTTAGTTATGTAGAACAAACCGCGCTCGTGCTATTAGGCATGGGCGAGGATGCCGCTGCGAAGGTTTTACAGCACTTTAGCCGTGATGAAACCCAGCGGGTGACTCGTGCAATGGCGAAGTTGAATGGCATTAAGAGCGATTCCGCTCGCGGCGTTATTCAAACTTTCTTTGAAGACTTTCGTGAGCACAGTGGCATTCGTGGAGCTTCTAAAGAATATTTGTCCAATACGCTACGTAAAGCATTGGGTAATGATTTGGCAAAAGGGCTGCTGAATACGCTGTATGGTGATGAAATTCGCAACAATATGCAGCGCTTACAGTGGGTGGAAGCAGAAACGCTTGCTCGTTTCATTGTGAATGAGCACCCGCAAATGCAAGCGATTTTTCTTGCGTATTTGCCAGCCGATAGCTCTTCAGCGGTGTTGAAGCACCTGCCACAAGATTACCATGACGAAATCTTGTTCCGAATTGCTCAGCTGCAAGACATCGATCATCAAGTTGCTATTGATTTGCATGAGCTCGTTGAGCGCTGCATTGAAAAAGTATCTGCAAGCCAAAGCACACCGCTATCTGGTGTCAAGCAAGCTGCTGACATCATTAACCGCTTTGAAGGTGATCGCGGGTCGTTGATGGAAATGCTGAAGTTGCATGATGAAGATGTCGTTAATGCCATTGAAGAGAATATGTTCGACTTTATGGTTCTTGGTCGTCAGCGTGAAGAAACCATGGACATGCTGGTGCAGCAGATCCCACTAGAATTGTGGGCGGTTGCACTTAAAGGTTCAGAAATTACGTTACAGCAAGCCATTAAACGTTCTATGCCTCAGCGTATGGTGAAAGCACTGGAAGACGATATGGAAGCGCGCGGGGCTGTTGCGCTAAGTCGTGTTCAAAAAGCGCGTCAAGACATCATGCAAATGGTGCGTGAGTTGGATGAATCTGGTGAAGTTCAGTTGCTTCTTTATGAAGAGCCAACGGTGGAGTAACGTCATGGTAGAGACAAAATCAAGTACGATGCGACTGCCGCCGAGTGGATACCGTTTGCACCGTTTTCCGCCTTTGGCGCAGCCTAAGGCTATAGAAGACGAATTCGGGCTAGATAACCAAGGTTGGCAAGAGCCGCAAGTTGATATTCAACAGCAGCTTGAAGCCGGTTTTCAACAAGGTTTACAACAAGGTCATGAAGAAGGCTTACGTCAAGGTATCGAGCAGGGTAAGCAACAAGGTCTGTTAGATGGGCAAAAAGAAGGCTTCCAAAAAGGCTTTGTGTCTGGTGAGCAGTCAGGAAAACAGAGCTTTCTAGAGGCGGCGAAACCCGTGAACGAGCTCTTTCATGCGCTGTCTCGTTGGCAAGACGAAAAAGAGCAACAGCAACGTCATATGATTTGTGAGCTGGTACAAAAAGTGGCTCAGCAAGTGATTCGTGCTGAGCTCACTTTAATGCCTCAACAGATCCTTGCCTTGGTGGATGAGACATTGTCTGCCATGCCAGGCAAAGCGGAAACCGTAACCGTGCATTTAAATCCGCAGGATTTAGAACGAATTACTCACATTAATGCTGATCTACCACAATCTTGGAAACTGGTGGCTAATACGGAACTTCCGATTGGTGGCTGCCAACTAGTGACCGATGATGCAGAGGCGGATGCAAGTTGCGACTCTCGTTTAGAAGCCTGTATGGACAATGTAAAACAACACCTTTTGGATGAAGTTAGTATTCCGCAGGTAGAATCAGAGCATGAGTAATACCTTAAGCCATGAGCTATTGAGTGAGCGTTTGAGCGAAGCATTGGCTTCGCTCGATTCAATCCCTGTTGCTCGCGTGACAGGGCGCTTGATTAAAGTAAACGGCTTAATGTTACAAGCCGTTGGGTGCCGGTTTAAACTGGAGCAGCGCTGTCTCGTAGAAACCGCAGAAGGCGACATGATCGAAGCGCAAGTGGTGGGCTTTGAGCACACTATTGCTTACTTAATGCCTATTCGGCGCTTAGGTGGCTTATTTGCTGGTGCGAAAGTCATTCCTCTGGACGGTGACAGTACCGTGCAGTTAAGTGCTCAGTGGTTAGGGCGAGTGCTGAATGGTTTAGGTGAGCCGTTGGACGACGGGGCACCGCTAAAAGGGGGAGATCGTGTTTCACTTGAACCAAAACCGATTAACCCATTGAAGCGACGTCCTGTTGATACCCCACTCAACGTTGGGGTGCGCGCAATCAATGGACTCTTGACCGTCGGAAAAGGGCAACGCATTGGCTTAATGGCGGGCAGTGGTGTCGGTAAAAGTGTTTTAATGGGGATGATCACCAAAAACACCGAAGCCGATGTGATTGTGGTCGGTCTTATTGGTGAGCGAGGCCGAGAGGTACGCGAGTTCATCGAACGAAACTTAACCCCAGAGGCGCGCAAGAAGGCGATTATCATCGCAGCTCCTGCTGATGAATCCCCGCTGATGAGGTTAAGAGCGACACTGCTTTGTCATCGCGTTTCCGAGTATTTTCGAGACCAAGGCAAAGATGTTCTGTTGTTGATGGACTCTCTCACTCGATACGCCATGGCACAGCGTGAAATCGCTCTGTCGTTGGGCGAGCCCCCGGCATCTCGCGGTTATCCGCCCTCTGTCTTCAGCGTGTTACCGCAACTCCTCGAGCGTGCGGGCAACAGTGAAAATCAGCACGGTAGCCTAACCGCAATTTATACCGTGTTGGCGGAAGGGGACGACCAGCAAGATCCTGTCGTGGATTCTGCGCGTGCTATCTTAGATGGGCACGTTGTATTATCGCGTCAACTTGCCGAGCAAGGGCACTATCCTGCCATTGATATTAATGCGTCTATCAGCCGTTGTATGAGTACCTGTACACAGGAGGCGCATAGCACGATCGCGAATAATTTCCGCCAGATGTACTCAAACTATCTTCAGGTGAAAGAACTGCTGCCGTTAGGAGGCTATCAACCGGGGCAAGATCCTGAATTAGATCAATCTGTTGCTATGTATCCAAACTTACGTGCGTATTTACAACAAGCCGCCAATGAGTCAGTGGATTACCCAACCAGTTTGACCGAGCTTGCGCAGCTTTTTCAAAGTGCTTAACCAAATGGGAGTGGTATCGTTGAGATGAAATCCAAGTTAAAAGCAGTGGGTAAGCTGCAACAAATGGAAGAAAAGCAACGTGATCGTGTGGGTCAACAACTTGATGCCATGCGTCAACGTCACTCCCATCTTTCAATGCAGTTGGAACAATTGTCAGCATTGAAAGGCCATGCGGGACAATCAACCAGAACTGTTCCAACACTGACAAGCGCAGCGCTGATGAACTTTAATCGTGTCGATCAAATGCTGCAAAAAATGCTTCGCCACCATGAGCATGAACAAGCCGTCATGCAAGCGGAATGCGCGTCTGTACAAAAAACGCTGGAGCATAAACACGCTCGTGTTCAAGGGTTAGAAAAAGTGCTCGAACGATGGCGTACTAAGCAAAATTATGAAAAAGCGAAAAAAGAGCAAAAAATAATAGAAGACATCATCAACTCTCGTGTTAAGCGCAAGGTATTATGATGTCTTATCGAAGCTATTTGGAGCGAGAATAATTTCTTCGGCGTCTTAGCCAACCAAACCAGCCTCCAAGCATGATCATCCCTGCGCCAAGTGCGCCACCACTACTGCCATTATCCTCAAAGCCAGATGTGTTGGTATCTTCTGGTTCAAAGCCGGAATCACCTTCACTATGATAATCTTCTGTGCTTGCTAAGAGGGCATTGTAACGAGTCTTCACTCCCGAACTGGTTTGGGATTCAATCCATGTTGTGTAATTTAGAACCTCAGTAAACACACTCGGAATCGCAGCGGATTCACAAACAGAAGAACCATAGCTCACAATACCGATTTGTTGATATATTCCGTTGTTGTCTTGATAGGTGAGAGGGCCACCAGAGTCACCGCTGCAAATACCGGTATAACTGCGCTCAGGAAACCCATTGGCACATAAGCTTTCTTGAACATTAAACCCCGTCACTAAAGAAGCACATTGCGCATCAGTGAGTGGTTTTACTTCCGCCCATCGCAAATAATTTGGTCCACTTTCATCGTTGGTCGAGGTTTGCCCTAAACCGAATATCTGATAAACCGATTGGCTGCTGTAATCACCAAAATCTTGCGGCAACGTAATGGATTGAACGTTGTCGGTGATCGGGTGGGTAAGTTCAAGTACGGCGATATCATTAATCCATAAATCACTAGGCTCGTAATTTGGATGAATAGTGATAGAGCGAACATCTTTGAATTCCTCAACAAACACATCGTTCATTGTCGGGTTTTTTACTAAGACTCGCAGATCATTGATTGTCCATCCATCAGAAAAAACACTCGGCTCTACACAATGAGCGGCGGTTAAAATGAAGCGGTCATTAACAATCGTGCCGCCACAGATGTTGGCAAATTGATTAGCGCCAGTTTTGTGTAGAATGAGTCGTGCGAAAAAGGGCAATTGATTTTGAGTGGCTTGCTGGCCGCCTATGATTGCCGTTGAGATACCTTGCTCTGAATGAGCGTCTTCACTTTCAGCGACTGCACTCATGGGTACTGTGAGGCAGAGTACGCTTAACCATATTTGATACCGCTTCATAAACCATCCTTGGATGAAAAGTGCTCTTTCTAACTTTATACTAATTTTTCAATGAATGTGCTTAACAAAAGGTTTCTTTAATTGAATGATTGTTGCAACCACGAGCGCAGAAGGTGAAACGATTCCAGCTTTAGCTTGTGTGGCGGGCATACAAAGTAAAGCTGTTGATGAGGATTAATTACGGGTTCGCCCAGCTCGATTAACTGGCCATATTTGATGTCATCTTTCACAAACAAGCGATGAGTGACCAATAACCCCAAACGACGAGTTGTGGCCTGGACGGCTTGTATCGACATATTAAAAGTGATTGGTTTTTTGCTTTTAGGTCGCAGGATGCCAGTCGCATTCTGCCACACGTTCCAGTCATTTTTTCTTCGTTCGTTAGTGACTTCAATGATGGGATACTGCTTTAACAGTTGAGCGATATTTGAGTCTTTCGTCTTAGCTATCAATTCAGGGCTACACACCAAAACCAGTTCATCTTCACTGAGCTTTTCACAGTAATAATCTTGCCATTCCTCGGTGTTTCCATGCACGAGGGCAGCGTCGATACCTTCTTGCTCTAGATTAAACCTGCCAGACAGGTTTGATAAACGAACGTCTAATTGCGGAGCAAAGTCCTGCAAACTCGACATTCGCGGAATCCACCAATGCAGCGCCAAGGAATTCACCATATTAAGCGTAATACGTTGCAAGTTTTGGTCTTGGATTAGCGCTTCTGTGGCATCGACAATTTGTTCTAAAGCTGGCGCAACCTTTCGATAATATTTTTTACCGTCAGCATTAAGTTGAACTTGTCTGCCTACGCGATCAAACAGAGGTTTGTTGACCTGAGTCTCCAGTGATTTTATCGCCTGACTCACCGCCGAATGACTCACACTTAATATCTGCGCTGCTTCTGTCATGCTGCCAGATTCCGCCACAGCGACAAATGCATAGATGGATTTTAGAGGGACTAATTTACGCATATTTTAGAAACCGTAACATGATGAGAGGTAAGTTAACCTGTAAGTTTTTCTTATATTAATGGTTAATATTACTCGCTATTTACAATAAGTGATATCTCATAAAATACTCTACATATTAAGGAGTATCGAATGAATGCAGTAAATAAATCTATTCTTTTCATGCTGATGTCTACGTTAAGCTTATCTGTTACTGGGTTGTTAGCAAAGCAGTTGACAGGTGAACTTTCCGTCACACTGTTTAGTTTCTTACGCTTTTTGGCTCCTGCACTTATTTTGCTTGTCTTACTTCGTTTCAAAAATCTTACCTTTCCTAAAGCTGGGACGTTAAAACCGATTTTGCTTCGCGCCTTCTGTATCGGCTTATCACAGTTGTGTTTCATCGCGTCATTACAAACGTTAACGCTGGTAGAAGGGGTGGTATTGTTTGCCACTGGCCCATTATTTATTCCTTTGGTTGAAAAGCTGTTTATGGGAGGCCACATTCGCGTTTCAACATTGGCGGCTTTAGTAATGGCGTTTACTGGAGTGGTTATGTTGGCGGGAGTTGGTGGGGAGTTTACTTGGCGCTCGGATTTATTACTCGGTCTAGCTGGTGGACTCTTCAATTCCGGCTCTCAGCTTACGCTATATAAAGTGAGTAAAACTGATATGTCGCCATTAGAAATAAACTTTTGGGCGTTTGGGTTTGCTGCCGTATTTTTGTTACCGCTAACGTTGTTTAACGACATCGATGTTTTACTCAAAGCCAATGTGATGGAATCTACTGTTTCTTCTAATATGCTGTGGCTCGGTGTGATGTCCCTGATGATCATTAACACCCAAGTTTTCCGCTCCAAAGCGTATCAACTGGCAAGCAGCGGCTCTCAACTTGCACCACTTATTTTTACTAACCTACTGTTCACCGCGGTTTGGCAGAGTGCGTTTTTTGATGACCGAATGAGTCAAAGCCAAATTATCGGGATGAGTTTAATCGTGATCGCAACCATACTGAACACATGTTGGGTTCACTTTACGGCGCATCGTGGTGGTAGGTTACAAGCGAGAACCTCTTAGCCTGTCGAAAAATAGAGGATTAAGTTAAGCAAATCAGAGGTGTGGTTTGATTTTTTCTGACAATGAACTAGCGTCAAGAAAGGTTCAGGGAGAGAAATAATGCTTACGCTAAATTATTACGTTGAGATTTCAGCTACACCGCAACGGGTGTGGGAAGTGCTAACCGATGCTGAGTTATACAAACGCTGGGCACAGGCTTTCTCACCCCAGTCTCAATTTGATGGGATATGGGAAGAAGGGCAAGACATCACTTTTTTTGATCCCGATATGGGCGGAACGCGAGCGACTATCGATATCGTGCAACCGCAACAGCGCCTTGAATTTCATCACATTGCCATTTTTAATCCGGATAATAGGCAGCAACTGGATGGAGATTTAGCATCTAAGTGGATTGGATCACGAGAGATCTATCAGATCGATACCAACAGTGATCGTTTGTTACTCAATGTCACCATTTATACGCACAGCGACTTTGTTTCTATGTTTAATCACGGATGGGAAAAAGCGTTGCCCCTAATAAAAGCCATCAGTGAGGAGCAAGCTTAAGTCTGATACTCATCTTGGGCTGACGGTACGTCACGTGTAGGTATACAATAGCACGCAAGATAGCGCACCTAAGAGAGTGGATGATGGAATTTAAAGTTGATACCCATACACATACGTACGCCAGTGGTCATGCGTACAGCACCTTGATTGAAAATGCAAAATTGGCGAAAGAGAACGGCTTGGATATGTTCTGTACGACCGATCACGCAGAATCAATGCCGGGCGCGCCGCATTACTGGTTTTTCTCCAACCAAAAAATCCTGCCTCGATTTTTAGACGGTATCGCGATCATTCGGGGTGTGGAATCCAACATTCTTAATACCGAAGGCGACATCGATATTCCGCTGAGTGTCGATCGTAACCTAGATTGGGTTATTGCAAGTTTCCATGAACCTGTTTTTCGTCCTGCAAACAAAGAAACTCATACGGAAGCGCTCATTAATGTGATTCAAAACGGTCGTATTGATGCGCTTGGCCATCTTGGGAATCCAAATTTCGACTTTGATTTTCAGGCCGTTTTAACGTGCGCGAAAGAGCATAATGTTGCGATTGAAATCAATAACACCACGCTAAAAGGGAATAGCCGAGTGGGTAGCGTAGACCGTTGCCACGAGATTGCACAAATCGGTAAAGATCTCGGTGTCTTCTTCACAACGGGAAGTGATGCGCATTTCTGTCATGATGTTGGTAATCTGGATTTGGTTGGAGAGCTAATGGATAAAGTGGGTATAGATAGCAAAAAAGTGATTACTCACACCGCTCAGCAGTTTTTGTCTTTCTTAGCTTTGAGAGGCCGTAAGCCAATTCCAGAGTATGACGACATTCGCAACGCATAAACTTGATTACATTTTAGGTATGCACCTGGCGTAAGATTGCTTTACACTGCGACCCGGAAATACTCAACTAAGCTAGTTTGTCGCCTTTTATGGCGAGGGTTATTTGGGTAAATAAAGCCGACACAGAATTCGGCACTATAAATGGAGAAGTGAAAATGTTACGTCCTTTAGTCCTAGGGTGTGCGATTGCGTTTGGCTCAACATACGCAATGGCGGAAGCGGTTGATTTAAAACAAAACATGAAGCAGATGAAGATGGAATTCAAACAGGCGGCAGAAGCGTCGGATGTTGAAACCATGAAGTCTGCAATTGATAGCTTGCAAGCAATCGTCGAGCAATCTAAGCGCGGTAACTATCCACCAGAGAAATTCGATACCTACTTAGAAGGCTTTAATAAACTAACGGTAACGTTAGACAAGATTGAAGCAGACTTAGACGCTGGTAACCTGCAAGACGCGAAAGCACAATTACGTGAAATTGATAGCCTACGTGAAGAATACCACGACAAGCGTAACCCAAGTATTTGGAGTAAGCTGTTCGGCTAATCGCGATAAAAGCTGACAATAGAATATGAAAATAGCCTGCCGTTTTGGTGGGCTTTTTTGTGTCTGTCAATTGCGTTATTGAAGAAAAGCTGTGAGGTGGCAAGCACTTATTGATCCTGTTTTTGAGCTAGCACTCAGAATTAGTTACGCTGAATTAAATTTGTTAAGTCACCGTTATGCGTAGATTAATTCCTTTTTATCGCTCCATGCTATTTGCTAGTGCTCTAAGTTGGGTGCTAGTGACCCTGATGCCTGTTATCAATGCTCATGGTAACAGCATGGGTGTGTGGGCGACGCTATGTACGCTTAACGGTTTTGAATTGGTTCAAATCGAAGAAAGTGACAATGCCGTCAGCCATAAAGGCAAACCTTGTCCTTTTAGCCACTTCTCGACCTTTCATCATGATTCACTTCCAACTACACCAATACTTCCACAACTGAGCTTGGTCATTTCTGAAAGCTACACTTTTTTGGCTCTAAGTGTACGATTTGAAACGCCAGTTCCTCGTGCTCCACCAAAGTTAGCGTTGATAAACTTCTAGCGGCAAACCATCTGGATCTTTGAAAAAGGTAAACGCTTTGCCTGTAAATTCATCGATGCGAACGGGCTCTACCTCAATTTCTCTCGCCTCTAAATATTCTTTAACATGCTCGACATCATCCACTTGAAAAGCAAGGTGGCGTAAACCCTGAGCTTCAGGAAAGCTCGGTCTCTCTGGTGCGTCCGGAAAGCTAAACAATTCAACTTGGCTACCGTCATGCAGAGCAAGGTCAAGTTTGTACGAGTCTCTGGCTTCACGATAATTTTCAGCAATGACTTTTAGCCCTAACAATTCGGTGTAAAAGCGTTTTGACCTTGGATAATCACTGCAAATGATCGCAACGTGATGAATGGCATTAAACATGGTTAGCCTCTTCAAACATGGCTAGTATCCTCAAGCATGGTTAGCGTCCTCGGAGACTAAATGCTCCTTAACGAAGTCGATAAACACGCGCAGACGAGCAGGCATGTATTTGGTTTGTGCATACTGCATCGCGATAGCGCCGTGGTAGTTACTCTTGATCATCCAATCCGGCAATACTTCCACCACTTCTCCTTGCTCTAACGCGTCTTTGATCACGAAGTCATGGAAGATCCCAATTCCCAAGCCAGATTTAACCCCGTTCAAGCGCATTTGAGAATGGTTGACGGCGTAACGCCCGCTCACTGCAATGGAGTGGAATGCTTCCTCTTTAAAGAAAGACCAAATGTTGTCTTTGTCGTTCTCGGCAAGGTAAATACAGTCGTGTTGCTCAAGCTCGGTTGGGTGCTCAGGCATACCGTGTTTGGTGAGGTAATCTGGAGAGGCACACAAAACAAGGTTGGTCTTGCTGATCTCTTTGAGTACCAGGTTTTCATCGGGTTTGTCGGTGAGCTTAAATGCGACATCAATACCTTGGCGGAAAAGATCAATCTCACCATCTGCTGCACGCAGCTTAAGCTGAATATTTGGATAACGCTCTAGGAATGGCAACACAAACGGTTGAAGCACCGAATTAAGAAATGCTTCCGGGGCGGCCACTGTGAGTGCGCCTGTAGGCTCGGCATGATCTTCTGCAGATAACTCAACGGCTTGCTGCGCGGCATTCACCATTGCAATGCTTTGGTCGTAAACCTTTTGTCCTGCTTGAGTGATGATCAACTTACGAGTCGTGCGCTCAAACAATTTGACCGAAAGCGCTTGCTCTAATCGTGTGATCAACTTACTTAAAGCCGATGGCGTCACGCCGAGTTGTTTGGCTGCAGCGGTAAAACTGCCTTCGTTTACCACTAAGATAAACGAAGCAAGATCAGGAAGTAGGGCAATGAGTTTTGGATTAACCATAATTGTTCAGTTCTGCGCAGCGGAATAACGATATTGTCTGGTACGGTTTCACGAGGTTCAAGTGTAACCGTCTCGCTTTAACGATATTTTGCCAAAAATGCATTGAGTGCAGGCAAGCCAGATTCACCAGTATGGTATTGCTGCCAACAGTGATAAATGACCGTTTCGTGGCCTGCAATCAACTCGATAGCTTCTCGTTCAGCGATTGAATACTGCTGTGAAGCTTTCACTTCTTCGTGCCACTCTCGATACTTGACCTCATAAGGCTCTACCCACTTCAGAAGAGTCGCCACCAACTCTTGCCATGGTAAACCAATCCACTTGGTTGCATCTGCCAAGCCTTTATCCAACATCTCTTGGTATCGACTTTCTATATCCATGCCATTTGTCAGCAGTACAGGTTTGAGCTTTTCTGCGGTGAGCTCTTCCACTTCAATCAAGGTTTGCCACAGTGTTTGTTGTTCACTTTGGGCGTAATGGCTCAAGTAATGGTTGAAAAAAGCGATGCCGTAGATTTCGCCATAGTAGGCAGACAGAACGTTATGAATCATGGTGAGAATCGTGATTTAAACAGGGAATACCGCATTGTAGGAGGGGAAAGCGCGAAGTGTAAACTCCTGATTAAGAGTAAAAAAGTGCTGCTGACAGAATTCGAACAGAACTTGTGAGAATTTTATGAGAATTCGATGAAGTTGCTGATAGATTTGCTCGTCATTCTTAGAGGCAAGAACGCAAAACGTTCGGAACGTAATGCTTAACTTACTCAAGTCACGAACAAAGAAGTAAAGCCGTACACATGGGCTTGGGTAGTTCAACCCTCATTAAAGGATGGAATCACAATGAAAAAACGTACCCAACTCGGACTCGTAATGACTTCAGTCGCTATGGCACTAGGCTCTGCATCAGTGAATGCGGCGGAATTGGAAATCACCGTGACAAACGCAACCAAAGGCATCTACTTTACGCCACTTATTGTTGCCGCACATGGCTCTGACCTTCAAATGTTCAGAGCGGGTCGAGCAGCAACGCCAGAACTAGAAGCAATGGCAGAAGGCGGTGATATCTCTGGTCTTGCTAGTGTGATTGGTAACGCTGGTGGTGTGGTGGTTGAGAATCCTGCTGATGGTATTTTGAATCCGGGTGTTGCAACCACCTTCACTTTGGACAGTGGTGACCACGGTTATCTTTCTCTGAGCGCTATGTTGCTGCCAACCAATGATGGCTTCGTCGGTCTGGATAGCTGGAAGATTCCAACGGAAGCGGGTACATACCGAGCAACGCTAAGAAGTTACGATGCCGGTACAGAAGCGAACGATGAACTTGCGTCTAGCATGCCAAACCCACCTTTCATTACCTTTGGTACTGGCGGCACAGGCGTTGAAGCAACAGTAACTAACGACAAAGTTCACGTGCATCCGGGTAACCTTGGTGATAGCGATCCAACCGGCGGCATCAGTGACCTAGATAGCAGCAGCCATCGTTGGTTAAACCCAGTTGCAACCATCACAATCGTTGTGAAGTAAGGGGGATGTATGAAATACAGAATCTTACTAGTAGCAGCTTCAGTCGGTTTGCTCGCCGGTTGTCCAAGCGATGATGATAACGACGTAGTGAAATCGTACCGTTACACCGTCAACGTGGCGAACTTGACTGCGAATCAACCTATGTCTCCGCTCGCTGTACTCACTCACAATGGTGACTACCAACTGTTTGAAATTGGCCAAGCCGCATCTGTTGAACTTGAGCATC
The DNA here is from genome assembly GCF_021728175.1 of Vibrio sp. A1-1. Lineage (NCBI taxonomy): Bacteria > Pseudomonadati > Pseudomonadota > Gammaproteobacteria > Vibrionales > Vibrionaceae > Vibrio > Vibrio sp. A1-1. Next base: position 124,047 of record NZ_JAKKCL010000009.1, read on the forward strand.
TTGCCGAAGGCGGTAGTAACGCAGAGCTGATTGAGTTGATGAACAGCAATGACAGTGTTTACCAAGGTATTTCGGGCAATGGATTGGTGTTGCCGGGTGCATCGGACGAAGTCACCATCACGGTTGACCCTAGTCGTTACGGTTACTTGTCTGTGGCGTCTATGTTTGTGAATACCAACGATGCCTTTGTTGGCGAAACGGGGCTATCGCTCAAATCGCTCGCAGTGGGTGAAAGCTATGAAATGCGCATGAACGTTTGGGATTCTGGCACAGAACTGAACAATGAACTTACCGCAACCATTCCGGGCCCAGCAGGTGGCGGTGAGGGCTTCAATGCCACTCGTAATGACAGCAATGACGTTGTTGCCTTCCATGCGGGGGTAGTTAGCCAAGATGATGGATTAGTAAACTCAGCACTCTCTGCGAACCATCGTTTCTTGAACCCAGGTGCGAAAGTCACCATCACTCGAGTCGAGTAACACAGGCTCCGATGACGTCTCCTTTCCAAAGCGCTTGTAGCCGAGCGCTTTATCCCTCAAGGCGTCATCGGAACCTTTTTATTACCTAAGGTGATACTCGCTGAATATAGCAGTAAGGGAGCACTTGGTGATATGAAAGAAATGTTAGTTTGTTCCGGTCATGTGCAGAGTGGCTTTACGTAAGTTAGGGAAAGGATCATGGAACGACAAGCTAGCTATTTATCGGCGAAGATTTTACTGGTGGAAGATGACGATGATTTGGCAGAACTGGTTCAGATGCATCTTAAGTTTCAAGGACACCAAGTGTTGCGAGCAACAAATGTCGCCGATGCTAAAGCGCAATATCAGCAACATCCCTTTGATTTATTGATCCTTGACCGAGGTTTGCCAGATGGTGATGGCCTAGACATCTGCCATTATTTGCGTCAGCAACAAGATTGGAGCCCAGTGCTTATGTTGACAGCAAGAGACGGTGAAATGGACAAGGTTGATGGTTTAGAAGCGGGGGTTGATGACTATATCACTAAGCCATTTAGCGTATTAGAATTCCAAGCGCGAGTACGTAACGTGCTGCGCAGAGTCAGCCAAACCGCAGAAGCCAAAGTAGCAAATGAAGTCCTCGACGAAGCGATGGATTTTGGTCCGCTAAGAATCATTCCGGAGTTGCACCAAGTATCCCTAAATGACAAGGATGTCACTCTTACCGCGACAGAGTTTACTTTGCTGCAGTTTCTCGCGACTCGTCCGGGCAGAGTCTACAGTAAAGATGAATTGCTCGATCACGTATGGAACACCAGTCATTCTGGTTATCACCACACAGTGTGTAGCACCATTAACCGTTTACGCAGCAAATTGTCTTTGTCTGACTCTGATCATCACTTCATCCAAACCGTGTGGGGCGTTGGGTATAAGTTTCAGCCAAGACACTAATGCAAAAAAGCAAGTCAAAACATCAAGCCAAGACAGTAAGTCGGCAGTTGTTTTCACCGTCATTTTTCAATCATCACGGGTGTTTCAAAAACATCGCTGTTTAAGGAGGCGATAGGATGAGCTTCAAATCTCGCTTAGTGGTATTTACCAGCTTGTGGTTCTGCCTCGCGGCGGTGGTGATTGCACTGACTTACAATTGGCAAAAAGAAACCATTGAGTTACGGACTAAGCAAAGCCTGCACAAAGAGCTAGCCAGCCACATGCGTGACGATAATCCGCTGATGATTGGTACGGATTACAACCCTAAAGCGCTTAAGTCGATCTTTCATACGCTCATGTTGATCGGCCCTGATTTTGAAATCTATTTCCTCGATAGCCAAGGCAATATCACCACCCATGCTGCGCCAGATGGTGCAAAGCTTATGGACACGGTGGATCTGAACCCCATTCAGCAATTCTTAAACAACGAACCGCTTCCCATCTTAGGCGAAGATCCTCGTAATCGCGGTGAACACAAAGTGTTTTCTGTTGCGGCGATAGAGGAATTAGGCTCTACGGTCGGTTATCTCTATGTGGTGATTGGCAGTACCCGACATGACGCCATTGCCAATGCGCAAGTCGATACCCCTTACATCGCGCTGGCAGGATTGGTCTTAGTGTCCATTTTAGGCTTTGCTCTAGGGGCTTATGTGCTGGTCAAACGTAGCCTATTGAACCCGATTGAGCGTGTGACCAAGCAACTTCAACAGCAAGCCGAACATGATTTTCACCTGCAACCTGACTTTACTTACCAAGTGCCGGAGCTCGTGCCGATTGCGCACTCTTATCAGATGATGGCGAAGCACATTCAGCAGCAGTTTTTACAGTTGGAGTATCAGTCTTCTCATCGCCGTCAAAGCTTATTGCAGCTCAGTCATGATTTAAAAACGCCGTTATCGAGCGTGCTTGGCTATCTGGAAACGTGGCGTTTGAAACATCCGGGATCCGATCCGCTGATTGATGTCGCGTTCCGAAATTGTGAGAAGCTCTCAACTCAATTGCATTCTTTATTAGACGCCGCGCGTAAAGAAGCCCCAATGCCAAACTACGAGTACCGCCCCGTGGATCTTGGCGCGTTGATGGCAGAATGTGCTGAAACGATGCAGAGCCAGTTTTCTCGTAAAGAAGTGGTGTTGAAAGTGGATATGGATAGCGAAATCCAAACCGTGGGTGACAAAGGACTCTTAGAGCGGTTGGTATTGAACCTGCTTGAAAATGCGTTGCGCCACAGCCCACTCGGTTCGGAAGTGCATTGCCAAGCGCATTTGAGTGAGGATAAGTCGCGAATCCTGTTCACTTTTGTCAATCGAATTGATAAAGATGCCGTCGGGGGCGCATTAGGAATTGGTACAAAGATAGTGCAGTCAATTTTAATGTTGCACCACAGCTACTTAGAGACGTGCGAGACGGACACTGAGTATCAACAAAAATTCGCACTTCTCGCTACTTGAGGAGAAGCGCGAATTTGGCTTATCGAATGACTACTTAATAACGCCACATACAACGCGCGCACCGCCGCCGCCTAATTTAGCAGGATGGTCGGAATGATTGTCACCACCAGCATGAATCATTAATGCTCGACCTTTTAAATCTGATAATTTTAGGCGAGGCGCGACAACGGGCTGATTGGCATTGCCATCCATGTCCACATAGAGTGGAGGCAGGTCGCCTAAATGATTGTCATCGGTCCAAGGGTAGCCATGTTTCCCTGTGTTGCTGGGGTCATAGTGACCACCTGCTGCACCGCCAAGGACGGTTTTGCCATTCTTCTCCGCGCTATCGCACGATGGATTGGTGTGAACATGGAAACCGTGCACCCCTGATGACAAACCTGATAACTGAGGCATAAATACCACGCCATAGTCACTTTGTGAAATCTCAATGGTGCCAGCGCTCTTCTTGCTGTTGAGATCGGTCATCGCTACAGTCTGCGCAAGTACGTTAGGAGCGGCTACGAGAGTGGCAGCAACTGAAATGCATAGCAATCCTTTTAACATGGGACTTCCTTCTTTTTGGTTGTACGCTCAAGCACATATTAGTGAAAACTTCTCTTCCTTATGTCTGTTGAGCGGTGGGTTTATGTCAGAGAGTGATGTGTCTCACTCTATGGTCTTAAACTGGTATCTATCTGCGAAACCAGTTCTCCTTTATTAAGACTTAACATATTGAGATTGTTCAGATATAAAAAAGAATAGACGTCAATCAAAAAATAGCCTGAATATTTTTAAATTAACGCAAAGTTAAATTTTTAATGACTTTATAACAAAGCTCATAATTGTTTTATAAAGAAGTTGTCGGAATTGTCTTCTATAAAAAATAATCAATTTAATGAATATTTTAATGTGAATATGGTTGTTTATAGGTTTGTGGTCAAACTGTTGCTTATATCATCAAATAAGATAAAAAATTGGAACTAAAGTCACTTAATGGCAGAGGAAAAAATTAAACTCTGGTTTTAATGGGTAATAATGTTTTAGTAACAGATAGTTACGCACTTAAAATTAATAATATGGCTAATTTCCGACAAGGATTGAAAAAGATGAAAGACAAGGAATCTATTCAGACTAATAGCAGCCGCCGTAATTTTCTGAAAGGCGCAACAGGAGCTGTTGTTGCTGGTGTGAGTGCTTCCGCTTTCTCGGGCGCAGTTCAAGCACGAGAACAGAAAATTGATTGGAGCAGCCGCGGGCTAGGTAGAAAACACGATAAGCGCTTTTGGCGTAAAGTGCAACGACAGTTCGTTTTGGATAAACGTACGACTTACATGAACATTGGCACAACGGGTTCTATGCCAAGACAAGTTCTTCAAGATTATGAGCATAACAACAAGTTGGTGGCTAAGTATCCTTGGGATATGAAGGGCAAATTTGGCTCTTGGCCTTATGTCTCTGAGATGGTTCAAGAAGTAGCGCCTGGCTTTGGTGCTAACCCAGAAGAAATCATTCTCAGCCGCAATACTACTGATGGTCTATGTTCGATCATTAACGGCTTACACTTTGAACCAGGCGATGTGATTCTAACGACGCACCATGAGCATATGGCTGCAACATCACCGATGAACGTCGCAAAACATCGTTTTGGCGTCGATGTTGTTGAAATTCAACTACCAGTATTTACCGGTACTGAAGACGTTTCTGAACAAGATTACATCCAAGCTTTCCGCGACGCGCTTGATGCGCATCAAAACGTTCGCCTCATCATGTTCTCTCATATCACCTATAAAACGGGAACGGCGTTACCAGCCAAAGCCATTTGTGCTTTAGCGAGAGAATATGGTGTGCCTACGCTTGTAGATGGAGCGCATACTGTCGGTATGTTTGACCTCGATTTCCATGATATGGATTGTGATTTCTATGCAGGTTCTGGCCACAAATGGCAGTGTGGTCCTGGCGCAACCGGTATTTTGTACGTACGTGATAACGCCAATCGCTTGAATGAGTATTGGAGTGATCGTGATAACCCGTTGTGGTTGATCAACTCTTCACTTTCTCATGCGGATTACTTAGGCAAGCAGTTACAGATGCAGTACATCGGGAACGACAACTATCCTGCTAAACAAGCGTTAGTTGATAGCTGTAAAATGTGGGATGAGATTGGCCGTGACCGCATTGAGGAACGTGTTCTAAGTCTTGGTAGTTTGTGTAAAACCTTACTTCAAGAGTACTTGCCACAAGCCCAAATGTACTCACCAAACGTGGAAGGTTTAACGAGTGGCTTAACCACAGTTAACCCATTCTCTGATGTGACGAATGAAGACATATTGACTGAATTCAGAGATCGTCTGCGTGAAGAATATGGCTACATCATTCGAACAACCAGCTTTAAGCTGCATAAAGATGATGACTTTGATACTTACGCACTCCGTATCTCCACGCACTTGTTCCATGACGAGCAGGATGTTGAAGGGCTCGTGGTGGCGATGACGAATTTGTATTACTCGTCGTTCTAACATCGTTGTTTATCACTCAAGCGCCCATGATTGGGCGCTTTGTGAAAGGTAAGGATATTATTATGTCAGTCAAAACATTCAAAAGAACTTTAGCGGCGATGGCGCTTATGGCGGCCTCTGTTATGTCCTCTTCCGCTTGGTCAGACGACTTACAACAGATCCGTGATCGCGGAGTGTTGCGCCATATTGGTGTGCCGTACGCTAACTTCGTTTCTTATATTGAACAAGGTGAAGTGGAAACCTTGACTGGCTTAGATGTAGAGATAGTAAAAGGCTTTGCCAAGTCGTTGGGCGTTAAGTACCAATATGTTCCAGCTCAGTGGAGCGATATGGTCGGTAAGCTGACGGGCCAAGATGTTCAATACCATAATAAGCAAGCCGTCGTGGGAGAAAGTGTTCCAATCGAGGGGGACTTGATCGCAAATGGCGTTACCATTCTTGACTGGCGTTCTGAAGTTTTAGACTTTTCACAAGATTACTTCCCGTCAGGCGTTTGGTTAGTTTCCAGAACAGATTCCACGCTGAGTCCGATTAAACCCAGTGGGTCGGTTGATGAAGATGTAAAAACCGTCAAGCAGCTTATTCATGGTCGCGAAGTGTTGGCGTTGGAGCACTCTTGCTTGGACCCTAACCTTTATGACTTATATGACACAGGCGCAAAAGTCATACTGCCTGATGGGGCTCGTCTTCTGAATGAGATGGTGCCAGCGATAATGAAAAATGATGCGGAAAGCACATTACTAGACGTCGCCGATACGTTAATTGCATTAGAAAAATGGCCAGGTGAAATAAAAGTCATTGGTCCAGTATCCGAAAATCAGAAAATGGCTGTTGCATTCCGGAAAAACTCGCCGGAATTACGCAAAGCATTTGATCGTTATTTAGATTCAATAAAGAAAGATGGAACCTACGAAAAATTAGTAAAAAAATACTATCCATCTATTTACTACTTTTATAACGATTACTTCATAGAAGATAGTAAGAAAACCCGATGAAAAAGGCCGTTAAAAAAATATCCAGTAAAAAATTTATTGCAATAAGCGCAATATTAGTCTCTATTTATTTAGCTATGCTTATTGTTGTGACAAGTTTGGGGCAAAATAAATTAAAAGAATCCCAACATAGGGAACTCGGTTTAAAAGTAAAAAGCTACGCAAGCACACTCGATAATTTATTTACCATTGCCAGTGAGGATGTTGATAATTTATCTACAGATAAAACAGTACAAACATTCTTTGCTAATTTAGCCTCTGGCATGTCAATGGAGTACGGATTAGGAGCGAGTTTAATTAACTTGAAGCGTCGTTTCGATGAAAAGATAGATGGTAAGTTAATTAATAGCAGCCAAATCTATAAAAAGCTCACACTGGTAGGCAGTGATGGCACAACGATTGTCACGACGGGCTCTGAAGACAACACAGAGCAGAAGGTGGATATCCAAACCTTAATGACTCAACATGGGCATCCCGAAGAGGTTTGTGCAACTCGATATAACGACGACGTGCGTATTCAAGTCATCAAGCAAGTCAAGTTCTCTGGAAAGCCAGTTGCCTTTCTAATTGCAGATCTCAATAAAAACATTGTTATTGATCAGCTCACTAATCAAGAGCACGAAGACAGTTATAGCCGGATGGTGCTCAAAATAAAAGACGTTGAGATGGTCGTATGGGATACAATAAATAAAACGTCTTCTCATAATAAAGATGAGAATTATTTAATATCTGAAGCCGTTGATGGAAAAATATATTTTGAAGTGCCTGTTGAAAAACATCACTTCAAACTTATGGCTTGGTTTGAGCCTTTGAGTGAGCGAGATATTTTCACATCACGGATCTTCATTCTCGGTTTGAGTATTCTTGCTGTTATGGTTGTTATTGCGCTGTGTTATGCGTTCATTACAAACAATAATAGAATTGAATTGAAAATTAAACTTGAAGAAGAGAAAAAGCGAAAAGACATTCTTTCTCAACAGAACCAAAAACTAACTAACGAAATTGAACGCCGAAAAGCGTCTGAAAAAGAACTCGCCTTCCAAGCTAAATACGATACGTTGACTAACTTGCCTAATCGCAGCTACGGTTCTGAGAGACTGGCTTTGGAGTTGATTAGAGCGTCACGTAGTGGTTCAAAAGTATTGGTCATGTTTATTGATTTAGACCACTTTAAGCAGATTAACGATTCAATGGGTCACTTTGTTGGCGACGAGATCCTTAAACTTAGTGCTCAACGACTGCATCAAGTCGCGAGAAAAACAGACTTATTGGCGAGAATTGGTGGGGATGAGTTTTTATTAGTGATTCCTGACTTGCCTGATAATGACACCGCGAAGCGCGTTGCTTCAAGCGTGCTTTCGGCGTTTAACGATCCATTTGTATGGAACAACCATGAATTCTTCTTGAGTAGCAGCGTCGGAATGTCTGTATTTCCGGATGATGGAGATAATGCCGAGCAGCTCCTCGCCTGTGCTGACATGGCGATGTATCGCGTGAAGCAAGATGGACGCGATGCCTTCTGCTTTTATAACCACAATATGAACCAAGACTTGCAACGCTATTTGGATTTGGAAAATCGACTAAGAAATGCCATCTCCAGCCAATTACTAGAGTTGTATTATCAACCTATTATTGAGCTGCGCAGTGGTAAAATTGTTGGCGCAGAAGCGTTAATGCGTTGGAATGATGAGAAGTACGGGTTCGTAAATCCTGAAGAGTTTATCTCTATTGCTGAGAAAAATGGCTTGATTCATCAAATTGGTGAATTCGCTATCCAGCAAGCGTGCCGCCAAGCGGCGCAATGGCAAAGTCTGACGCCGCTGTTTGTTTCTGTGAATTTCTCCAGTGTTCAATTTAGGTATTGTGATCGCTTACTTGCGTTTATTAAGAACAGCCTTGAGGAGTCTGGTCTTCCATCAGATAAGTTCGATATTGAAGTGACAGAGAGCCTTCTCTTTAACCACGACTCAGAGCTATTAGACATGCTCAATAACTTAAGAGCGTTAGGCACTAAGCTTACCATCGATGACTTTGGTACTGGCTATTCTGCGTTGAGTTACTTACAGAAATTCCCGTTCGATCGCCTTAAGATTGATCGCAGCTTTATGCAAAATATGTTCGAGAACGACTCCGATCGTGAGCTCGTCAACGTGATCATTGCAATGGCGAAAGCGCTGAACCTTAAGATTGTCGCTGAAGGCATTGAAGAACAGCGTCATGTCGATTATCTAAAAGACTTAAACTGTGAGTTCGGGCAAGGTTTCCACTATAGCCGCCCGTTACCAGCTAAGGACTTTGAAGCACTACTTAAACAACCAACTGGGCTATAACTCCTTTTATTACAATATTATAGGAAAGCATTAATTGAATTTGTGCCTTGGATTCATTAATGCTTTTCCACCTTAAGGGATAATCCTTCTTCCTTCCTTGAATTACACTACAATTAATTGATGAGTGATAGCCCGTGATGCCCGTCACATAAAGGCTCAACCTAATTCTAAACGAGTAAATACTCGCCAAAATAACCAGGAAGGAATTTCAAATGTCTTCTGCATTCTACCAACAGATTCAGCAGCAAATTGAAGAAGTGAAGGCTGAAGGTCTTTACAAATCAGAGCGCGTAATCACGTCTCAGCAGCAAGCGGCTGTTAAAATCTCTACCGGTGAAGAAGTATTAAACTTCTGTGCAAACAACTACCTTGGTCTTGCTAACCATCCTGCGCTAATTGAAGCGGGTAAAGCGGGTATGGACGAACACGGCTTTGGTATGGCTTCAGTACGTTTCATCTGTGGTACTCAAGACATCCACAAAGAGCTTGAGCAGAAGTTGTCTAAGTTCCTAGGTAAAGAAGATACGATTCTTTACACCTCTTGCTTCGATGCAAATGCAGGCCTGTTTGAAACCATTCTCGGTAAAGAAGACGCAATTATTTCAGACGCACTAAACCACGCGTCAATCATCGACGGTGTTCGTCTATGTAAAGCAATGCGCTTCCGTTACTCAAACAACAACATGGAAGAGCTAGAGCAACAACTGATTGCTGCGAAAGAAGCGGGCGCACGCCACATTCTTATTGTTACTGACGGCGTGTTCTCAATGGACGGCGTAGTGGCGAACCTTCCGGCTATTTGTGACCTAGCTGAAAAATACGGCGCACTGACCATGGTTGATGACTCTCACGCGGTTGGCTTCATGGGTAAAACGGGTGCAGGTACACACGAATACCACAATGTGGTTGACCGTATCGACATCATTACAGGTACGCTAGGTAAAGCAATGGGTGGCGCTTCAGGCGGTTACACATCAGGTAAAGCGGAAGTGATCGACTGGTTACGTCAGCGTTCTCGTCCATACCTATTCTCTAACTCTGTTGCACCAGCAATCGTAAGCGCTTCTATCCGAGTTCTAGATCTACTAGAAGAGAGCGGTGACCTACGTGACCGTCTATGGGAAAACGCTGCACACTTCCGCGCACGTATGGAAGCTGCTGGTTTCACAATGGGCGGCGCTGACCATGCGATCATTCCAATCATGCTAGGTGATGCGAAAGTGGCAGCAGAATTTGCTGAGCGAGCACTAGAGAAAGGCATCTACGTAATCGGCTTCTCATTCCCTGTGGTACCAAAAGGCCAAGCGCGTATCCGTACTCAAATGTCAGCAGCGCATTCTCGTGAGCAGCTAGATCGTGCAATTGATGCGTTCATCGAAGTTGGTAAGGACATGGGTCTTATTTAAGACTCTAGGTCCTAGATAATAGGGCCTTTAATTAAGGTTACATTATGAAAATTAAAGCATTATCAAAGCTAAAGCCTGAAGAAGGCATCTGGATGACTGAGGTTGATAAACCTGAAGTTGGCCATAACGATATTCTGATCAAAATTAAGAAAACCGCTATCTGTGGTACAGACGTACACATCTACAACTGGGACGAATGGTCACAAAAGACAATTCCAGTACCTATGGTTGTCGGTCACGAATACGTGGGTGAAGTGGTTGCGATTGGTCAGGAAGTTCGTGGCTTTGAAATTGGTGACCGCGTATCTGGTGAAGGTCACATAACTTGTGGTCACTGCCGTAACTGTCGTGGCGGTCGTACTCACTTGTGTCGCAACACGATCGGTGTGGGTGTAAACCGTGAAGGCGCATTTGCAGAATACCTAGTGATTCCTGCATTTAACGCGTTTAAGATCCCTGACGAGATTTCTGACGATCTAGCATCGATCTTCGACCCGTTCGGTAACGCGGTACACACTGCGCTTTCTTTCGATCTAGTCGGTGAAGACGTGCTCATCACTGGTGCTGGCCCAATCGGCATCATGGCCGCCGCAGTTGCGAAACACGTCGGCGCTCGTCATGTGGTTATCACAGACGTAAACGAGTACCGTTTAGAGCTAGCTCGTAAAATGGGTGTAACACGCGCAGTAAATGTTGCTGAAGAGAAGCTTGAAGATGTAATGGCTGAACTAGGCATGACAGAAGGCTTTGACGTAGGCCTAGAAATGTCTGGTAACCCAGCGGCATTCAACTCAATGCTAACCACAATGAACCACGGTGGTCGTATTGCATTACTCGGTATTCCACCATCAGATATGGGCATTGATTGGAACCAAGTGATCTTCAAAGGCCTAGTTATCAAAGGCATCTATGGTCGTGAAATGTTCGAAACATGGTACAAGATGGCTTCACTGATTCAATCTGGTTTGGATCTATCACCAATTATCACGCACCACTACAAGATTGATGACTTCCAAGAAGGCTTCGATGTCATGCGTTCAGGCATGTCTGGCAAAGTTATCCTTGATTGGGAATAATCTGCTCAAACAAGAAAGCGCTCCGAAAGGGGCGTTTTTTTTCGTTTTTTAAACGCTTAGATTTTTTATTATTTAGCTCACACCCTATCTCTTTTCGTTTCTAAAAGCTGTCTAATTCAGAAAAAACTGCCTTCTTCGTGTTTCAACGTATGCAGAATACACTAAAGACCTTCTATTTAATATGGTTAATTGGTGGTTTTATATTCCAACCTAAAAGAATATCTCGGTGTAAAGCTCTGCTTTTCTTTTGACAACTACAATGAACTGACTTCTTTTTATCTTTTTAATCTCGATATGCACTTTGTTTTATTTGTTGAGCTATAACTAATAATACAATCATCTGTATAGAGTTCACAGAGATAGAAATGGAGCTTCATATGAAAATTTTTTGTTTGATTATTCCCTTGTTATTTACAGTGTTGAGCTTACAAACGAGGGCAGAGACAATTAGCGGTACGATAGATGTTTCGATCAATTTAGTGGAAGGCTGTGTCATTAATGGCAACAATGCGGTGAACGGTTCCAGTAATATTGGTTTTGGCTCATTAAATTTTGGTGACGTTCCGGCCATTTTTACTGAGCAAGAAGCAGTCTTGACTGGGGAAGGTGGTACGGGGATCGAAATACTTTGCAGCAATGGAGTCACGCCTACTTTCTCTTTAGTCAGTGGTGCCAACGATCCCAGTTCGACGACAGGTAATCACGCAATGACCAACGGATCCGAGTTTGTGGATTATACTCTCTTCACTGATTCAGATCGTTCTACCCAGTTTACCTCGAGTAATCCTATAGCACTCTCTACATTTAATGGTGTTGATTCAGAGACCATTAATTTGTACGCCACGGCATACGGTACCAGCAGCGTCGCAGGAAATTATGTTGATACACTAAACGTAACTCTGAGTTGGTAAGTGAACTCTATATTACTCAAAGCATTTTTATTCACCGCCTGTGCCACTTTTTCCTATCCTATTTTTGCCGCGCAGAGTGAAACTTTCCAAGTGTCAGCAACCATTGATACGGGATGTCTGATCAATGGTGCGCTGACAGAAGAGAGTAACACTCAAATTGGAACAATAGGAGAGTTAAACTTTGGTGAACATTCTGCTATTTATGCTGCGGAAGTAGAAGGCAGCATCACCTACAACGGTGGGCTTACGTTAAGTTGTACCCCTGGCATAGCCATGAATATTAAGATTGACGGTGGTTTGAACGCTTCGGTAGGGGTACGCAAGCTGAAGCACACAGAAAAGTCGAGTACGGTGGATTATTTATTATTTGAAGATGCAGAACACTCTCAAGTATTAGACATTGATACCCCCTATTCTGTTGGAACTAATGAAGACCCTGACAACATTCAGGTGCCAATTTGGGCAAAGGCGATATTAAATGGAAATGAAATCGCTGGTATTTATACAGATACTCTTACCTTAACGCTTGAGTGGTAAGCGCTGTTTCGAAGAAATGATAACCTTCGGAGAAATTAAATGGATTTAATAATAAAAAGACTGGTTTTCGTCACTATTTTCTTATCAACGTTAACTTCACAGGCCTATGCTAATTCTCTCCTTATTTGGCCTATTTACCCTAAAATATCTTCTGAATCGAATGCGACATCAATTTGGATGGTTAATCAAGGCACTGAAGATTTTTATTTGCAGGTTCGTATTTTTCAGTGGGGGCAGAAGGATGGGCAGGATACATATGCGCAGCAACGACAACTGATAGCTACGCCTCCTTTTGTGAAAATTGCACCTGGTGCCAAGCAACTTATTCGTATATTAAATCAAGATGGAGCGCTTTCGAATAAAGAGTACGCATATCGTATTATCATCGATGAACTCCCGCCAGCTAAAGGGCCTCAAGATGAAAATAAAGAAAATGATCTGGCAGTAAAAGTGAGAATGAGATATTCCATACCATTGTTTATGTACGGTAAAGGGATGAAAAGACAATCCCAAGGAACAAATGAAGTTTGGAGCGGACTACAGGCAAAGATTATAAAGAGTAAAGATAAGAACCTTATTCATATAGAAAACACCAGTAATCACTATGTCAGATTAGTCAACCTAGCAGTGACCGCGCCAAACCAATCGCCTTTTATCGTTTCGAAAGGGTTAGCAGGGTATATATTACCTGAGCAATATAAAACGTGGCCTATTTCTTACTCCAATATGAAAAATATAAAAGTAAAGGCGGATATTGAAGGTAAGCGTTACGTTATTCCACTCGAACAAAATGAATAAGATTTTATATCTATCTTGTTTATTTACCAGTATGACGCCTGGCGTGGGTTGGTGCGACAACGTAGTGACCCATTTATCGCAGTTACCTAGTCCTGAGAACTTTTCTTATGAGAACTTTGAAAATATTCATTTGTCGTTAGAACTAGTCATTAATCAACGACCGACTGATTTAATCGCGGATGTTGAACGTAAAGGCGAGCGTTACTTCGTGTATAGAGACGATTTACTGTCTGCTGGCGTGGTCGCGGATGTATTACCTGGGACGCAAGAGAAGTTAGACATAACATCAATATCGGGTGTAGAGGTCGATTATTTGCAATCGTCACTGCAATTATTAATCACAGTGCCTCCTAATTGGTTGCCGATGCAACGCTTTTCTGCGCAGAACAGGAGGCGTTTTTCGCCCGCTAAATTCGGAACTGGTGGGTTATTTAATTACAGTGTGTTTGGTGTTTATGATCATGATAGTAGTCAAAAAGAAGTATCTATTAACCACGAATTGAGAGCCTTTTCCGAATTCGGCGTACTTTCTACGACGGGAATATTTAAATCTAACCTTCATCGAGACGTTCAAGCGCAACAAAGTAATAAATATACGCGCTTCGACACGAGGTACGAATATGTTGATCAAAGTCGTCGATTGCGCTTTGAAGTAGGGGATTACATTGTGAGGCCCCTTGCGTGGAGTCAACCAGTTCGAATGGCTGGTATTCAACTGTCACATGACTTCTCTATGCGTCCAGACGTGGTTACCGCACCTTTACCTGCATTTTATGGCGAAGTAACTGCTCCCACGACGTTAGATTTATTTGTAAACGGATTAAAAACCGATTCAATGTTTGTGGGGCCGGGACCGTTTGTTATCAATGATATTCCAATGGTATCGGGAGCTGGTGAAGCGACAGTGATTGCAACGGATGCCCAGGGAAGGCGGACTGCAATGACCAGTCCATTTTTCCTTTCAGCTAACTTGCTGAAGGCTAATTATACCTCTTACAACGCTAGTTTTGGTGCTTTACGCCGGAACTATGGCAACGCTTCAAATGACTATGGCGATGGTGCTGTTGTCGCAGCTGCGAGGCACGGAATGACAAACTGGCTAACGTTGGAGGCACAAACCGAAGCGAAAGATGACTTAATTGTTGCGGGAGTCGGTTTTGTTACCAACCTATTCAATATGGGAACGATTGATGGGGCGGTAAGGTTTAGCAATTATGAGCAGAGAGCGAGTTCCTATTCAGTTGGTTATAGTTATCAATCTCGAATGTTTAGCTTTGCCGCTCGTACCCAAGTTGAGAGCGAGGGATTTTACACGCTCTCCCAAACACCAGAGAGCTTGAGAAGTGACGGCACTAACGAGCGAGAGAATTTGTCTCGGCATGTCTCTCAGATAAATGTTGGCGCCCGGCTGAATGAGTTGGGTTCGTTGTCAGGGGGATACTTTGATGTTCAGCAAACCGACTCTCGATCGAGAATACTTAATGTAACTTACAGCCGCTCGCTTCCGTTCGATATCAACATGTCATTATCGTTTAATCGAAACATCGGTGGGGAGGCCGTTACGTTAGCACAATTCTCATTACCTTTGAGCGCTTTCTCTGGTAGCGCGGGATTAACCATGAAGCGTGAAAGCGATGGTCATCTTAGTGGCCGTGCTAGTGTTAGTCGACTTGCGCCGATTCGAGGTGGTTGGGGAATCAACTTAGCGCATGATATTAATGAAAAGCCTGACAATAGAAAGCAGGCCGATGTTACTTACCGAGCCTCTTGGGCGGAGTTCCGAGCGGGCTTAAACGGGACGAGTGGTAATTACGATTATTTTGCCGAAATGTCGGGTTCGGTTGCGTCACTCGATGGTGAAATATTCCCTGCAAATAATGTGTACGATAGTTTCGCTGTTGTCAGTACTAGCGGTTTTGAAGGTGTGCCCGTCAAATATGAGAATCAAGTCGTTGGATTGACTGATGATGACGGTTACTTACTTGTGCCGTGGGCAATGGCATATTACACCGCAAAATATGAAATTGATCCGCTTAGATTACCAGCCAATGCTTTTTTCCCAACAACAGAACAATACGCGTCGATACATTCTGGGTACGGCTATTTGCTCGAGTTCCCAATAGCTTTGCAAGTTGCGTTAAGCATGGAGGTTGTTGATGAAAATGACGCCTACTTGCCATTAGGAACTTATGGTCAATCAGATACTGGAGTGGTAGGGCAAATTGGTTGGGATGGAGTGACGTATTTTGAGGGGCGTAATGTAGGTGAGTACATTATCTTTTACCCCGAAGGCTTTCCACCATGTAAAGTATTTATAACGGGGCTCTATCAAACACGGAGCGAGAAAATACAGACATTAGGTAAACAAGTCTGCACGAAAGAGCAAAAATCAGAGGTACAATTATGAGTCGGTATTCTCGTTATCTTTGGTTTTTTCTTCTTTTTATATCGTCCGGTAACATGGCTTGTGAGCTCACTGCGCCGACGCCTTTGATTCAATTTGGAAGCGTTTCCTCGTTTACCGTTTCAACTATTCAGCAACAGAGCTCAGCCCAGCCACACGCAGGGATAACGTGTGACTTTTCTACACTTGTTTCTTTGTTGAGTGGCGATTATGTGTCTGCAACGTTTAACAGCGCTAACGATGGGCGGTTGCTTAATGCGGCGGATATCAGTTCGGAACTTAGCTATCAGATTTTTGGAGATCCAAGCCTTTCGCAAGAGTACATTTTTGGCCAAACTTACAATTTTTTTGAAATTGGGCTGCTCGATTTACTAGGTTTATTTGGCACTCAAGCTGAATTTCCGCTTTATGCCCGGACAGGAGCTGGTAGTAATCTCTCAGCAGGGACTTATCGAGACCAAATTACGGTGTCTTGGATTTGGAATTATTGCTCAGGAATTGGAGTTGGAGGCGTATGTCTTGGGCGAGAAACAGGCAATGCACAAAGCTTGATTACGGTAGAGTTGGAAGTCACTCCCGATTGTATGATCACGGCGCCAGATATTAATTTTGGTTCATCACCATTGGTGGCAGGTTTTGACCCTGTCAGTCAGGTTATATCATTAACCTGTACCAAGAACAGTGCTTTTACCATTGGTTTAAACGACGGTGTGAATGCCTCCGGAGGCCAACGACGGATGGCATCTGGCGGTAACTATTTGGAGTATGAAATCTATAAATCCTCATCGACGGAGCGGTGGGGGCATACTGGTTCTGAACGTCGTGAACAGAGCGATGTGGATACGGGTGACACCATTCCCGATGGCATCACTCCGCAGAACTTCAATTATCGCGCAGAGATAATAACAAGCCAAACCACCCCACCAGCTGGCACTTATACCGACTCGATAATCGTTGATGTTCAATTTTGAGCATCATATCAATTGCATAACTAGAGGCATCTATTCCAAAAAACTTTTGTAATCATAGTTTTCACTCTATTCCCGCTTAATTCTGTGCGATTAGTATGGTTTTGTTTTCACAACATTTAACTTGAAGGAATAAGGAAAACTATGAAGAAGTCACTGGCAGCACTAGGTTTGGCGTTGGTATTTACAGGAACAGCTTACGCAGCAAGCTGGGGTTACGAGGGGAGTCACGGGCCTGAGCATTGGGGCGAGTTTGCGTCTGAATGTTCCAAAGGTCAAAACCAAAGCCCAATTAATATTGTCTCCGCAGCAGAAGCGAAGTTAGACAAATTGCAGTTCGACTACCATGGCAAAGCAATCTCATTGCTCAATAACGGCCACACCCTGCAAACCAGCCTAGAGGGTGACAACACACTGTTGATTGATGGCAATGCATTCACGTTAAAGCAGTTCCACTTCCATACTCCGTCAGAAAACCATGTGGATGGCAAAGAATACCCATTAGAAGCGCACTTTGTGCATGCTGATACAACTGGCCATTTGGCGGTTGTGGCCGTGTTTTTTCAATCCGGAAAAGCGAACCCAGATTTAGCGAAGTTAATAGCAAGCATACCAAGTAAAGATCAAGGTGTAGAGATTAAATTGCCATTTGAAGCGGATGCGTTGCTTCCAAAAGACAAAGCGTATTATCGCTTTAATGGCTCACTAACGACACCACCATGCTCTGAAGGGGTACGTTGGTTAGTGATGAAAGAAGCACAAACTATTTCCCCTGAGCAGATTAAAGCGTTTACGACAGTGATGGGGAAAAACAATCGTCCTATCCAACCATTGAATGCTCGTATGGTGTTAATGCAACACTAACCAATCCAAGCAAATAAAAAATGAAAAAGCCCGCTTGAATAAAGCGGGCTTTGTTATTGGTATTGATGGAAATTAGAAGCCGTGATCTTCTTGCTCTTCAGCTTTTATCATTTGAACTGGGTCGAGCTTGAGTGTTTGAGTTGGGAAGGCGATATCTGCTTCGTGTTCTTTAATGATGTTAATTACTTGAAGAAGAACATCCTGTTTAACCTCATGGTATCTCACCCAATTCACGGTTTTTGTGAAGGTATAAATGAAGAAATGCAGTGACGATGGACCGAACGTATCGAAGTTGACGATAAGCGTTTGGCGTGCATCAATATCTTTGTGATTCTTAAGCATCTCTTTCACCGCTGTAATGATTTGCGGCATTTTTTCGGCGTCGTCGTAACGAAGTCCAATTTTTTCGTAGATGCGTCGGTTTAGCATGCGAGATGGGTTTTCTACGACTATGTTGCTAAACACAGAGTTTGGCACATAAAGAGGACGCTTATCGAAAGTTCGGATGATGGTCATTCTCCAGCCAATTCGTTCTACCGTACCTTCAATTTGGCGATCTGGAGAGCGGATCCAGTCGCCAACTTTAAACGGACGATCGAAGTAGATCATAAGGCCGCCAAAGAAGTTCGACAGCAGATCTTTCGCCGCTAAACCAACGATTAAACCACCGACACCACCAAAGGTGAGCAATCCTGACAGTGACAAGCCAAACGCCTGCATCACAGTGAGAATTCCGACGGTAATAAAGAACAAGCGCGCGACTTTAGCTATCGCTTGCACTGTGGTTTCATCTCGGTTTTTTTGTTCTAGGACGTACTCTTCAACATTGGTGATGAGTCGCATAACGGTCCAGACGAAGATACTGATCACCAAAATC
This sequence comes from Vibrio sp. A1-1, assembly GCF_021728175.1. Classification (NCBI taxonomy): domain Bacteria; kingdom Pseudomonadati; phylum Pseudomonadota; class Gammaproteobacteria; order Vibrionales; family Vibrionaceae; genus Vibrio; species Vibrio sp. A1-1. The sequence goes on from NZ_JAKKCL010000009.1 coordinate 142,607, forward strand.
AGTTTCAGCGTGCTTAACCAGTTTATTTTATCGTTGAGCTCGCTCTCTAATATGATGCCGATAGAGACGGTTGCTGGCCAACACCAAATGAGTGTACTGACTGGCGCTTTTAGCGCGTCAAGCAACATGTCATCCCAGTGGAAAGGGGTTTTCTCTACTAGAACTGCGAGACGAGAGCGGATCAGTCGCCAAGCTATCCAAGCAATAAAGCTGGCGAGTGTAATGAAAAGGACACTCCCACTCCAATCTTGATGAGATGTTTCAATATAGCTTTGCAAATCGGTAAACCACTGTGACATATGTAACTTCTTTCTAGTGAACCATGGAAGGAAAGGTAGCAGATATTACTCCTTCACCCCAGTGATTTCCTTTAAATCATTTACTTATGTATAAATCGCCTGAGGTAGGCTATTTCGTGAGGTGAAAAGTGAGTGGTCAAAACTGGGTGATGAGCCGCCGTTCCATTCGTGTGCGGAGCTTCGTCATCTCCGATATGCGTTGATATTTGAACGATCAATTATAACTTCTCTGACTTATCGCTAACATTTATCTTAAGTAAGTGTGAGAGTGTATTGGCTCTTGAATTAGCGGAGGCAGATATGGAATTTACAGAGCTGGATCGAAACGCGCTCTACGACATCTGGATGTCACAAAAAGCCAAAATGCACATCACTCAAATGGAAATGGCGAAGCGCCTTGGTTTGAGTCTACACGAGTTTTCTGGCTTGTTACGTGGTAATTCTCCACTGACGCTAGGTTTTGTAAAACAGCTATGCGAGCAGCTACATGTACGTCCTGGTCAGGTGATTCCGTCTTTGACGGAGCGTGATCTATCTGCATCTGGTACCGTTTATTTACAAAATCGTGTGACGGTGGATGGCGATATCAGTAACGTGTTTATCGACGGAAACCAAGTCGTGATTGAGTACGTTCACCAAGTAAGCTAGCTTGCTCGTCAAACTATCGGGTTGAAGAGCAATAAAAAAACGAGCCAATTGTGGCTCGTTTTTTCGTTTCTGTTTTTAATCGCCTGCAAAGATTATGGGATTTTCACTAGCGAATCGCGAGAAAGATCCGCGATAGACTTCGCGCCTGTCAGCGTCATAGCTACACGCATTTCTTTATCGTACAGATCCAGTAGGTTTTCAACGCCTGCGCCGCCTTGTGCAGCCAATGCGTACACAAATGAACGACCAAGTAGTGTGCAGTCAGCACCCAGTGCGAGCATACGAACCACATCAAGACCAGTACGGATACCTGAGTCCACAAAGATCTTAAGATCGCCTTTTACCGCATCTGCAATGCTTGGTAGTGCTTTAGCACTTGAAAGTACGCCATCTAACTGACGACCACCATGGTTAGATACCACAATGCCATCCGCGCCGAAACGTACCGCATCTTTCGCGTCTTCTTCGTCGAGGATGCCTTTGATGACCATAGGGCCATCCCAAAAGTCACGAATCCACTCAAGATCTTTCCAGGAGATAGACGGGTCGAAGTTTGCGCCTAACCAGCCGATGTAATCTTCTAGTTTTGTTGGTTCGCCGCGATACGTTGAGATGTTACCTAAGTCGTGCGGTTTACCAAGTAGACCCACATCCAGTGCCCAGCTTGGGTGGCGCATCGCCTGGAATACACGACGCATGGCTGCGTTAGGGCCGCTCATGCCTGAGTGCATGTCACGGTAACGCGCGCCAGGAACTGGCATATCAACGGTAAACACCAGCGTTGTGACGCCCGCAGCTTTTGCACGCTCAAGCACGTTCTTCATAAAGCCACGGTCTTTAAGCACGTAAAGCTGGAACCACATTGGACGTTCAATTGCAGGTGCGACTTCTTCAATCGGACAAACCGAAACAGTCGACATAGTAAACGGGATGCCTTTTTTCTCGGCTGCTTTTGCTGCTTGCACTTCGCCTCGGCGCGCGTACATACCAGTTAGACCAACAGGAGCTAGCGCGATTGGCATTGCCAGTTTCTCACCGAAGATCTCGGTTTCTAGGCTCAAATCTGTCATATCGCGTAGGACGCGTTGGCGAAGAGCGACATCACCCAAATCGTCAGTATTACGCTTCAGCGTGCGTTCGTCGTAAGAGCCGCCATCAATATAATGGAATAGAAACGGGGGAAGCTTGGCTTTCGCGGCAGCGCGGTAGTCAGTAGAAGCTGAGATAATCATAATGGTGTCCTAGCGGTTATTCTAAGCAAAGTTGTGGAGCAATTTGCTCTTTCGTTGAGCCTTCATCGCAAAGCAGTGAAGGCATCAAAATGAGTATAGTTACCTATTGTTCACTTACGTTTGAACTGGTGATGTTGGTAACTCATTTACATAATTGATTGAAAAATTTTGTTAAATCACTCAATCAGTTATACAAATTGGAAAGGATGACACAGCTGCCGGGGGGATTGATGTAGCAAGCTAAATCAACATGTCGGGGTAGTAGTGCTGACAGCTGTGTCAAATTAGGCAGGGCTACAAACCCTGCGTTTCGCGTTACTTCATCAAGACATCCGTCATTTGGAGGCCGTAAATCAACACCAAACCAATAATGCCCGTCATTACAATGTAGTAGAACGTAGGGATAATAGTCTTACGTAATGTTGCGCCTTCACGGCCAAGTAAGCCTACGGTGGCTGATGCGGCAACAACGTTGTGAATCGCAATCATGTTACCTGCGGCAGCACCAACGGCTTGAAGCGACACAACAATCACACTCGAAATAGACAGTGTTTGTGCCACTTCGAATTGGAACTGGCTGAACATCATGTTTGAAACCGTATTTGAGCCAGCGATGAACGCACCCAGCGCACCAACGGTGGCACTTAGTGCTGGGAACGCAGAACCGACAAGGTCAGAGGCAAAGTTCGCTGTTGTGACCGGCATGCTTGCTAGGTCAGCGCCGTTAATACCAGAGTTGATGAAGATACGAACCATCGGGATGGTAAATACCAAGACAAACCCCGCGCCAATCAGTGTTTTGCTTGACTCGCCAAACGCTTCACGCAATGGCTTTGCGCTACCGCTTTGTAACATTGCGGCAAGCAGTGCGACAAACACGAGGATGCCACCTGGCAGGTACAATGGCTGAATAGCGGCACTCACACCAGTCTCACCAAGAATATTGCTGAACGACAAACTTACGCTTTGTACAAAGCCTTTCAGTTCCGGACTTACGCGGCTTGCGACGAGAACTACCGCCAGCATTACATATGGTACCCAAGCTTTTACGATGCTCATTGGCTTGCCTGGATTGTCGTTTAGATCGACTTTTAGCGAGCCCAGCCATTCAGCAGGCCATTTGTCTTCGCTTTCGAAATCCCACTTAGTCTTTGGTACTAAGAAGCCTTTTTTCGCTGCGGTAACAACAATAGAAAGACCAACCAAACCACCGATAAGTGAAGGGAATTCTGCACCCAAGAACACACCAGTTAACGCGTATGGCACAGTGAAAGAGACGCCTGCGAATAAAGCAAATGGTAGAATATCCAGACCTTCACTCCAGCTTCTGTTCTTGCCGAAGAAACGTGTTAACATCATCGCCATTAATACAGGGATCATCGTACCTACAACAGCGTGAATCACAGCAACGTGCGCGGTGATATCTTGCAGGTACATTTCCCATGTTGCGCCTTGTGCAGCCAAAGATTCACTGATGTTATGCGTGTCTAAACCTTTGTTTACACCCACGATGATTGGTGTACCCACCGCACCGAATGAAACAGGCGTTGACTGAATCATCATGCCCATTAGGACAGCGGCTAGCGCAGGGAAGCCGATTGCAACCAGTAGTGGTGCAGCAATTGCTGCCGGGGTACCAAACCCTGATGCGCCTTCAATGAATGAGCCAAAACACCAAGCAATGATGATGGCTTGCACACGGCGGTCAGCTGAAATATCGGTAAATCCATTACGGATAGTGGTGATCGCTCCAGTGTGTTTTAAAGTGTTGAGCAAGAAGATGGCACCAAACACGATCCATAGAACAGAGACAGTAATGCCTAGCCCTTGGAATACAGAAGCCAGTACGCGATTGGCTGACATATCCCAAAACATTAGGGCAATAGCGACGGTTAAACCGAACGCAACAGGCATGGCTTTTTTAGCAGGCCAGTTGAGACCAACCAATAAGATGGCGGCAACAACAATTGGCGAAAATGCCACTAGGGCAAGTAGGGTTTCACTCATTTGTACATCCTTCGTACGCTGACTTCTCGAACGGTGTCAATCCGCTGTAGAGGTGACTTTTTGTTGTAATGGTTTTGTTAATTTGGCGTGAATTTACTCCTTTATTTTTTGTTGATATAGGGAAATAATGAAAATAATTAATTCCAAAAGTGACATAATCGTATGAGAGCAGACGACTTAATCCTATTTTCTCAAGTAATCGAACTGGGCAGTTTTAGTAAGGTTGCAGAAGCAAATAACCTTACAAATTCGGTAGTTAGCAAAAGAATGGCAAGGTTGGAGGAAGAGATAGGGGCGCAGCTATTATATCGAACAACGCGTAAATTGACCTTAACCGAAGCAGGTAAGGTGTTACTCCACAGTGCTAAAAATGTGAAGCAGGCCACTCAGGAGGCTATGGACGCTGTTGCAGGCTTTGGAGAGAATGTGAGCGGTCACATAAAAATGTCCGTGCCTTGTATCTCTGGAGATTTGATACTTGCTGATGCCGTTGCGGAATTTTGTAACCTTCATCCGGGCCTGACCGTGGACATGTCATTGGATAATCGTTTTGTTGATTTGGTTGCTGATGGCTATGATTTGGTCATTCGAACTGGCTACCTAGCCGATTCCAGTTTGATCGCACGACATATTCTCGATTCCCAATGGGTGGTATGCGCGTCCCCTTCATATATCGCTAAAAATGGGAAGCCGATCGAGCCGATTGATCTCACCACGCACAATTGTCTGCAATACGCTTACCAAACCACAGGTGCAACAGACTGGGAGTTCAAAGGAGAAGATGGTAATTACATCGTCAAAGTCTCGGGCTGCTTTTCTACTGATAACGCGACCGCATTACGTAAAGCCGCTCTGGGCGGCCATGGTATAGCTTACGTCCCGCGCTGTTTGGTGTACCACGATATTCGTAATGGCCAGCTGGTGGATATTTTCCCCGAACTAGTGGGTAAAAAGTTGGGTATCTATGCGGTGTACCCGTTTACTCGTCAACCACCGAATAAAGTGAAACTGCTTATTGAGCACATTCGTGATCGTTACTTAACGATATCTCATTATTTCTAGGTTCTTCATAGATTTAAAACAATGTCGTTGAAATCAATATTGGGTGCTCTAAGGTGGTCACCGCAATAAAACGATATGAAAATAAACAACTTAATAAAAACAACGGAGTAACACGGACGTTATGCATTACCCAAAAACACGTAAAGATTCTGTCGTGGACACTTACTTTGGTCACGACATTGCCGACCCTTATCGCTGGTTAGAAAATGATCGCAGCGAAGAAACCGCACAATGGGTTTCGGGTCAAAACTCGGTAACATTCGATTTTCTTGGTCAGATCCCGTATCGCCAACAGATTCGTGACTTGGTCGCAAACAGTCAAAATTACGAGAAATACTCTCAGCCATTTTTGCGCGGTGATTATACTTACTTTTACAAAAACGACGGTTTGCAAAACCAAAGCGTGCTGTATCGTCGTAAAGGGGAGGGAGAAGCCGAAGTCTTCCTTGACCCAAATACGTTCTCTGAAGAGGGCACGACCTCTCTTGGCGAAGTCAGCTTCTCGAAAGATTATCGTTTGGTCGCGTATTCCATCTCGGAAGGGGGCAGTGACTGGCGCAAGATCTTTGTTATTGATGCGGAAACCAAAGAGCAGTTAGAGCCTGAGATTATGGATGCGAAGTTTACGTCGATTTCTTGGCGGGGCAGCAAAGGCTTCTATTACTCAAGCTATGATAAGCCGCAAGGCAGTGAGTTATCTGCGCGAACTGAACATCACAAGCTTTATTATCATGAACTTGGTACACCTCAGTCCGAAGATAAAGTGATTTTCGGTGAGTTGGATACGCAGGTTCACCGTTATGTGTCTGGTACCACGACGACGGACGATCGCTTCCTCATTATTTCTGGCGCAGAATCCACATCGGGTAATCGTCTGTTTTATATCGATTTACAGTCTGAGTCCCAAGCGATTGTGACGCTTCGTGATACAACGCAAGGCGACACCTACTTGATTGATAGTCAAGACGAAACCTTGCTGCTTTACACCAACCTAGATGCGCCGAATGGTAAAGTTGTCAGCTACAACACCCGAACAGCGCAATGGATGGATGTGATTGCTGAACAAGAACAGCCGTTAGAAATCAGCAAAGGTGGCGGTTATCTGTTTGCGACTTATATGGTGGATGTACTTTCTAAAGTGCAGCAGTTTAACTACCAAGGTGAATGGATTCGAGATGTTGAACTGCCGGGAGAGGGTACGGCTTATGGTCTAGCGGGTAAAAAAGAAGAAACCACGCTGTATTACACCTTTACTAACTACGTGACGCCACCGACGATCTTCTCATTTGATGTTGAGTCTGGTGAATCGACGCTGTTTCAAGAATCAAAAGCGCCATTCGATCGCAGTGAGTATGAATCAAAACAGGTGTTCTACACCTCAAAAGATGGCACGCAAGTACCGATGATCATCTCATACAAGAAGGGCATCGCACTTGATGGTAGTGCGCCAACCATGCTGTATGGTTATGGCGGTTTTAATATCAGCCTCACTCCGATGTTTTCTGGCAATGTGGCCAACTGGCTAGAATTGGGTGGTATTTACGCTGTCGCCAACATGCGAGGCGGCGGTGAATACGGTAAAGCTTGGCACAACGCAGGCACTCAGCAGCAAAAGCAAAACGTGTTTGATGACTTTATTGCGGCGGCGGAATACCTGATTGAAAACGACTACACTAGCTCGGATCGCCTAGCGATTCGCGGTGGTTCAAATGGCGGCTTGTTGGTTGGTGCGTGTATGACGCAACGCCCTGAACTATTCAAAGTCGCGCTGCCTGCGGTTGGCGTGCTTGATATGCTGCGTTACCACACGTTTACGTCTGGAGAAGGCTGGAAGTATGACTATGGCACGTCTGAGCAAAGCGAAGCGATGTTCCAATACTTGCTTGGCTACTCTCCTGTTCACAATGTAAAAGAAGGCGTGCAGTATCCTGCGACATTGGTGACAACCGCCGATCACGACGATCGTGTGGTTCCAGCACATTCGTACAAGTTTATTGCGGAGCTGCAAGACAAGCAGCAAGGTGCTAATCCAGTATTGATACGCATTGATGTCAATGCTGGTCATGGTGCAGGGATGCCGCTGAGTAAGCAAATTGACCTCACCACAGACGTGTATGCATTTACGTTACATAATATGGGTATTGAGTCGATTTAATGCTTTAGTTGCTCGAAGCTTCTGAGAATAAAAAATGCCGCGACACTGTCGCGGCATTTTTCATGGTTGGGGGAACTCAATTCATACTGTTTGCTTGTATGTGAGCCAGGTTGACTAAGTCTGACTCTTGAACCAACCAGTCTCGGCGGCCAAACCGAAAGGCAGCTACGCCATTCTTAAGACAAGATGAAATCATCACCTTTTCTTAATCCTAGTTTATGAATATGAAACTGTGATGAACCTAAGCCGCATTGTGCTGATTTTCACTGTTTTCAAGATCAAATGAGGCATCTATCAGTTTTTTCGTGTAGTCATTTTTAGGGTTTTGGAAAATATTTTCGGCCGTACCTTGTTCCATGACCTCGCCTTTTTGCATGACAAGAACACGATCAGAAAGGGCTTTGACGACTGATAGATCGTGGCTAATAAACAAGTAGCCAATGTTATGCTTTTTCTGCAAATCTTTCAGAAGGTCAATCACTGTCAGTTGCACCGAGCGGTCTAATGCAGAGGTTGGCTCATCAAGCAGAATAAACGAAGGCTCAAGGATCAGTGCTCGCGCGATAGCAATACGCTGACGCTGGCCTCCTGAAAACTCGTGCGGATAACGGTTGATGGACGCGGGATCTAAGCGAACCTCACGGAGCACGTCGCGTGCTTTCTGCATACGTTCTTTTTTGCTCAACATTGGTTGGTGGACAGTTAATCCTTCCGTGATGATCTCGCCGATAGTCATACGAGGAGAAAGCGAACCATAAGGGTCTTGGAACACCATCTGAACGTCTTTTTTCAGCTCAAAACGTTCTTTGTTTGTCAGCAAAGCCATATCTTGGCCTTTGTATTCGATTTTACCTGTGGATGGCAGGAGGCCTATCAGTGCGCGGCCGAGGGTAGACTTGCCTGAACCGGATTCCCCAACAATCCCGAGTGTTTCCCCTTGTTTGAGCTCAAGAGAAATGCCTTTTACGGCTTCGAAGTGCTCATTTTTACTGGCAATAAAATGCGACTTTATCAAGAATTTGACTCGTATATCGTCAGCTTTTAATAGTTGTGTAGCACTCTCACTAATAGGGTCCTTACTGCCTTTTGGAATCGAGTTGATCAGCATACGTGTGTATTCGTGCTTTGGGTCTTCGAAGAGTGTTTGCGTTTCGCCTTCTTCGACGACTTCCCCTTTACACATCACAATGACACGGTCGGCAAAGTGTTTCACGACGCCTAAATCATGAGTAATAAATAGGATTGCCATGCCCATCTGAGCCTGAATTTCTTTAATCAGGTGCAGCACTTCTGCTTGAACCGTGACATCTAACGCGGTGGTTGGTTCGTCGGCAATTAAAATATCGGGTTCGTTAATCAATGCCATTGCAATCATGATGCGTTGCAACTGACCGCCAGAAAACTCGTGCGGATATTTGCTGTACGCTTTCTCTGGCTCTGGCATGTGAACCAGTTCAAACAGCTCTAACACTCTCGCTTTGGCTTTCCGTCTATCCACTGGACGGTGGCACATGATGGCCTCAGCAACTTGGATCCCCACCCGCATGTATGGGTTCAGTGAGGTCATCGGCTCTTGAAAAATCATACCGATACGATCACCGCGAATGCTTTGCATTTCACGCTCCGTTTTATCCAAGATGGAGCTACCCTCAAACATGATGGATGAGTTCGTATGCAAAATAGCGTTGTCTGGCAATAGTTTCATCAATGCATTGGTTGATACTGACTTGCCAGACCCAGACTCCCCAACGATGGAAAGCGTCTCGCCTGCTTTTAAATCGAAGCTAACATTCTTTACTGCATCGACGATCCCATCGTTTGTCGTAAAGCTGACCGATAAGTTATTCACCGAAAGAATGGTTTTAGAAGACATCACAGATCCTTGTGGTTGATAAAGCAAATGAAACACAAGCAATGGGAAGCGCGAAGTCTGGCAGACCTCATTGCTTGGATTCTAGATTAATTGTAGAGGTGATGATGATAAGGCGAAGAGTCCGCTGAACTCATCGCTTGCAAATGCAAAAACTGCTCATGCGCGCGCGTCACATGGTCTAGCTCAATCATCCATTGAGCATTGCGTTGAGCAGAGCAAAATGCCGCCATATGAGCTAACAAGTCTTCACTTTGTTGACCAAGTAAATGACCCACACGTTCAATAAGTTCATGATTCTCTAATTGCAAGAATTGAAATAGTGCGTACGTTTGATTGAGTGTTGAAAAAGCATCGCGCTGTAATCCGAGTTTGTTGAGAATCTCCGATTGTGCAACGCACGCATCTCTCAGCCCGGTGATGAGACAGACAAACTGACAAGGTTTGGTGTGAGCATTTTCGAGCGCCGAATGAATGTGGTTGGGTAGATTGCTGAGTACATCGTCGTATAAACGATGTGCCTCGGGCCAATGGCCTTGTTCCATCAATTGCTCTGCTTTCAAGTAGCGCATCCAGCATTGCTCAATATTCATGTCCATCTCCACAAGAGTTGATTTGTTTTGATATTAAATGAAATTGATTATCAATTGCAAGTGCGTATTGATATCACTTTTGTGCTCATAAAATGTCCAATTAAACTAGGGTTGAAGGTAAATCACTTAAAATTAAGCAAATAATCTCTACACTCAAATGACGAAAATAAGAAAAAAGGAAGTGGATATGGCAATACTAAGATTGGAAGCTAAGCAGCTATATTCTGTAGCAGATCTAGAGAATATGCCATGTAAGTCGACCAAGGAGTTACCTCCAATTGATGAGATTGTGGGCCAAGAGCGCGCGCAAAAAGCGGTCGAGTTTGCGATGTCCATCAAAGAGAAAGGGTATAACATCTACGCCATTGGTCAGAATGGGCTAGGTAAACGCACCATGATCCTGCGCTATCTGAATCGTCACCAGCACGATGCAGCAGCCTTGTTTGATTGGTGTTACGTTGCGAACTTTGAAGATACCCGCACACCCAAGGTATTGAAGCTGCCTTGTGGTATCGGGAATAAGTTACGTGTTGATATTGAAGCCTTAATGGGCAAACTACTGAATGCTTTACCCCTAGCGTTCGACAATGAAATGTACTTTAGCCGCGCTGAGCGATTAAAAAATCAATTGGCAGCGAAGCAACAAAACGAGCTGGACCGCATTAGCCGAGAGGCAAAAGAGAAAGGCATTAGCTTGACGCTTACCACACAAGGCGATTATCAGTTTGTCGCCATGAATGGTGACGAGCTTCATACGGAAGAGTCTTTTGATGCACTAAGTAAGAAAGAGCAAGAGCAGTTCAGCGATGCCATTGATGAACTCGAAGTACGATTACGTTCGATGGTCCGTGAACTCACAGAGTGGGAAGAAACTTACAGCGACAAAATCAAAAAGCTTAATGATGAAGTGACGCTCGATGTGATTACTCACTTCATTAAAAAGCTCAAAGTGGATTACGCAGAATATTCTGAAATCAAAACGTACTTAACTGAGCTGCAAAAAGATATTGTTGAAAACGCAGATATCTTCCTTGACCAAAGTGGTGAGCAAGGCGAAATTGCAACGGCGTCGTTGGATAAAAAATTGCCACGTCGTTATAAAGTGAACGTCTTGGTAAGCCGTAACAGCAGTGACTTTCCTATCGTTGTTGAAGAAAACCCCAATTACCATTCGCTCTTCGGTTCGATTGAGACAGCCACTTTCAAGGGAACCGTGTTTACCGACTTTTCGCTGATTCGTGCGGGGAGTTTGCATAAGGCGAATGGCGGCGTTCTGTTAATGGATGCACAGAAAGTGCTTGAACAGCCTTACGTTTGGGATGGTTTGAAGCGCGCACTGCGTGCTCGTCAATTGAGCTTTACCTCCCTAGAAAAAGAAGTGACATTGACAGGGGCGGTATCACTCGATCCCGAGCCTATCCCGCTCGACATTAAAATCATTCTGTTTGGTGACTACCGAACTTATCAATTACTGCAGCATTACGATCCAGAGTTCAGTGAGTTGTTCCGAGTGACAGCGGATTTTGAAGATGAGATGAAGCGGACGCCAGAGTCGGAACTGCACTATGCGCGCTTTATTTCTAGCGTCGTGAACGACAACAATATGCTGCACTGTGATAGAAAGTCCATGGGACGGATTATCGAATACAGTTCACGCTTGTCTGGTGATCAAACCAAGCTATCACTCCACTCTGCCAATATTGCGAATTTATTACGTGAGTCAAACTACGTTGCTCGTCAAGCCAACTCCAACATGATCCGTATCGGTCATGTGGAAGAGGCGCTCAAGAACCAAGAAATGCGAGTGAGCCGATTACGCGACAATGTGATGGAAACGTTTGTTAACGGTACAACCTTGATTCGCACTGAAGGGAAGGCTATCGGTCAAGTGAATGCCCTCTCGGTATTAAGTACCAGCGACTACATGTTTGGTGCTCCGAATCGCATCACCGCGACGACGTGTTACGGCGATGGGGATGTTATTGATATCGAACGCAGTGTGGATTTGGGCGGCAGTATTCACTCTAAAGGCGTGATGATTCTATCGGCCTACTTGTCTTCCGTGTTTGGTAAAACGGCGCGAGTACCATTAACCACAACGATTACGTTTGAGCAATCTTATGGTGGTGTCGACGGTGATAGTGCCAGCATGGCAGAGCTATGTGCTGTAGTGTCTGCTTTTTCAAAGCAACCAAACCGACAAGACATTGCGATTACAGGCTCGATGAATCAGTTTGGTGAAGCTCAGCCGATTGGTGGTGTGAACGAAAAAATTGAAGGCTTTTACGATGTGTGTGTGATTAAAGGTCGTCATGAAGGGCAGGGGGTCATTATCCCGCAATCTAATGTTCATAACTTGATGCTCCGTTCCGACATCGTGAAAGCAGTAGAAAAAGGTGAGTTTAATATTTGGGCGATTGATCATGTCACTGAAGCCATCGAGCTGTTCACGGGGAAAGTCGCCGGTGAGCCAACCGATGAAGGTTCTTATCCAATAGATACGATTTTTGGCCTTGCTCAAGCTAAGCTCAATTCGTTGAGAAAATAGCCTAAAACCGCCCTAAATGTGAATGTATCTCATCATAAGTGATCACAATTTATCATAACGACAATATCCCGACACTACTGTCGGGATATTGTCAATAACAGATTGAAAATGGGGACTTTTTGTACTAGACAAAAGTGTGATCGACCTCTAATATTCGCCACTTGTTTATTCGTCTGGGAACTTTCCCGTCGCAAGGAAGCATAGATATTCAAATAACCGAAATGCAGCTTCAGTATTGAGAGTTGCTTGAGTTCGTTTGGATATAGGCATCACGCATACAACTGAGGTCCAGTCATGCAGTTATCACTGAAAAATTTGTCAGTACGAACGCAAATTTTGGTTCCGGTATTATTTACCGCGATTGTTTTGTTTATTGCTTTGTGGATTACTAAAAACAATCTTCAAGCTGAGCAAGATGTTATTGCTTCCAACCAAGAGTCTTTGGTTTTCCATAAAGACACTTTGGCGCGTATTGACGATGAAATTTATCCACTTCGTATTACAGCGGTTTACGCTATCTACGACGCTTCCCGTCGTGAAAATTTTCTTAATGAATTGAAAGAAGGCTTAAAGCAGGTTGAAGCTGATTTAAGTGCGATTGAAGCTCGTAATCTGTTTCGTGAAGATGCGATTAAAGTTCGCCAAGCGATCGAAGCCTATGTTCGATATTCAGAGCGCTCAGTGGCTTTCTTTAACCAGTACGATCAAGGCTTGAAATCGGACAGTGAGTACCGTGCATTCATTAAAGAGTACCGTAATGTTGGCCGAGAAATGGTTCAACAAATCAATACTCTGTCGAAGCATGTGAATGATCAAGCAGAGCAGTCGACCATAAGAAGCCATCAACAGAATGAGCGTGTACAAAACAACGCTATGTTGACAGTTCTTGCGGTATTTGCGTTCTCATTGGTGGGGGCGTGGATCTTATCAGGCATGATTGTTACGCCTATTCAAAAACTTCAAGAAGTGATGCGTCAGTTGGCAATGGGCAACTTATCAGTTCGCGCAGATGTAGATGGTGATAACGAAATTGCGAAGCTGAGCAAAGATGTTAACCAAACAGCAGAACAGCTTTATAACACGGTCGACCAGCTTACTCGCATCAGTGAAGAGGTGGCATCGGCATCGACTGAGCTTGCCGCAGTAATGACGCAAGCAGAAGCGAATGCTCAGCTAGAGCTCGCTGAGATCGAACAAGTTGCATCGGCTGTTAATGAACTTGCTAGCACGGCAAACAACGTGAGCGATAACGCAACGTCTGCGGATTCGACAGCTCGCGAAGCTGATGGTCTTGCGCAATCAGGTCTGGCTATCTTCCAAGAGAGTGCAGAAGCAAGCGCACAGATGTCTCAGGCATTGAACGATGCAGCGCAAGTGGTACTGCGTTTAAAAGAGCAGTCGGTTCAGATCAACGACGTTATTGAAGTGATTCGCGGTGTCTCTGAGCAGACCAACTTACTCGCATTGAACGCTGCGATTGAAGCTGCGCGTGCTGGTGAGTCTGGTCGTGGTTTTGCGGTTGTTGCGGATGAAGTACGTATGCTCGCGGCACGCACGCAAGACTCGACTCAAGAGATCCAAACGATTATTGAAGAGCTTCAAGCGCAGTCTGGGCTTGCGAATGACAGCATGCAAGTCAGCCTTGACATGCTCAGTCGTAACAACGAACTGACGCAACAAGCGAATGAGGCATTGGTTGGTATTACCGAGTCGGTAGCCAACATTAACGATTCAAACACGCAAGTGGCAACCGCAGCCGAAGAGCAGTCTCAAGTCACTCAAGACATCAACCGCAACGTGGTTAACATGTCTGAACTCGTTAACCAGAATGTGGCGGGTATTAGTCAAAGCGCAAGCGCGAGTACTGAGCTTTCATTACTTGCAGAGAAGCAGAAAGAGCAATTGAGCTTCTTTAAGCTTTAATTCGCTATTCGCCTAACAAAATGTATAAATCCCTGAGCTATTGCTTGGGGATTTTTTTGTTTGTGAGAAATTGACTTAAAATCAGGAAGTCTATCTAAAACAGTCATTTATTGAAAATATTTTGCGAGCAAAATCACATATAATGAGATTGTTTTTACATTTTTTGCGTCAATTTTTTTTTGACGCGAACGATTTTTTTACCTCAACCGATAACTTGATGGTTGAGAGGTATTCATATCGTCATTTTACTTGGTGTTTTCTTCTATAAGTGCTGTTTATTCAACGCGTTGCGTGAAAAATAACAGCTGCTACTATGCCGCCAGTTTTCTCGTTGGTACAGAAAAGTCCTGTTTTTCTGGTGAGAAAATACATATAAAACAATGATATGGAAAATAACAATGAAATTAAAAACTTTAGCTGTAGCAGTGGCGCTAATGGCATCAGGATCTCAAGTTGTCGCTTCAGAACTATACAACCAAGATGGCACTTCTCTTGAGATGGGCGGCCGCGCTGAAGCGCGTCTTTCTATGATGGATGGTAAGGCAAAAGACCGTACTCGCATCCGTCTTAACTTCCTAGGCAAACAGGAAATCAATGAAAACCTATACGGTGTTGGTTTTTGGGAAGGTGAGTTCGAAACAAAAGAAGAAGGTGCCGTAGATAACAACAGTGATCTTGAAACTCGTTACGCTTACGCAGGCCTAGGCGGTAAATACGGTGAAGTAACTTACGGTAAAAACGACGGTGCATTATTCGTTCTTACTGATTTTACCGATATTATGGCTTACCACGGTAACACTGCAGCACTTAAACTGCCTGTATCTGACCGTACAGACAACATGCTGTCTTACAAAGGCCAATTCGAGCAACTAGCTGTACGTGCTAGCTACCGCTTTGCTGATCGCACAACAGATGCAAAAGGTTTTACAGACAACGAGGAAGATGGCTTCTCTCTATCTGGTATCTACGCATTTGCTAATACTGGTATTGAACTAGGTGCTGGTTATGCAGACCAAAACGATAGTGATGAGTTCATGCTTGCTGCTGCATACTCTGTAGGTGATTTCTACTTCGCTGGTAACTACACAGGCGCAGACGTGGATGTTGCAGGTGAGTCTGCGGATTACAAAGGCTACGAACTAGCTGCATCATACACTATGGGTCAAACTGTATTTACTTCTACGTTCAATAAAGGTGAGCTAGAAGATGCTGATACTGTAGAAAACCTAGCTGTTGATGTTACTTACTACTTCAAGCCTAACTTCCGTGGCTACGCATCATACAACTTCGATCTAATGGATAACGAAGGCGCTGATGAAAAAGATGAACTAGCGCTAGGTCTACGTTACGACTTCTAAGTCGAAACTGTTATCTAAGATTCTGCCTTATTCTTAGTAAACAAAACCCCTTACTTTACAGTAAGGGGTTTCTTGTTTTCCGGGTATCAAAACTGGTCGCTACTTGGTGCTCGTTATCAAAGCTACCTTTTTAGTGTGAGTTTAGTCCCATCAAATTTTAGGTGACTCAGGAGACTTTTAGCGTTGGTTTTACCAACCTCATCAAACTCCATTCCATAGCGAGCATGGTGTGTCGATTTTTGTAAGTTACAAATACGACCTCTCAATGGCGCGAGCATGTGGCTTTCACCGGGCATGGTTAGGTCCAATGAAACGCGATCACCAACCTGAAGTGGTCGGCTCATTGGTGATGTCACAAAGCGGCACCCACTGCGAGATAAATCTCTTATCTCGCATTCAGTTCGATAGGCTTCTAAACAAACACGCGCCCTCAAATTCACTTCGTAACGTACTTCTTTACGAAGCTGAAAGACCTGCATGGTGTTGGGTAGACTTAGCACCAAAATTGGATACGGGTCGCCGAGTCGGTGCTGCAATTGCGCCCGAAAAGGAATGACAGCACCTTCCCCTCGATGAGAGTACGCTTTTACATTGATCCAAAAGCCTTCTTGAAAATAAAATTTCAAGTCCTCATCGGAGATGTTCGGAACCTCTATCAATGCGGTATTATTTGAGTGACAGCCGACAAATGTGCTGGTTGTAATAAACTTGGTACCAACAGGTGTCGTGACGTTTAAACTTACTTCACTGCCATGTTCGACCATTGCCATTGCATCGGTGCTATTTAGTGTACTTGCCTGACGTTCGAGTGCCTTCTTGCTTTGCAGAGGTAGTTTGCCGTCTCTGGCAATAGGGCTCATATTTCTCATTATTATTGTCGTACCTGATTTGAGAAGGTAAGGGCGTGAAGTGACAGAGCACTTCCGCATGGTGTTGATTCTATTCAGTGATATAGTTTGATTCAATCAATCCGTAACAAAAATTAGAGAGCAAGATATGCATAAAGTAACTCATGAAGTTGAAAACAACACATTTTGGGTTGATTTAGAACAAGGTTATAAAGCCAAGGTGGTTTATCAGCTTGAGAATAATGTCATGCACATCACATCAACCGTAGTTCCTGAAGCATTACGAGGTAAAGGGTACGGAAAAGTGATGATGGAAGCGGTATTGCCAGAAATTGAGGCACTCGGTTATCAAATCAAACCAGTCTGTCCATATGTCATTCATTATATGGAGAAAAACCAAGCGTGGTCACATCTGCTTGCATGATGATGAACGACAACCACCAACGTTACCAAAGCATTGGCCAGGAGCTAAAGCTCGGGAATTATCAATCGGTAGAAGTCATACAATCGCTATGGGGAGGCTATGGTGAGTTAGTCCGAGTTAATTATTCAACTTGTTCGGTGATCATTAAGCATGTAAAACTCCCTAAGCCTTCAGAGCATCCAAGAGGTTGGAATACTGACCGATCTCACCAAAGAAAGCTGCACTCTTATCAGGTGGAAGTGAATTGGTATACGCATTTTTCCAGAGAGGTGAGCACTCGCTGCCGAGTACCACAAGGTCTAAAAACGTTCCAATCGGAGAATGAATGGCTCATCGTGATGGAAGATCTCGCCGAGGCGGGCTTTCCAAAAGTCATCACAGATGCAAAGCTAGAGCATCTACGAGCCTGCCTTGCTTGGTTGGCGAACTTTCATGCGCGCTACATCGGTGTTCGCTCGGATAAGCTGTGGCATAGCGGCACGTATTGGCACTTGGCAACCAGACCCGATGAGCTTGAGGTGCTGCAAGACACCGAGCTAAAAAATGCCGCTCAATTAATTGATCAAACGCTTTCGCAAGCCAAGTTCAAGACGCTTGTACACGGTGATGCTAAATTGGCGAACTTCTGTTTTAGTCTAGAAGAATCAAGCGTTGCTGCGGTCGACTTTCAATACGTCGGACATGGCTGTGCGATGAAAGACGTAGCACTGTTCATGAGCAGCGCCGTCAAGCCAGAACGTTGTGCAGAGATGGAAGTTTGGGTCTTGGATACGTATTTTGCTCAGTTGCAACAGGCGTTAATGGTTTATCAGCCGAATCTTGACCCCAATGAAGTCGAGCGCGAATGGCGTCCTTTGTTTGCGCTTGCGTGGGCTGATTTTCAACGCTTTGTGAAAGGTTGGAGCCCTGATCACTGGAAGATCAATCCTTACACAGAAGCATTGACTAGCAGAGCGCTGGCTCACTTACGAAAGTGAGTAGAAGTTTAAAAAGAAAAGCCCCCCAATTAGGAGGCTTTGATTTACTTTTTACTTGGCCTGATACGTGCCATGTAATAGGTATTGATGAACTCGCCATCTCGGAAGGAGCCATCAATCGCTTCGCCCTCAATTTGAAATCCATGTTTTTTGTACAGCCCAATGGCGGCGTCATTATCTGCGTTGACTTCTATTTGAATTCTTCTCACGTTTAGCCAGTTATCCGCCAGTTCAGTGACCGTTTCAATCAACTTGCTACCAATACCCAGCCCGTGGAAACTATCATGCACTCCGATGCCAAATGATGCTGTGTGCATTGTTCTCGGACGCTGCGAGTGGTGAAAGCCAATGTTACCCACTACTTTACCATCGATTTCAGCGACGTAGCTATAAACGCCTGCGGGCATATTTGACAATCGTTCTACCCACATTGCGAGCGAAGGTTTTGGGAGTTGCAGGGTTTCACGTTGTGCTTTTGGTTGTGAATAGATTTCTACGAGTGCCGCTGCGTCTTCAACGGTTGTTGGACGTACGATAATTTCCATGCTTCTCTCCTTCGCTTTTTAGTATTAATTTTCAATCTAACCACAGTTCCTTATTTTGGATAGTATTTTTTGAGGTTTGAGAGATAAACACCTTTTAAATTAGGTTGTTATAGCGATGTTTTTCTAAATTTTAGTAGTCATTTATCTTTGAATTTAGCGAATAGATTGCAAAGGTGTTGAATTATTGTACTGAAAATGGCGTGCACGGCAGAGTATCGTGGTGAATTTCATGTTGGAGGAAATAAATGGAATTATTCAAACTGTGACGACGGCACTGTACATCAGTTGACTTGAATCAATTGAGGGTGGAGTTACCTCTTATGAGGTATGGGGAAGAGGTACGTTTAGCGCTATTTATGCTTAACTTGATAAAGGAGTTTCGTTGAGGAAATAGCATGAAATCCTCTCAGTCTAAAACATCGCAAAGTCGGCGTCGATTTTTGCGTGATACTGTCCGAACTGCGGCAGGCGTTGGCGCAGCGGCGTGTGTGTTGGGCTTACAATCGCTGCAAAGCCAAGCTCGAGAAACGAAAGGTGTGCCTATTCGCCCACCCGGTGCTTTGCCAGAAGGCGATTTCGAATCAGCCTGTATTCGATGTGGCTTGTGTGTTCAAGCATGCCCTTACGAAATATTGAAACTTGCGACATTACTTTCACCCGTCGCGACTGGCTCACCTTACTTTACTGCACGCGATATTCCCTGCGAAATGTGCGAAGACATTCCTTGTGTTGTCGCTTGTCCGAGTGGGGCGCTGGATCCGAAACTAACCGATATTGATGATGCTCGAATGGGTACAGCGGTTCTTATTGACCATGAAACTTGCCTTAACTGGCAAGGATTACGATGCGACGTTTGTTATCGCGTTTGTCCGCTGATTGATGAAGCCATCACGTTAGAGATGGTTCACAACGACCGAACCGGTTATCACGCCAAACTTATCCCAACAGTGAATTCCGAAGTGTGTACCGGATGTGGCAAGTGCGAACAAGCGTGTGTGTTGGATGTCGCTGCTATTAAAGTCGTCCCGACGGATTTGGCGAAAGGCAAAGTGGGTAGTCACTACAATTTTGGTTGGAAAGAGATCGACAAACCACTCGAAAATATCCTCCCTAGTGAGACGCCTGTACCGGAAGGTGCGCTTGAATCGCTAAAAGGAGGTAAGTAATGGCAAAGAACTTAGCTCAAAATGCTGGCAAAGAAGCGGTTGAAAAGCTTGGCTGGTGGCGCGCGCATCGGTTTTTGATTTTACGCAGACTATGCCAGCTCACCATCATTGCGCTGTTTATGGCTGGGCCGACATTAGGGGCTCTAACTGGTAACCTCTCATCGAGTATGTTGCTCGATGCAGTGCCGTTAAGTGACCCGTTAATTTTGCTTCAAGCTTTGGCGACAGGGCATGTTCCGGAGTTTAATGCGCTGTTAGGCGTAGTGATTGTCGTGGTGTTCTACGCGATTTTAGCACCGCGCGCATTTTGTGCGTGGGTGTGCCCGTTAAATGTCGTGACAGATTTGGCGGCTTGGCTGCGCAGAAAGCTCAACATTAAAGCGAGCTATCGTTGGTCTCCTACTATTCGTTATTGGCTGATCCCTGTTTTGATGTTGGGTAGTGCTCTGTCTGGCGCGATTCTTTGGACATGGTTAGATCCAGTGGCGGCATTGCATCGCGGATTGGTGTTTGGTATGGGCGCAGGTTGGGTGTTGATCGCACTGGTGTTCGTACTGGATTTACTCTTAGTTGAGCATGGGTGGTGTGGGCACTTATGTCCACTGGGTGCTACCTATGGTGTGATAGGCCGAAAAAGCCTGTTGCGCGTTACTGCTGTTCGCCGCGAAGATTGCACCAAATGCATGGATTGCTTTTACGTCTGCCCAGAACCTGAGGTGCTTCGACAACCATTGAAAGAGGGAGATCGTCGAGTTATGGATCAAAACTGCATTAGCTGTGGCCGCTGTTTGGATGTGTGTCCAGAACATGTGTTTGAATTTAAGAATCGTCTAACAGTAAAGAATATCGATTAAGTTACTGAGCTTCATCACTGGCGTTTTTACCTATTTCTCTCGATATTTCAACATCGCGCTTAACCAAGGAATTGAGTGCGATGTTTATTTTCATAACAATATCTCTACACCGTATCTGCTTGGCCAGGGTTGAAAATAATAATGATATTGCGAATTTGTTACATTTGAAGCTATGATGATGCCTTCATATTTAAAGGAAACATCATGACTACCTCATCGCAAGGCTGGAGAACGCCGCAAAATTTCCTCCTGTTAATTTCCATTATCGTGCCCATTGCTTTTTCTACCTGGATGGCGTTGTTGAACAACTTTGTTATCGAGAAAGCGAACTTTGATGGCGCTGATATCGGTTTACTTCAAAGTGTTAGGGAAGTACCTGGCTTTCTAGCTTTCACTGCGGTATTCGTTTTACTTTTTATCCGTGAACAACGCTTTATGCTCGTCTCTTTGGCGATGCTTACGCTTGGTACGGCATTAACAGGTTATTTTCCCACTTTATACGGTCTACTTTTTACCACCTTGTTAATGTCCACCGGTTTCCACTACTTTGAAACACTAAAGCAGTCTTTGTCTTTACAATGGCTATCGAAAGAAGAAGCCCCGGAAATGTTGGGTAAATTTATTTCTGTTGGGGCTTTGGCTTCTCTGTTTACCTACGGTGTGATTTGGGTTTCGCTCGAACAGCTCAAACTTGATTTTAAAACGGTCTACTTAATGGCTGGTGGCCTAGGTTTTGTGCTTATTTTGGTGATGGCATTCGCTTTCCCTCAATTTAAAACAAAAGTGCCTCAAAACAAGAAACTCATTCTGCGTAAACGTTACTGGTTGTACTATGCGCTCACGTTTATGAGTGGTGCTCGCCGTCAGATTTTCACTGTTTTCGCTGGCTTCTTGATGGTAGAGAAGTTTGGCTACTCTGCCGCAGACATTACCTTGCTGTTTTTGATCAACTATGTCTTTAACTTCTTGTTTGCGAAGCGAATCGGCCGCTTCATCGGCGTTGTTGGTGAGCGTAAAGCGCTGATGTTTGAGTACGTCGGTTTGATCTTCGTATTCGTCGGTTATGGTTTGGTGCAAACCGCGGAGTGGGCTGCTGCATTGTATGTTGTCGACCATTTGTTCTTCGCGCTAGCGCTTGCTATCAAAACCTACTTCCAAAAAATTGCTGATCCTGCCGATATGGCGTCGACCGCTGGGGTTGCGTTTACTATTAACCATATTGCGGCGGTTGTGATACCCGTTACGTTTGGTGTGATTTGGCTGGTTTCTCCTGCTAGCGTATTTTACATCGGTGCAGGTATGGCGGCTGTGAGCTTACTGCTGTCACTCAATATTCCAGCGAAGCCAGAAGAGGGCAATGAGACCCGCTTATTAAAGTGGAGCTAAGTTGGTACTTACTATCTAGTAATAGAAGTTAATTACTGTTAATAGCTTCATTGAATTGGGTGCTTAGGCACCCCTTTCTTTATCTTCATGTTGTTTCCTCTATGGTTGTACATATCTATTGAGTCCGTTAGGGTTTTATACCTAAGTATGTTGAAATTACTCGGGTACAACATGAGTCGAAACACTAAGGAGGGTTTTACAGTGCAGGTACATGGCAGGGAGTTGGATTTAGATCTAGGAAACCGTCACGTCGTTATTCAACGTCGCTATGAGGCGATAGGTGCTGCCAACGATCTGCTCATAGCTATTTGGTTTTTAATTGGTAGTTTTTTCTTTTTGAATGATTCGTTGATTGAAAGCGGGACTTGGCTGTTCATCGTAGGCAGCGCACAGTTGATCATTAAGCCCCTGATAAAACTGATGAGTTTAGTTCATGTTAGTCGCTTAAATAAGCAACTTTCTGGCACATCAACGAGCCGCTGAGATTACACGCCTATTTTGAGCACCTGCAAGCAAGAGGCTAATGAGCGGGTTATCGAGGAGAAAGAGGGAAACATAACGTGGTCACAACACTAACCACGTTATGTTCAGCTTGAAGCTTTAGAATTTAAAACGGATACCAGAACAGTTGTGTGTCCATAACACGCTTGCTGATCGCAGCAATCACTATCACTGCAATCCCCGCCATGCAGATCATATCGGCTTTGGTCAGGGGTTTTAGGCTGTACCAGGTGCGAGATGAGTGACGGCCAAAACCACGTAGCGTCATCGCGTTTGAGATTTGGTCTGCTCTGTCCAAACTAGAGAAAATCAGAGGGCCAAGAATCTTCGCCACGTTCTTCATACGAGTGAACAACGGAGCCTTCTTACTCAGTTCTACTCCGCGTGCTTGTTGCGCGTGCATGATGTTAACAAAGTCCTTTTTCACTTCCGGCAAGTAGCGCAGCGTTAAGCTCACGGCATAGGCGATTTTGTAAGGCACACCCAAGCGGTTCAAGCTGGCTGAAAACTCCGTCGGGTGAGTGGTAAATACAAACACTAACGCGATTGGGAACATGCTGAAGTATTTCAACGTCACTGTTACTAGGTAAAACAACGTCTCTTGAGTGAGCGAGTAATTACCGGGTAACGGGAGTAAAACCGTTGATGAGCCCATGAACTCAGTGCCTTGTTGCGGCGCTAACGCGAACATAAACAGGGCATTGATCAGCAATACCGTGCCTGTACCCAGTAAAAGCGGTTTGTAGACATGAAATGGCACTTTGGTCATTTTCAATAAGCCTAAACCAAGCACGATCAACAGCGCGATGATTCGCAAGTCAAACGTGGTCAACACCACCGTTACCCAAGCAATGAAAAGCAAGAACTTAGTAATGCCATTCAACTTATGAAGTGGCGATTGGGTATCGATGTAGTTGATACCAAACTTCATCTTATTGTCTTTCATGCCACTGCTTTCTCTGGTTGGTTTACTTCGCTGCTTTTTTGTTGGCGGTGCGCTTTTTCTACATTGATAAAATGCTGCATAAAGCCATTGGTGTCTTCGATGCCAACTTTCGTAGCCAACTCAAACAGACTTGTTGTGGTGAGGTTCGCTTGGTCTAGTAGCTCTGGACTGCTGAATACCTGCGTCATTGGTGCATCCGCGACTAATTTACTGTCTGCAATCACGATAGAGCGCGTAGTGTATTCCAGCACTAAATGCATGTCATGAGAGATGATCATAACGGTTACGCCCAACTCGCGATTGAGCTTTTCGATGAAACTCAGCATAGACGTGTAGTTCCGGTAGTCCTGACCTGCCGTCGGTTCATCAAGGATCAGAAGCTCTGGTTCCAAGACCAAAATTGACGCAATGGTTACGCGCTTTTTCTGGCCGTAGCTCAATGCTTCGATTGGCCAGTGACGGTATTTGCTCAAACCGCACAGCTCAAGGACTTCAAGTACTTTAGCTTCGATTTGTTTCTCTTCAACGCCACGATTACGGAGGCCGAAGGCCACTTCGTCGAAAATCATGTGATGGGAAATCATGTGGTTCGGGTTTTGCATCACCACGCCCACTTTCTGGCTGCGCTCGAAGATGGTCAGTTCGTTTAGATCTTGACCATTCATGCTCATTGAGCCGCTATCCGCTTCAATAACGCCCATAATCAGTTTGGTGATGGTCGATTTACCCGAGCCATTTTTGCCAAGTACAGAGACAAACTCGCCACGCTTGATGTCAAAACTCACGTCTTCTAGCGCGTTTTTCTCACCGTCGTAAGAATAGGTGAGGCCACGGACTTCAAGCAAAGTCTCGGCTGTTGTTTTAGGTGGTTGTGCTGTGGAACCATCAAACCATGCTTGTACTGCTGGTTTATATTGCTCCAACGGTAAGGTAGTTAAGCTAGAAGGTTTTGCATCGCCCTCAATCGCGCAGCCTGCTTCTTTCAAAGCCGAAATATAAAGCGGTTCGCGGATGCCGTATTCTTCTAGCAGAGGCGACGCTAAAATTTCATCTGGCGTTGTATCGGCAATGATTTCGCCGCTTTCCATCAAGATAATACGGTCAACTGAGCGATGCAGAACGTCCTCAAGACGATGCTCAATGATTACGATGGTTTTGCCCGTTTCGCGGTGTAGATCATCGATGATCTCGATGGTTTTTTTACCCGTTTTAGGGTCAAGCGCAGCTAGTGGTTCATCAAACAAAAGGATATCGACGTCATCGACGAGAATGCCCGCTAAAGAAACACGCTGTTTCTGCCCGCCAGATAAATCGTGGGGAGAGCGAGCTAACATCTGTTCCAAGTCGACCATTTTGGCCGTGGCTTTGACCAATGGGTACATGTCGATGTTAGAAGTTAGCTGGTTTTCCAGCGCAAATGCGATGTCTTCGCCAATGCTCAAACCGACGAATTGGCTGTCCGTATCTTGCAGTACGGTGCCAACTTGCTCAGTGTATTGGTGCATGTCGAAAGGGGCGGTGTCTTGACCATTGATGGTCAATGTTCCACTGGTTTCCCCTTTGATTGCGTGTGGGATCAGTCCGTTAAGACATTGCCCAAGGGTAGATTTACCACTACCACTTGGACCAATAATGACGATTTTCTCTCCTTTCTCTATCCTTAGATTGATATTTTTTAGCGTCGGTTTGTCCAGCGACTCATATCTAAAAGAGAAGTTAGAAAATTCGATTGTCATTCGACATTAAGCCTCTGTTAAGTTACGGCTTTGCTTGTTACGTTTAGCGACAGACTTAAGAATGAAGAAGCCAACAATAGCAATAAGAATGGTGTTACCGATCGCGATAATAGAAAGCTGGGTAAACACTTTAGTGAACGGTTCTGCGTACAAAATCGTGTCGAGGAATGCAGAGCAACCGTAACCAAATACGTTGCCTAATAGCGCAAGTACCACGAATAACGCGAAGTCTTTCATATTGAAATCGCCTTTCTCTAAACGGTAGCGCGTTAGAGAAGGAAATAGACCGATAATCAAACCAACAATACCTGAACCAAGTACCCAAGTGAGCCATACGCCCCAACCTGCGAATAGGTCGGTGACCCAGTGGCCAATAAAACCAACCAAAAAGCCAACAAGTGGGCCAAATAGTACTGAGAACAATGCTAATACTGCCATGGCTGGTTTTAGCGTTGTGTTTGCAAACACAGGGATGCCAAACATAGGTAAGCCACCGATGCCGTAAAGAGCAGCACCGATTGCAATAACCACAACGGTTTTAGCAGAAAGATTCATAGATAACCTCAGTTCAATGGTCGATTTTAAAGAACGTTCATTTATATTGTTGGAAAGCATTGGTTATTTGATTGTGTAACATATATACAAAACAACCAAGTTGCTTATTGTTTGCTCTATTTTTCTTCAGGAAATGTGTGATTTGATTCACGTATCCCTTTGACTGGCTTTGTTTTTTAGCAAGCATTAAAAATAAGGCGCGCATTATACAGAATATTGATAAAAGTGGGAATGCTATCTGTCTGGATGGCTAGAATGAAATCGGAGGCTGATTGTCAGCCCCCGATTACACTTTCTGATACTATTTTCATCGATAAATGAATGAGCTAGCTGTTCATTAATGGTCTAGGTACAAATAGTTCTGCCAGCTCTTCATGCGAATCAGCACTTTGCGCATCACTGACACGTGAGTAAAGCTGTCTGAGTAAACGGCGACTTCAACCGCGGTACCCATTGGTAGGTGGTATTCGCTCAAATCGTCCGTGATTTTCAGCTTGGCAAATACACGTCCGCTTGTGCGCAGGGCATCGGTACCAAGCAGAGCACCTCTGGCTTGAATTTGGCTTTCACCAATAGCTGGAATCACGTCGATGACTTCGCCACGGAATACCTTGCCCGGTATCG
The DNA here is from genome assembly GCF_021728175.1 of Vibrio sp. A1-1. Lineage (NCBI taxonomy): Bacteria > Pseudomonadati > Pseudomonadota > Gammaproteobacteria > Vibrionales > Vibrionaceae > Vibrio > Vibrio sp. A1-1. Next base: position 168,864 of record NZ_JAKKCL010000009.1, read on the forward strand.
CACGGAACATAAACTCCGCTTCAAAGCCTGCCTTCAAACGTTGTAGCGAGTTTTGTCTGAACGCTGCGGTGTACGTAATGTCTTCGGTATGAACGAAGGTCATTGCAGGGGCAAGCGGCAACGGCACAGCCATCACACCAGGGCGCAAAGCCAATTGCGTAACGTAACCATCGGTTGGCGCACGAACGACGGTTTGCTCAAGGTTGAACTCTGCTTTACGTAGCTCAGCGAGTAGTTGCGCGACTTGGGTATTCTCACCGCCGATTTCCGACTCTAATGCGATCTGTGCTTGCTCTTGCTGCAAAATGGCAACGTCTAGCATGGCTTCTGCCGCTTTGTACGCTTGGCGTCGAGTATCTAGATCTTGTTCTGTAAACGCGCCGCGATCAAAGCCCCTTTGATATCGGCTAAATTCTCTTTGCGCTTTATCTCTATCGGCTTGCGCTTTCAAAACCGCCGCTTCTGCTTCTCTCAAGTCAGACTCTAAACCCAACGCACCTTGGCTTGCTTCTTTCACTTTCGCTTCAAGGCGTGCGACTTCCGCTTCAAAAGGCACAGGATCGATTTTGAAAAGAATATCGCCCGTTTTGAGCGGTTGGTTCGCTTGAACGGGCACTTCCACAACGCGGCCACGTACACCAGAGACGATAGGCGTAGTTGGGAACACTTGGTTACCTAACTGAGTAAATGGGTGGTTGTAGTTCATAAGAAGGACGAGTGTGCCCACCAACACTACGCCGCCAAGTACGGCTGTAGGTACGGTCCATTTGTTCAAAGGAATATTAAAGACTTTAAAAATGGCGATACAAAGGGCTGTATAAGTCAGAATCAGCAATAAATCCATTATTCGTCCTCTTTACTTTGTTCAGTCAAAGGCCTTTGCTGAATCTTTTGTTGTTTCAACATCGATACTTCGTTTTTGAGTTCGTTGACTTCGTCGATGAGCTCTTCAAGACGGTGATGAATGTCGTGCGTTTCTTGCTCAAGTTGTTTGAAGCCCCAGCCTCGCTCCTTGCGCCACAATGTTGCCCATATCCATAAAAATGGCCACAGTGCATGTAAAGTGAAAAGGCTAACCCAGCCTGCGTAATGAATTGCGTCTTGATGAGGGTGTTCGCGTTCTTTAGCAATTTCATACGGAATATCATGAATAACGATAATCCCGTAGAAGATCACCAAAGCAACGAAGATGAGTAACCCAAGTGCAAAATAGTCTAGAAACATCTTACCTGCCTGTGCTTGTTACCTAATGGAAAATCTTACGTAAATGAACAGTTTAAGTATTTGTCTTAACTATCGTTCAATCAAGTTATTTTGTACTTGAATTATGTTTATGCGATATCCGTATCGATTGCTATTCGGGGACAATAAGAAGTGAAGGCGACTATATTCAAACTAAGTAGTACTAAAGGAAGGAATAGAGAATAAAAGCCACGGTTATGCCCCAAGTGAAGGTTGGGGCATGGTTTAAAGTTCGGTACAGACTTGGTTTCGGCCATTGGCTTTGGCGCGGTACAAGGCTTTGTCGGCGCGGTAGAAGGTACGTTGGGTATTCTCTCCTTCTCGATGTAAGGTAATCCCGATCGATACGGTCAACCCCCGCTCGCCAAGAATATCGTCCCAACCATATTGATAAATGCGTTCGCGGTAATTCTCGGCATGCATTTCTGCCCGTTCTAGATTGCTATTCTCTAGAATGACAAGAAACTCTTCACCGCCAAAGCGAACGCAAGAAGCGCCTTTAAATTTGAAGTATCCTGCTAATTCTTGAGACACACGTTTAATCGCTTTGTCTCCAACAAGGTGACTGAGCTCATCATTGATGGACTTAAAATGGTCAATATCGATGACCATCAACGCAAATTCAGTATCGTGTAAAAGCAGGTCTTTGAGTTTGACTTCTAACCAACGTCGGTTGTGCAAAGAGGTTAGCGGGTCAGTAAAGACATCTTGCTGTAGTTGGGCGACCGTATTCTTATGTTGTTTGGTGGTTTCCTTGAGCTCTTTGTTTTCAAGTTCTGACAAAATGAGTTTGAGCTGTAGCTCAAAACGAGAAAGTCGACGTAATTGAGTAGAACCCAACTCACCAATTGGAATGTGTTTGACAAGGTCAGATTCAATGCGAAACGCTTTTTTTTCACAGTTTAATGCTTTCTGAAATAACCCTTGAGAAGCGTAAACTTGACTCATTGCGTTGTAAAAATGCTGAGCGACAAGAGGAGACGAGTGCTTCTGAATTCGTTTACCGATAGAGTCCAGTACTAAGTTGGCTAAAGAGATGTGTCCGACACCGTTTAGACAATATGCGGTCTCGATTTTGACCATTGTGGACAACCAGTACGTGGTAGCACTGCCCGTCGTATACTGAACATTCGAGATAGCAAGCAATGCGTTAGGGTAATCCTCTTGCAAACGATGCAGTTTGGCTCGGTAGAGATGAATTTGCGCAGCAAGGTTTTTATCACTGACGAGGATACTTAGTTCTTCACACTCACTCAATAATTCTTGTGCATCTGCGGTACGGTTCAAACTGATGTAACAGGCAAGCATGTAAAGTTTGTAGCGCAGACGTAGGGAGCGACTGCTAATGGCGTGATCGATCGCATCGATTTTTTGGTAATAACGCAAAGCGCGATGGTGATCCCCATAGGCATCGCACAAATTGCCCATTCCAATAATAGCCAGTACGTACTCATCAATATAGCCATATTCGACGGCGATATTCGTTGCAGCGACATACTCGGTTAATGCTGCGTTGTAGTCACCTACTTCTACTAAACGATCACTCAAGCTTGCTTTTACAGACAGAATATCTTCTACATCGTCGGGTAAAACGAGCAACTCAAGGGCTTGTCGTAGTTCTTCGATACTGTCGTTGAGCTGTTTAATTTCTCGTCGATACTCGGCACTAATGATATAGCAATGTGCTTTTTCTCGGTTCGTGGATGCAATATGTAACCCGATGTGCTCCCACAGCGTAATCGCTTCTTCACCAGAGACGGAAGAAGGATCGATGCCTGCGTCAGTGACCTTGCTAAGCAGTTGTTCCATGCTTCATTACCTCAATATAGCTTTCTTCGAGTTGCTCTAAAGTGAATGGGAAGGTCAGGATATCTTGCAAATACAGTATCGGTTTGGGACCTTTTAGCCCGCGACGTTTCCATGGATAGATGTCTAACATTGCCTGAACCGTGCGATAGACATCTTCTGCTGCTTGACCTTTCTCTGCAATTAACATAGCTAGTCTGTCACTGGAAATTCGTGAGATGAGATCATTTGAGGTCGTCAATGCATGAACTAGCTCAGTACAAACATCGAGAAATTCGGGGTTTGCATGCTGAATCATAATGATCGCGTGGTTGGAGCGTTTGAGCTCTGTTTTAAACAGAACTAACTGTTCCCACCAGTAGGTCTCGGACACAACATTAGAAAACTGTTTTTCAGGGTCATATTCATGTTGGGAACGGATTCGATTAATCAGCTTACGCGCTCGTTGCTCTAGCTGGCGTTTGGAGCCGCGTGCTTTATCCATACTGACTCGATGAGTCTGTTCTTTGAGCATTTTGAGTGCGTGTTTACGGTATTTTTTAAACGCGTTAAACGCCGATTCAAAATTACCTTGCTCTTCAGCGACTCGAGATTGCTGAAAGCAGATCTGACTTAGTAGCTCGCCGTTGTCAAAACTAAGTGCGGACTCTTCTGCTGCGAGTAGTAACTTTGCTGCACTATCCGTATTTTTGCGTAAGAGTTCGAGCCTTGCGCGGCTAATAAACGAGTGTGCCTTCATCCAAATGAGATCATGTTCAATAGCGAGTTTATGGGCCTTTTGTGTGGCTTCTTCTGCGGCATCAAGGCGTTCTAGCCCAAGTAGCGCTAAGCCTTTAAAGTCCCAGATCTCTGCTTGCCATGTGCTGTCATCATGATCTTTTAGTACTTCGGTTGCACCATCCAGCACAGTGAGCATTTCGACAAATTTATTCAGTAAGTAATAGTCCCAAGCCAACAGGATACGAGCTTTGCCTTCCAACCAAGCAATACGGACGTTGTTTGCCACTTTAACGGCCAACTCATGAGTGGAAGCGGCAAGTTGATGCTCATTTGTGATACGCCATACGTTGCCAAGCCCAATTAGAGATTCGATTTGAATTTCAATATCATCAACGAGGGCAGATTGTTCGAGTGCATTAATCCAATATTGTTGGGCTGAGTAATACTTTGCTTGTCCCCAATATTGAAGAGCAAACAAATGAAGAATTTCGGGCAGGTGGTCGTCGGTTTCAAGTTGGGTTTGCTTGCTGTAGGCGTCTTTGACTAGCTTTAAGCCTTGTCGGTAATCCATTAGGCACCAACAGCACTGCGCCATTATCAGCAATGCTCTGATTTCACCATCCACAAATAAAATTTGCTCCGCGCGGATACGGTATTGCTGCGCAATACTGAAGGTGTGTTCAGGGGCCGTTTTTATTTGGCCTTTAAGCTTTTTGAGCTCATCTTCTAGCTGAATTTGGTTTTTATCCAACGTTCACATCCATGACTATCGAACTGGAATTCACACCTAATATTAAGTGGTTAGATGCATGTTTTATTACCAAAACGATGCGGATAACGCTTTGGTAAACGATTAGGTGCCGTAATGTATACTGTCACAGCCCCTAATTACTACATCTAAATGCCAATAGTTACGATAGGAGCTGTTTGATGGTCAAAGGAGCATCAGTGACTTCTAGCCTTTGTGCGGCGGTAAGACCCTGCTTATCCTGATAGCACAAATTATGCCAAGCTCTGAATATATCTAAAAGAGGTAAAATTCCAGCAGGTCGTAATTTGCGACGTGGCTCGTTAATGAAGCTTTCGAAAAGGATCTGGAAGCGATTCTGATAGAACTGCACATGGCGAGTTGTTGCAACGTTAAACCATTTCTCGGGCTCATTTCTATTACCAGCGAGGTAGCAAATGCCTTTGTGGCTTTCGTCTTGAGTGGAGATCGCCCAGCGATCTCGCCACCAGCTCATATAGGCGATATCGACCTTGCCAAAAGGTGTGCTCATGTCCCAATTTGCGTCTTCTTCTACGTACATCAAGTCGACATTTTTCTCTTTAATTCGAGACAAACAAACGCTCAGTGCTGCCGAACGTAGTAGGGGGTCTTGAGGCATATATAGAGATACACGTTTGTTGGGGCAACACATATCAAGTACATGCAGGTAATGAGCGTATGATGTGTAAGGCGGACGAACTAATGCACCTTTAGATGGGTAATGGAATACAGAAAGATTACCAAGAGGATCTTCCACGTTACCGCGAGCCAAAATGGTTTGGTATTTTTGGTCAATACGCTCACGCAGGAGGTTCGAAGGTTCCGCTGGCGGTTCACTTGCTTCCGCTGTGTACTCTTGGGAAACAAAACGAGAGACCTCGTCGTACGGGTTATGGTCTAGCGTGGCGATTGGCTCTTCATCAGCAGAATAGTTCACATGTTGACAAAGAATATAGCCTGAGTGGGCTTCACCAGAAACAATCCAGTAGACACCATTATTGCTGTTTGGCTGCAATGCAACATAATTTGAGGCCAATTCATAGTGCGTTGCGTGGTTTACCCAACGAGCATCAATAGTGGCTAATTTACGGCGACAGCGACTCGCAATATGATCAACATGATCGTAAAAGGTTTTCGGGTTGATACTGAGTTTTCGGCAGATCTCGCGCACAGAGTAACCAGTAAACAATAAGCCCATTAAATTCTCTTGGAATTGTAGCTTCTTGTTCGCGCCTGACCATTTATCAACAAAGGTACTTTGACACGCTTTACAACGGTAACGTTGACGATCGCCGCTGTAACCGAAAGCGTGGTAGAGGTGTTTATGTGTGTGGACGGATAGTCCAAAGTTCTCGCAATCATCATTGCGGCACGCAGGCAACCCGTCACTGTGGACGTGTCGCAGGCGATGAAGTTCGTTCACGACATCGCGATTGTTAAGTAAGGGGGGGAAAGCTCCACATTCACGGCATACCATCGCCGGACGTTTAGGGTTAGCATGTTGCAGAACGTAACGCTTTGCATCACTCAATCCAAAGTTGTCACACGCCAATGTTTTACAAAAGTTGAGTTGTAACCCATCTGCGTCTTTTGGCAGTTCGCCGTTAGACACAATCGCCCCCTCGGGATAATTCGGGCAGCCAGCAATAACTCTGGCTGCAAATTATTACTTACTACTTGTTCTTAGATGTTGATTGCGGTTTCTAGAGCAACTTTCATCATGTCGTTGAACGACTTTTGACGCTCTTCTGAGCTTAGTTTTTCGCCACGGATGATGTGGTCAGAAACCGTTAGGATAGTTAACGCCTTCGCACCTAGGTCTGCAGCAACACCGTAGATACCAGCCGCTTCCATGTCTACACCTAGGATGCCTAGTTTTTCCATCTTCTCGAAGATGTCAGCTTCTGGTGTGTAGAACAGGTCTGCAGAGAATACGTTACCAACTTTCACTGGTACTTGTTGGGCACGCGCTTGGTTTACCGCTTCTTCTAGAAGGCCGTAGTCAGCGATTGCAGCGAAGTCGTGGTTGTTGAAACGGATACGGTTTACTTTAGAGTCTGTAGAAGCACCCATACCGATAACAACGTCCATTAGGTTAACGTCGTCACGTACCGCACCACAGCTACCTACACGGATTACGTTTTTCACACCGTATTCTGCGATTAGCTCGTGTACGTAGATACAGCAAGAAGGGATACCCATGCCGTGACCCATAACAGACACTTTTTTGCCTTTGTAAGTGCCAGTAAAGCCGAACATGTTACGAACGTCACAAACTTGCTTCACATCTTCAAGAAACGTTTCTGCGATGTATTTAGCACGTAAAGGGTCGCCTGGCATTAGAACCGTTTCAGCGAAATCACCTGGTTGTGCATTGATGTGTGGGGTTGCCATAAGTGCTCTCCAAAGTTTTGTTTTGATAAAACGCCTCTAGTATAGAACGCTATTACCAATTCTGTTGAACTTGTTCGTTTTCGTTGAAGCAATAATATCGGGACGTACAGTAGCCCCTTGAGAGCTTAGTCACAAAAACCACGCTTTTAGAAACCATGAACATCATTGATAACTAAATCTGTTGAAAGCAAAAGAGCAATCGATTCGCTTTTGAGCGATTTGTCGATTGCGCGCACAAAATGGACACTGAGAACATCAAAAACTTTTGAGAAAGCGCTGATCGAAATGCTCTTGAGAAAAGTAAAACGATTAAATTGTACAATTTATTTTCTTGTACAACATGAAAAGCCTTGCTATAAGTTATACAACAAAACATTTTGTATAGGGATGCGTCATCATGGAATCTTCAATCAAAGTAGGTATCAGTTCTTGTGTTTTGGGTGAACGAGTTCGTTTTGACTCTGGTCACAAAGTAAGTAACTTTGTGACTAAAGAGCTCAGCCCATATTTTGACTTTGTTTCGGTATGTCCCGAAGTGGGCGTAGGAATGCCAGTGCCGCGACCAACAATTCGTTTGATTTCCGAAGAAGAGCGTGTGGCGCTGGTAGAAACTAAAAACCCAGAAAATGACCATACCGATAATATGCTTGCTTACTCTGCTAACAAAGTGGAGGAGCTACAAAGCGAGCAACTTTGTGGTTACATCGTCTGTGCCAAGTCTCCAACTTGCGGTATGGAGCGCGTCAAGGTTTATAGCAAAAATAACGCAGCGAAAGAAGGCGTCGGCTTGTACACACAAACGCTGATGAAAAAAATGCCTTGGTTGCCCGTCGAAGAGGATGGCCGACTCAACGATCCTGTATTAAAAGAAAACTTTATTACCCGAGTATTTTGTCTGAACGACTTTTATGACTCGATGGACGGAGAGCCAACTCGAGGCAAAATTATCGATTTTCATTCGCGCTATAAGTTGACCTTGATGGCGCATCACCCTGAGTCATACCGCTCTCTTGGTCGTTTAGTTGCCGATGTCGCTAGCTATGAAATCGAAGAATTCTATCAAGAGTATCGCTTAGGTCTTATGAAGGCACTTGCGAATCGTGCTAGCCGAAAAAACAACACTAACGTACTAATGCATTTACAAGGGTATTTTAAACGCGCTTTAACTAAAGACGAAAAAGAAGAATTAGCAACAGTAATTCATGACTACCGCACTGGTACATTGCCATTGTTAGCACCGTTGACATTGATTAAACACTACTTAAACACTTACCCAGATGAGTATTTAGCAAAACAGAAGTTTTTAGAACCGTATCCGCAGGAGATGAGATTACGCTATGGTTTGTAGTTCAGAAGAAAAACTATACGCGATCCGAGATGTCGCAGAAATCACGGGTGTGAAGCCAGTTACGCTGAGAGCTTGGCAGAGAAGATACAATTTGATCCAGCCTCAGCGAACAGAAAAAGGGCACAGACTTTATCGACAGCAAGATCTCGATACGATTCGTGAAATCCAGAGTTGGCTCGCGAAGGGGATTGCAATCGGTAAAGTAAAGGGACTTTTAGGAAAAAGTGCAGACGTAGAAGTCAACAATGAAGTTCGTACTCTTGAAGAAGTAGAAACCATGTTATCAGCACTTTCGAAACTGAATCGAGGCAAAGCGGAGAGCTTACTTGCTTCTGTTCTCAAAGAATATCCATTGAACTTGGTTATTGAACAATTTATTGACCCTGTATTTGACGCGCTGGAGATGGTCAAAGGATCGCTGAGATCGTTGCAGATGGGGTTATTTCAAACTTGTTTGATTACTCGTCTTGCCCTTGTTATCGACTCTGAAAACAAAGCCGCTTCCAAAGGGAAGTGCTTGCTTATCAGCTTTGAACAACATAGGGAAGCAGAGAGCTGGATTCAAGCAGCGAAGTTGTGTGAGCAAGGGTATCACACGACGTTGATCGACAAAGTTGATGATGTCTCTGGTTTACTGGATCACGAAGTTGTTGATAGCTACTCGCTCATTTACCTGTTTTCCAATAAAGCGCTGGCAGCTAAGCAAGTTGAGTCCATCAAATTGCTTCAAACACGTTTTGAAGAACGTATTGGATGTTCTGAAGTGATTGAGAAACTGCACCTAACAGAGTAGACGAAACGAAGGAGACACCATGATCTTAGTATGGTTTCGACGTGATTTACGAACGTTAGACCACACCGCACTTAAAGCGGCGTTAGATTCAGGTCAGCCTGTTGTCGCTTGTTTCATCGCGACGCCAGAGCAGTGGCGAGAACACCACATGGCGCCGATGCAGGCGGATCTCATTGCTCGTCGTTTAGAGTATCTCAACGACGAGTTGGAAAGCCTGAATGTGCCTTTTTTATATAAAGAGGTGCCGTCATTTTCTGATTGTACCGAAGTGATTAGTGGATGGGCGAAAACACTTGAAGCAACGTCTGTTATGGCGAATATTCAATATGAAGTGAATGAACGAGAGCTCGATGCACAAGTGAGTGAGGCGCTAGCTTCCCATGATATCGACTTTAAACTGTTCCACGACAAATGTGTGCACCCACCAACGACGGTTCTCAATAAGCAAGGTGAGTATTTTAAGGTATTTACACCATTCAAACGTGCTTGGTTGACGCAGTTTCAAATGCCAGCGGTAACAAAGCCTCAAGAACAAGCGCCGCTAAGCAGCAAAATATTGGAACAATTAGAGCCGATTCGATTTAGTTCAGACTTCACGTTTAGCTATCCTCGAGAGTCCAGCGAGGATTGGTTTGCTTCGACCAATGATGTTTTAAAGCAGCTTAGGGAATTTGCTCGTGAGCGCAGTGATGCTTACAAGGAAGATCGAGATTTTCCGGCTATTGATGGCACCAGTCAACTGTCTCCCTATCTTGCGATTGGTGCGTTGTCACCAAGGCAATGTATTGCTCGCTTGTATGCTGAAAACCAACAAAATGACCTAACAGAAGGAAAAGCAACTTGGTTGAGTGAGATCATTTGGCGTGAGTTTTATCAGCATCTGTTGGTTTTCGAACCAAAGCTCGTTAAAGGCAAAGGCTTTATCGACTGGGAGGATAAAATTCAGTGGTCTTATGATGAGCAGGCTTTTGAGCGATGGAAGGCTGGAGCGACAGGGTACCCGATCGTCGATGCAGCAATGCGTCAGCTCAACCAAACAGGCTGGATGCATAACAGGCTTCGTATGGTTGTCGCGAGCTTTCTCACCAAGGATTTACACATTGACTGGCGTTGGGGCGAAGCGTACTTCATGAGTAAGCTGGTGGACGGCGATTTCGCAGCAAACAATGGTGGTTGGCAGTGGTCTGCATCGACGGGTTGTGATGGGCAGCCGTACTTCCGTATTTTCAACCCGATAAGCCAAGGTGAGAAGTTTGATTCTGATGGCCAATTCGTGCGCCACTGGGTGCCTGAAATCAAAAGTGTGCCAAACAAATACATCCATAAACCTTGGACTTGGGAGGGATTTTCTTTACTGGAATATCACAAGCCGATGGTTGATCACAAGACAGAAAGAGAGATAACCTTACGGCTCTTTAAAAGTGCCAAGGAATAAAGTGAAATGCTTAGCAAAAAGCGATCAATGAGTTTCGCAAAACGTACGCTGTTATCTGTATCGTTATCTTTAGCGAGTGGTTTGTCATTCGCTAAAATGTACGAGCTACCAGAGGATGGCAGTCGTTTAATTGGTCGCCTTGAAAACCACGTCGTGCAACAAGGCGAAACCATGGCAAATATTGCCAAGCACTACGATGTCGGGATGCTAGGTTTAATGGCGGCAAATAAAGGCGTGGATCCCTTCTTGCCAGAAGAGGGACACGTTCTTACTATTCCAACACAACTGATCCTCCCAGATGTACCCCACAAAGGCATTGTCATCAATTTAGCGGAATTGCGCTTATACTACTTCCCGAAAGGGGAAGATATTGTGCATGTATTCCCCGTGGGAATCGGGCGAATTGGGCGAGACACCCCGGTGATGACAACGCGTATTAGCCAAAAGCGTCCAAACCCTACGTGGACGCCGCCAGCCTCGATTCGTGCCGAGTACAAAGCGAAGGGCATTGACTTGCCAACCGTTGTACCTGCCGGTCCAGACAACCCACTTGGGATGTTTGCATTGCGTTTAGCCTACGGAAATGGCGAGTACCTCATTCACGGTACCAACAAAGATTTCGGCATCGGCATGCGCGTCAGCGCGGGTTGCATTCGTATGGACCCGAGAGACATTGAATGGTTGTTTGAAAAAGTTCGTAACGGTGAAGAAGTGAATATCATTAACCAACCAGTGAAAGTATCACTAGAGCCGGACAGAAGTGTATTTTTAGAGGCACATGAGCCATTGACCCGCAGCAATGGTGAGAAAGATCACCTACAGGTACCAAAAGAGTTAAAGTGGTGGCTGGATGAGTTCGGACTGAAAAATGTGAAGGCTAAAGCAGCGATTGCCGCACAGAATGGGGTTCCTGTCGAAATAACCGCGCCTTAACAGGCGTTAAGACGCGGTATCAAATCTTACTTAGTGTAAGACTGAGCGATGTTATCGATACGCTCGTTAGCACGCTCAGCTTCTTCTTGAGCAGCCATTGCTGCTGCACCTGATTTTTGAACGTCAGATTGAAGAGCTTGTACGTCTTGGCTTAGTTGGCTAACTTGGTTGCTTAGTTCGTCTAGTTTTGCTGCATTTGCTGTTGCTGCGTCATCAGAAGAAGCACAACCTGCTAGTAGAAGTACTGAAGTTGCTGCAGCTGCGATCAACGTTTTGTTCATATAAGAACTCCTTGCTTATAGTGAAAGTCTCGCTACCAACTATTATTTTATACAGTAGCGAGGTTAAATGTGGATACATTTTATCAGTACATGATGTAGCAAAAGTCAAAAAAACCCAAGAATTTCATGGAGTACCTGACGTCAACTTTTACCTGAGCTTAACAAAGGTGAGTGAATTATCATCTCCCTTATTCCCACAACAGTTCTCATAGCAGGTGTTTTTGCCACGTTCCTGATATCAATAATTTAGACGATATTGACACAAATGAAAGTTTCTCGGCGCAAATAACTGCTATTTACGCAGTTTTATTGGAGAACGAGAGGCGCACCTTGAGCTCGCTTTTCTCTAAATCTTAAGCCAAGCAGCTGACCAATAAAGCGAGGGTTTGTTCTTAATTGAGCCGCAAGTGATGTTTTGTTTTCATCCGTGGGAATTAGTTTGTGTGATCTCTATCTATACTCCTATGATTTGCGGTATTATACCGAGCTTTATTTTTTTGCTGCGTTAGAGCGGAAACGACATTACAGAGCGCTCAGACGCTGACTGATTTATTGGAGAATACTTTGCAATTTAAAGATCTAGGCCTAGACAACCGATTGTTGAAGAACCTAAAACACTACGATTTTAAAAAACCAACTGACATTCAAAAGCAGGCGATTCCTGTTGCGATTGCAGGCAAGGATTTATTGGCATCTTCGAAAACGGGTTCGGGCAAGACTTTGGCGTTTGTATTACCAATGCTTCACAAGTCTTTAAAGACAAAATCGTTTTCTGCCAAAGACCCTCGCGCAGTTATTCTTGCTCCCACTCGTGAGCTAGCGAAACAAGTGTATGGTGAGCTTCGCTCTATGCTTGCTGGCCTATCTTATGAAGCTGCATTGATTTTGGGTGGTGAGAACTTTAATGATCAAGTGAAAGCACTGCGCCGTTACCCGAAATTCATCGTGGCGACACCAGGACGTCTGGCTGACCACTTAGAGCACCGCTCGCTTTACCTTGAAGGTTTGGAAACGCTGATCCTTGATGAAGCAGACCGTATGTTGGATTTGGGCTTTGCACCAGAGCTTCGTCGTATCCATAAGGCAGCTAAGCATCGTCGCCGTCAAACATTAATGTTCTCTGCGACGTTGGATCACGCAGACGTAAATGACATTGCGGCTGAAATGCTTAATGCTCCGAAACGTATTGCTATCGGTGTTTCTAACGAAGAACACAAAGATATCACGCAAAAATTCTACTTGTGTGATCATCTTGATCATAAAGAGGCGATTCTAGATCGCGTACTTTCAGAAGCAGAATATCGTCAAGTTATCATCTTTACGGCGACGCGCGATGATACTGAGCGCCTAACAGCGAAGCTAAACGAGAAGAAACTGAAGGCCGTTGCATTGAGTGGTAACTTGAACCAGACTCAACGCAATACGATCATGAGCCAGTTTGAGCGAGCGGTATTCAAGATCCTAGTGACAACAGATGTTGCTTCTCGTGGTTTGGATATTGCGACAGTGACACACGTCATTAACTTCGATATGCCAAAGCATACTGAAGAATATGTACACCGTGTTGGCCGTACGGGCCGTGCTGGTAACAAGGGTGATGCGATTTCTCTTGTTGGTCCAAAAGACTGGGATAGCTTTAAACGTGTAGAAGCTTACCTACAACAAGATCTTGAGTTTTCAGTATTCGAAGATCTGAAAGGTAAGTTCAAAGGCCTGAAGCCACCTAAGCCAGATTTCCGTAACAAGAAAGCGACAGCGAAGAAATCACGCCCTCAAGCGAAGAAGTCGGCTAAGAAACCTGTTAAACGTGACAAGAGTTTCTACAAAAACGTATCAGTGGGTGATGATGTGTTCATCCCGAAGAAAAAGCCAGCGGCACCAAACTCTGAAGAGTAAAAGTCGCTCCAGTTTTCAACTGATTTTAGTTTTTCAAAACCCGAGTGTTCGCACTCGGGTTTTTTTATGCTTATCTCCAGGCGAAATGATGTCTTTCTATACTAACGTGTTTGCTAGGCTTTTATATTTATCTGGTTTTATATAAACAGCATAGATCGCTAATTTAGAGAGATATTAAGTTTTATCACCTCGGTCCAAGCAAACGTTTTTCCTCACATACTAGATAAAAATTTCACATGATTATGAAAATGATAATTGATCTCATTTTTATTTAAGGGCAAAATACGCGCCATTGTATTAATCCTATAAATGAATTCGCTCTCTATATGAAATTTACTCATGTTTTTTTAGGGCTCATAATTACCTCTAGTTCTTGCTTTGCCGTTAATGACTTTAATTGGTTGCGAGATGACGCTCGTAAAGATGAGCGAGTTCTTACCTACCTAACAGAGCAGAACCGTAAGACTGAACAGCATCAAAAAAAATATCAGACGTTGACGCAAGATCTGCTCGCGCAGTGGGAAGCCATGGTGGCAGATAAAGGTGATAAACCATGGTCGATCGTAAATGGACGCGAATGGACGTTAACGCGTCGTGACAGTGGTTATGTGTTGCTATCACGTTCGAACCAGTATGCACAAGAGAACACAGTATTTGATTTCTCTGAACGTCAATCTGCATATCCGTATTATCAAGTAGGGCAGTGGCAAGTAAGCGGAGACACTTTGCTTTTCACTGAAGATATTGATGGCAGCGAGCAATATCGCGCCGTGGTTGTTGATTTACTCTCTGGCCAATCTACGGAGCTGGCAACGCACGTCGATAGCGGTGTATTGCTTTCACCTGATGGTAAGATGGCTTACCTCGTTTCGAAGGAAATGCGTACACAGCGACCTCATCAGATCCTACGCATCTCCACTGAATCTTCGGCTAAAACCGTTGTATGGCACGAATACAAATCAGATTGGTTACTTTCTTTCTACCGTGCGGCAGATAGCCGTTACGTGGTGCTGCAAAGCAACAACGAGTCAACCACAGAGCAGAAGCTTGTTGATCTAGAAACGGGCACCGTAAGCGATTCACTGAGAGTGCCGGAAGCGGGCGTGGAATATTACGCGGATGTGGCGAAAGGGCGCGTTTACGTCAACAGCAATCTTGAAGGTACATTTGCACTTTATCAAACCGATCTAGCACCTCTTAGCGCAACATGGCAACGCTTTACTACCCTTCGTGAACCGCTTGACCAGTTCTACCTTTATGATGCAGGAGTTGTGGCACTCAGTAAGCCGAACAACGTAGCGACATTGACGGTGTATTCATACCAAGGTCAGGAAAAAGTGATACTGCCATTGGAACAGGATGGCAATGTCGCTTGGTTGAGCACGTTGGGCGATTTTGAATCAAACAAGATTCGTATCCGAAGCATGTCGATGACCACGCCTCCTCAATGGGAAGAGTTTGATGTAAAAACGCTGACTAAATCTTTGTACTCTCAAGATGCTTACCAAGATTTTGATAGCCAACATTATGTTTCAAAACGAATTTTCATTAAGCACGATGGTGTTTCTGTTCCCGTCTCTTTAGCGTATCACAAAGACAAATTACACGCACAATCACCCGTGATGATTTATGGCTATGGCGCATACGGTTTTACGATGAAACCGTACTTTATGCCTCAAGTCATAAGCTTGCTCGACCAAGGCGTGATTTACGCTATCGCCCATGTTCGTGGCGGTGGGTACTTTGGCGATGAGTGGCATGAGCAAGGCCGTGGTGTGCGCAAAGCCAATTCTATTGGCGACTTTGTCGCGGCCGCTAAGACGCTGAAAACGTTTGAACGCGGTAATAGAGAGGTTTTCGCCATTGGTTCTAGTGCTGGTGGTACGTTGGTCGCGGGAGCGGTTAATCGAGATCCTAAGTTGTTTTCAGGCGTCGTGCTTAAAGTGCCTTTTGTTGATGTGGTAGCCAGCATGTCGGATACCTCACTTCCGCTGACCACACAGCAGTATGGCGAATGGGGTAACCCAACCAAACCTGAGCAACTGGCACTAATGAAGGCGTATGATCCAATTCTCAACATTCACAAAGACGCTTACCCACCCATGCTGGTTCAAGTCGGTTTGATCGACCAGCGCGTGCCTTACTGGGAAGGTGCCAAGTATCTCGCCAAGGTTTCTGAGCTAAGTGAGCACACCGGGCCGTACTTGTTACAGACCGATTTTAACTCGGGCCACCAAATGGACCCACGACAAGCGCAAGAACAACAAGCAAAAGAATACGCCTTTCTTTTATCACTGATTAATACATCTAAAGCGGAGCAGTAAATGAAGCTTACCCCAGTGTCAGCGGCAGTACTTTCGGTACTAGCTGCCAGCCAAGTGCACGCCAAATCTGACGTTTTCTCTATGGAAGAGGTTGTGGTGACGGCGAATCGGATTGAACAACCTGTGTCTGAAGTAGCAGGCAGCGTTGCGGTTGTCACCAGCGAAGAGATTGAACAAAAGGGCGAAACAGAGCTTTATGATGCGCTGCGTCACGAGCCTGGGGTAAGTGTGTCGGGTGGCGCTGGTCGTCCACAAAACATCACGATTCGGGGCATGACGGGTAATCGCATTATGATCATTCGTGACGGTATTCGCTCTGCAGACGGTTTTGGTGCGAATGACAACAATGACAAAGTGGGCCGCGACACGTTCGATCTATCTAATCTTGAATCATTAGAAGTAGTGAAAGGGGCAAGCTCCTCAGTTTTGGGCTCTGGTGCCATTGGTGGCGCTGTGATTCTAAAATCCAAACAGCCGGGCGAGTTTTTAGAAGATCGTGACTTTTATGTTGACGCCACGGGCACTTATACGGGGATCAGCAATAAATACAAAGGCGCGAGCAATTTGGCATTTCGTTCTGGCGATACGGAAAGCTTGGTCAACGCGGCTTATTGGCAAGGTGAAGAGACGCGTAACTTCAGCCAAGATTTGTACAACCGCGATTTGGATGGTTACAGCGCGTCATACGCCATCAATCATTTCTTCAGTGATGAAGTGATGATCAAAGCGCGTGCCGAACTCTATCGACAAGACCAACAACGCCTTGAAGGTTCGTCATCCATACAAAAAGATGGCAAGTGGCATATCGAAGACTTTGCAGAAGATGAATCGACAGAAGAATACAGTGCATATCTAGGTGCAGAGCTAACGCCGCTTGATCCAACATGGTTTGAAGAGTTGGATACCAAAGTTTATTGGCGTCATACCGAAGTGATCACAGACACCAATCGCTTAATGAACTCTACCGACGCCAATGGTCTGCTGATCAAGCGCCGCGAACTTGAGCACAAAACATTTACCGATAACACGGTCGGTTTGAGAGCGGATTTCAAACAGACGCTTCACGCCTCATCGGCTGAGCACAAGTTAGCGTATGGCGTTGAGATAGCATCGGATTACTACCAACGGGAAGATAATCAGAAAGTCCTCGATTGGACGGGTTCCAACGCATCGCAAAAACAACCCTTTGCCGCTGCACGTGCATACAACATTGGGCTTTATTTCCGTGACATGATTGAACTGGATAAATGGACATTGACTGGCGGTTTGCGTTTCGATGCGCACCGACTTTCACCTGATGGCCAGAATGATATCGGTGGATATCCACTGAAAGATATCGACAGTTCTGAAATTTCACCAAGTTTGTCGATTTCTCGTGAAGTGTTCGAAAACAACCGAGTTTACCTCTCTTACGATCACGGCTATCGAGCGCCAGAATACGATAAGGCGTATGGCTTCGTAAGCCACGACTTTGTGCCGCTGACGCCTTTTGTTATTGCACCAAATATGGATCTAGAGGCAGAAACTTCGGACTCGTTTGAAATCGGTAACAAATTCGATAATGGCCGAGCGCAACTTTACGTTTCTGCGTTTTACAACAAATTCCAAAACTTCATTGATGTTGTTACCACGGGTCAAGATAACTTCGGTAACTACGTCAAGCAATACCAAAACTTACACGGCGTTGAAACCTACGGCGCGGAGCTTTCTGCTGCGTATGCTTTCACATCGTCTTGGAAGCTAAGTACCAAGCTTGGTTATGTGGACGGAAAGGACGCTGAGGGCGAATACGTTCGTAGCATCACGCCTTTTGAGGGCAATGTTGGGCTGAACTACCAGCAACAAGACTTTAATGCGTTCGCGACGTGGAATTGGGCTGGTTCGATGGATCGTGTGCCGAGTTGCCAAACGTCGCTTGGACAAAAGACTGAATGCGCACAAACAGAGGCATGGAACACGCTCGATCTGGGGGCAAGTTACCAAATCAACAAAGATTTTCGTTTGAGTGCGACCATCATCAACCTGTTCGACAAAGAATACATTCGTTACCAAGACGTTGCTGGCATAGCAGATGAGAGCAAACGCTACTCAACGGAACCAGGTCGTTACTTTACGGTTAACGCGAAGTACATCTTTTAGTAGGAGCCCTGCATGAAACTCAAACTTTTAGCGCTTTCTCTTGCGTTGGCAGGCGTTCAAGTGACGAACGCTGCGCAGTGGGATTACCCTAGCGCAGCTGTTACGGTCACGAACCAAGCCGAAGCGCTTCGCTACTTACAAGACAATTACGCTAGCGCTGGCGAACTTAAGTTTCGCTATCAGACCCGTTCTCAGCTTGGAGATCATTACAACTTTGATGTGTGGGTCGATGGTCAGTATCAACCGCAACGCACCATTGTGCTGTCGACTAACCAAGACAGCCAAATCGAGCGTATTTTCAAAAGCCTTGAAGATACGGTTATTCGTAATGGCGAGGCGATGCCAGCCGCAGAACTGGAATTGCCTGTTCGATTGGAAGTGACCGAGCCGCCAGCGTTGAACTCTGGTGAGTTAGTGACGGTTCCCGTCTCAGTGTTTGATCCTGATTTACGTACGATGCAGCAACAAGCTGCGCCTGATTCTGCTTGGAATTCGTTAGAGGATTATCCGCAGCCACTTCAATATGTTGAGAAGCAGATTCAAGTTTTGCAGTCTGACGGCAAGTTCTACCTAGCCAACGAGCGCGTTAAACAGGTGGATGCACTTGCATTACTGCCTACACCTGCGGTAGGTGCGGAGCCCGTACGCGATACAAGCAGTATTTTGCCGCCTGAAGGCGTTAAATCTTTTGCTGATGTAAAAGCGATGCAAAGCGCTCAGCTTGGCGACAATGCCTTTTTGCAGTTGATGGCGTTTTACCATCTTGACAACTCACTGCAGTACCTATCGAGCTTGAGCTATGACTTATTTGAAGAGCCGCTTCGTTTTGATGGACGTGGTTTAGCGCTAGACAACTCTTCTTACTACACAGGTTCGCGTGCGCTGATGTTAGGCGTGGGTGGAGTATCTCCGGATGCTGCGGATGCAGATGTGATTTTGCACGAGCTAGGACACGGGATTCACTATCAAATTGTTCCCGATTGGGCGTATGGCCACACTGGTGCGATTGGAGAAGGTGTCGGTGATTACTGGGCGGGCAGTGCGAGCTACCGAACACAGTATTTAGATGCGGCTCGCCGTGGTCAGGAATTTGAGATTGATACGGTGTTCAACTGGGATGGTATGTTCGGAACACGCAAAACAACTCGTAGCTTATGGAACCAAAGAGCGCGTTACTTCGAGAGTTCAGAGTATCCAGCGCACGTCAGTGTGGGCGGTGAACTAGGCGACGAGCTATGGTCAACGCCACTGTTCCAAGCGCTTAAAGCATCGGTTGAACGATACGGTGATGACACCGATAGCGTGTTCCGGGAGTTTGACGCCATTGTTCTTGAAGGCATGTATGGTATTGGTCGTGGCGTGAAAATGCATGATTTGGCGGAGTCCACCGTGTTTGCCGCAAACACCTTGTTCCCAAATAAAGACTATGCCCAATTCCTGACGGACAGCTTCAACAAACACAACTTACTTAAAGCGCCTTTTCGCGTTCGCTATGACGCTCGATACATCGCACAAGGTCAAGACGTGAGTGTGAGCCTGAGCCAAACTGGCCGCGAAGCGAGCATCAAAGGGCAATGGCAGCTAAATAACGCATCCGTTTTCGACTTTGATGAAACGCTTTCTGACTCGACCTCAATGAAGGTAGCGTTACCAAGCGGTCTGACATGTGGCACGCAATTCGATTCCTCTATTTTATTGGATTACCAATTTGCTAAAGGTTTAAAGGCTCACCAGTGGAGCGAAAAGGTGATGCTGGTTAATGGTACGCCAGAGCTCGATATCCAGCCTCAACCAGTGAACTCCGCTTTGCCGGAGCAGGGTGACAGATTGTTCTCTCAGACGCTATCGGACAAGTCACGCACGATTGATGATTCGTTTGCGGTTTACCTAAACATCGAACATGACTCACTGCAGGATCTGCAAGTGACGCTTGTGTCTCCACAAGGTAAATCGGTTGTGCTACTTAGCCATCAATCAAGCAATACCAATGGATTTAAAGGTTACTTCACCGCTCAGTATGACGAGGAGTTACAAGCACTTGTCGGTCAGCCGAGTTGGGGTACTTGGCGTCTCGAAGTATCTGACCGCGTGTCAGGGAACTCTGGGGTGTTGAAAGAGTGGGGTGTGAGTCACTTTGCTCAGTATCAGTGTAGTGCTGATACCACTAAAGAAAGCAGTGGTGGTGGTTCAGGTGGCAGTGGTTCGCCTTGGACCTTGTTAGGACTTTTCCTGCTTTCAATGGTGAGAGTGATTCGTTCTCGTTAATTAAAATCTAAAGAAGACAAAATTTATGAAGTTTCAATATTCTTTCGTTGCTATGTCACTAGCCCTAGCTGGTTGTGGCGGTGGTTCTGGTGGTGACACGTCAACACCGACCTATAATGTAGCTGGCACCATCGTTTCTGCAGGTACACTTCTTGATACGCCAGTATGTATCGATTTAAACCAGAACTACGTTTGTGATACTACTGAACCGAGTGCTAAAACGGATAATGCTGGTAAGTTCTCCCTGACGTCAAGCGACAAGAACATTTTGACTAGCACGATTCTTGCTCAAGTTGATCAAGGCTCAAACCAAACGTTGCGTCTTGCAGCTCCAGGCCAAAACTTAGCCACGGGTAACACAGTAAATGGTGTAACAACATTGCTCGCAGGTCTTGTGGTTGACGGTAAAACCGTTGCTCAAGCTGAAGATATTGTTAAAGCGCAACTCACGGATGCCGGCGTTTCTCTATCTGGTACGGTAATGTCTAACGCAGAAGCCAGCGAGCTAGACAAGCTAGAGCAAAACACGGTTGCACTATTAGCTGCGATGCAACCACAACAAATGACCAAAGGCGTAGCGCTGCTTGCTCAAAGTCTTAGCTTCCAAGGTAAATCGCTAGCCTCTGATCTTCTGTCTGAAGCGGAAGTGAGTGCATTTGCTGAAGAAATTGCAGCGGTTGCTGAACAAACGGTTGGTAGTAACGATACGGGTGCCATTCTTCACTTTGCTGATGGCGCTGCAGACGTTGCAGAGGTCCAAGCTTCTTACCCTGGTCAAGATGCGGAATACGGCTTCGACAAACAGGACAAGCAAACGTCGACAGGCGCGGGCTTTAAGTTCGTTAAGCTAGATTCACAAGGCGCTGCTTTAGCTGCAGATGCCACTGAGTGGGCTTGCACTTTGGATGAGCGTACTGGTCTTGTTTGGGAAAACAAGAGTGCGGATGCGAGCTCTATTCAATTTAAAGACCGCCTATTTGCGTTTGAGTCTGAAACATTTAAGCCATTTAGCAAAGATGTAGATCTTGCGGGCTGTAAAGAGGTAGGCGATGAAATTTGTACTACGAGCCAATACGTTGAGTACATAAACAAACAATCGTTATGTGGAATCACTGGTTGGCGCCTGCCTACTTACCGTGAAACTTATGACTTACTAGATTTCGGTGAAAAGACACTATTTGCGCCGAGCACAGAATATGAACCGAACAATGTGTATGGTTTTAATGTCAAATACTTCCCACAGCAAACTTTAGGCAGCCCTTATTTAGAAAAAGGTGCGTTTTGGCATGATGGTTTTAGGTTTACGGAAACATCATCACAGCTCATGGATGGTGAGATTTATTTCCCCGCAATTGTCTCTCGGGGCGCAGATAGAGGGGCCACTTCATTCGTTGAGATTCGCTCAAGCAGTACAAGTGAAGATGCCTATGATTCCTACCAATTCCCAATCCGTCTAGTAGCAGTTAAGGGACAATAAGATGAAGAAACTAATGACCTCGCTATCTCTTGTGTTGGCTTCTCAAGTAGCAATGGCAGCGCAAGAGTGTTCGACTGAGTTTGCTAAAACAGCACCTAATACACGTTACACTTATTCAGGTAAGGGAACTGTAACTGACTTAAAAACAGGTCTTACATGGATGCGCTGTCCAGTCGGTATGACATGGAATGCAGCAAACGAAGAATGTACCGGAACGCGAGCTACGATGTCATGGCAATTCGCGCTGTCTACGGCCCAACAAATTCGTAATCCGTCCGGTAACCACCCTCTACACAACTTTGCTGGCAAAAAGAATTGGCGACTAGCAAACATTAAAGAGTTGGTATCGTTAACGGAGCAAGCTTGCTATAGCCCAGCGATGAATGGTACAGGCTTTGCGAGCGGTTATACACTGACAGACAAGGACGATATTTTAGGACGTAATATTTGGAGTAACACACCTAATGGTGATGGTAAGCATGTTGCTACTCTTGATACGACTAATGGTGAGGTTTTCAATAGAGATCCATTAGACTCAAGTTTCAAAAGCTCTCTCTTGTTAGTGACAGATGAATAATACTTATTACGTTAATAAAGATTGATAGCTTTGCCTTTATAAAAAGCTCCGCCAGTGCGGAGCTTTTTTCTTTTCTAACCTTTGGCACTTATCGTGTTGAGCAGAATGTTTAAACTTGGAACTGCTTAAGTTGGTGCTTTTGGTTTTCCGCTAAGCCCGAAAGCTCTTGAGTGGCAGAGGCGGACTGCGTAATGCCAGTCACGTTCTGGCTCACTAGTTCATAGATGTTCGTTAAGTTGTTGTTGATATCGGCCGTGACCTGTTTCTGCTCTTCTGATGCGGTCGCCACTTGCGTGTTGATTGAGTTCAGAGCGGCGATAGCATTACTGATATTAGCAAGTGATTGGCTAACTTCTTGTGCCAGAGCTTGGTTGTCTGACAACATGGCTAAGCTAGAGTGCATGCTTTCATTTGCGTGGCCCGATTGCTGCTGAAGCTCTTCGATGATGGTTTGGATCTCTTTCGTCGATTCCTGAGTTCGCGCCGCTAGCATACGTACTTCATCGGCGACTACCGCAAAGCCTCGGCCACTTTCGCCCGCTCGTGCAGCCTCGATCGCTGCATTCAGTGCAAGCAGGTTGGTTTGCTCAGAAATGCCTTCAATCACTTCGATCACGCGACCAATGTGTTCTGATTGATCTTTCAGCGATGTCACGACGGCTGCGGCTTCGTTGAGTTGTTCTGCCATTTTTTCGCTTGCGCGAGTGCTTTCCTCAAACATGCTCAGACTTTGTGAGGTAAGCATGCGTGCTTGATTTGATGCGCTATCGGCTTCTTGTGCATTGGTCGACACTTCAGCTGCAGTCGATTCTAGTTGGTTGATTGCCGAAGCCACTTGCTCAACTTCTTGCTTTTCTTGATCTGAGTTAACGCTGCTTTGAGTCATAACAGTCGCTAACTCGGTCGATGCTGATGCCACATCTTCACTAATTCGAACTAATGCACTCACGGTTTCACGCAGTTTGTCGATGGTTTGGTTTACATCCTGAGCCAGTTGCGACACTTCGTTTTTTCCGATGGCTTCGGCTTTAACCAATAGATTTCCCTTCGCGACTTCTTGCATGGTTCCTTGAAGGTTACGAATCGGTGCAACGATATAGCTGGCTAGTATCCAACTAATAAGCGAAGCAGCACTCAAGATCACCGCAAGTGAAACCGCACTGTAAGTGAGCGTGGTTGAATGCTGTTCGCCATTCGCTTCCACTTCATCGGTGACGATTTGATTCAATTGTTTAGACAGGTTGTCGATGGCGTTGATCATTGCTTCGCCAGCCAATCGATATTCTGCCATCGCAGATTCGTACTTTTGATTGAAATCGGATGTGGTGTAGCCAGAAGAGTGTTTGGTGGTGAGCAGAGGTGTCATGGTGACGCGCGTGAAATCAACATAGTGATCCATGGCTTTGCGCATAGTATTCACTTCGGTTTGAACGCCTGGGAGGCTATCAATGGAATTCAGAAAATCGCGGTTTTTGTTTTGTCGTTCAGACAGTTCTTGGTTGAGAGATTGGACATCTTCGGCTCTAAATAGACTGTAAATGGCTTTGATGCGCATGGCGTAGGTGTTGTCTACGATGGCGCTGAGTTCCTCTGTATGAATGATCAGCTTGTTGGTGGAAGTGGAAACCTTATTGAATGCTTGGTCGAGCTTGCCGATTCCGACGCTCAATCCAATGATGAGTAATACAACGGTGAATAGAACAGGTAAAAAGACCTGAAGTTTAATAGAAAGCGTACTAAGAAATTGACGCATGATTGACCCTCTATCGGTTTAATTATTATCTTTTTTATAAATAAGCATTTCGATTTTAATTGCCATATTCGTCAAATCAATGACTTACTCATATCCAATTGTTATGAAATGTACCAAAATCGATGGAGTTATCATTTTGAACGCGCGGCAATTTATAAAAGCGCTAAGCTAAAAACGGTAGAGGGATCAGTCGCGGAATTAATATACAGAAATGACAACGTGTCATAGAGGGTTCAACTAAGTGAAACACAACTGTCATATTCAAATTCTAAAGTGAGCACCGTTCAAGTGAAACACAACGGCAATAAAGCCACTTAAGGAAATTGTGATGAAAAAGACAGTAATCGGTGCAATCGCACTTCTAGGCGCAATGGCAGTGACTCCTGTTTCTGCTAAAGAAACTATCTCTGCAGTGGGTTCTAGCAGCGTAACTCCACTGATGGAAGTTTTCTCTGAAACGTACATGAAGAAGAACCCTAACGTATTTATCGAAGTTCAAGGCCCTGGTTCTTCAGCTGGTGTTAAAGCAGCAAAAAATGGTTCAGCAGACCTTGGTATGTCTTCTCGTAATCTAAAAGACTCTGAAAAAGAATCAACATTAATCGAAGAAGTGGTTGCTCGTGATGGTATCGCAGTGGTTGTTAACCCACAAAACAAACTGCCTGGCCTAACAGCAGAGCAAGTGACTGCAATCTACAAAGGCGAAGTATCAAACTGGAAAGAAGTCGGTGGTGCAGACAAGCCAATCGTAGCAATTACTCGTGACACGGCTTCAGGTACTCGTGGCGCATTTGAAGACATCATGTCTCTTAAAATGAAGATTTCTGGTAAGAAGGTATCAGCTATCTCTCAACGTGCTCAAGTTGCAAACGGTAACGGCGCACTCAAAACAATGGTTGCATCTAACCCATACGCAATCGGCTACATTTCACTAGGTACGGTAGACAACACGGTTAACGCTCTAGCAATCGACGGTGTTGATGCAACAGTGGCTAACGTGAAAAACGGTTCTTACAAAGTAGCTCGTCCATTCCTTGTTCTTTACAAAGAAGGCAAGCCATCAGCTGAAACGCAAAAATTCCTAGACTGGATGCTAACTGAAGATGCGCAAAAGCTAGTTGACCAAAACGGTTACATCTCAGTTAACTAATTCTATCGGGACTCTTAAGTTTGCTCAGCCCACCATTTAGGGCTGAGCCTTTTCTATCCATAGTGTTCACCGGCAAAACGCCCAGAACCGTGAGATTTTTTAAATGACCATCGCAACAAATAGTGAAAAGCTTATGAATACTGACGCTAAAGCTATCAGCAAGCCCGGCCTGCGCGAGAAACGTCGCGTAGACTGGAAAGAGCGTATCTTCCACGGCTTGTTCCTAACCAGTGCCGTTATCGGCATCGTCTCATTAGCCGTTATTGCTTACTTTATTGTTCGAGAAAGTATCCCGGCATTCCAAGAAGCTGGTGTATCGGGCATCGTTCTTGGACAAAACTGGCTGCCGCCTGCACTTTACGGTGTTGCGACAATGATTGTTGCATCTATTGTATCGACGGCAGGTGCGGTAATCGTTGGTGTACCAATTGGTGTGCTGACGGCTATCTTTATTGCCGAAATCGCACCAAAGCGTCTTGCGGATATTATTCGTCCTGCAGTTGAGCTTTTGGCAGGTATCCCGTCTGTGGTTTATGGCTTCTTTGGTTTGGTCATCATCGTACCGCTGATTCAAAACATCTTTAATGTCCCTGCGGGTAACACGATTTTGGCAGGTATCATCGTGCTTGGTGTGATGATTCTACCGACCGTAATCACGGTATCTGAAACGTCTATTCGAGCTGTGCCTCGCGCATACAAAGAAGGCTCTTTGGCTCTTGGCGCTTCGAAAATATACACAATCTTCAAATTGCTCGTTCCAGCGGCTCGTTCAGGCATCATGACGGGTGTGATTTTGGGTATTGGCCGTGCTCTAGGTGAGACAATGGCGATCATCATGGTGATGGGTAATGCACCTGCTATGCCAGAAGGCATCCTAGATTCGGCACGTACGCTAACCGCAAACATCGCGATTGAAATGTCTTACGCAAGTGGTATTCACGCCAACGCTCTTTACGCCACTGGTGTTGTACTTCTGGTCTTCATCATGTCGTTGAACGCTGTACTTCTTTACCTAAACCGAGAAAAAGCGAAGTAATCGCTCGTTAAAGGTGACTATTATGGATCGCGCAAAACTAAAACAAGCTCGCCAGTTCAAAGATAACGTCTTTAACGCTTTGGTTTGGATTTCGGCAGCACTAACGGTAGGTTTTTTGTTCTGGATTATCTGGTACATCCTATCAAATGGTCTACAACACGTAGATTGGAACTTCATTACTGATAACTACACACGTACTGGTGAAGAGCACGGTATCTTCCCGATGATCGTCTCGACCATCTACATGGTTATCGCATCCATCGCCGTAGCGGCGCCACTGGGTATCATGACGGCAATCTACTTAACCGAATACGCGAAAGTCGGTAGCCGATTGGTAAAAATTATCCGATTCTGTACTGAGTCGTTGGCGGGTATCCCGTCGATCATCTTCGGTCTATTCGGTATGACGTTCTTCGTGGCAATTCTTGGCCTGGGTTTCTCGATTCTGTCGGGTGCACTGACTCTAAGTATTCTTATTCTGCCAGTGATCATCCGTACTACGGAAGAAGCACTAATGGCAGTGCCTCAAACGTATCGTGAAGGCTCTTACGGCCTTGGCGCTTCAAAAATTTACACTATCTGGCGTTTGATTCTTCCGAGTGCAATGCCAGGGATCTTAACCTCGGTCATTCTTAGTATTGGTCGTGTCATTGGTGAGTCTGCTCCTGTATTTCTGACAGCAGGCATGGTTGCTCGTATTCCAGATTCTCTGTTGGACTCCGGTCGTACATTAACCGTTCACCTATACAAACTGACTACCGAACTGTTTACCGTTGAAGAATGGAATCAGGCTTACGGTACCGCAACAGTGCTTATCGTGGTTGTTCTTCTGATCAACATGGTCACGAAACTGATTGCTAGACGTTTTAACACCGCTACTTACTAACAACACTAATTAAGAACGCACGTTAAAAGACACGAATTCAAGATTTAAGAGATTAAGAAAATGAACAAATTTGATATTGAAAACCTAGACTTATTCTACGGTGAAAACCAAGCACTGAAATCGATCAACCTACCAATTCCAGTTCGCCAAGTAACGGCGCTTATCGGCCCGTCAGGTTGTGGTAAATCAACGCTTCTACGTTGTTTGAACCGCATGAACGATCTAATCGAAGGCGTGAAAATCACGGGTAAATTGGCGATGGACGGCGAAGACATTTACGGCAACATTGATGTCGCGGATCTTCGCATCAAGGTTGGCATGGTGTTCCAGAAGCCAAACCCATTCCCGATGAGCATCTACGAAAACGTGGCTTACGGCCTACGTGCTCAAGGTATCAAAGACAAGAAACACATTGACGAAGTGGTAGAGCGTTCACTACGCGGTGCAGCACTTTGGGACGAAGTGAAAGATCGTCTGAAGTCACACGCATTTGGTCTATCGGGTGGTCAGCAACAGCGTCTGTGTATAGCACGTACGATCGCGATGGAGCCGGATGTGATTCTGATGGATGAACCAACGTCGGCACTTGACCCAATTGCGACACATAAAATCGAAGAATTGATGGAAGAGCTGAAGAAGAACTACACCATCGTTATCGTGACTCACTCAATGCAACAGGCGCGTCGTATCTCTGACCGTACTGCGTTCTTCCTAATGGGTGAACTGGTTGAGCATAACGATACTCAAGTGATCTTCAGTAACCCTCAAGATGACCGTACTCAAGGCTACGTAAATGGTGATTTCGGTTAACTCGCCGTATTTACAAGCATAACTAAATAACTATAAGCGATGGTAACTTTGCCCCTCTTTTTGAGGGGCCTTTTTCTTTTCAAGCTGCAGATTTATAACACCAACCTATACCAATAATTCTTGCAAGGAAGCACAAATATCCCCCCTTTTTATAGAACATGTAACTTATGTGAAATACGGTTATAAAAGTGCTGAAGAGCTCTCGAATGTGAAACTAAGTCTGATAATTTTGCGAATGACTTAACAGCTCAAATTTGATTGTATTGATTGCATATGATGGCCTAAGTAGTTTTTTATCGAGAATAAAAAAGTAGATTAGGTTGGTAGGGTGAGTTTAAGAAGTTTTACAAGAAAAGTGTCTTCAACGAGGGATCATCGCTTATTAGCGGAGGCGATATTTGATCATTTAGAGAGTTTGTTCTCCCCTCAAGCCTTAGCCATTTTTGAAGATCCTTCAATCAATCCTCGTTATTCTGTGAGTTTCTCTCGCGGGGAGCTTTACCCAATCCAAAGCTATCCTGACAGCTTCTGGGAGTGGGCAAGTCAGTTTGACACTTCTGAAAGCATCATTCCTCTGGCGATCAATACTTGTAACTGGAATCACACCCAAGATTTAGGTGGAGATAGTTACATAATGATGCTCGATAACACGCCTATCAAACGCACCTACCTACTGATTCAATCTGTTCATGCTCGCACGGCACACAATATCTATGAAGAAAGTTATGATGCAATGCAGCTTGCAGCGGCGCGTTGGCAGTGCATTCGCGCCGAGAAAAATGCGTCGCAAGAGATGAGACACAGAGATATTCGTGAAGCGCAATATGTCGATGAAATTAACCAACGCGAGCGCTTTATCGAGAACATGAAGTTAGTTCAGCAAGTTGCTCTCGAGATCTCCAACCCTGATTCCTTAAAAGATTTGTATTACAAAGCCGTCGAAGCGCTACGTCAACGGTTGGGGTTTGATCGCTCCACACTGATGCTTCTAGATATGAAAAAGCGCAGTTTCAGTGGAACATACGGCACGGATGAATCAGGCATCACCATTGATGAGTTCCACACGCAATACGATTTACACCAACTGAGCGAAGAATACATCGCTGCGCTGTCAAGCCTTGAGAGCAACCTAGTGATCGTGGAAGATGCGCCGATATACACAGCTGGTAAAGTGGTTGGGCAGGGGTGGAACGCGATGTTGATCCTACGTGATGGCAATGAGCCATTTGGTTGGTTCGCGCTTGATAACTTTATTCATCGCAAGCCGATAACAGCGTATCAAAAACAGATGTTGGACTCGTTTGGCTCCCTTTTCTCACAAATTTACATTCGAAAGCGCCAGGAGCAGAACGTGCGTATGTTGCATTCAAGCATGGTTGAGCTATCACGCTGTACAACCGTCAGTGATGTATGTAAATCGGCCGTCACTTTTGCTATCAAAAATCTTGGTATTGATCGGATGGCGGTGTTTTTGACCGATGAAAATTGCTCATACATGCAAGGCACTTGGGGGACTGACATTCAAGGCAATGTGGTGGATGAGTCTTATTTCTTTGGTGAGACACAAGACTTTTCGTTGATCAATTTAGCTCGCGCCGTACCTAGTGAAGTGGCATTTGAGGAATCCGTTCCTATTTATCATGACTGTAATATTGTCGGCTTTGGCTGGGCTGCGATGACGGTTTTGACTTCGAACAGCAGCGGGCCCATCGCCTTTATTGCTGTTGATAACTTATTGACGCGCGCGCCGCTGACTTCTCAGCTACGTGAAGTGATTCGTATGTTCGCTTCCAGTCTAGCGGAGGTTTTGCAGCGCACTCAAGCGCAAGAGGCGATTCGCGGATTAAACGAAAACCTGGAGTTAGAAGTACAAAACCGAACCAAAGAGTTGGAAGAAGCCAACCGACAGCTTGAGGTGCTTTCTAAACTTGACCCTCTGACACGTCTTGGCAATCGCCGTATGTTAGAACATGTGATGCAGAAATATTGCGCGCTAGAGTGTGAGGAAGCGATGTCCTTTGGTCTTATCCTGATTGATATTGATCACTTTGGCTTGTTTAACAATCACTATGGCCATCTCGAAGGGGATATCGCACTAATGCGCGTGGGTCATATCTTGGATCATCATACCAAAGGTGAAGACGAGGTTTTCTGTCGCATTGGTGGAGAAGAGTTTGTGTTACTAATGATCGGCTCTGATCAAGAGGCGGTAAAGCAGAGAGCGGAACGTATTCGTCAATGCATTGAAGATGAAGGCATCAAACACCAACACAACCCAGAAGGGGAGTTGCTCACTGTGTCAGTCGGTTATTCTTGCTACAAAACGAAAGGCAAAGACTTTAATTTCGACCATCTTTACCAGTTGTCGGATAAGGCTCTCTATCAAGCGAAGAGCCATGGTCGAAATTGCGTAAGGCGATATGAGTACGAGCATCAAGCTTTTGTTGAATAAGTGATGCTCATAACATCAAAGTTACTGAGACAGTTTGGTTGATTTTTAGATAAAACTGTTAAAGTGTGTTTGGTCGCACAAGAAAAATGGCAGCTCACTTGAGCTGCCATTTTTCTTTATAGTTTTTCTAGCTGGTGGTCGGTTTTCGTTACGTTTGCTTTGCCAAGGTTTTGAATTTTTGCCAGTAGCGAGTCTGGACGCCAAGGTTGTTGATTGGCACTAAAACGCGCTTGGTTCATGGCGTCAAGCTCTTGTTTTACGGCTTGCGCATCACCAGGGCTTAACCTGTCTCGGTGAGTGTTTAGATACTCGTTTACTGAGCGTTCAATTTTAGCAGCGTCCCCTTCATTGATGACTTTTTTCAACGCATCAACGCAAAGAGGTTGCTCGGTATTCGAAACCGTTTTACTCGCCGTCATAGGACGCTTCTTCCATGCCCAAATCGCGACTCCTAACGTCGCCACCCAAAGTCCAGCGAAAACAAAGGTCAGGGTTTGCCAGAGACTGCTCACTCCACCGTTTGGTTCGGGACTGATGGCTGACTCAGGTGGTGTTGGCAGAGGCGATTCCGGCAACGTGATAAGCCCGGTGTCACTTTGCTCTATTTTTAATTGTAGCTCTGGTAACGTCGCTTTTTTTGCTTCATCATTTTGACTGTCCCACCAGTTCAAATGGTATCCCGGCAAGGTATATGACCCAGCCTCAGTGGGGATAATGACTTGCTTCACTGTCATGATAACGGTGCCATCTCTCGCGCTGTCGAATTGAGGCTGTTCTGGGTAGACCCGTAGTGAACTTGGATAATCAATACTTACTCGTGGAAGGTATTCGGCTTGTGTTCCGCGAGCTTTAATTTGAATGCTTCGAGTGAGTGAAGAGCCCTGTTTGACAGTGTTGAGCGCATTAACCGACAGTGGATTACCTTGATCGTCTTGCCAGCTCTGCGTCATTTCTAACGCTGAAGCTGGAAGCCATTCCCCTTCAAATTCACTTGGAATTGGTTTTACCTCGATAGGCATTTGCTCAGCTTTGGTGTTGATTGGCATGATCTTGGTAGAGCCCGTTAAGCTGTCGCCATAAATGTAAGAGCCTGTCAGTCTAGGACCTATCAAGGTGTAAGTACCCGGCTGATTCGCCGTTAAGCGAAACGACTGTTCAATGACCGCTACTTCTAATCCATTTAAGATCTTTTGTCCCTGCTGTAAGCCACCAATCGCTTCAAGCTTCATGCCTTCAATCTGTGGAGGCACAATTTGTGGGTTATCAAGACGGCGGGTATCTGCTTTGATCAAAAGCTGCATACGTAATGTCGCAGATTGTTGAGGGTACAGCGTGCTGTTGTCGACACTGATATTAAAGCTAAATAGGTCATCGAGATTGGGTTCAGCTTGGCTTGCGGTGACACGAAGCTTTATTGGCTCCGTTCTCATACCATCTGCGGAAAAGCTCGGAATAGTCAGAATACCTTCTTTCATCGGCGCAATCGAGATACTCCACTCAGTACGTACAGATTTTCTTCCGTTAATGTTATTGCTGGAGCGCCCATAACGAGGTTGACCCAAGAAAAAGTCGTTCTCAAGTACATTAAAGTCAATTGCATCTGAGCTGAGCTCAGTATCTGCCATGATTCTGAGGTTGATCACTTCATTCTTAGCAACTTGTGTTTTATTGACGCTTGCTTGAAGCGTCTGTGCCATCACCGAGAAGCTGGATAATAGGCTGGCCACAAGAATAAAGATCAGTTGTACGCCTTTGTTCATCACGGGCTTACCACTCCTTTTGAGATTGTTGTGGAGGTTGTTTTTGTTGAGCTTGAAGCTGCATTTTTGCACGAATCAAAAAGCTTGGATCGCGAGCGCTTTCGACTGCTTCTAGACGACGGAATTCAGGATCATCCCGATGCGTATTTTTTGGCTGTACTTGAGCCTGCATTGGTTCACCTTGTTCCTGAGCCTGCTTTTCACCTCGTTTCGGTCGATGTTGCTCTGTTTTTTGCTTTTCTGTTTTATTTTCAGATTCTTGCTGACTTTGTGACTGTCGTCCTTGCTCTTCCTTCTCACCGTTTTGAGACTTTTGTTGCTGTTGCTGTTGCTGTTGCTGTTGCTGTTGCTGTTGCTGTTGCTGTTGCTGTTGCTGTTGCTGTTGCTGTTGCTGTTGCTGTTGCTGTTGCTGTTGCTGTTGCTGTTGCTGTTGCTGTTGCTGTTTCAGCTTCTGTTCCACAACCGACAAGTTTTTCTTTGCAGCTTCAAAGTTGGGCTTTTCTTCAAGCAGTTTTTTATAAAGCTCTGCCGCTTCTTCTAATTGACCATTTTGCGCCAGAGAGTTGGCAAGGTTATAGCGGCCGTTAGGAGAGGCGTCATGAGAAAATGCTTCGATAGCGGCTTCGTAGTCACCTTTTTGGTAACTGGCTGCCCCTTTCCAGCTTGGGTTTGTAAATAGATTTTGCGCCTGTTCATACTCACCTTGCTTGTAGAGTTCCGCTCCTCGTTGGTCGGCATTTAAGAACGGATTTGCTTCGGCGTGTTGTGTCCAAGTCATCGGTATTATTGTGGCCACAAACATCCAAATCAGGCCGCGTCGGAACAGTAAAGCTGCAGGCAGAAGTAACAGCGGCAGCAACCAAAAGCCACCGTTTAAGCGAGAGTCAGTGCTCACTTCTTCACTCTTCTTGGCCGAAAGTTGACTGCCAACGTTGCTCGTAAAGGCCGAAATGTTCTCAACATCGCGATTGGTGTGCTGAATAGGAACAAAAATTCCACCTGTTTTCTTTGCTAGTATTTGTAAATTCTTCAGATTTGTTTTCGCTACGACTGTTGTGCCTTGTGCCGTTTTTAAAAGAGAACCATCGGGTAGGGCGATGGGAGCGCCATTAGCGGTTCCTACTGCGAGAACTGAGATGCGAATGTTTTTACCTTCGACCAAATTCAACGTCCGAGACAGTTCTGACTCATCAAGGTCATCAGCTAACACGATGATGTCGCCTTGTTGCACACCTGCTTGAGAGAACTGGTTGAGCGCTAATTCAATTGCGGAAGGCAGGTTTGCCCCTTGAAAAGGCATTAGCTCTGGTGACAAATTCTCGATAATGACGGCAAGCGTACTGGAATCAGTCGTCAGTGGACTTAAGTTATAGGCATCGCCAGCGTAAGCAATAAGACCCGTAGCCCCTTCTTTCCATTTAGGAAGTAAGTCCAGCGCCTTATAACGTGTTTGCGCGAGTCGATTAGGCTTGATGTCCGTAGCGAACATCGAGCGAGACATATCAAGCACTAAAATGCGGTTTTGGTTTAACTCAAAGCTTGGGCGAGCGTTGGATTGCCAGCTTGGTCCCGCTAGCGCAATGCAGGCAAGCGCCCAAGCTACGCCCCAGAGAATAAAATAGTGTTTGGACTGCGTGTTTTGTCCGAGCACTTTAGCTAGGTGAGGGGCAATCAGTGTCGATTTTTTTGCTCTAAATTTGTGATTGAGCAAGAGCGCAGTAGGGATTGCGATAAGCCCCAAAAGCCAATAAGGGTTAAGGAAAATAAACTCAGCCATGTTTTCTCCTCAGTAGGAATAACAATACCGACAGTACGAATGCAGCGCTTAATGGGTATGGGAACCATTCTGACTGCGGACGCCAAGTTTGCGTGTCGCTTGACACGGGCTCGAGCTGGTTGATCGTGTCGTAGATCTTTTCGAGCTGATCAGTATCTCGCGCCCGAAAATATTGTCCACCAGTCATCTCTGCCACTTTAGTTAGTGTTTGCTCATCCAAGTCGGCTGCGGTGTTAACCTTACGAGTCATGAAAAACTCTTTCACCATCATTTCACCAGCACCTACGCCTACGGTGTAAATGGTCGCTTTGTATTTTTTTGCGATTTCCGCTGCTTCGAGCGGTTCGAGCACACCGGCAGTGTTGCTGCCGTCACTAAGCAAAATCATGACTCGTTGCGGAGCATCACTGTCTACAAAGGTTTTCGTGCCTAGACCAATGCCATCACCAATGGCGGTTCGTTGACCAACCAGGCCGATGACGGTTTGATTAATCTGCTGCATGACGGTTTTACGGTCTGCAGTGAGTGGCGTTTGCAAATACGCGTGATCGCCAAACAAAACAACCCCGAGACGGTCGCCTTTTCGCTTTGCCACGAAATCAGACAGAACTTTTTTGACAGCGGTGAGGCGGTCGATGTATTCGCCGTTGAGCTCCATGTCTTCTTGCTGCATCGAGCCAGATAGGTCGACGACTAACATCAAGTCCCGATATTTGGGTTGGAACTCAACTGGATCACCAAACCAAACTGGACGCGCACAAGCAATGATAAGAAGAACCCAGATCGCCATTGATAGTGATTTTTGCAGGGCTTGCCTAGGCTTGCTGCCATTCTCATTAGTTGGTAAGTACGCCAATTTGATCTCGGCTTGTTGAGATTCTTGTGGCAGGAGCTTGTATACCAGCCAGGGGACAGGCAGCAAAAATAGTGCCCACCACCAGACAAATTCAATGTTTAGCCATTGGGCAAGTTCGGTTATGAGTGTTTGCTCAGTCACGGTTATTTGCCTTTTTCTTTGGTGGCAAAGCGTGAGTTATCCAAAAGACACAATCATCGACCAAGCTTTGATGATTTTCTTGAGAGGATTTCTGATACAGCGCTTCTTGCCACTGATGTTGTTTGTCTACGAATCGAGTCTCTTTTGTATGGCTATCGAGAAACTCATACCAAGCGATTCCAGTTAATGGTGCGATTTCTTCACGCGGAAAGTAACTCAATGCCGCCTGACGCAATATTTCTAGAGCAGAGGAAGGGGTATGAGGTGTGACAGATTGAGTTAAAAGTTTTAAGGCTGCCTTTTGCGCGCGTAGGCGTTTTTTACGCCATTTCGTATAAAGATAAATGCTGAAAACGAAAAGTACGGTGGCCGCAAGCACTGCCCACCATCCCCAAGCGAGCGGAAACCAATCCGGAGCGTTTGGTAAAATCAGAGGTTCAAGGTCTAGGCTTTGGTTGTTTGTTGTCATTATTATTACTGCTTAATAAATGCTGCTTGTACAGTTTGTTAGCTTAATTGTGAAATCAAGGGCCAACCACTTGATAGCGTGTTAAATGGAATCGCCATCGAATGGCATTGCTGTTTAATGGTTTCTTGGTGTTGAGTAAAGTGTGTTTCGAGTTCCTTTCTTTGGCCCTTGGAGCCAAAGTTGAACCATTGACTACGTTGTCCATCCGAGGCTTTTACTTGACCTCTAAAGTTTGTTTCACCTCTTTCTAAAGGATCATAAAACTGAATAGCCCTCACACTGTTGTGCTGTTTTAGTCGACGTAACTGCGTCAACTCTGCTGCGCTTATGTGGGCAAAGTCGCTGAGCATAATCAGTTCGCTGCCCTTAGGTGTCAGTGTATGAAGTGTTTCTAACACCTGAGTATACTGCAGTGTACGAGCCTCGTTGTTGGCAGTACGAGCCACCTGCGCGTTATGTGTATCGACGATAGCATTAAGAATCCGCAGCCCCTGTTTTTGTAGAGAGGAAGGGCGAAACTCAAAACATTGATGTCCATCGTCAATCACCGCACCGATGCGATCCTTTTTAGCCAAAGTGAGCCAAATCAACACGCTGGCAAAGTGAGCCAATTGAACCGACTTAAGCATATACTTAGACCCAAAATGCAGGCTAGAACTCAGGTCAAGGTAAAGAATCACAGCTTGCTCTTTGTCTTCTGCAAATAACTTTGTGTGCGCTTTCCCTGTACGAGCAGTTACCCGCCAATCAATACTGCGGATATCATCGCCAGGTTGGTATTGGCGTACTTCCATAAAATCCATGCCTCGCCCTTTTTGGCGGCTGGTATGGTTACCGCTCATTTGCGACCAGATACTTTGTGCTGGTGGCAACCAACGTATAGATTGAGTGCGGTATTGCAGCAGCTCTTCAAGGGTTAATGTCACCCCATTCGCATGAGGTGGCAATGGATGCGTTGTGGACATATCACTCCCTCGTCTTATGCACTGCCAACGAGGTTTAGCAGCTTATCAATGACTTGGTTTGCCGTAATGCCTTCCGCTTGAGCGTGGTAACTCAGTAATAAACGGTGGCGCAAAACCGGATAAGCCATGGTTTGAACATCTTCTGGGGACACAAAATCACGACCTGCAAGCCAAGCGTGCGCACGGGCACAACGATCCAGAGCGATGGTGGCACGTGGACTAACGCCCATTGACAACCACTTATCCAGCTCAGTGTCATATTCGCTGGCTCGACGTGTTGCCATAACTAAACGGACGATGTACTGCTCTATCGTTTCGGCCATATGAATATCCAACACTTCTTTACGCGCAGTGAATATATCTTGTTGGCTTAACATTGGGCGCTCGACTGTAGTTTCGCCTTTTGCTTCACCGCGGTTAATACGCAAGATAGATAGCTCATGCTCCGCATCTGGGTATTCCACTTCTAAATGTAATAAAAAGCGATCTAGCTGTGCTTCAGGTAGTGGATAAGTCCCTTCTTGTTCAATCGGGTTTTGAGTCGCCATGACCAAAAACAACTCTGGCAACGGGTAAGTATGGCGACCTGCTGTGACTTGTTTCTCTGCCATTGCTTCAAGCATCGCCGCTTGTACTTTGGCCGGTGCACGGTTTATCTCATCCGCAAGGATAAGAGAATTGAAGATAGGACCAGATTGGAAAGTGAACTCTCCGGTTTCGGGGCGGAAGATATCGGTGCCGGTTAAATCGGCTGGCAGCAAGTCAGGGGTAAACTGAATTCGGTGGAAGTCGCCTTCAACACAATCTGAGAGTGATTTTACTGCACGGGTTTTTGCCAGCCCAGGAGGGCCCTCAACCAAAATATGTCCATCTGCCAAAAGGGCAACAAGCAGTTGTTTGACTAGATCTTGCTGACCAATGATCTGCGACTCTAGGTATTGCTGAAGAGTTTCGAAGTTAGATTTATGCATGCTTTGGACTCTCGATATCCATTTGATTTTTGTGTTGAGTATTGGTCATTTTCCAGATGGAAAAAGTTCCAATGCGCTTTCGCAATTTATCTTTTCAATATTGGGACTCTGCAGAGAATTGCAAGTACTTGCTATCACTGAAAGTTCTTATCTGACAGAGCGTTACATTTATTTTTCATAATATAGTGAGAAATGCCTCTAGTTTTGTATATGTGAGCCGATAAAGTTTCTGTGATGTGCGTGTCATGAGATATGCACCAGATTCCCCTTATGGGGCCAATAACAAGTGATTCTTTTAAAAGGTCCGAATATGTTGAAACTTCATTCCTTGAGCATCAAACAGAAGGTTGTACTTGGTATTACGTTTGCTGTTTTAGCATCAACAATTATCGTTGGTGTTATGGCTCAGCGTCATGCAAGAGATGTGTTGAGCCACCGTCTTATTGATATCGAACTACCTGCGATGCTGCAGCAAATCAATACAGAAATTGACCGCGAAGTTGTAGAGATGCAACAAGCCGCAAAACAGCTCGCAACAAACGAGTTTATTGTCGAAGCTGTATCTAATACAGACCGCGATCCGTCGGTAGAAGTTCAGTTAGTTCAGCAGCTCAATAACGTTAAATCCCAGTACGGACTTAATGATGCGTCGGTAGCCAATCGTCAAACGGCATATTACTGGAATCAAAACGGGTTCTTGCGTCAGCTTAATCGAACTCAAGATGCTTGGTTCTTTGGCTTTACGTCTTCTGGTCAAGAAACGTCAGTGAGCGTTTTCCAAGAGGCAAACGGCGAAGTAAAAATGTTTGCCAACTACCAAGACTTAAATGGTACATCAATGTCAGGTCTTTCAAAGTCGATGGACGACATGGTTGCGCTGCTCAATGGGTTTAAAATTGAAGATACGGGTTATGTGTTCCTCACTAACGAACAGGGTGAGATTCAAATACATCGTCAACAAGGTAAAAACCAAACTTCTATCACCAAGCTATTTGGTAGTGATGCGAGTGCACTGCTGAATAAAAACAGCTTCAATTTGATTAATGTGGACTTTGAAGGGCAGGACACGTTTGTTTCCAGTTTGTATGTTCCTTCAATGAATTGGTTTGTCATTGGTGTAGTTCCTGTCGATGAAGTCTTCGCGGACCTAAATGCTACTGCGCAAAAAATGCTGTTTACGACCATCATTGTCGCCGTTGTATTCATTCTGATGGGCGTATGGTTGGCAAATAGTATTACTAAACCAATTCGACTGATTGCCGATCGTTTTACCGACCTTGGGCAAGGTGAAGGCGACTTGGCGCAGCGCATTGAAATTCAGGGTAATGATGAAATTGCTCAGCTTTCAAAAGGCTTCAACGGATTTATTGAGAAGATCCACGCCACAATGAAAGAAGTTGCTTTAACCAGTGGCTCATTAAGTCAAGCCGCAGAAAGTGTTTCGACGAAAGCAACATCCACACATGACAACAGCCAAGAGCAACGTGATCAAACCATTCAAGTTGTTGCGGCGATTAACCAGATGGGTGCGACCATCAGCGAAATTGCATCGAACGCGGCGACTGCTGCCGATACGGCAAATCAGGCTTCTGATAATACTCAAACGGGTCGTGAAGTGGTTATGAAAGCCAAAGAGGTGATTAGCCGCCTAGCTGATGACGTAGAAACGACCAATATTGTCGTCACGCAGCTGGCATCGACAACTAAAGATATTGGCTCGATTCTGGGCGTAATTCGTGACATATCAGAACAAACCAACTTGCTTGCGTTGAACGCCGCGATTGAGGCTGCACGTGCTGGAGAGCAAGGTCGTGGTTTTGCGGTGGTTGCTGACGAGGTCAGAAACCTAGCGTCACGCACAGCTGACTCAACAGAAGAGATCCAACGGATGATCAACCAACTTCAAAGTGACGCACAAGACGCAGTAAGTGCGATGGAAGCGGGTAAAGCGGTCACTATTGAAGGGGTTTCTTCAACCGATGAAGCCGTGGAAGTGTTAGTCAATATTTCTGAGCGAATTACAGACATCTCTGATCGTAATACGCAAGTTGCGACGGCGACGGAAGAGCAATCCACTGTGGTGCATACCATTAACCAAAACATTGAAGAAATCAACGCGATCAATGAAATGACAACGGCAGAAGAGCTGGCGGATGCAAGTCGTGATCTTCAAGCGCTCTCTTCACGTCTGGACAAGATGGTTAGTAGCTTCAAGCTATAGAGTTGGATAGAATAGCCGAAGTTTAAAAGTTCACTAACTAAATTTAGGTAAGTACTATGAATGACTTCGAAAAAGAACTAGAGCAGATTTCTCAGGAAGCCGCTCAGGAGCCAGAAGTAAAACTGCCGTCGCTAGAAGAGCAAAAAGCGATCGTCGCTGAGCTAAAAAAGCTGGAAGCAGAAGGTAAGTTGACGCCAGAAGTGTTAGAGCAACACTTTGGTAAATTTAACCAAAAAAACTCTGTTCCAGTTCACTAAGCTAGGGTGAGGTTTCGGCTCTAACGGGCGCGACAAAATCACCAACTCAAATACAAAAAAGGGAGTGTATGCTCCCTTTTTTAATGCCTGAAAAATGCTAATACCTCTTACATACTTGCCACTTAAAAATTATTGACACTTCAATGAGTTATTAATTAGTACTAGTTATTTTCATACTTGACAATACTACTGCTCTATCTAAATCTATTGCGTATTTCAATAAAAGCGACCAAGGGAATGCGATCAGGATGGAGCAACAAAAAACAAGAAATGTCATTTTAATCACGGAGGGCAGTCTGCAGTCATCTCTGCTGAAAGATGTAATGGAGACCAAACTCGGTATTAGTGTTGCTCTAATCACACCAGACTCTCTTATTCACGGAGCGTTAGATTCGCCTTTAGCGTCGGCCATTATTGTTGATTGCAGCGTGATCACTGATGAAATCTTTCGGCGTTATTCGGAATTTAAAGAGTCGCAACAGAAAGATACGCTCGAAATCTTAATTAATTGTGATCAATCCATTTCGACTGAAGATCTTTTTGCTTGGCGTACTCTAGCAGGTATTTTCTATACCTCTGATGATATAAAAACGCTGCAAGTTGGGATTGGTAAGGTACTTCAGGGGGATATGTGGTTCAGCCGTAAGTTTTCTCAGCAATACATTACTCACCTTCGTCGCCACTGCAAACCTATAAATAAGAATGTTCCCGCTATTTTGACCAAACGAGAGCAACAAATAATTACCTTTCTCTCTATGGGGGCTTCCAATCAACAAATTGCCGAACAACTATTTGTGAGCGAGAATACGGTAAAGACTCATTTACACAATATTTTCAAGAAGATTGAAGTAAAAAATAGAGTCCAAGCACTTATTTGGGCGAAAGAAAATATTTCGGATAACTCGTTAACAGTGTAATGTCCTTGAAATATTGCGTTATTTAATTTAGTGAATTCTTAATCATTACTGTGACCTAAATGTGTTAAAAGTGTTTCTTTTATGAGAAACACTTTTTTTGATTCTCTTTTTAATAACTTTGGAATTTAAAAAAGTAGCAAATAACTTTACTCTGTGGACTAGCACTTACATATCACCCTAAGTGCGGACGATTAACGACTAATTTAAGAATGTTAAGTCACTGAAAGTATGAGAAACATTATGGAACAGTATATGGAAAAGCCTGAAGTCCTAATGCTCACTCAACAAAGTTTACAGAGTGAAAACTTTAAGGAAATGCTTTCTAAAAATATAGAAACTAAAATAACGATCATAGATACTAAAAACCCTAGTTATCACGAACTCATTCCGGAACGCTACTTTTTGCTTGTTGATTTTTCAGTTGAGATTCCATCCGAAACTTTAGTTTATTTAAAAGATAGTAATAAAGTGCTAGGAACCATAATGCTTAATTTAGGTAAGTGTTCACCGAGCCCATATTGACAGAAAAAGTGTGACACTCAGCACTTGATCCACTTTTGGCTATTGAGTGATCATTCCAGTGCTTCATCCTGTTTGTTATGAGCAGAAAGAAAGCCCCTA